>NZ_CP145732.1:3736500-4359250 GCF_036884845.1 Pseudomonas sp. MAG733B
GGGCTGGGCCTGTCGATTTCCCGTGACCTTGCGGCGTTGCTCGGCGGCTCGATCAGCGTGTCCAGCACGCCGGGGCAGGGCAGTGTGTTTACCCTGGTGTTGCCGCAACAATATGTAGAGCCGGGCGAAGGCCCGATTGAGCCGATGCGTTCGCTGCCGGCGGCACCCGCGCCGAGCGTTGTCGCTACGCAGTTGAAACCATTGATCGCCGAAGTCGATATCCCGCGTTTCAACGATGACCGCGCCAAGGCACCGTTTGGCACGCGCTGCATTCTGGTGGTGGAAGACGAACCCAACTTCGCACACATCCTCTACGACCTCGCCCATGAATTGGGTTACCACTGCCTGGTGGCCCACGGCGCCGACGAAGGTTACGACCTGGCCCGGCAGTTCATTCCCGACGCCATCCTGCTGGACATGCGTCTGCCGGATCATTCCGGGTTGACCGTGCTGCAACGCCTGAAGGAACACGCCGAAACCCGACACATCCCCGTGCATGTGATTTCGGTCGAAGATCGAGTGGAAGCGGCGATGCACATGGGCGCCATCGGTTACGCGGTCAAGCCGACCACCCGTGAAGAACTCAAGGATGTATTTGCGCGCCTGGAAGCCAAATTGACCCAGAAGGTCAAGCGCGTACTGCTGGTGGAAGACGACGATTTGCAGCGCGACAGCATTTCACGCTTGATCGGCGACGACGACATCGAAATCACCGCCGTCGGTTTCGCACAAGAGGCGCTGGACCTGCTGCGCACCACGATCTTCGATTGCATGATCATCGACCTCAAGCTGCCGGACATGCTCGGCAACGACCTGCTCAAACGCATGGCCACCGAAGAAATCTGCTCGTTCCCGCCGGTCATCGTCTACACCGGACGCAACCTGACCCGCGATGAAGAAGCCGAACTGCGCAAGTATTCACGCTCGATCATCATCAAGGGCGCACGTTCGCCCGAGCGTTTGCTGGATGAGGTGACACTCTTTCTGCACAAAGTCGAATCCCGGTTGTCCCATGAGCGTCAGAAGATGCTCAAGACCGCGCGCAGCCGCGACAAGGTCTTCGAGGGACGCAAGGTGCTGCTGGTGGACGACGATGTGCGCAACATCTTCGCCCTCACCAGTGCGCTGGAGCAAAAGGGTGCAGTCGTGGTCATCGGCCGGAACGGTCGGGAAGCGATTGATCGATTGAATGAAGTAGAAGACATCGATCTGGTGTTGATGGACGTGATGATGCCGGAGATGGATGGTTTCGAAGCCACCATCGAGATCCGCAAGGACCCGCGCTGGCGCAAGCTGCCGATCATTGCGGTGACGGCCAAGGCCATGAAGGATGATCAGGAGCGCTGCCTGCAGGCGGGCGCCAATGACTACCTGGCCAAGCCCATCGACCTGGATCGCCTGTTTTCACTGATTCGTGTGTGGTTACCGAAAATGGAACGTATCTAGTGGAGAGCAATCTGACTCGCAATAGTGAGATCGAACTGCGGTTGCTGATCGAGGCGATCTACCTCAAGTACAGCTACGATTTTCGCGATTACTCCGGCGCGTCGATCAAGCGTCGGGTGGGTCATGCGCTGAGCCAGTTCGAGTGCAATACCATCTCGGCCCTGCAGGAAAAAGTCCTGCATGACCCGACTGCGTTCATGCAGCTGCTGCAATTGCTGACGATCCCGGTCAGCGAGATGTTCCGCGACCCTTCGCACTTCCTGGCGATACGCCGCGAGGTAGTGCCGCTGCTCAAGACTTATCCGTCGATCAAGATCTGGATTGCCGGTTGCAGCACCGGTGAAGAGGTCTATTCGATGGCGATCCTGCTGCGTGAAGAGGGCCTGCTCGAGCGCACGATCATCTACGCCACCGATATCAATCCGCGCTCGCTGGAGAAAGCCAAGCAAGGGATTTTCTCGATGGAGAATGTCCGCGCCTACACTTCCAATTACCAGCAGGCCGGTGGCCAGCGGTCGTTCGCCGACTACTACACGGCGGCTTACGGTTACGCGATTTTCGACAAGTCGTTGTGCGAAAACGTGACCTTCGCCGATCACAGCCTGGCAACCGACAGCGTATTTTCAGAAACTCAATTAATTTCGTGTCGTAACGTATTGATTTATTTCAATAAAAAACTTCAGGATCGTGCGTTTGGTTTGTTTCACGAATCACTATGCCATCGTGGATTCCTGGTGCTGGGCAGCAAGGAAACCCCGGATTTTTCGGCTTTCGGCAATCAGTTCGAGCCGTTGGTCAAACAAGAACGGATCTACCGCAAAACATGAACAGTGCAACAGCTTTGCCTTCCATAGAAGCGATCGTGATCGGTGCCTCCGCCGGTGGCGTAGAGGCGCTGCTCAATATCCTGGGCCGGCTGCGAGAAGGTTTCGCGTTGCCGATCATCGTTGTCCTGCATTTGCCGAACGAGCGCCGCAGCCAGTTGGCACAAGTCTTCTCCCGGCGCGTGGCCCTGCCGGTGCTGGAGGCCAGCGACAAAACGTCGATTGAAGCCGGAACACTGTATTTCGCGGCGCCCGGTTATCACTTGTCGGTGGAGCAGGACCGCAGTTTTTCCTTGAGCCTGGAGGACCGCGTGCATTATTCGCGGCCCGCCATCGACTACCTGTTCGAATCAGCCGCCGACGCCTACGGCTCGCGCCTGGCCGCCGTGTTGCTGACCGGCGCCAATCGCGATGGCGCCTTTGGCCTGGCGCAGGTCAAGCGGCATGGCGGCCTGACCATCGTGCAGGACCCCAACGAAGCTCAGGTCGCGACCATGCCGCAGGCAGCGCTGGACATCCAGCAGCCTGACCGCATTCTCTCAATCAACGACATTGGCAGTTTGCTTGTCGAGCTGGAACAAATCGCATGCTAAGTAATATCCCGGCCAAACTGCTGATCGTCGACGATCTGCCGGAGAACCTGTTGGCACTTGAAGCGCTGATCAAGCGCGAAGACCGCATCGTGTACAAGGCGCAATCGGCCGACGAAGCCTTGTCGCTGTTGCTGCAACACGAATTCGCCATGGCCATTCTCGATGTGCAGATGCCCGGCATGAACGGCTTTGAACTGGCCGAGTTGATGCGTGGCACGGAAAAGACCAAGAACATCCCGATCGTGTTCGTCAGCGCCGCCGGCCGCGAGCTGAACTATGCGTTCAAGGGCTATGAAAGCGGTGCTGTGGACTTTCTGCACAAGCCGCTGGATATCCATGCGGTCAAGAGCAAGGTCAACGTGTTCGTCGAGTTGTACCGCCAGAGCAAGGCCATGAAACAGCAGGTCGAAGCCTTGGAGCAGAGCCGCCGCGAGCAAGAAGAATTGCTCAAGCAATTGCAGAGCACCCAGCTTGAACTGCAGCAGGCCGTGCGCATGCGCGATGACTTCATGTCCATCGTCGCCCACGAAGTGCGCACGCCGCTCAATGGCCTGATTCTCGAAACCCAATTGCGCAAGATGCACCTGGCGCGGGACAACGCCGCCGCGTTCAGCCTCGACAAAATGCACGCCATGGTCGATCGCGACGAACGGCAGATCAAAAGCCTGATCCGCCTGATCGAAGACATGCTCGATGTGTCGCGCATTCGCACCGGCAAGTTGTCGATCCGGCCGACGCTGTTCGACCTGTCGACGCTGGTGCGTGGCTTGTTACAGAATTTTGCCCAACAGATCGAGGCCGCCGAAGCCTCCGTTTCCCTCGATGCCGGGCAACCGGTAATCGGCAACTGGGATGAATTCCGCATTGAACAGGTGATTTCCAACCTGCTGACCAACGCCTTGCGTTACGGTGCCAAGAGCCCGATCAACGTGAAGGTGTACAGTGAAAACGGCGAGGCGCGGGTCGAGGTCCGGGATTTCGGGATCGGCATCAGCGAAGAAAACCAGCAGCGGATTTTCCAGCAGTTCGAGCGGGTGTCGGCCAAACACGCGGTCGCCGGGCTGGGCCTTGGATTGTTTATTTCCGAACAGATTGTCACCGCCCATGGCGGTACCATTACCGTCGACAGCCGGATTGGCGAAGGCGCCCTGTTTCGCGTTTGTCTGCCGCTGTAGGAAAACAGCCCGATAAACGCAACCTCTGATCGACCCCACGGTCGTATCAGCAGCTATAGACCGAACAAAGGCTTCCCATGAGTGAAGATGCACAAGACGTAGTCCTCATCGTCGAGGACGAACCGGTAATCCTGATGGTGCTGACAGATTACCTGTCGGGGCAGGGGTATCGTGTGTTGCAGGCGGAAAACGGCGAACAGGCCTTCGATATCCTGTCGAGCAAACCGCACCTGGACATGCTGATTACCGACTTCAGGCTGCCTGGCGGAATCTCCGGCGTGCAGATCGCCGAACCCGCGGTGAAACTGCGACCGGATCTCAAAGTGATCTTTATCAGTGGTTACCCGCAGGAAATCCGTGAGACGGGCAGCCCGATCACCACCAAGGCACCGATCCTGGAAAAACCTTTCGACCTGGATGTGTTGGCGGAAATCATGGAAGAGATGCTTTCCTGATTCCCTGTAGGAGCTGCCGAAGGCTGCGATCCTTATCTTGATGTTAAAAGATCGCAGCCTTCGGCAGCTCCTACAAGATCAGGCACTGATCATCTCCCGCACCTTCGCCGTCAACAGGTCGAAGGTGAACGGTTTGGTAATCATCTGCATGCCCGGGTCGAGGAAACCACCGCGCACCGCCGCGTGCTCGGCGTAACCGGTGATGAACAAAACCTTGAGCTCAGGCCGGTACTGCCGGCCTATTTCCGCCAGTTGCCGGCCATTCATGCCGGGCAACCCGACATCGCTGATCATCAGATCGATACGCTGCCCCGAGTCGAGAATCGGCATCGCGCCGTCCGCATCGCCGGCCTCGACGAAGGCGTATCCCAGCTCGCTCAGTACGGTACTGACCAACACCCGCACCGCCGGATCATCTTCGACGATTAGCACCGTTTCACCGTTTTGCGCGAACAGCGGATGCTGGCTGTCTACCGGACTTTCTTGCAGTGGCTCGCCACCGAAGCGCGGCAAGAACAGGTTCACGGTGGTGCCTTCACCCTCTTTGCTTTGAATCGCCACGTGGCCCCGCGATTGTTTGCTGAAGCCATAGATCATCGACAAGCCAAGACCGGTGCCCTGGCCGATCGGCTTGGTGGTGAAGAACGGATCGAAGACGCGGTTGATGATGCTGTGCGGCATGCCGCAGCCATTGTCGGTAACGCTGAGCACTACGTAATCCCCCGGTTCGAGGTTGCTGTGGGCTTCGGTGAAGTCGGCGTTCAGACGCTGGTTAGAGGTTTGCACCACCAGCCTTCCGCCATCGGGCATGGCGTCGCGGGCATTGATGACCAGGTTGAGCAGGGCGCTTTCCAGTTGATTGGGGTCGGCCTCGGCCACCCATAACTGCTCGCACAACTGCATGTCCAGGCGAATGCTTTCGTTGATGCTGCGCTGCAGCAGTTCACCCATGGACACCACCAGGGTGTTCATTTCCACGGGTTTGGAATCCAGCGATTGGCGACGGGAAAACGCCAATAGCCGGTGAGTCAAGCCGGCGGCACGGTTGGCGGACGTCACCCCCAGATCGATCAGACTGTCCAGATCTTCAGTGCGGCCGCGGCTCAGGCGCCGACGCAGAAGCTCCAGACTGCCGATGATCCCGGTCAGCATGTTGTTGAAGTCGTGGGCAATACCGCCGGTGAGTTGGCCGACCGCTTCCATTTTCTGCGATTGGCGCAGCACTTCCTCGTTTTGGCGCAGTTGAGCGGTGCGTTCTTCAACCTGTTGCTCGAGGGTTTCCAGGGTGTTTTGCAGGCGCAATTCGCTTTGACTCAAGTCCACCAGCCGATCCCTGGCTTCATACTGTCGTCGTCGGCCACGCAGGGCGGTGGTCACCAGGCTGACCAAGGTCTCAGGATGAAAAGGCCGCTCGAGGAACGTGACGTTGCCCAGTAGCGGGCCGAAGCGTGAGGCGGGGTTCTGCTCCGGGCCGCCGTGATGCGTCAGCAACACAATCGGCAGATCCGACCAGGCCGGCTGTTGTTCTATCAGCACTAAAAGCGGTTGGAGATCAGTGCCAAGCAAGGCTTCGGAGGAAATCAGCAGCAAACCCGCGCCTTGTTCCAGTTCCGTGCACAGCCCAATCAGATCAGCACTGATGACCCCATCGAAACCTGCCTCCTTGAGCAGCATCAGCGCAATCTGACTGTCACGTCCCAGCGGCGCGAGAATGATCGCGCGCTCGGACGTTGCTGGCTGAGGCATCACGGCGCTTCATCCCCGAGCAAGGGAATGCTCGCACCCAGGTAAGTCGGAACGCCGCGCAACACGCCCTGGAACGCTTCCAGCGGTTCACCGATGGTCATGCCTGTGGAGCTGATGCGATATTCACGGATGGTTGATTCATGGCTGCCGGTTCGTTTCTTGATGATCGAAATCGCTCGGCGCACTTTGCCCAACGCTTCGAAGTAGCGCAGCAGAATCACCGTGTCCGCCAGATACGTGATATCGACTGGCGCCTGCATGTCACCGACCAGACCATGCTGGGCGACGGTCATGAAGGTCGCGGCGCCCTTGCGGTTGAGGTACAGCAGCAACTCGTGCATGTGCAAGACCAGGGCGTTTTCTTCAGGCATCGCCGCTTGATAGCCGTTGATGCTGTCGATCACCACGGTTTTGATCTCGCCTTCATCGACGGCGCGCCGCACGCGGTGGGAAAACTCGCCGGGGGACAATTCGGCAGCGTCCACTTGCTCGATCAGCAGGTTGCCGGTGTCTTGCAGCGCCTGCAGGTCGATGCCCATGTTTTTCATGCGTTCGAACAGCAAACCGAGCTCTTCATCGAAGATGAACAACGCGGCTTTCTCGCCTCGGGCCACGGCCGCCGAAGCGAAAATCATGGCGATCAGGGATTTGCCGGTGCCGGCCGGGCCCAGTATCAATGTGCTGGAGCCGGTTTCGATGCCGCCGCCGAGCAAGGCGTCCATTGCCTTGATGCCGCTGGTCAACTGTTGGCGCAAGTAGGCGCCTCGATGCTCGGCGGCCACCAGGCGCGGAAACACATGCACGCCGTCGCCCATGATGGTGAAATCATGGAAGCCGCCACGGTATTTCTGCCCGCGATACTTCACCACACGAATACGCCGGCGTTCGGCGCCGTAGTTTGGGGTCAGTTCTTCCAGACGAATCACCCCGTGGGCCACGCTGTGCACGGTTTTGTCGAGGGATTCGGTGGTCAGGTCGTCAAGCAGCACCACGGTGGCGTCGTAGCGTACGAAGTAGTGCTTGATCGCGAGGATCTGACGGCGATAGCGCAGGGAGCTTTGCGCCAGCAAGCGGATCTCGGACAGGCTGTCGAGCACCACGCGGCTCGGCTTGAACCGTTCGACCACTTCGAAGATCTGCCGGGTGGCTTCACCCAGCTCTAGGTCTGAGGAGTACAGCAGCGATTGCTGATGCTCGGCATTGAGCAGGTTTTCCGGCGGCGTCAGTTCGAAGATATAGACGTTGTCGTCCAGTTCCCAACCGTGGGAGCGCGCACCCTGGCGCAATTCGCGCTCGGTTTCGGACAGGGTGATGTACAACGAGCGCTCGCCGGCTCGGGCGCCGGCCAATAGAAAGTGCAGGGCGACCGTAGTCTTGCCGGTGCCGGGCTCACCTTCGAGCAAAAACACGTGGCCGCGGGACAATCCGCCACTGAGGATGTCATCGAGGCCCTCGATACCGGTGGCGGCTTTTGCGCTGATCAACTCGTTGGATGTAGACAAAAAATGCCCTCTCTTGACTAAGGGGAACGAGGCAGACTGGCACGAGTGCCACTATGGGCTGCCTGTTTCACTTGACCCTTGGCCGAGACGACGGTTCAACGAAATTTGCGCTGGATATCAAAGCCCTTGCTGCAAAGCCGGGTCGTCGGGATTAAGCTGTTCGAGTTGGGCCAACAGAATCTGCACGTTCTGCAACTGGCCGCTTTCCTTCCAGTAATTGATCAGCAGCACCCGCGCCCGGCGATCGTTTGGGTGGCGCTGGACGATTTCCTGCAACTGCTTCTGCGCCGCTTCGAGTTCCTGCTCGTCATGCAGCGTGGTTGCCAGGTCATAGCGGTAATCCTTGTTGTCCGGCTCCAGCTCTACGGCTTTCGAAAGGCCCAGCAAGGCGAATTCGCTTTGGTCGTGATGCAGCAACCAGAGCCCCAAGGCGTGTTGCAGGTAGGCTGAGTCGGGCTGCGCCTTGAGTTGTTTGGCCAGCAGTTGTCGGGCGGCTTCGTTCTGGCCCAGTTTGTCCAGCACTTCGATCTGCATCACGAGCGCCGGCAGGTTGTCTGGCGCAAGGCGCAAGGTGTTATCCAGCGCCTGCTGGGCTTCCTTGAATTCGGCATTGTGCAGATACAGGCGGGCCAGCTGATATTCGTTTTGCGCACTTTGTGGTGCATTTTTCAGCACTTGCTGCCAGGCATCGATGGCTTGCTCCAGCGGCCCGAAATACAAGCCAAGATCATCCGGTGACAACCCCAGCAATGCGTTGACTGCCGCGAAGCGTACGTTCTGGTCGCTGTCATCGAGCAACGGCCCCAGCAACAGGCTGCGCTGACCGCTGGGTACCAGACCACTGATACTTTTGATCGCGGCAATGCGCACATCGGGCGACTCATGCTGCAAGTCGGCATCCGACAGTTTCAGGGCGACGGAACTGGGGTAATTGGGCAATTCGGCATGCAACCAGACGCGACGCTTGGGCGAAATATCAGGTCGCGCCAATTGTTGGTAAAGCACCCGCGCGGCCCCCGGCTGCCCGTTGCGTGCTGCCGCCAGTGCTTCGCTGTAACCACGCTTGATCGCCTCCGGCACCACGGGGGTCGTACTGCGCAGGAACGCCCACGCAAGGCCGATGGCAAACAGGATAGACAGGCTGATGAGCAGGTTGCGGCGGGACTTGGGCATGCAGAATCCGGAAGCTGGCAAGCTTTGGCAAAGTTGCCAGCTTCGGTCAGGTGGGGCTTTGAGTCAAACAATAGGCGATTTATGAAAGAGGTATTTCTGGTGCCTGAATAAACTTGATCAACGTAACTTTGACGGAAATGAAAAAATGCCACTTGCCTTGAATTCTACGAGTACCAGGGGCGTGTGGGCACGCCCGACAACCAATGTCGGGGCACAGCCGCGAACCTCAACTTCAAATACTGTCCTGGCTGCCGGCAACAGTACTGGTCGCCTGCGACATCCCGTTACCGAGCATTTGCCGGCTCGTATTGCGCCGGACAGTGACATCGCGCCTCCGGTACTCGACTGCTCCTCATTGGCGTTCAAGCCAGTGTTTGCCGATCAGGCCGATCTTGATCAGCGATGGGCAGCACTCAAACAATATCTGGCGAGCGCAACGCTCCCGGAGCAGGAAATACTCGATGTGCTCAGTAGCGGCATTCTGCAAACGGACACCGGCAAGGCCATGAGCGGATTGTTTGCCAGTGCAATGCTGCGTTCAATCCGGCGGCCATCGACGCTGAGCAAGGCAAGACTGAAGAACATGGTTGATGTGCTCTGCCATCTTCCACCGAGTCAATGGCAAGCAGCGCTTGGAGAAAAAACAAGGTTTTCGAGTGACCAAGGCGCGAAGGGTGTTGTCGATTACATCCAGTCCAGGCTGGATGTTTCGAGCGCACTTCGGGACCGGAAAATTGCAGGTAAAGATCTGGTGTCCGATGCACAGTGGGAAGCCATCAAGAGCATAACCCAGGATACCAGGCAATATGTGTGCTCCATTAACGCCGATCTCTTCAGCGCGTGGCTGATGCTCAAGGACGACTGTGAACTGCGTCCTTCACCCAAGGATGCGCTAAAGAACCTGACTGAGTTGATCGCTGCATTTAGCAATACATTGCCGGGAAACGATCACTTTGTTGATAAGGTCGAGGCCGTCTGCGATCAGTTCAAGCCCGGTTATCAGGGTGTTTCACCTGCGCCAATGGAAGGGAAACCAGATGCATTGATTTCACTGAGGTTTAACAGACCGCTGAAGTCGGAAGTCCGCTCTGGAGCCGATAACGTTGAGCCGTTATTGAAGCCAATCCAGCCACAAGATCCCGCTCCGACGTTGCTGGGTGACTTTCAACGTTTTGAGTCCCACGCTAACTTTTACACGAGCGCTGGTAACTCGGGTCCGCGTATACCCGAGAGTTTTGCAGGTAAATTTTTGTACGTCTGCAATGCACTGGATACTTTCGGCGCTTTAAAACTGGACAGTAGCCATATATCAACCGGCCGACCGCTCGATTTTTCAGGCAAACCCGAGACTGAGGGTGGGATCAGCAATTTGCAGGCGCCGTCGATTGATTTTTCTGGACCTCAATCCGATGCGACGCCCATTACGGTTCTGTCGCCGGCTACATTAAGGCAATTCGCAGCGCAAGTAGACGACATTTTCAACCGGGTCTTGAGCAGCATTACTCCCTGGAGCAGTGCCTATGCCGACGAGCTTGATGAAGTTGTGGTCATGCTCAATCAAAAGGACAAAGACCTGACAGCCGAGGGTTCGGTTTGGTCCAGCTTGCCAGACACTGCAGTATTGGGAGAGCGATTGCGCGATTGGCTCGCCAGGATGAGTGGCCGCTTACTCGATTCGGGCGTTGCGGTGTTGAGTCAAACGGGTAACTTGATTGAGCGTAATCCGGGACGTTCCTTGGCTACGTTTAGCCTTTATGTCGCGCTGACGAATCTATACAACCATTGGTTTCTGCCTGACGTTAAAGATTGGGTTGACCCTTTGGCAGGCGTAGCTCCCGAACCGGACGATACGCCGGATGAGGCGTTTTTTATCTTTGAAAAAACACTCGAAGGCATTGATGAGATATTTGAAGAGCTACCGGAATTTGCTGACGCGGTGAGAAATCGTATCAGCGAGTCGGAATATCTGGACCCTTCTGATGACCCACAACTAATAGAAGATATCGAGGCAATCCTGCAACAGTCTGTACCTGGAATGGGAACTGTGACCTATCAGGATTATCTGCAAGATGTCATCGAGTTGGCCCGTTTAGACGCACAAAGTGAGTTCGAGATTGGGCCAGAGAATGATTCAGCGACCTTCCCTGAGCCCACTCAAAATAGTGTATCGACTCTGGACGCAGCAACCGCCAAAGCGCGTAATAAACGTAGCGGGGAGGAGGATGCGGCGCCTTCCAGCTCGAAAAAAGCAGTGAGTGAAGTGTCCGCACCTGTATCGGCACCTGCACATTGGCTGATCGAGGCGGGGCAACGCTCATTAAATGCGGACGATTCAGCGACAGTGGGTGAAAAAAACACCGCAGATGTCATGGTCGGTCAGGCGGCGGAAAGCTTTATAAAGGCTCTTGATGATCTGCAGTTGATTTCAGACCCCTCGATATTTATACGCACTGTCATTGACGAAGCGATTGCCAGCTCTAATCTGCCCGCACATCTAAAATTCAGACTTAATTTCAAAAAAAAATTCAAGGTTGAATTTAGGCTGCGCAGTACGGAGAGGGAGGATCACAAGCCACTTTTTCAGTATAGATATAAAGAATTTGACCTTGCTCAGTTGTTTGCGGGGCAACACAAGAAAGAAAGAGCGTGGCGTGAAGAAATTTTCATATCATGGCCTGATGGTTGCACCGCAGAATTTAAAGCCACAATAGAACAGAACGACTTCGAAGCCGCCTACAAACTGAAAATTGACGAGGTGCTTTCTCAGCCTGGAATATTTGAGCTTTGGAAGCTTGATAAGCAGAATGAACTGCGAAGAATTCTCAAGGTTTATCTGCAACAACCAGGGCTCTCGGCCGAAAACCAAAAGATTGCCAACGATTTTCTTGATGGCAAATTAAAAGCCCAGACGATATCTATTCGTGACGGGGCTCTAAGCACGCCGGATGAAGTGAGTAACGCGCTCTATCTACGCGGTCCCAAGGATTCTCCCGGGTTGTTTGTGTTTTTTGGAGTTAATAGCACTGTTATCGAGTACCCCCTTGATTTGTTGCAAGGAACGAAGTCAATAGAAAAATTTCCGGAGCTCAGAGACCAATTATCCAAGCGGATATCCCTAAAGGAGTTTTTGGGGCGTGACGCTAGCGATTTCAAATACAATCTGGGTGGTTTTTATCCAGCAAATTCGAAGATTGAAAAACCTGGTTTTTTCGATTTTTTTCGCTTTGATTCTAAAATATTTGATCACATCGACTACAAAATAGCATATGACCCTATTCTATTTGGATGGGAAGACAGCGCGGCAGAGCCGATTTTTACAGAACTCTTCAAGCGACAGATTGAACAAGTAACCATCGGTGTCGACATACTAACCTCTACCTCAAGCGAGCGCATTACCGATGCGATATTGCAGTTTGTAGCTGATGCGCTGGCGATGCTGGCAACTTGTACAGCATTTTTGCCCGCGCCGGGTGCTGTAACTGCGGGTTTGTCCATGCTGTTTGGTTTCGGGTCTGCGGGAACTGACTTCGTAAGAGGTGAACTGGAAGATGATCAAGAGCTTGCGGCGCAGCATAAAGCCAACGCCTTGCGCGGAGCAGTTTTTGAGCTGATCGGGCCCTTTGTTAGCAAACGAATAGGTAAAGTCTTATCAGGTCGTGAAAAGTCGCGAATTCACTCAGAGATTTTTAATCGCTTGAGGTCATCAGGGCGCCTACCTGATGATGTCGCTAAATACATTCCGATAAAAAAGTCCCGCCCAGCCATTATAAAAAAAGCTCAAAAGCTGCCTAAGTGGATCCCGCCTGTCGCGAGGGACAGCTTTGAAATCAATTCGGTGGTTAACAGGAAGTTCATCAATTATCGCACTGCCAATAGAATGAGTCGTTTGGGAGAAGGCCCAGAGGTTGCGCAAAAACTAATGGATACGACCGGCATTACGTATTATGCAGGCCCCGAAAAAGGCTACGTGTATAAAGGCGTGGTCATGCGTGGAGACATGAGGCCTCCAAGCGAAGTTTTTTCAGAGGGGTTCCAATTGCGCACCTCTGTATCCGACATCAATCAGGTGAATGGAATGCGGGGAGGATTTGGCGGCGGGAAAGATGCACTCGATCCTGATGGTATGGGAATATCGACGTCGGCTTTTTACAAGAAAAGTGGCGCAGGTGCCTATCAATATGGCGGCGCAAAAGGTGGTTACACCTACGTGATCAACGGTAAGGACCTTGAAGGGTTTCATCTGTATCGCAACCACAATCTGGCGGCTCATCCGCGCTCAAGGCTGGGATTCGAACCTCTCGAAATCAACTACGGAACGAACATTCCACCGTCAAAAATACTGGGCGCCTACGATGCAAATGGTGTTTTTTATCCAAACCCAAACGCCCTGGCCGGCAACATCGCGTCAAGCACGCCACCGGCGCCACCGATGAGAAACCCGGCGCCTAAAAAATCGAGGAAGGCGAATACAACAACCACCTCACCAACAACCCGCAGTTGAAAGGCGAGGCGAGAGCAAACCAGGGTCCGGATGAATAACCTGGACCTGCTTCAACACTGATACCTGTCGAGGCCTCCAGCAATGACTACGCTTGCTGGAGGTGTCTCGACGAGCAGTCCCATGCAAGCGTTGCTTCAATACTTCAAAGCGATCCTCCACCCCGGCCCCGGGGTGTTGCTGTTTGCCTTGCGAACCATCGCGGCCGGGCTGTTGACCCTGTACCTGGCGTTTTTGTTTGATCTTGAACAACCCAAGTGGTCGATCATGGCTGTGGTCATCATCAGCCAGCCGTTGGGTGGCATGGTCCTGGCCCGCAGTTTTGGTCAGGTCATCGGCACCACCGTGGGTGCGGCCGTGGCCGTGATGATCATGGCCATCTTTCCTCAGGCACCAGTGCCTTTTCTGATTACCTTGTCGTTGTGGCTGGCACTGTGTACCGCCGGTGGAACCTTGTTGCGCTACACCAGTTCCCAGGCGTTCGTGCTCAGCGGCTATACGGCGGTGGTGGTTGGATTGTTGGCGGTTCCTGATCAGGACGGCACCTTTTTGCTGGCCGTGACCCGGGTGACCGAGACGCTGCTGGCGGTGGCCTGTGTCTGCGTCGTCAGCCTGCTGACCGCGCGCCCGGAGGCCGTGGCCAAGGATTACTTCGCTCGGATCGATCAAGTGATCAAACTGCTGGCGACTCATGCCAGTGCTGTCATCCGAACCGAGGAAAGCGAAGAGGATTTCCATCGTCGACAAATGCAGCTGCTGGGGCAGATCAGCGCACTGGAAGGTGTGCGCCGGCACCTGTATTACGACGCGCCGCGTTTGCGCAGTGCCGACGACCTGGTGCAGTTGCTCGGCAATCAACTGGTGCTGCTGACGGCGCGGCTCACCGCGTTGCGCCATCAGCGTGAGCTGTTACTGGCGCGCTGGGAAGGCGAGATACCTGAAGAGATTCGTCTGTTGCTCAGCGAAGAACTGGTCTTTCTCGATGAACTGGCCCACCAGGGACGTGCGCTACCGGCCGAGCAGCGACGGCAGTTTTCGCAGTTGCAACAGCGTTTCGATGCACTGGCTTACCGTGCGGAACAACTGGTTGAGCCCTTGAAGGCTACCTTGCGCTCGCTGTCCTGGTCCCTGCGCTGGGAGCAGGCGCGCATGCTGCAGCAGCTTGAGACGATTCTGGAATTGAGCGATGTGATCCAGAGCGGGCGCGGGGCCAGCAGCGTCTATCGCGGCCAAAGCAACCCGCTGCACCTGGATTTCACCTTGGCAACGATGAATGCTATCCGCGCGTATTGTGCGCTGATGGTGGCGGGCCTGATCTGGATCGAAACCGGTTGGGATGGCGCCCGGGGCGGGATGGTGGTGACCGGGATTCTTTGCTCGCTGATGGCGACGTTTCCCCGGCCGTTGCTGGCTGTGCAGAGTTATGCGCGCGGATTGGGATTGGCGCTGGTGGTGTCAGCGGTGTTGCAGTTTGCGCTGGTGCCGATGATCAGCAGTTTCGAGATGCTGGCCTTGTTGTTGGTGCCATTGCTGTATGCCGTTGCAGTGGGGCTGTCCAGCCCGCCCACTACGGGGACGGGGATCGGTCTGGGATTGACCACGTTTTTGTTGTTGGGGCCGCAAAATACCGGATTGGGGCAGAACACCGCGATCCAGTGGTTCGAATTTGCCGGCGCCTACGTCTGCGCCGCCACGCTGGCGTTGAGCGTCTACGCGTTGATTTTCCCGTTCAGGCCGGTACTGCGTATGCGTCGGCTGTACCAAGAGAATTGCGAACAGGTCAACGCCTTGTTGAAAACCCCGCCCACGGACGACAACCAGTTTGCCTTCGAGAGTCGCATGGTCGACCGCCTGACCATGATGCTCGGCCTGTTGCCCGCCATCCAGGACAAATCCGCGCGTGACCTGTTCGAAGTCAGCCTCGGCTGTATGGCGCTGGGCATCGCCTTGAACCAGCTCAGGCAGCAGGCGCAAGGCAACGCGCTGCTGAGCCAACAAACGCAAGATCGGTTGGCCGCCACCGTTCGGGAAACCGGGCGACTGGTCGCCGGTCGGCCGAATATCGAGGTCGATCGTGTGCTTGAAAACCTGCATACCCTGGGCGATGAACTCGACACGTTGCATTCCAGCGTTCATGAACACCTGTGGTCAGTGTTTCGCATGCGCGTTGCGTTGCTGATCGTGGTGTCATTTTTGGAACGGCATCGCCGCCACTTCGAAGCCGCAGAACCCCAAGGAGAACCCACTCTTGCCCATTGATCTGGAAATAGGCGGTGTCTACCTGCCGCCAATTGCTCAAGCACTGCTGCTGGGCCTGCCGATTTTCCTGATGCTGGACTGGACCCTGCGGCGCATTGGCGTGCTGCGGTTCGTCTGGCATGAAGCCTTGTTCGAAGGCGCGCTGTACGCCTGCGTGTGCGCAACGCTGATTCTGGTGATGGGAGCCTGATGCCTTGAAGAAGATCCTTGCCCACCTCTCGACATTGGCCGTGGTCCTGCTGGCTTTTGTGCTCGGCTGGTTTGCCTGGGAACATTACACCCGTGCGCCCTGGACCCGGGATGCGCGGGTGCGCGCCGATGTGGTGACCCTGTCCGCCGATGTCGCCGGACGCATCGTCAAACTCAACGTGCAAGACAACCAGCATGTGGACAAGGGCCAACTGTTGCTCGAAATCGACCCCTCGCGCTACGCCCTGGCGGTGGAACATGCCAGGCGCGCAGTGGAAGTGTCGAAGGCCTCGCTGGGACAGTCGCAAGCAACAATTGTCGCCAGCCAGGCGTTGCTCAGGCAGCGGCAAAGCGAGGAACGGCGACGGCGGACCCTCAAGGAGCGCTCGGCGATCTCCGGCGAAGAATGGGAAAAAGCCAATACCGATGTGTCGGTGGCCGAGGCCGATTTGCTGCGCAACCAGGCCAACCTGAGTTTTGCCCAGGCCAACGTGCAACTGGCGATCGCTGCATTGGCCGAGGCTGAACACGATCTTGAGCGAACGCGGGTGGAATCGCCGGTCAGCGGCTATGTCACCAACCTGCTGACCCGCCAGGGTGACTACGCGACAGCGGGCGGTCCGCTGGTGGCGTTGGTGGACAGCGATTCGTTTTATGTCAGCGGCTACTTCGAAGAAACCAAGCTGCCACGAATCGGCGAGGGCGACCGCGTCGATATCGAGTTGATGAGTGGCGAGCGTTTTGGCGGCACCGTGCAAAGCATCGCCTTCGCCATCGCCGACCGGGAAAACCTGCCGGGCGGACGTTTGCTGGCCAACATCAACCCTAGCTACACCTGGGTCAAACTGGCGCAGCGGGTGCCGGTGCGGATCAAGATCGATGGGGACTATGCGGGTAAGGACAAGTTGCGGGCGGGGACGACGGCGACGGTGACCGTGCAGGAAGACCACAATTCTCAGGTTCACCCTTGAACCCTGTGGGAGCGGGCTTGCCCGCGATAGCGGTGGATCAGTCACCTCAATGTTGAATGTGCCTACGTCATCGCGGGCAAGCCCGCTCCCACAGGTGACGATGGTGAATTCAATATTCAGCAGGCAAAAAAAGCCCCGCGACCGAATGATACGCGGGGCAAAAAAATTGGTTGGTTGCGGCCAACCAAAGGAGCTCTTTAGAAAACCGTATTACTTGCTGGCGACCGTCTCCGGTTGCCAGCCGCCACCGAGGGCCTTGTAGATCGCGACGATGCCGCGATACAGATCGACTTCGGCCTGGGCCTGGGTGTCTTCGGCCGCCAGGCGTTCACGCTGCGCATCCAGCAACACCAGGAAATCGGCAGTGCCTTCGCGGTAGCGGATCTCGGCGAGGTTGGCAGCGGAGCGGCTGGACTCACTCTGACGAATCAGCGAAATCAGTCGCTGCTGACGTTTGCCGTAATCACTGAAGGCGTTTTCCGATTCTTCCAGCGCCAGCAACACTTGCTGCTCGTAGGTCGCAAGCGCGCCTTCGGCATCGGCGTCGGCGCCACGCAAACGGGCGCGCACACTGCCTAAATCAAATGCTGCCCAGGTAATGCTCGGGCCAAGCGCCCAGGCATTAGCCGCTGACGAGCCGATCTGCGAACCACGCCCGGCGGTGAAACCGAGGAAGCCGCTGAGGCTGACACGCGGGAACAGATCCGCCTTGGCCACGCCAATCCGCGCCGTGGCCGAGGCCAGTTTGCGTTCGGCGCTGAGGATGTCCGGACGACGTTGCAGCAGTTCACCCGGATCACCGATCGGCAGGGCCTTGGCAATCGCCGGCAAGTCTTTCGGGCTCAGGTCCACGGTCAACTTGTCCGGACGCTCACCCAGCAATGTGGCGATGCGGTTTTTCTGCCGCACCTGCTCGGCCTGCAATTGCGGCACGCTGGCTTCAACCGAGGCCAGACGCGCATCGGCGCGCTCCACATCGAGCTGATCACCGACGCCGGCATCACGCAGGCTGATGGTGATCTTGCGCGACTCCTGCTGGTTTTCCAGGTTGGCCAGGGCGATTTTTTCCCGCAGTTGTGCACCGCGCAATTGACCGTAGGCATCCACCAATTCGGCAATCATGGTGACTTGCAGCTGGTACAGGTCGGCCTCGATCGCTTGTTGCTCGGCGTTGGCCGACTCCAGGTTGCGCTGGATGCGGCCAAACAGGTCGATCTCCCACGCCATGTCCAGTCCCAGGTCGTAGCGTTCGCTATTGACCCGGTCGGTGGTCTGGCCGGGAATCTGGCCCTTGCCCAAATCACTGCTGACCCGGCTGGTGATGGTCGGCATCGCGTCATTGCTGACGTCATCGCGGATCGCCCGTGCCGCTTTCCAGCGAGCGAAGGCGACACGCAAATCACGGTTGCCCTTGAGCGATTCGGTGACCAACTGGTTGAGGGTCGGATCTTCGAATTGCTGCCACCAGATGCCTTCGAAACGCGAGCGGTCAAAGTTTTTCTGACCGGCCGTACCATCGGTAGCGGTGGTGATGTTGGCCGGTTCAACGGTTTGGGTCTTGTAGTCCGGGCCGACGGCACAGGCGCTCAGCGCCAGTACCAGCAGGCTCGGCAGGAAAGCTTTCAAACTCATCAATGCGACTCCAGCTTCAGGGTGGCCTTGGCAGCTTTGCGCTTCTCGCCGCGCTCGACAAAGTTACGAATCAGTACGTAGAACACTGGCGTCAGCAACAGACCGAAGAACGTCACCCCGAGCATCCCGGAGAACACCGCCACACCCATGGCATGACGCATCTCGGCACCGGCACCGCTGGAGAACACCAGTGGCACCACACCCATGATGAACGCGAAGGAGGTCATCAGGATCGGCCGCAGACGCAGGCGGCACGCTTCGAGTACCGCCGCCAGCGGGTTCATGCCTTCCAGCTGTTTATCCTTGGCAAACTCGACGATCAGAATCGCGTTCTTACAGGCAAGCCCCACCAGTACGATCAATCCGATCTGGGTGAAGATGTTGTTGTCGCCACCGGAGGCAATCACGCCGGTAATGGCCGACAGCAAGGTCATCGGTACGATCAGGATTACCGCCAGTGGCAGGCTCCAGCTTTCGTACTGGGCAGCCAATACCAGGAACGCCAGCAATACGCAGAGCGGGAACACGAACAGCGCGGTGTTGCCGGACAGAATCTGCTGGTAGGTCAGGTCGGTCCATTCGTAGGTCATGCCGTTCGGAAGTTCTTCCTTGAGCAATTTCTCGATGGCTTTTTCGGCCTGGCCGGAGCTGTAGCCGGGGGCTGCCGCACCGTTGATTTCAGCGGTGATGAAGCCGTTGTAGTGCATCACGCGGTCCGGACCCGATGTATCGCTGACCTTGATGAAGGTCGCCAGCGGGATCATCTCGCCTTTGTTGTTACGCACTTTCAGCTGACCGATCTGGTCGGATTCGAGGCGGAACTGCTGCTCAGCCTGAACGTTGACCTGATAGGTACGACCGAAGCGGTTGAAGTCGTTGGCATACAGCGAACCCAGGTAAATCTGCAGGGTGTCGAAGATGTCGCTGACGGCCACGCCGTGGGTCTTGGCTTTTTCACGATCGATAGCGGCATCGACCTGCGGCACGTTCACGGTGTAGCTGGTGAACAGGCCTGCCAGTTCCGGCACGTTGTGGCTTTTGTTGATGATGTTCATGGTTTCTTTGTACAGCTCTTCGTAGCCCAGGTTGCCCCGGTCTTCGATTTGCAGGCGGAAACCACCAATGGTGCCCAGGCCTTGTACCGGCGGCGGCGGGAAGATCGCCATGTAGGCTTCCTGAATCCCGGCGAACTGGCCGTTCAAGGCACCGGCAATGGCACCGGCGGACATGCTCGGGTCTTTACGCTCGTCGAACGGTTTCAGGGTCACGAACACGATGCCGGCGTTCGGGCTGTTGGTGAAGCCGTTGATCGACAGGCCAGGGAAGGCCACCGCACTTTCCACGCCAGGCTGTTTCAGTGCCAGGTCGGACATGCGCTTGATCACGTCTTCGGTTCGGTCTAGGCTCGCCGCATCCGGCAATTGCGCGAAGGCCACCAGGTATTGCTTGTCCTGGCCGGGTACGAAACCGGTCGGGGTGCTGGAGAAACCGAAGAAGGTCAGGACCATCAGGCCGGCGTACAGCAGCAGGGCGATACCGCTTGAGCGAATCACACGGGCAACAGTACCGACATAACCGTGGCTGGCCTTTTCAAAGAAGCGGTTGAACGGACGGAACAACCAACCGCCAAACACCTTGTCCAGAATCCTGGAGAAACGGTCCTTCGGCGCGTCGTGGCCCTTGAGCAATACCGCAGCCAGTGCAGGCGACAGAGTCAGCGAGTTGAAGGCCGAGATCACCGTCGAAATCGCAATGGTCAGGGCGAACTGCTTGTAGAACTGCCCCGTCAGACCGGAGATGAACGCTGCCGGAATGAATACCGCACACAGCACCAGCGCCGTGGCAATGATCGGGCCGGTTACTTCGCCCATGGCTTTTTTGGTCGCTTCGACCGGCGTCAGTCCGAGTTCGATGTTCCGCTCGACGTTTTCCACCACCACGATCGCATCGTCGACCACGATACCGATCGCCAATACCAGGCCGAACAGCGACAAGGCGTTGAGTGAGAAGCCGAACAAGTGCATCACCGCAAACGTACCGATCAACGATACCGGCACCGCCACCAACGGAATGATCGAGGCGCGCCAGGTTTGCAGGAACAGGATCACCACCAGCACCACGAGGATCAGCGCTTCGAAGAGGGTGTGAACCACCGCCTCGATGGAACCGCGCACGAAGATCGTCGGGTCATAGACGATGCTGTAGTCCATGCCCTGCGGGAAGTTTTTCTTCAGTTCATCCATCTTGCCCCGAACCTGGTTCGAGATGTCGATAGCGTTGGAGCCAGGACGCTGGAAGATCGGGATCGCCACCGCCGGCTGGTTGTTCAGCAGCGAACGCAGGGCGTATTGGCTGGAACCCAGTTCAACGCGAGCGATGTCCTTGAGACGTGTGATTTCACCGTTGTCGCCAGAGCGAATGATGATGTTCTCGAACTCTTCCTCACTGACCAAGCGGCCCTGAGTGTTGACCGACAGCTGGAAGCTTTGGGCATTCGGGGCAGGGGGCGCGCCCAGTGCACCGGCAGCCACCTGACGGTTCTGTTCACGAATCGCGTTGACCACATCGGTGGCGGTCAGGTTGCGCGAAGCGGTCTTGTTCGGATCGAGCCACACACGCAGCGAGTAGTCGCCCATGCCGAACAGTTGCACATCACCGACACCGCCCAGACGCGCCAGCTCATCCTTGATGTTAAGCAGGGCGTAGTTGGACAGGTAGAGCATGTCGTAGCGCTTGTCCGGCGAGGTCAAGTGCACAACCATCGTCAGGTCGGGCGACGCCTTGTCCACGGTAATACCGATGCGCGTCACTTCCTCGGGAAGTTTTGGCTCGGTCCGCGTCACGCGGTTCTGCACCTGTACCTGTGCGTTGTCCAGGTCAGTGCCCAGCGCGAAGGTGATGGTCAGGGTGATCTTGCCGTCAGCGGTCGACTGCGAGGACATGTACAGCATGTTCTCGACGCCGGTGATTGCTTGCTCCAGCGGAGCGGCCACGGTTTCACCGATGACTTTAGGGTTGGCACCCGGGAAGTTGGCGCGGACCACAACGGTCGGCGGCACCACTTCCGGGTATTCGCTGATCGGCAACTGGAACAGCGAGATCGCGCCGGCGATCAGGATCAGCAGCGAAAGCACCGCTGCGAAGATCGGCCGTGAAATGAAGAATTGGGAAAAATTCATCGGAGTCGTTATCCCTTAACCGCGTGGGGTCGCTGCAGCCAGTTTCACAGCCGTACCCGCTGCGGCCTTGGCAGGCGCGACTTGGGGCAGGTTGCTGGCTTCCAGCGCTTGTCGTTGTTGTGCAAGGGCCGCGAGGGTTTGTTCGCTGGCCATCGGGATCACTTCAGGGGTGACTGGCGAGCCTGGACGCACTCGTTGCAGACCCTTGACGATGATGGTGTCGTCCTTGTTCAGGCCGTTGCGCACGATGCGCAGACCTTCGATTTTCGGACCCAGCTCGACCGCGCGGTAAGCGGTGTTGTTGTCGGCATCCATCACCAATACGAATTTCTTGCCAAGGTCGGTACCGACGGCTTCGTCGTTGATCAGCATGGCGTTGTAAGTGCCGCTGCCCACCAGTTTCAGGCGTGCATACAAGCCCGGGGTGTAGCTGCCGTCGCTGTTGTCGAACACGGCGCGACCACGGATTGTGCCGGTCTTCGGGTTGACCTGGTTGTCGACGAAGTTCATCACGCCCTGGTGCGGGTTGCCGTCTTCGTTGGACAGGCCCATGTAAACCGGGGTGGTGGCGCCGCGTTTGCCTTGGCGGGCGAGCTGGGTGTACTTGAGGAACACACGCTCGTCAGCGTCGAAGTAGGCGTAGACCTTGTCGGTGGAGACAAGGCTGGTCAGTGGAGTGGTATCGGCGGTGACCAGGTTACCGGCGGTGATTTCCGCGCGGCTGACGCGACCACTGATTGGCGCGGTGACGCGGGTAAAGCTCAGGTTCAGCTTGGCCAGGTCCAGTTGCGCTTGCAGGGCGCCGACAGCAGCGCGGGCTTCTTGCGATGCGCTGGTCCGCGAGTCAGCCAATTCGGCGGAAATCGCGTTGCTGGTGCGCAGGCGCTCACCGCGCTGGGCTTCGTTTTCGCTGCGGGTGGCATTGGCGCGAGCCTGGGCTACCAGCGCTTCGAGGCGGCGGACCTCAGCCTGGAATGGACGCGGATCGATCTGGAACAGCAGGTCGCCTTTCTTGACCAGTGCGCCTTCAGTGAAGGCCACTTCGTCGATCTGGCCGGAGACCCGTGGACGAATCTCTACGGTTTCTGGCGCTTCAAGGCGCCCGGTAAATTCGTCCCACTCGTTGACTGGTTGCTCCAGCACCTTGGCCACGCTGACTTTCGCCGCTGGCATCGTGGCGGCAGTTTCCGGGGCCTTGCCGCAGGCGCTCATCACCAGTACGGCCAACATGGCCAACGGGAAGCGCAAATGTTTGAGTGACTGTTCCATGGATGCATCCGCCAATGTGTTGAGATTGGCGAATGATGCTCGGCGGGTTGGTATCGCACGAATCGAATGAGGCGAAGGTAACTATCATTCGGAATGATATAAGATCCGATTCAGCCCTCTAGCATGCCCCTTTGGTTAGTGGGCTATCAATTGGGTCGATGGCAATTCTGTCTTGCTGAAAAAGCATTAATCAGGTTTGAAACCGAGGTGCGTCCATCGCTAGCAGGCTAGCTCCCACAAGAGATTTGTGAACGCCACAGATCCAATGTGGGAGCTAGCCTGCTAGCGATAGGGCCATCATCCTCAACGCACAATCCGGATCAGGCCAGACTATCCGGATCCCCAAAAAACATCTGAATCCGCGACCGCAACCAACGCTCACCCGGATCATTGTCCTGCGACCCACGCCACGCCATGTGCAATTCAAAGCTTTGCACCGGCATCGGTGGATCTTCCGCTCGCACACCACCAGCCGCTGTCAGCGCCTCAGCCGTGTAGTCCGGCACGGTGGCGACGATGTCGGTGCCGCTCAGCAATGTGCTCAGCCCGTTGAACTGCGGCACAGCGAGCACGACATGCCGTTTGCGCCCGAGCTTTTCCAGTTCTTCATCTATAAAGCCGCTGAGGTCGCCAGCGAACGACACCAACGCATGGGGACGTGCGCAGAAGTCATCCAGGCTCAACGGCCCTGGCACGGTGTCGGCGCGCAACAGCTTCGGCGAGCTGCGGCGCAGGACTTTGCGCTTGGCATTTGCCGGCAAATCGGTGGTGTAACTGACGCCGATGGAGATTTCGCCGGACGCCAGCAATCCCGGCATCAGGATGTAGTTGACCCGCCGCACCACCAGCACGATCCCCGGGGATTCGGCGCGCAGGCGCTTGAGCAGCATCGGCAGCAGGGCAAATTCGACATCGTCCGACAGCCCGATGCGGAACACCGCGGTGCTGGTGGCCGGGTCGAATTCGGCCGCCCGACTGACGGCAGTGGAAATCGAATCCAGCGCTGGAGAGAGCAGGGCGAAGATTTCCACGGCTCGCGCGGACGGCTCCATGCTGCGGCCGGTGCGTACAAACAGCGGGTCATCGAACAGCCCGCGCAGGCGCGAAAGCGCCGCGCTGATGGCCGGCTGGCCGAGGAACAGCTTCTCTGCAGCGCGGGTCACGCTGCGTTCGTGCATCAGGGTTTCGAATACGATCAACAGGTTCAGGTCGACACGCCGCAGGTCATTACGATTCATCTGGAGTCCTGGCAGAGTCAGCAAACTTGACGTGAGCGGCCATATGAGAACAATGGCCAGCAGGAATATTACGGGGAAAGGCTGGTACTCTGCACCGAGTAATTCAGTTTTCCTACAAAGGCTGCTTTGGTTTCTTACGACATTTGACGACGTTGCCGCTCATGCGGAATCAATGACAGGCATGTCGACTATTAATAGCCACTGATAGTGTTGGGTTGAAAGCCCAGCTAGAGTTCATGGCATTAGAGGTTCATTTGGCGAGGTTTGCGATGTCCCGCACGATCCGTTTTCACAAGTTTGGTCCAGCCGAGGTGCTCAAATGCGAAGAGCATGCGGCCGCTCTGCCTGCACCGGGTGAAGTGCAGGTGCGCGTCGAAGCCATTGGCATCAGCTGGTATGACACGCTCTGGCGTCAAAACCTGGCGTCGTCCCGTGCTCAACTGCCATCGGGCCTTGGTCAGGAAATGGCCGGTGTCGTCACTGCGGTCGGCGAAGGTGTCGATGACCTGGCGATAGGTGACAAGGTCGCCAGTTTCCCGGCTCAAAGCCCGAACGACTATCCGGTTTATGGCGAGTTGATTGTGCTGCCACGCTCGTCGCTGACCCGTTACCCGGATGTGCTCAACCCGATTGAGGCCAGCGTGCATTACACGCCGCTGTTGATCGCCTATTTCGGCTACGCCGATCTGG
This sequence comes from Pseudomonas sp. MAG733B, assembly GCF_036884845.1. NCBI lineage: Bacteria > Pseudomonadati > Pseudomonadota > Gammaproteobacteria > Pseudomonadales > Pseudomonadaceae > Pseudomonas > Pseudomonas sp. MAG733B. Next base: position 3,761,340 of record NZ_CP145732.1, read on the forward strand.
CACGGGTCAAACCCGGGCAATTTGCCTTGGTCACTGACGCCAGCCACTGCGCCGGCCCTTCGTTTGTGCAACTGGGCAAGGCCTTGGGTGTACGGGTGATTGCCGCGACCAAGTCAGCGGACGAACGTGAGTACCTGCTGTCGCTGGGTGCCGAGAAAGTGATTGTCACCGAGGAAGAAGATCTGCTGATGCGGATCAACAAGATCACCGACAATCGCGGCGTGGACGTGGTGTTCGATGGTCTGGGTGGCCCGCAGATGTCGCTGTTGGGCGACGTGCTGGCACCGCGTGGCAGCCTGGTCCTGTACGGCCTGCAAGGCGGCAACCAGACGCCATTCCCGGCCTGCGCAGCGTTCCAGAAGAATATTCAGTTCTTTGTGCACTGCATCGGTAACTTCACCGGCAAGCCGGAACTGGGCATCGTCCAGGACCAGGTCGCACTGCAACGTGCCTTGCGTGACATCAACCAGCTCACCGCTGACCGCGTGCTGCTGCCGCTCAAGACTCGGGTGTTTCCTTTTACCGAGTTTGTCGAAGCCCACCGCTACATGGACGAATGCCCATGCCGCGAAAGGGTCGCCCTGCAGGTCGAACCGGCGTAACCCACCTCAAAGAGTCCGTACCCCACGGACTCTTTTTCTTTCAGCACTTTCCTACACGAGATATCCCATCGAATCGTCGATGGGACCGTTCAGCAACTGAACTGGTTTTTGCTCTCGATCTGTATCTTCTAATCAGCAACTAAGCCCTGATAATTGGATGATTACTTTCATCTCAAGGAATGAGTCATGGACGGGTATCAGTTCGATACTTTTCGATGCGCTGCGGGAATACCTATTCAAAAAGTAGCGCGCTCTTACACGATTGCCGAACTATCGCGTGCTAGTTCTTTCTTTATTTTATGTATTAAACGTCTGTGGGACGTTGTCGGACATTTCCTAGGATGTCGAGAGCAACCCGCAGCAACCCCTTCAGCGCGGGGCTTCCAGCCTGTGCCAAGCGTGCGCCGCTTGCGGCAACGCCCAGCCGCCGGAATGTTGGCTTGAAAACTTAAGTGCTAGCATTCGGCAATAACGTTCAACTTCAAATCTTGTTCAGGCCATTCCCTGCGCTGTGCGTGCAGTTGTTTGCGCAATATCAAGCTTATAAGCATCAGGTAAATTAAGATGACCAACATCCATGACCAAGCGATGAACTACGTCTATCAACAAATACTGCAGCGATTGGTGGGTTTCTTTTCCCGAGCCGAACGCACGGCATTGCAGTTGTTGATGCAACGCCTGGGAGTTGCAGCCGGAGGCATGGAGCGCATAGGCGATTACAAGGTGCTGGCGATCCAGTCGGGCTCCCGTGACAGTTGCTACACCCTGGCGCTGCTGCGCGCCGCCCAACTGACGATCGCCAGCCGCGCGCCGGCGACGTTCCAGTTGCGGGTGGCGACCTTGCGTTTGAACGGCAGCAACCCGACGGCGCTGGAAAACATCCATCGCACCTACAGCGCGCTGTTTCTCTACGACGATCCACGGGTTGAGGTCCTGATGGTTGATAACCGGGAAGTCCTGCCGTTCGACCATGCAGCACCGATTTCCCTGGCTGCCAGCGAAGCCAATCGGACGAACCTGCTGATGCTGGGCCATCGCCGTGATTGCGACGGACCGCTGCACCTGTGGGATGACGCCTATCTGGCCACCGGTGAGTTCTACGGGCAAATCGCACGCTGGAACCATGGCGTCGATGCCTTGGTCATCAGCGACACTCCGCGCCAGCAGAAACTGTTCATGGAGGGATTGAAACGAGCGGCCGACAAGGCAGGATTTCATCCTTCGAACCGCCATGAGCCAGGCTACGCCGGGCTATTCAGCTTGCTGGACGAACTGGGTCGCGAAGACTTTCGGCGGTGCTACGCCGAGGATGGCCTGGCATCGTGGCGCCCGGCCGAACAGTTCGAAACCTGTCGTCGCTCGACACTGATCGACATCCACGACATGTTGGTCAGTAACCTGGAAGAGCGTTGGCCGCTGCTTACCGAGTTTCTCGGATTCCAGGCAGACGAATTGGCCGCGCAGCTCAGTGATAACGAGTACGTCAGCCTCTCGGTTTCGGCACACCTGCGTGGGCTGCAAGCGTGTTTCGTACAGGGTCGCAGCTACGAGGCGGGTGTCGCCGAATACCTGCAACGAGCCCTGGTGATGATGCGCCGCAAGCAACTGCCGGAGCGCTTGTGCGAACAGGCGGAGGAGGTGTTCGGCAACCCGTCGACACTGGCGCAATTGCGCACACGCACGGCAACCGAGGCGCAACACAGTCTTGGCCTGACCGAGGCTCAACTGGTATGCCTGTTGTTCGCGCCGTTCAATGACAATGCTGCGAACCTTGAACGTTTTCTGCGCCAGTGCCATCCCGGCATGCTGGTAGCCATGCCGGATTTGCACCGGGCCATGCAGGGCAAACCGGTTGCGGATCAGATCATGCAATGGATGGTCGACGTCAGTGGGTTGCCGGTCAGTCTGATTGGCAAGCTCTATAGTCTCGGCCCGGTGCCTGTGCATCAGGGCTGGGCGCTGGAGCCGGCAACTGACGAACCGGACCTGGGCACCGAAGCGGCGGATGACGATATCTCGGTGGCGAGTGAATGGTCAGCAGGTCGTTAACCGTGCACGGTTGCTTGCCATGAAAGGTCCTCGCGAAACGGATTTCGCCTACCAGGCCGTTTACCGTTACCTCACCGGACTGATCGGTGAAACTGTCAGCCACACGCGGGTGCGTTTGCCTTCGTTGCGTGAATTGGCCGAGCGTCTGAACGTTTCGATCTCGACCATTCAGTACGCGTACTCGTTGCTGGAAAAAGAAGGCCGGGTGTATTCGGTGGCCAAGTCCGGTTATTACGCGCCGCCAGCCCCCGCCATCAACACGCTCTACAGTGGCAACGACTTGCTCGAAAGCGTTTACGTCAATGCTCGCCGCCCAGGCATGCTGGTCCTGAGTGGCGATGAACCGGCATTGTTGCAGCCGATCGACAGCCCGCTGTTACTGCTGGAGAGAGAGTTGCTGCGCCAGTATCCGCGCCAGCCGCAACCGAACTCGCAACCTTGTGGCGAACTGGAACTGCGTATGGCGCTGGCCGCACGCTACACCACCTCGCCGGTGCGTTGCTGGCACGCCGATGATGTGTACATCGGCGCAGACCTTCGCGGAGTGCTGGAAATACTGATAGCTGTGTTGGACCTCAAGGACGCCACGGTGGTGATCGAATCACCTTGCGACTGGGGGATATTGCGCCTGCTCCAGGCGGCGGGCGTGCGAGTGATCGAATGGCCGCTCCGGGCCGATGGCAGCCTTGACCGCGAGCACCTCAGGGACTTGCTTGAAACCGAGCCCGTGCGCCTGGTGATGGTTTCATCCGGGCTGAATATGCCTCGCGGCAGTCAGGCGCCGGAGGAAAACCGGCGAACCATTGCGCAGTTGCTGGAACGGTATGACTGCTGGGTCTTGGAAAACGACTGTTACGGTGAACTCGCTTTTGAATCCGAAGGCCTGCGGTTTCGCGATCTGCTGGCACCCGAGCGCCTGATCGTGTTTTCCACGTTCGAGAAAATCGTCGGGCCGGAAGCGCCCTACGGTTACTTGCTCTCGCGGCATTTGGCCGTCGAATGGCAGCGGCACTTTCTGCTGCGCGCCTTTCGCCTGTCACCGATCCGCCAGAAAGCCATTGCCCGGCTGTACAGTAACGGACGCATCGATCAGCACTTGCAATTGCTGCGGCGCAGGCTCAAGGACAGCAAGGAGCAAATGACCCAACTGCTGTGCGAACGGCTGGGTGATGCCCTGCAATTCGTCGAGCCCGAAGGTGGCGCAACGGTTTGGTTGCGCACATTGCCGCGGGTCGATATGCGTGAGGTGTTTCAGCGCCTGCTCAAGCAACAGGTGGTGATCGCGCCGGGGGAGTTGTTCAGTCTCCAGGGATTGCACACGCAACATCTGCGCTTGAGTCACAGCTTCGGCAGTGACCACGATCTCGCCACTGCGCTGGGTCTGCTGGGCGACGCGTTGCGCAGGGCGTCGGTCGACTGAGGGCGGCTGAGGATTTATAACATTGAGCGTCAGTTCAGCCGGGATCGATAACGTCGCGCTGCGGTCAAACTGCCAGTAAACTGCGTTCCAATTCCTGAACCACTCTATTCCAGAGGTTTTGCATGACACTCAGTCATTTTGCGGGCAAACCGGCACCGGCAGAATTGTTGGTCGACATCCCGCGACTGGTAACGGCGTACTACACCGGCCAGCCAGATGCCGCCATCTCCACCCAGCGTGTGGCTTTCGGCACGTCCGGGCACCGAGGCAGCTCCTTCGACTTGAGTTTCAACGAATGGCACGTTCTGGCGATCAGCCAGGCGATCTGCCTGTATCGCGAGGTCCAGGGCATCGATGGCCCGCTGTTCGTCGGTATCGATACCCATGCGCTGTCCACTCCGGCCGGCGTTAGCGCCCTGGAAGTGCTGGCGGCCAACGGCGTGACGGTGATGATTGCCGAAGGCGACGAGTACACGCCGACCCCGGCGATATCCCACGCGATTCTCTGCTACAACCGCGGCCGCACATCGGGCCTGGCGGACGGCATCGTGATTACGCCGTCGCACAACCCGCCGCAAAGCGGTGGCTACAAATACAACCCTACCAATGGTGGCCCGGCCGATACCCACATCACCAAGTGGATCGAAGCCAAGGCCAACGAACTGCTGGGCAACAAACTCGCCGGCGTCAAGCGCATCAGCTTCGAACAAGCCCTGAAGGCCAGCACCACCCATCGTCACGATTATCTGAACACCTACGTCGCCGACCTGATCAACGTCATCGACTTCGACGCCATTCGTGACGCCAAGCTGCGTCTGGGTGTCGATCCGCTGGGCGGAGCAGGGGTGCGCTACTGGTCGGCGATTGCCGAGCATTACCGTCTTGACCTGGACGTGGTGAACAAGGAGGTCGATCCGACCTTCCGCTTCATGACCGTCGACTGGGATGGCCAAATTCGAATGGACCCGTCGTCCACTCACGCCATGCAGGGCCTGATCGGCCTTAAAGAGCGTTTCGACGTGGCGTTTGCCTGCGACCCTGACCACGACCGTCACGGCATCGTGACCCCGTCCGGTGGCTTGCTGGCACCGAACAACTACCTCGCGGTCTCCATTGATTACCTGTTCCAGAATCGTCCGCACTGGCGCGCCGATGCTGCCGTGGGCAAAACCGTGGTCAGCAGCGGCCTGATCGATCGCGTGGCCAAGCGTCTGGGTCGTCGCTTGTACGAAGTGCCGGTCGGCTTCAAGTGGTTTGCCGATGGCCTGTTCGACGGTTCTTTGGGCTTTGGCGGTGAAGAAAGTGCCGGCGCATCGTTCCTGCGCAAGGATGGCGGCGTCTGGAGCACCGACAAGGACGGTTTGATTCCGGCGTTGCTGGCCGCTGAAATGACCGCCCGCACCGGTCGCGACCCAAGTCAGGCCTATCGTGCCCTGACCGATGAACTGGGCGAACCGTTCTCCGTTCGCGTCGACGCCAAGGCCAACCCGGAACAGAAAGCGCTACTCAGCAAATTGTCACCGGCGCAGGTCACTTCGACCGAACTGGCAGGCGAAGCCATCCAGAGCATCCTCAGCCACGCACCGGGCAACGACCAGGCCATTGGCGGTCTGAAAGTCATGACCGAGAACGGCTGGTTTGCGGCACGTCCGTCGGGCACTGAGGATATCTACAAGATCTACGCCGAAAGCTTCGTGAGTGACGACCACCTCAAGCAATTGGTGGCAGAGGCTCAGACGTTGGTGGATGGCGCTATTTCTGGGAAGTGAGTTTCGCGTAACCCTGTGTGCGAGCCTGCTCGCGATGGCGTCAGTCAAAGTAGCGCTGAATAAAAAGGGGCGACCATTACCGGTCGCCCCTTTTTTTGCCCGAAATCTATCGGATCAAGCCAGATCCACCAACACGATCTCACTGTCCTCAATCGCCGTCACGCGCAACACCTGCTCATCGGCAACCGCAATGCCGTCTCGAGCTTGTGCGCGCAAGCCATTGACTTCAATGACGCCGGTAGCCGGAACCAGATAGGCGCGGCGACCGTTGTCCAAGTGATACTCGGCGGACTCGCCAGCCTTCAGATTCGCCGCGACCAGTCGTGCATCGGCACGAATGCGCAAGCTTTGATCGTCGCCTTCCTTGCCGCTGGCCAGGGTCACGAAACCTTCGCGGTCACCTTTCGGGAACGGTTTGGCGCCCCAGGACGGTGCCAGGCCGGATTCATTGGGGATGATCCAGATCTGGAAGATCTTGGTCGGCGTCGCTTCCAGGTTGTATTCACTGTGGGCAATGCCGGTGCCCGCGCTCATAACCTGAACGTCACCCGCCTCGGTGCGGCCCTTATTGCCAAGGTTGTCCTGGTGGGTGATGGCGCCTTCACGCACGTAGGTGATGATTTCCATGTCCCGGTGCGGATGCTGCGGGAAACCGGTGCCGGGGGCGATCACGTCGTCGTTCCACACCCGCAGGTTGCCCCAGTTCATGCGCTTGGGATCGTGGTACTCGGCGAACGAAAAATGGTGATGGGCATCCAACCAGCCGTGGTGTGCGCCGCCAAGCGAGTTGAAAGGTCTGAGTTCAAGCATGATCGTCTCCTGAAAAGGTTCGTCATGGGGCGGGGCGCCTGGGCCATGAAGCGAGACCGGTGGTTGATGACGGGCATCATCCTTCAGCCAACAATCGATAAAAAGCGTAAAAAATGCCTCATAACCATCGAATGATTTGATATGAAATAACCTCGAAACATTCTCACCCAGCCTTCAATTCAACGCATAAGCCAATGAGTCATAAGCATTTCACTAGAACTGGGCGGCAAATAAAGACACCATAGCCCTCAACAGCCTCACACCCTGGAGTCCGTCCGCGTGTCGCAACACACCCCCGATCTTCCGCCTGAACTTCGTCCTCTGGCCGAGATGCCGCTGCTCAAGCGTCTGGCCGCCCGTTTCTTTGGTCATGGCCTGACACGACTGCGCGCACAACACCGCGCCTCCTGGATGCATGGCCAGGCGGATGGCTTTCGCAGCGGCCATACGGCCGGCGTGGAATATGGCTATAAGGAAGGCAAGCTCGAGGGGCTGGAGGAAGGCCGACAGGTCCTGCTGATCCGCGACTCGCGCAGCACCGAACATCGGCCACCCAACATCGATGAACATCTGTTCGATGATTGGCGCCTGCCGCTGACCGCTGAACTGAAGAAACGCATGAAGGCCGATGTCGCTCGATTGCTGCCGGCCCACGCGCAACCCAGCGCTGCGCAGTGGAAGATGATCTTCAGCGACACGCCTTCAACGTCGGTGATCGCCGGTGCCGGTGCGGGCAAGTCGACAACGCTGGTTCTGCGCATCGTGTTGCTGACGCATTACCTCGGGTTCGAGTTGAGCTCGATGACCGTGGTGACGTTCACCCGCGAGTCGCGCAAAGACTTCATCAACAAGTTGATTGAACTGTTCGCGCTCTGGGGGCGGGCGCTCAGTTTCAAAGAGGCGCGGGATCTGGTGCGCACCTTCCACTCGCGGATTCTACCGATGGTTCGCAGCCTGCCGGGCTTCGAACGCCTGCAAGCCTTCGAAAATCTCAGCCTGCGCACGCAAAATGGTGATGACGAGGCGGACAGCAATCCGTTCGACCTGCGCATCAACGAAGCCCAACGCCAACAACTCAATGCCTGCTACCACGCCTTGCACACCCGCGATGAACGCTTCCGCGAACTGATCAAGCCGTTGTCGCGTCACGCCTTGCAACTCAAGGAGCTGGAGCGCGATCACCCGGACGTGCAAAAGCGCATGGCCGTGACTGAACTGGCCGCCAAGCGCGATGAAGAGCTTTGTGACACGGTTGAGGATTTGTGGTTCCGGGCCAAAGCCTGGCCGATCAAAGGCATCGAACCCAAGCGCCAGTCTTTCGATATCAACGGTTCAGCATTCCACTGCCACGGCTACATTCCGTCCCTGGATGCCTGGGTGGTACTGGGTTTCGATCCTCGGGAGAACCCGCAGGTCTCCCGTCCAAATGCCAAGCTGACGGTGCGCGCAGAGTGGGCGGTAAAGCGCACACTGTTTCAAGCTTTCTGCCGTAAGCCTTTGATATGGATCGATAGTTACGAGTCATCGAAGCGTGTTTTGGCTTCCTTGGCTGGCGACGCCAGTGCTGGACCGGGCTTCGATTACAAGGTCAAGGGCGAACTTGCCTCCGCGCCGTTGCTCGATTGTTTTGTCGCTGCCGCCGGGTTCATCGAAAACCTCGGTCTGGATGTGCCGACGGCAGTGGGCCATATGAGTTTTGGCAAGGACGACCCGGATCGGTTTTTCTTCGAGGCCTTGAGTCTGTACTGGCGAGCGCTGGAAGATCATTTGCTCGATCAGAAACCACCAATCATGACCTACAACCGGATGTTCGCCTTGTTCAGCGAGCATTCACCGGAAAATCTCAAGCTGCTGAGTGATGAGTTGCTGCGGCCGCTGTCGCACCTGATGATCGATGAGTTTCAGGACGTATCGCCGCAGATCGTTTCCTGGATTCGCGCCAGCCTGGCTGAAATCCGCAGTCGCGGCCCGGCGATGCACGTAGGACGGGGCGCCCAGCGCTCATCGTTGCTGTGCGTCGGGGATGATTGGCAGTCGATTTACGGCTGGCGCGGGAGTTCGCCGAGTTACTTCATGGAGTTCAACAAGGAATTTTCCTCGCCGAGCACCACCAAAGTGATGCTCAGCGACAACTACCGCAGTCACCAGCACATCATCGACGCTGCGGAGCATATCGTGCGTGCCGCGCCGGCGATTGCCGGCAAGAAGGCCAAGGCCAGCGGCGAGCCGAAGGATCTACTGCCGGTGAATGTGCTGGATCGCGACGACTCGGGCATGGCCCAGCGCCTGATGGAGCATTACAGAAAGGGCGATTCGATCTTGATGCTTTATCGAAAAAGTAGCGATAAGTTGTTGATAGAAGAGCATATTCAGCCTGTAGTTAATGTTGATTCTAGCTTGCCGTACCAATCTCGACGCCTGAAACAATTGACCTACCACAGCGCCAAGGGCTTGCAGGCCGATGCTGTTTTCCTGCTCGGCGATTGCCAGCACCTGACCAGTTCACCTTACAAGAATCAGGTGTATCGAATGGCAGGATTGGGCAAGGCCGGCGACAGCGAACCGTACGACAACGCGCAAAAGGACGAAATCCTGCGCCTGGCCTACGTGGGCATCACCCGGGCCGTGAGTCATTGCTATTGGTATGTCGATGGGCAGGACAATCAGGCGGTGAACAGCCCGAAGGCTTCGGACCGGATCGGCAAGGGCAAGGCGTTCTTCGCCGATCATCGGCAGAGTAAATCCACAGCCTGAGACCTGAAAACCGCCCAAGAAAAAGCCCACATGACGTGGGCTTTTTGCGATCACTCGGCCTTCAGGCATAACTCCTGAGGGCTACAGGGGGAATGAATGTCTCAAGCTCATCCTCCACGGCTTCGATTATTCGTTCGACATCGGCGGCATTCATGACCGTCGCGCAGGGGATCCCGGCAATGGCGATCATGGTCTCGCCAGTGGCTCGGTCAAACAGACGGGCAATCATGCTGCCCGGGGCATCCATGCTCGCCTCGAAACCCATGGGATGAAAATGCCAGCGCATCAGCTGGCAGGCGTTTGGAAAAGTGACCTTACTGAACCCTTTATTCATGTGTTGCCCGCCTTCTTCATCGAGCGCTTCCTTTAGCCCACGTTAGGAGGGAAGAACCTTCAATGGCTCAACCAGTGACAGACTTTAAAAGTAGCACCTGGATGTGAAAAAAATGTGGAATTTTCAGGCCGTTTGGCGATTGCTTCGCATTTTTTATTCGCACCGTCACGCGCAAACGTTTTCGGCAAAAAGCCGATACAGGTTTAGTCGTTGAAGCAGCCGCAGAAGTTGGGCAAGCTTCGTTTTTTTCGTCGAGACCTTTATGCACGCCGAGGATGATGGCCCACAGCAAACCCAGGCCACGGGCGAGACGGTCATGCGCTACCACTTGCGCTGGAAACACCGGGATCTGGACGGTGTCATGGCGCTGTATCACCCCGAGATCCAGTACTGCGATTTTTTCCAGAACCGGGTGATGGGTCTAGGCGAATTGCGTGAATACGTGCGCAGCAGCATGCCCCGCGATCCGGACGAGGCGCTGGAGCATTCGGATCGCATTCGTCTGGACGGCAACACGGCGTTCATTCAGTACCGCATTACCCTGCGCGGCGGCGAAGGGTTGGTCTCGTTTCGCGCCAGTGAGGCGATCACGGTCAAGGACGGATTGATCTGGCGGGTCAATGAATACGCCTCACTGGTGCATGAACAACCTGCGAGCAAAGCCGCCAGTAATCAGCGTCCGGCCGTCAGTCGCCTCGGCCTGTCTCCGCGCCAACTGAGCTTCATGGCCGACGATCTGCAGCAGTACTTTCAGCGCCAGCAACCCTATCTTGACCCTGAACTCGACCTGCAACGGGTGGCGAAGGAGTGCGGATATAGCCGCAACCAGATTTCCTATCTGCTCAATCAGGTGCTCGGCCAGAGCTTCTATCGCTACGTCAACCAGGCCCGCCTGCAACATTTGCTCGACGCGCTGGATAAAGCCACGCCGCCGTTGCGTATCGATGAACTGGCGTTCGCCGCCGGGTTCAATTCGTTGTCGGCGTTCTACAGCTGCTTCCGCCAGCACACCGGTCTGTCGCCCAAGGCCTACGCCAAACAAATTTCTTTGCGTGCACGCGCGCAAGACACCGTCTAAGCCCACGCACTAGGATCGACGCCATCGAAGTTTTGAGTGGCGGAGTCTTGCATGCCGGCGTGGCGCACTATCAGTTTGTGGATGGACCAACTCGACGAGCCGTTCCTGGCGCGTCCGGCGCTGGAACAGGATGTGGATATCGACGTGGCGATCATCGGCGCCGGTTACACCGGGCTGTGGACCGCGTATTACCTCAAGCGTCAGGCGCCCGAGCTGAAAATCGCCATCATCGAGGCGCAAACCGCCGGTTTTGGCGCCTCGGGGCGTAATGGTGGCTGGTTGATGGGCAATCTGCTGGGCGAAGATCGCCTGCTTGCAGATTCATCCCCCGAGCAGCGCCGCGCCTCTTACGACGTGCTGCACAACATCCCCGATGAAGTGGAGATTGTCCTCGAACGCGAAGGCATCGACTGTGATTATCGCAAGGGCGGGGCGCTGTACTGTGCCGCCCGGTATCCGGAACAGGAAACCAGCCTTCGCCAGTATCTGGACAAGCTCTACAAACAAGGCCTAAACGAAAGCGATTACCGCTGGCTGAGCCCGGAGCAGTTGGCGCAGCAAATTCGCGTTGCCAAACCTTATGGCGGCATTTATGCCCCGCACGTAGCGACTATTCACCCGGCGAAACTGGTGCGCGGACTGGCACGTACGGTGGAGCGCATGGGGGTGCGGATTTATGAGAACAGCCCGGTGACTCAATGGCAGTCGGGCAGCCTGCGCACAGCCAAAGCCTCGGTGCGCAGCCATTGGGTGGTGCCGGCGGTCGAAGGTTACTCGGTGACGTTGCCGCCATTGGGCCGCTATCAGTTGCCGGTACAAAGCCTGATCGTCGCCACCGAGCCGCTGTCCGCCGCCACTTGGGACGAGATCGGCCTGAGTCGCGGCCAAGCCTTCAGCGAAAGCAGTCGCCAGGTCACGTACGGCCAGCGCACCGCCGACAATCGATTGATCTTCGGCGCCCGTGGCGGCTACCAGTTTGCCGGACGGTTGCGCCATGACTTCGACCTGAGCAGTAGCGAAATCGAGCTGCGCCGCTATCTGTTCGGCGAACTGTTCCCCCAACTCAAGAACGTGCAGATCACTCACGGCTGGGGCGGCAACCTGGGCATGTCCCGGCGCTTCAAGCCGCACATGCTTTGCGACCGGCCCAGTGGGATTGCCCTGTCCGGCGGTTATGGCGGCGAGGGTGTGGGTGCCAGCAACCTCGGCGGGCGAACCTTGGCCGACTTGATCCTGCAACGCGACACTGAGCTGGTCCGTCAACCGTGGGTCATTCCACAGAGCGGCCTCAATGCGCTCAGGGCCTGGGAACCCGAACCCTGCCGCTGGCTCGGCTACAACGCGATCATCCGCAGCTTCGTCAACGAAGACCAGACCCTGGCCAACCCGGCCACCGCGCCCTGGCGGCGCAAGCTCGCCAGTGGGGTCGCGGGGTTCATGGAAGGTTTCATGCACTAAACAACGACGTTTTTTTCGACAGGTATTCCCATGAGCATCACGCAATTCAAGAACACCGCAACCCTGAAGCTGGAAGAGTCCAATCCGGTCGCCGTGCCTTTGGGCACGCCCGTGGCGGTGGCGTCGACCACCAGCGTCGAGCGCGACGACGGCGTCGAAACCGGTGTCTGGGAATGCACGCCCGGCCGCTGGCGGCGGCAGATTGTCGCCCAGGAATTCTGTCACTTCATCCAGGGCCGCTGCACCTTCACTCCGGACGGCGGTGAAACCTTGCACATCGAAGCGGGCGACGCACTGATGTTGCCGGCTAACAGCCTGGGTATCTGGGATATCCAGGAGACAGTGCGCAAGACCTACGTTTTGATTTTCTGAAATCTCTAAAAAACTAAAAGCTGATCCTTTGATTGCCTGCCAACAAAAACAAACCCATACAGGAATCGACTCATGATCCGAAAGACCCTGACCCTGGCGCCGCTGATGCTCGTGGCTTCAATCAGCCAGGCGGCTGACACCGTCAAAATCTACAACTGGTCTGACTACATCGCGCCGGATACCACCAAGAACTTCCAGAAAGAAACCGGCATCGCCTTCACCTACGACGTCTACGACAGCAACGAAACCCTCGATGGCAAGCTGATGACCGGCAAATCCGGTTACGACGTGGTGTTCCCGTCCAACCACTTCATGGCGCGGCAGATCGAAGGCGGGGCGCTAAAAAAGCTCGATAAAAGCCAGTTACCGAACTGGAAGAATCTCAATCCTGTATTGCTCAAGGCTTTGCAAACCAACGATCCGGGCAACGAGCACGGCTTCCCGTATCTGTGGGGCAGCACCGGCATCGGCTACAACATCGCCAAGGTCAAAGCGGTGCTTGGCGACAACGCCCCCGTGGATTCCTGGGACCTGATTTTCAAGCCGGAAAACATGCAGAAACTGCAGAAATGCGGCGTGGCCATCCTCGATAACGGTCCGGAACTGTTACCTGCCGCGCTGAATTACCTGGGCTTGCCGCACCACAGTAAAAATCCGGAAGACTACAAAAAGGCTGAGGCGTTGCTGCTGAAAGTCCGGCCGTACGTCAGCTATTTCCACTCGTCCAAGTACACCAGCGACCTGGCCAACGGCGACATCTGCGTGGCGGTCGGTTTCTCCGGCGACATCCTGCAAGCCGAGAATCGCGCCAAGGAAGCCAAGAACGGCATCGACATCGGCTATTCGATTCCCAAGGAAGGCGCTGCGATATGGTTCGACATGGTCGCCATGCCGGTCGATGCCCCGGACGAAAAGGCCGGCTACGCCTTCATGAACTACCTGTTACGCCCGGACGTGATGGCCAGCATCAGCAACTACGTGCACTACGCCAATGGCAACGAACAGGCGGACAGCCTCATCGACCCGGCGATCAAGAACGACACCAAGGTCTACCCGAGCCCGGACATGATGGGCAAATTGTTCGCCCTGGAAGCGATGCCACTGAACATCGACCGGATTCGTACGCGGGTTTGGAACAAGATCCGGACCGGTAGTTAAGTCATCGCTCAAGTATTCGGGACAGGATGTCCCGATACCTCGCCGACGCAAAGCAGTAGCGGGTCCTCAGTCTTCCTGCCGAATCGTGCTCACTTCATCAGCCTTGACCTTCACCTTCGCCCCGGAAATATCCTCGAATTCGAAGAAGCCGTCCTTGGTCTTGGTTTTCGGCATGTCCTTGGTCAAATACTGGGTGCCGTTCTGCAGGGTCACCACTGTGGGCGTCGAGCAACCGGCCAGGGCCAGAAAGGCGGCTACCGCCAAAGGCAAACCCAATGTCTTGATGTTCATAACCACCTCTCATCCTTCAAAAAATCGCCACGACTGTCGAGCACGACAGCACCTCTAACGCGGTTGGTGCCACGGATCGGCAGAAAGTTCTACGTGCCAAAAAAATTACCTGGCAGCGCTTCCGCCCATCCTTTTCCGATTGCGCCGGGCTGGGCTTGCTGGTATCTGTACGCATAACCAGTACTTGCTCGCCATGGCCCATTTTCCTGTGACTCCAAACCCGCTCGACGATCCATTCTATTACCTGAACAACTTCATGCAAGTGCTTGATTGGCTTGGGCTTCGCTATGCCGATGTACTCAGCGTTGAAGAGCAACGGTTCATTGTCGACTTCAATGGATTGCCGCGCGAGTCCCGGGCGTTGCTGGTCCGGATGGTCATGCGCAAGGGGATTCATTTCCGGGCCAGCAAGCTGCACTACGCCGAAATCGGTGACATCGCCAACGCAGCCAAACCGCTCGTGGCCCTCGGTTGGGTCGATGAACAGCTGCCGTTGTCGGTCGAGACACTGTTCGAGGTATTGCTCAAGGCTGAAGTCGTCCAGTGCCTGGGGAGCGCCATCGACCAGCCCAAAGGCAAGAAGGCCGATTGGCTGCCAACTGTGTGCGAGCTGTTTCCCGAGCCGCGTAGCTTCGGAGACTGGTGTCCCTCGCTGGCGGATCGCCTGTTCAGTCTGACCATCATGGGCCTGTGCGATCGCCTGCGCTTGATGTTTTTCGGCAATCTTTACCAGGACTGGTCCGAATTCGTGTTGGCTGACCTTGGCATCTACACCTACGAGAAAGTCGAATTCTGCTCCGATTCCAGGGGTTTGCGCAGCCGTGAGGACGTGGACGCCTGCATGTTCCTCTATGAATGCCAGCAACACTTCGAGGCCGGTGAAGCGGTGGCTGAGATTGTCGAGCGGATCCACCGTCTGACGCTGATCAATCCCTGGCTGCAAAGGCGTCGCGACAAACTGCTGTTCCAGATGGCCCAGCACTGCGAACGCATCGTTGATTTTTCCACAGCGCTGACGTTGTACCGCCAGTGCGCCTACCCCGGCGCACGCGCGCGAATGATCCGCGTGCTGGAGCGTTGCGGGGAGTACGAATTGGCCCTGGATCTGGCCACTGAGGCGCAACAGTCACCGCAAAGCGCCGCCGAACAGCAGCAATTGCTCCGCGTGTTGCCCCGGTTGCGCCGCAAGCTGGGCGGGCCAGCGATGAAACGTGCGACTCCGCGGGAAATGCTGCGCCTGGACCTGCAACTGCCCAGGACCGATCCGGTGATGTCGGTGGAGTACTACGTTCAGGAGCACTTGTCGGAAGAGTCGGCACCGGTGCATTACGTCGAAAACAGCCTGATCAATTCGCTGTTCGGCCTGCTGTGCTGGCCGGCGATTTTCGCGCCGCTGCCGGGGGCGTTTTTCCACCCGTTCCAGCGCGGTCCGGTCGACCTGCTCAATGAAGATTTCCATGTGCGTCGGGCTGACCTGTTCCAGGCCTGCCTCGGGCAACTCGACGACGGGCGCTATCGGCAGACCATTCGCCAGCGCTATGCCGAGAAATGGGGCGTGCAGTCACCCTTTGTATTCTGGGGTGTACTCAGCGAGGAACTGCTGGAACAGGCCCTCGACTGCTTGCCGGCCGAGCACCTCAAACACTGGTTCAATCGCTTGTTGCTGGACATCCAGGCCAATCGCGCCGGCATGCCCGACCTGATCCAGTTCTGGCCGGAGCAAAAGACCTACCGCATGATCGAAGTCAAAGGGCCGGGGGATCGGCTTCAGGATAACCAGTTGCGCTGGCTGGAGTTCTGCCATGAGCACCGCATGCCGATTGCCGTGTGCTACGTGCAGTGGGCGGAGCAGGACGCTTGAGCTACAACATCGCCGTGCGGGCACTGTGTGAGTTCACCGCCAAGGTCGGCGACCTCGACCTGCGTTTCACCCCGTCACCGACTGCCCTGGAAGGCATTGTCGGCCATCGTACGGTCGCCTCGCGGCGCAGCGAAGGCTACCAGAGTGAAGTGGCCCTCGAAGGCCATTACCAAAGCCTGACCGTCAAGGGCAGGGCGGACGGCTACGATCCCGCGCAAAACTGCCTGGAAGAGGTCAAGACCTACCGGGGCGACTTGAGCAAGCAACCGGACAACCACCGACAATTGCACTGGGCCCAGGCGAAAATCTACGGCTGGTTGATGTGCCGCAAACTGGATCTTGAGCAGATCAATTTGGCGCTGGTGTATTTCGACATCGTCAGCGAAAAGGAAACCTGTCTGGTCGAGTCTTTCAGTGCCCCGCAACTGCAATTGTTCTTCGAGCAGCATTGCGCACGGTTCCTGCGCTGGGCCGAGCAGGAAATGGCTCATCGCGAAGGGCGCAACCGGGCGGCGCAACAATTGGCGTTTCCCCACGCCGGCTTTCGGCCAGGGCAGCGTCATCTGGCCGAATCGGTGTTCAAGGCCGTCAGTACCGGCCGGTGCCTGATGGCCCAGGCGCCGACCGGGATCGGCAAGACCGTTGGCACCCTGTTTCCGATGCTCAAGGCCTTGGCGCCACAGCAATTGGACAAGGTGTTCTTCCTCACGGCAAAGACCCCGGGGCGAAAACTGGCACTGGATGCCGCGCAGGTAATCCTTGATCGCGCCGATGCACCGCCCTTGCGGGTTCTGGAAATGATCGCCCGGGACAAGGCTTGCGAGCATCCCGACAAGGCCTGTCACGGCGAATCCTGCCCGTTGGCCCAGGGTTTCTATGATCGCTTGCCGGCAGCGCGCCAGGCTGCCAGTGAACAGAGCCAGCTCAATCAGAGTGCGTTGAGACAAATCGCGCTCGACCACAAGGTGTGCCCGTATTACCTGAGCCAGGAGATGGCCCGTTGGGCCGACGTGGTGGTTGCCGATTACAACTATTACTTCGACTTCAGCGCGCTGCTGTTCGGATTGGCACAGGCCAATAACTGGAGAGTCGCGGTACTGGTGGACGAAGCCCACAACCTGGTGGAGCGCGGTCGTCAGATGTACAGCGCCAACCTCGATCAAGCGACCCTCAATGCTGTCCGAAAAACCGCCCCAGAAGCGTTGAAAAAGCCTCTGCAAAGGGTCAATCGCGAATGGAACACCCTGCACAATCAGCAACCCGGCGCCTATCAGGCTTATGACAAGGCCCCGGAAAAACTGCTCCAGGCGTTGTCATCGTGCAGCGCCAGTATCGGCGACTACCTGAACGATCACCCGCAAGGACTGGACAGCGCACTGCAGAACTATTACTTCGACATGTTGCAATTCAGTCGAGTGGCCGAGCTGTTCGATGAGAACTTTCTGTTCGATATCAGCAAGCGCGATCAGGAGCGCAAACGAAGTCTCTCGCAGCTGTGCTTGCGCAATGTGGTGCCTGCCGGCTTCATCGGGCCGCGCCTGACGGCAGCGCGCAGCACCGTGCTGTTTTCGGCAACGCTCAGCCCGCGCCACTATTACGCCGATCTGTTGGGGACGCCGGCAAACACCGTGTGCATCGACGTCGAATCGCCGTTTGCCGCCGACCAGTTGCAAGTGCACATCGTCGACCGGATCTCTACCCGTTTCGTCCATCGGCAAGCCTCCGTGGTACCGATTGTCGAGCTGATCGCCAACCAGTTCGGCCAACGGCCAGGCAACTATCTGGCGTTTTTCAGCAGCTTCGATTACTTGCAGCAAGTGGCTCAGGCACTGGCCGAACGGCATCCGCAGATCAACCT
The DNA here is from genome assembly GCF_036884845.1 of Pseudomonas sp. MAG733B. NCBI lineage: Bacteria > Pseudomonadati > Pseudomonadota > Gammaproteobacteria > Pseudomonadales > Pseudomonadaceae > Pseudomonas > Pseudomonas sp. MAG733B. The sequence goes on from NZ_CP145732.1 coordinate 3,779,154, forward strand.
GTGGTCGCAATCCCGGGGCATGGGAGAAGAGCAACGCCAGCAGTTTCTCGATCAATTCACCGAAAGCGGCGAGGGCATCGGCTTCGCGGTACTGGGCGGGGCGTTTGGCGAAGGCATCGACTTGCCCGGTGCACGATTGATTGGCGCGTTCGTCGCGACCCTGGGGCTGGCACAACTCAACCCGGTCAACGAGCAGCTGAAACGGCGAATGGCCGCGATTTTCGGTTCCGGCTACGACTACACCTACCTGTTTCCCGGCGTACAGAAAGTGGTGCAGGCCGCAGGACGGGTGATCCGTACGCAGCAAGACCAAGGGGTGGTGATGTTGATCGACGACCGGTTTGGCGAGAGCAAAGTCAGGCAATTGCTGCCGCGCTGGTGGTCGATCGAGTCGACGTTTTCTCCCGCATACCCGTAGGATTATTTACCTTTAAAAACAGCGACATAACTTGATGCAAACGCTCATTTGAACAATTGGCGAACGCACGCTTTATTGAAAGGGCTGGACACCACTGCCCAACTCTTTGATAAGGAAATCAAGACATGTCGCAAGCACCGAGTTACACCTACACCGAAGCGGACGTGACCAAAGCGTTCGATGACATCACGGCCACGTTGTTCACTGATAAAACCGCCGACGCCGTACCCAAACTGCTGATCACCGCAGGATTGCAAGGCTCAGGTAAAACCTACCTGCTGGAAAAAAGCCTGCTGCCGTCTGGGCGCTACGCCAATTATGTTCGTCTGTATTTGCCCGAATACCGAGAAAAGCACCCGCAATACGCCGACATGATCAAACTGGGGGTACTGCACGCGTATACCCATACCGAGAACTTTGTCCGGGAGCTCGGCGCAAAAATCTTCATCGAGGTGTTCACACGCAAATACAACATCATCATGGAGTGTGCGTTCGACAGCATCGACTTTGCCGGTATCGGGACTTACGCCAAACCCGCCGGTTATCAACTGGAAGCCCATATCGTGGGCTGCAATCAAGCGTTCGCTCACCTGTCGAGCATCAAAAGGGCGTTGAAAAGCCTGGAGCAAAAAGAGCTCGAACGGTTTGTCAGCCTCTCGGCGCTGGAAGCGAGCATGAGCAACGCCCAAGCGATCATTCTCGCGTTCGAAACGCTTGCCAAGGCCATCAGCGGTTCGCAGCTCTATTTATACGAGCGTGGCCTTGGGGTGTTGAAAGAACGAACCTTGCGCGGCCACAGCACCTACACCCAAGCAGCCAATGGTGATCTCACCATAACTTCCACCGGGGAGCCGTACTCGTACAACGCCTACAGCGCCATCATCAACAACCACATCTACGCCATGGCGGAGCGTGACGAAATGGTCAAGGAATGCCATCTGGCGCTACTGAAAGCCGGAACTTACGGCAAACAGGTTCCCGACTTTGTCTTCAACGACCTGTACACCTACATCATCAAACACGTATATCGTTAACAGGCTCGATTTGATCAGTAAACTGCCGATATACCGGCTTTTCAAATCGGCAGTTTGTCGCATACTCCAGAAATACAATCATGACGCGAGAACTCAATGAGCGTGGATCGAACCAGGGCGGACGTGAATGATGAAACGCGCTTTCGTCTGCTGATCGATGCGGTGGTCGACTATGCGATCTACATGATTGATCCCGCGGGCATCATCAGCAGCTGGAACGCTGGCGCCAGGCGTTTCAAGGGCTATGAAGAAGCCGAAATTCTCGGTCATCATTTTTCGCAGTTCTACACCGAAGACGATCGCCGTGCCGGTTTGCCCCAACGGGCGCTGGACACGGCGCTTCATGAAGGACGTTTCGAAGGCGAAGGCTGGCGGGTGCGCAAGGACGGCACGCGCTTCTGGTGCCATGTGGTGATCGACCCAATACGCGACGCGTCGGGCACTTTGCTCGGTTTTGCCAAGATCACCCGCGATCTGACCGATCGCAAGATGGCCGAAGAAACCCTCAAGCAAAGCGAACAGCAATTTCGCCTGTTGGTGCAAAGCGTCACGGATTACGCCATCTACATGCTCGCTCCGGATGGATGCGTGACCAACTGGAATCCCGGGGCGCAGCGCATCAAGGGCTACCGGCCTGAAGAAGTCATCGGCCAGCATTTTTCCATGTTCTACACCCCGGAAGATCGGGCCGCCGACGAGCCACAGCGCACGCTGGAGATTGCGGTACGCGACGGGCGTTTCGAGAACAAAGGCTGGCGTCAACGCAAGGACGGCACGCGTTTTTTTGCCCATGTCGTGGTCGACCCGATCTGGGGCGAAACCGGTTTATTACTCGGCTTCGCCAAGATCACCCGCGATATCACCGAGGCAACCCAAGCGCAGCTGGCCCTTGAGCAAACCCGTGAGGCACTGTTCCAGGCGCAGAAAATGCAGGCCATCGGCCAACTCAGCGGCGGGATTGCCCACGACTTCAACAATCTGCTGACCGTGATCCTCGGCAATCTGGAAATTGTCCGCAAGCGCATGCCGGACGATCCGAGAATCGCCCGCTTACTGGAAAACGCCACCCAAGGCGCCTTGCGCGGTGTGTCCCTGACCCAGCGCATGCTGGCATTTGCCAGACGTCAGGAGCTCAAGGCCGAACCCGTCGAGATTCCGGCTCTGGTGCAAGGCATCACCGGACTATTGCGCAGCTCCCTTGGGCCTTCGGTGAAAATCGAAACCTGCTTTTTACCTGAGCCCGAACCCGTCCTGGCCGACGTCAATCAGCTGGAGTTGGCGGTACTCAACCTGGCAACCAACGCCCGCGATGCGATGCCCAATGGCGGAAAAATCGTTATCGGCACTCGCACCGAAGTCGTTCTTGAGCAGCCACATCCATCCCTGGCACCGGGACGTTATGTCTGTCTGAGCGTGACCGATACCGGGGAGGGCATGGACACGATAACGCTGGCATCGGCGATGGATCCGTTTTTTACCACCAAAGGCGTCGGCAAAGGCACGGGCCTCGGGCTGTCGATGGTGCATGGTTTTATCGAACAGATGGGTGGGCGTTTCATCCTCAAGAGCAAGAAAGAAGAAGGCACCACCGCCGAACTCTGGTTGCCCGTGGCCCGGGCAGGATCGGTGGTCGAATCTGTAGTCAAAGAACCGGACGTACCACAGGTTCCGAGATTGAATGTGCTGGTGGTCGATGATGACAATCTGGTGTTGACCAGCACTTGTCTTCTGCTGGAAGACCTCGGGCATCGTGTCAGCATCGCCGAGTCCGGCGCGCAGGCGTTGCGGTTGATCGAAAGCGAGCAGCACTTCGATCTGGTCATCACCGATATGGCCATGCCACAAATGAATGGCGCGCAACTGGCACAGGCCATTCGAATCTTGAAGCCAACGATACCGATCGTCCTGGCGACCGGTTACGCCGAAAGCCTGGAAGGCTTTGCCGCCAGACTCCCGCGCCTGCCCAAGCCCTTTACTCAAGACAATCTGGTGGAAATCATTGCCTTGGCAATGAAGTGAGCTGACGGCTGTGTCGTTCATAACGCGCCAGCATCGGTTGGGTGCTGATGCCGTGCAGCAGAATGCTCAGCGCCACCACCGACAGCGTAAGGTCGGTGCATACGGCGGCCACCGCTGGGGGCAGGTCGTGGTTCAAGGCGTAGAACAGGTAGTAAAAGCTACCGATGCCGCGAATCCCGAACCAGCCGATCAACAGTCGTTGCGGGCCAGTCAGCAAACTCCCCCATGGCACGAGGGCAACACTCACGGGGCGAATCACGCAGAACAGCACCAGGGATATAGCCACCGCGCGCCAGTCCCAGTGGCCAACCAGTACAACTCCGAGCAGGGTTACCAGAAACACCTCCATGGCCCGTTCCACCAGACTGCCGAAGGACAGCATGTCGCCCATCATTATTCCGGCAGCGACCTGGGTGTCCTCCAGGTTTTCCACATCGCCATGTACGGCGGCGCCGGGTTCGACGTTTTGGTGACCGACCACTGGCTGCACCAGGTGCTCGGCCGGGGTGTGCGAATCTCCCGTTGTTTTGACCTCCGCCCGGCGCAACCCCAGACCGGCAGCGAATACCGACAGAAAGCCATAGCCATGAACTGATTCGGCGGCGACATACGCCAGCGCAATCAGGGCGAATGTCAGGTAGTCGTTGGGGGAAAGGGTGCTGTCGGCATTGCGGATGCGCATCGACAGGATCAAACGGCCGATTCCGCGGCCCATGCAGTAACCGATCAGCAAACCGGCGGGCACGGCCCACAACAGGCGTTTGAGCGCCCAGTCATCGAGCCAGGCAAGGGAAGAATCGGGACTCTGTTGCAGAAACAACAAGCCGAGGATGACAAACGGGAAGGCAATGCCGTCGTTGAGCCCGGCCTCACCGGAGAGGCCAAAACGGACAGGGTCGTCATCCTTGGCATCGTTGACTTGCACCAGCGACGCCAGCACCGGATCGGTGGGCGCCAGAATCGCCCCGATCAGCAACGATGGCCCCCACGCCAGCCCGAAGACAAAATGCAGCAACAAACTGACGCCGATGATAGTCAGGACCATCACTGGCCCCGCGAGCCCGTACGCCACTCGCCACTTGCGGTCCTTGAGCGGCAACCGCAGCTTGAGCCCGCAAACGAAAAGCGAAAACAGCACCGCGACTTCCGTCAGGTGCTCCATCCAGAACGTCGCGTCGTTGATGTCCAGCCTGAGCCAACCCAATCCTGCCGGACCGATGGCCACCCCCAGCCCCAGACACACAGCCGATGTGGTCACCGGCATCCAGCGCAGGTATGACGAAGTCAGTGCCAGTGTCAGCAGCACGGCTCCAAGCACCGCGACCCAGACAATGAAGCTCATGGCTTCGGGTCGTCAACCGACGGTGGCGCGAATGTATTCAGGCGTCAGCACGTTAAACCAGACCAGGATCATTTCCACCAGAATGGTGACCAGCACCAGCAACCCGACCCCCCAGACGCAGGCGGAATTGAGCAGACCCTGTTCCTTGCGTTCGTGCATGAATGTTGGCAAGCCCACGAACAGCAGGAACGTTGAGTAGGCCGAAGCCGCCATCAGCACCAGGATGGCCAGCCAGCGACTCGGGTACAGACCGGCGATACCGGCCAGAAAAAACGGCGTCACGGTATAGGCGGCAAAGCCGATGCACTGATTGACTGTCGGCCGGGCGTCGAAAGTGCGCGACATCCAACGGATGAACAGCCCCATCACGGCAACGCCGACCAGAATGCTCACGTACAGCAAGACGCATAGATGCAAGGCGCTTCGGGCGCTGAGCCGGACGGTTTCGTTTTCCGCCAGGCTCCAGCCGACGTAGGTGGTGCCGATGAACAGGCACACCGGTGGAATCAGGGCGAGCAGGATCAAATGGGCGAGGTAGTGGCGCGGATGGGCTTCCTCTTCCTTGCGGATATCCGTCCAGGCGAAGTTCGGTTGAGTGAACAGCTTGACGATAGGTGCGGACATGGCGACCTCCAGATATCGAAGGGCCCGCCATTACCGGGCCCATAAACTGTGGAGCGCCGCAATTGCACCGGGGTTCCATTTTTACGTCAGAGAATCGGCTTGCCTCCGGTTACGCCAAAACGCTGGCCGGTGATGTAGCTGCCTTCATCGGAAGCCAGCAGCACGTAAATCGGCGCCACTTCCACCGGTTGGCCAGGGCGGCCTAACGGGGTATTGGCCCCAAAGTTCTGCACCGTTTCCTCGGGCATGGTCGAGACGATCAACGGCGTCCAGATCGGCCCCGGAGCCACGCTGTTTACGCGGATGTTCTTAGGCCCGAGCATTTGCGCCAGACCGGCGCTGAAGTTGGCGATTGCGCCCTTGGTGGTGGCATAGGCGAGCAGGGTGGGATTGGGAAAGTCCGAGTTGACCGAACTGGTGTTGATGATCGAACTGCCGGACGGCATGTGCTTCAGCGCAGCCTGACAGATCCTGAAAATGGCGGTGATGTTGACGTCGAAGGTCATTACCCATTCTTCATCGGGGATGTCTTCGAGAGTTTCATGGGTCATCTGGAATGCGGCGTTGTTCACCAGAATATCGATGCGGCCGAAGCGCTCGACGGTTTTTTCCACCAGTGCCCGGCAATGCACCTTGTGCGCCAGATCACCGGGCAACAACAGGCATTGGCGGCCGGCCTGTTCGACCCAGCGTGCGGTTTCTTCGGCGTCTTCCTGTTCGTCGAGGTAGGCAACCGCTACATCGGCGCCTTCACGGGCGAAGGCGATGGCGACCGCGCGGCCAATTCCGCTGTCGGCACCGGTAATCAGGGCGATCTTGCCATTCAAACGACCCGAGCCCTTGTAGCTCTGCTCGCCGCAATCGGGATACGGGTCCATCTTGCGTTGCGAGCCGGGCACGGGTTGCTGTTGTTTGGGGAAGGGTGGTTTTGGGTAGTCGTTCATCATCCATCTCCGTTCTCAAGGTTAAGGAGTCAAAGGGTTGACCCTGGCGTTTTGGCTTGAGTTCGGTTGGATTTTTGATGTCCTGGACAGGTCTCAAAAAACACAGAAATCCCAATGTGGGAGCGGGCTTGCTCGCGAAGGCGTCGTGTCAGCCGGCATTTTTGCTGTTTGACACACCGCCTTCGCGAGCAAGCCCGCTCCCACAGGGGATTTCGCTGTTACTGAGGGCTTATCAGGCTTTGAGGTTACGCAAACTACCCTCCATCCGCGCAATCCCTTCTTCCAGCAACGACCGTGGGCAGCCGAAGTTCAGGCGCACGAACTGTTTGCAGTCGTCGCCAAAGTCCAGACCCGGGCTCAGACCGACCTTGGCCTGTTCGAGGAAGAATTGTTGCGGGTTATCCAGCCCCAGCGCCGTGCAGTCGAGCCAGGCCAGGTAAGTGCTTTGCGGCACGTTCATGGTGACGCCCGGCAGGCGGGTGCGCACGGCGTCGACCAGATAATCGCGGTTGCTCTGCAAATAATCCTTCAACTCGGCCAGCCACGGTCCGGCTTCGCTGTAGGCGACGCGGGTGGCTTCCAGGCCCAGCGGGTTGACGCTGTCGACCATGCCGCAACGGGCGTGGTTGACCTTCTCGCGCAGGTGGCGATCCTGAATGATCATGAACGAGGCTTTCAGCCCGGCGATGTTGTAGGCCTTGCTCGCAGACATCAGCGTGATGGTGCGCTGGGCGATCTGCGGGCTCAGGGTTGCCATCGGAATGTGCTGGCGACCGTCAAAGCACAGCTCGGCATGGATCTCGTCGGAGATGATCCAGGCGTCGTGTTCCAGGCAGATGTCGGCGATGGCTTGCAGTTCTGCCCGAGGGAACGCCTTGCCCAGCGGGTTATGCGGGTTGCTCAGCAAGAGGGCGCCGCCACCTTGCAGCGATTGGCTCAGGGTATCCAGCGGCGTGACGTAAGTGCCATCGGCTTGCGGGTCAAAATTCAGCTCGACCTTGTTCAGGCCCCAATGGCCCGGCGCGTGGCGCAGCGGCGGGTAGTTCGGCACCTGCACCACGACATTCTGTTGCGGCTGGACCAGCGCCTTGAGCGCCATGTTGAAGCCCGACTCGACGCCCGGCAGGAAAATCACCTCCTGCGGCTCGACGCGCCAGGCGAACTTGTTCCACAGATCGGCAACGATGGCTTCGCGCAGATTGTCCGGGGCCACGCTGTAGCCGACCATCGGGTGTTCCAGACGCTTTTGCAGGGCCTGGATGATCATCGGCGGTGCGGCGAAATCCATGTCGGCGACCCACATCGGCAACACGTCCGCCGGGTAGCGGCTCCATTTGGTACTGCCGGTGTTGTGGCGGTCGAACACCTGATCAAAATCGAAAGTCATGCGCAGTCTCATAAAAGGCTGGGTTGGAATGCCGACCATGATAATCGCCAATCCCCTGTAGGAGCGAGCCTGCTCGCGAAGCGGAGTGTCCTTCGGCTTTTATGTTGGATGTGCTGACGCCATCGCGAGCAGGCTCGCTCCTACAGAGGTAGGCCAAGGCCGACGGTCGGTTGTCATGGTGAATTCGACAGCCTTGTCTAGAATTCACATGTCGGCAGCCCGTCTGCCGCAACCGTGATTGTCCAGAAGAATCCGGCAAAGCACCGGATCTCCACCTGATCAGGAGTGCACGATGGACCTCAGCCGTCGTCAGTTCTTCAAGGTCGCTGGTATCGGCCTTGCGGGCTCGAGCCTGGGCGCGTTGGGCATGGCCCCCACGTCAGCCTTCGCCGAGCAGGTGCGCCACTTCAAGCTTGCCCACACCCATGAAACCCGCAACACCTGCCCGTATTGCTCGGTCGGCTGTGGGTTGATCATGTACAGCCAGGGCGATGACGCGAAGAATGTCGCGCAAAACATCATCCACATCGAAGGCGACGCCGACCACCCGGTCAACCGCGGCACCCTTTGCCCCAAAGGCGCAGGCTTGCTGGACTTCATTCACAGTCCCGGCCGCCTGCAATACCCGCAGGTACGCAAGCCTGGCAGCACGGAATGGACGCGAATCTCCTGGGATGAAGCGCTTGATCGCGTCGCCGACCTGATGAAGGCCGACCGCGACGCCAACTTCATCGAGAAGAATGAGCAAGGCCAAACGGTGAACCGCTGGCTGACCACCGGGTTCCTCGCGGCATCGGCGGCGTCCAACGAAGCGGGCTACATCACCCACAAGGTCATTCGCAGTCTCGGCATGCTGGGGTTTGATAACCAGGCGCGTGTCTGACACGGCCCGACGGTGGCAAGTCTTGCCCCGACGTACGGCCGTGGTGCCATGACCAACCACTGGACCGATATCGCCAACGCGAATCTGGTTCTGGTGATGGGCGGCAACGCAGCAGAAGCGCATCCGTGCGGCTTCAAATGGGTGACCGAAGCCAAGGCGCACAACAAGGCTCGGCTGATCGTGGTCGATCCGCGTTTTACCCGGACCGCTTCGGTGGCCGACTATTACGCGCCGATTCGTACCGGCACCGACATTGCCTTCATGGGCGGACTGATCAACTACCTGCTGACCGAAGACAAGATCCAGCACGAATACGTGCGCAACTACACCGACGTGTCGTTCATCGTCAAAGCCGGCTATGGCTTTGAGGATGGCATTTTCAGTGGCTATGACGCGGCCAAGCGTCTCTATACCGATAAATCCGGCTGGGGCTATGAACTCGGTGAAGACGGCTTCGCCAAGGTCGACCCGACCCTGCAAGACCCACGCTGCGTCTATCAATTGATGAAGCAGCATTACAGCCGCTACAACATCGAACTGGCGAGCCAGATTTGCGGCATGCCGGTCGATGCCATGCAGAAAATCTGGGAGGAAATCGCCACTTGCTCGCAACCGGGCAAGACCATGACCATTCTGTATGCGTTGGGCTGGACCCAGCATTCGATCGGCGCGCAGATCATTCGCAGCGCGGCGATGGTGCAACTGTTGCTGGGCAACGTCGGCATGCCGGGCGGAGGGGTGAATGCCTTGCGCGGGCACTCCAATATCCAGGGGCTGACGGATCTGGGACTGTTGTCCAACTCATTGCCGGGTTACCTGACGCTACCCGGCGATGCTGAGCAGGATTACGCCGCCTACATCACCAAACGCACGCAGAAACCGTTGCGGCCGGGGCAGCTGTCCTACTGGCAGAACTACAGCAAGTTCCACGTCAGCCTGATGAAATCCTGGTATGGCGCCAACGCTACGGTCGAGAACAATTGGGCCTACGACTATCTGCCGAAACTGGACATCCCCCAATACGACATCCTCAAGGTGTTCGACTTGATGGGCCAGGGCAAGGTCAACGGCTACATGTGCCAGGGCTTCAACCCGATTGCCGCACTGCCTGACAAGAACCGGGTGATGGCGGCACTGGCCAAGCTGAAATGGTTGGTGGTGATGGATCCGCTGGCCACCGAGACGTCGGAGTTCTGGCAGAAGGTCGGTCCGTATAACGACGTGGATAGCGCCGGTATCCAGACCGAAGTGATTCGTCTGCCCACTACCTGTTTCGCTGAAGAGGACGGTTCTCTGGTCAACAGCAGCCGCTGGCTGCAATGGCACTGGAAAGGTGCCGACGGCCCCGGCGAAGCGCGCACCGACGTGCGGATCATGGCCGAGTTGTTCCTGCGTCTGCGTGAGCGTTACCAGGCCAAAGGCGGCAAGTTTGCGGATCCGCTGCTCAAGCTGTCGTGGCCGTATAAAATCCCCGACGAGCCTTCGCCAGAAGAACTGGCCAAGGAAATCAACGGGTCTGCCACCACCGACTTCACCGACGCCACGGGCGCGGCGATCAAGGCCAATGCGCAACTGGCCGGTTTCGGCCAACTCAAGGATGACGGCAGCACGGCGTCCGGCTGCTGGATTTTCTGTGGCAGCTGGACCGAACTGGGCAACCAGATGGCCCGCCGCGACAACAACGATCCGTTCGGCATGCATCAGCATCAGGGTTGGGCCTGGGCCTGGCCGGCCAACCGGCGGATTCTCTACAACCGTGCATCGTCGGACCTGCAAGGCAAACCGTGGGATCCGAAAAAACGCCTGGTGTGGTGGAACGGCAAGGCCTGGGCCGGCACCGATGTGCCGGACTACAAGGCTGATGTACCGCCGGAAGCGGGGATGAATCCGTTCATCATGAACCCCGAAGGCGTGGCGCGATTCTTTGCCGTCGACAAGATGAACGAAGGGCCATTCCCCGAACACTACGAGCCGTTCGAGACGCCCATCGGCATCAACCCGCTGCACCCGAACAACAAGCAAGCCACCAGCAACCCGGCGGCGCGGATTTTCGATTCGGTGTGGGACACCCTCGGCGTGGCCAAGGATTACCCGTACGCGGCGACCAGCTACCGGCTGACCGAGCATTTCCACTTCTGGAGCAAGCACTGCAAGCTCAACGCGATCATCCAGCCGGAACAATTCGTCGAAATCGGCGAGGTGCTGGCCAAGGAAAAAGGCATCGTCGCCGGTGATCGGGTTCGGGTCAGCAGCAAGCGCGGCTTCATCGAAGCGGTCGCGGTGGTGACCAAGCGGATTCGTCCGCTGCAGGTCAACAATCAGGTGGTGCACCAGATCGGCATTCCGCTGCACTGGGGTTTTACCGGGCTGACGCGGCACGGTTACCTGACCAACACCCTGGTGCCGTTCCTCGGCGATGGCAACACACAGACCCCGGAATCCAAGTCATTCCTGGTCAACGTGGAGAAAGTCTAAATGGCCAGCCAAGACATCATTGCCCGCTCGGCCACCACCACTGCCGCACCGTCGGTGCGCGGTGTGGAGGAAGTCGCCAAGCTGATCGACACCACCAAGTGCATCGGCTGCAAGGCCTGCCAGGTCGCCTGCTCGGAATGGAACGAGTTGCGTGACGAAGTGGGTCACAACCTTGGCACCTACGACAACCCGCACGACCTGACCGCCGACACCTGGACGCTGATGCGCTTCACCGAGCACGAAACCGACGCCGGCAACCTGGAGTGGCTGATCCGCAAGGACGGCTGCATGCATTGCGCCGAACCCGGCTGCCTCGCGGCATGTCCCAGCCCCGGCGCGATCATCAAGCACGCCAATGGCATCGTCGATTTCGATCAGGACCATTGCATCGGTTGCGGTTACTGCATCACCGGGTGCCCCTTCAACATTCCGCGTATTTCGCAAAAGGACCACAAAGCCTACAAATGCACGCTGTGTTCGGACCGCGTCGCAGTGGGGCTGGAGCCGGCCTGCGTGAAAACCTGTCCGACCGGCGCCATCGTGTTCGGCACCAAGCAGGACATGAAGGAACACGCCGCCGAGCGCATCGTCGACCTCAAGAGCCGCGGCTTCGACAATGCCGGCCTGTACGACCCCGAAGGTGTGGGCGGCACCCACGTGATGTACGTGCTGCATCACGCCGACACACCGAAAATTTATGCAGGCCTGCCGGCCGATCCGGTGATCAGCCCGTTGGTGGGTCTATGGAAAGGCATCAGCAAACCCTTGGCGCTGCTCGCCATGGGTGCGGCGGTGCTGGCCGGTTTCTTCCACTATGTGCGCATCGGACCGAATCGGGTCGAGGAGGATGAGCACCCGGATCCACCGGATACGTCGGTGCATCAGGTCGATCCGGCAGTGCACACCTTTGATCCACGCGGGGAGGGCAGGCCATGAACAAGACGATCCTGCGCTACACCAGCAACCAGCGCACCAATCACTGGCTGGTGGCGATTCTGTTCTTGATGGCGGGTCTGTCCGGGCTGGCGCTGTTCCATCCGGCAATGTTCTGGCTGACCAATCTGTTCGGCGGCGGGCCCTGGACACGCATCTTGCACCCGTTCATGGGCGTGCTGATGTTCGTGTTTTTCCTCGGTCTGGTGTTTAGCTTCTGGCGCGCCAACTTCTTCATCGCCAATGATCGGCTATGGCTAAAGCGCATTGATCGGGTGATGGCCAACAATGAGGAAGAAGTCCCACCGGTGGGCAAGTACAACGCCGGGCAGAAGTTGCTGTTCTGGACTTTACTGCTGTGCATGCTGGTGTTGCTGTTCAGCGGACTGGTGATCTGGCGTGCCTATTTCAGTGCGTATTTCGGCATCACCAGCATTCGCTGGGCGATGCTGCTGCATGCGCTGGCGGGTTTCGTGCTGATCCTGAGCATCATCGTGCACATCTACGCCGGCATCTGGATCAAGGGTTCGGTCAGCGCGATGATGCATGGCTGGGTCAGCCGCCCCTGGGCGAAGAAACACCATGAACTCTGGTATCGCCAAGTTACCCAGGATGAGATTCGCGACGAAACTCCTAAGCGACCGATCACGAAAAAGGGCTGACCCTTGCCAACCATTCTCGAACCCGGACAAATCGAAGCGGCGGCCAGTTCGCCGCCGTTTCTGCACCTGCCGCCGCACAATCTGTTCACCCTGCGCGCACAACGCCTTGAGCAACTGGCCGTGGATCACCCGCTGGCTGACTACCTGCTGTTGATCGCAGGCTTGTGCCGGGTGCAGCAGCAGATCCTGGACGATCCGCCGCGGAGCGAACCGCTCGACCCGCAACGCATCGAACTGTGCCAGCAACACGGCTTGCCACCGTTTGCGGCGGACAGCCTGACCCGCGAGGACGACTGGCAGCGCTATCTCGACGCCTTGCTGCAACGCTATGCGATGCCGTCTCAGCCTGCTGTCACCGAAGCATTGGCGACGTTGCGCGGCGCCAGTGCGGGTCAACGTCGTGTCTGGGCCGTGGCGCTAGTCAGCGGCCAGTATTCGCTGGTGCCGGCGGCGTTGGTGCCGTTCCTCGGTGCAGCCTTGCAGGCAGCCTGGAGCCATTGGCTGCTGAGCACGCCGAATCTGCAACTCAAGCCCGGCGACAGCCTCAGCCAATGTCCGTGTTGTGGCTCGCCGGCCATGGCCGGGGTGATTCGGAATCGCGGCAAGCACAACGGTTTGCGCTATCTGGTCTGTTCGTTGTGTGCCTGCGAATGGCATGTGGTTCGGGTCAAGTGCGTGTACTGCGAGCAAAGCAAAGGCCTGGAATACCTCAGCCTTGAAGATGATCGCCATGCGGCCAATCAGGCACCGCTGCGGGCCGAAATGTGCCCGAGCTGCAACAGCTATCTGAAATTGCTCTATCTGGAGAACGATGCCCACGCCGAAGCACTGTCGGCGGACTTGAGCAGCCTGATGCTCGACATGCGCCTGGCCCAGGACGGCTATCAGCGTTTGGCACCGAATCTGTTGCTGGCTCCGGGAGACGAATGACCACAGCGTCTACACTCTGGCGCGACGGTCTTTCGAATTCAGGAGCGCCAGATGTCTGCCAGCGGTGCCAGCCCTAACCTGCGTTTGCCTTCCATCGACAGTTTGTTGCGGCACCCGGCGTGCCAGCCTTTGGCCGAACGCTACGGGCGCGATGCGCTTCTGGCAACGTTGCGACAATTGCTCGATGAGTTGCGCGAAGCTGTACAACTGGGGCTGTTGCAGGCGATTGAAGTCAGCCCTGAAGTGCTGGCGGGGCGGGTCGGTGAGCGTCTACAGGTTCAACACCGCAGCCATGTACGCCGGGTGTTCAACCTCACCGGCACCGTGTTGCATACCAACCTCGGGCGAGCGTTATTGCCGGATGAAGCCATAGACGCGGTGCAAATGGCCGCACGCTATCCGCTGAATCTGGAATTTGACCTGCACAGCGGCAAACGTGGCGACCGCGACGATCTGATCGAGGGTTTGATCCGCGAACTCACCGGCGCCGAAGCGGTGACCGTGGTCAACAACAATGCCGCCGCAGTGCTGCTGACCCTCAACAGCCTTGGCGCACGCAAGGAAGGCATTATTTCCCGAGGCGAGCTGATCGAAATCGGCGGCGCCTTCCGCATCCCCGACATCATGGCCCGCGCCGGGGTAAAGCTGCATGAGGTCGGCACCACCAACCGCACCCATGCCCGCGACTACGAAGCCGCCATCGGCCCGCGCAGCGGCTTGATCATGCGCGTGCATGCGAGCAACTACAGCATTCAGGGTTTCACCACGAGCGTACCCACCGCCGAACTGGCGCAATTGGCCCATCAGCACGGTTTGCCGCTGCTCGAAGACTTGGGCAGCGGCAGCCTGCTGGACCTGACACGCTGGGGTTTGCCCGCCGAGCCGACGGTGCGCCAGGCGTTGCTCGATGGCGCGGACATCGTCACCTTCAGTGGCGACAAATTGCTCGGCGGCCCGCAGGCCGGGTTGATTGTCGGGCGCAAAGACTTGATCGCCAAGATCAAGAAGAACCCGCTCAAACGCGCATTGCGGGTCGACAAACTGACCCTCGCCGCCCTGGAAGCGGTGCTGGGTTTGTACCGCAATCCGGATCGACTGGCCGAACGTTTGCCGAGTCTGCGTCTGTTGACCCGGCCACAGGCCGATATTCTTGCTCAGGCCGAACGCCTGCAACCGTCGCTGGCCAAGCTGTTGGGCGAAAACTGGAGCGTCAGCGCGTTGCCCGCGCAAGGGATGATCGGCAGCGGCAGCCAACCGGTGGCGCGTTTGCCGAGTGCCGCGTTGTGCCTGCGCCCGAATACCAGCAAGCGGTTGCGCGGGCGATCATTGCTGGATCTGGAAGCTGCGTTTCGTGCGCTGCCGATTCCGGTGCTCGGCCGTATCGATGACGACGCCTTGTGGCTGGATCTGCGGCAACTGGATGACGAACCTGCGTGGCTGGCGCAACTTGATCAATTGCATGTGGAGGGCCGGGCAGGGTGATTGTCGGCACGGCGGGGCACATCGACCACGGCAAGACTGCACTGCTCCAGGCGCTGACCGGGCAGGCCGGTGATCGACGCCGGGAAGAACGTGAGCGGGGGATGACCATCGACCTCGGTTATCTCTACGCCGCGCTGGAACCGGGCGCGCCTCTGACCGGTTTCATCGACGTGCCCGGTCATGAACGTTTCACCCACAACATGCTCGCCGGGGCGCAGGGCATCGATCTGGTATTGCTGGTGGTGGCCGCCGATGACGGCGTGATGCCGCAAACCCGGGAACATCTGGCCATCGTCGAACTGCTGGGCATTCCACGTGCCGTGGTGGCGATCACCAAGTGCGACCGGGTCGACCCGTCACGGGCGGAAGAGGTGCGCGAGCAGGTCAGCGCATTGTTGGCGCCCGGGCCCTACGCCGATGCGCCGCTGATTGAACTGTCGAGCGTGACCGGGCAGGGCGTCGACACCTTGCGTCAGACGCTATTGCAAGCTCAACACGAAGTCGCGCAACGCAGTATTGAGGGTGGTTTTCGGCTGGCGATCGATCGGGCGTTCAGCATGGCCGGCGCGGGTATCGTTGTCACCGGCACGGCGGTGTCCGGGCAGGTTGCAGTGGGCGAAACGCTTATGCTCGGTCCGCTCGGCAAAACCGTGCGGGTGCGCGGTTTGCACGCGCAGAATCAGGCCGCAGAAGTCGCGGTCGCGGGTCAGCGCGTGGCGTTGAACCTGAGTGGCGAACGGCTGGCGCTGGAGCAGATTCATCGCGGGCAATGGCTCTCGGCCGAGTGGCTGTACGCGCCGACTCAGCGCCTGGATATCGACTTGCGGTTACTGCCGAGCGAACCGCGCGCCTTTGAGCATTTTCAGCCCGTGCATGTGCACATCGGGACCCAGGATGTGTCGGGGCGCGTGGCTTTGCTGGAAGGCTCTAGCCTGGCGCCGGGTGAGCGGATGTTTGCGCAAATCCTGTTGAACGCGCCGGTGCAAGCGGTGAAGGGCGATCCGTTGATCCTGCGCGACCAAAGTGCACAACGCACGCTGGGCGGTGGACGGGTGCTTGATCCGTTCGCCCCCAGCCGACATCGACGCAGCGCTGAGCGTTTGGCGCAGCTAAAGGCATTGGCTGTCAGCAATTGCCTGGAGGATGTGTTGCCACTGTTGTTGGCCAATAGCGAAATCGGGCTTGATCCGCAACGACTTGAGCGCCAGTTCAATTATCCGCGGGGGAACTGGGCACTGCCCGATGACGTGCAACTGATCGAAACACGGCAGGCACCGGTCTTGTTCGGCACTGCCCGTTGGCATGCGTTGCAGGCCGAAGTGGTGCAACACCTGGCGCGTTTTCATGAACTGGAACCGGATCAAATGGGGCCGGATCGCGATCGTTTGCGACGATTCACCGCAAGCGCACTCGATCGCTCGACGTTTCTAAGTTTGCTCGACCATTTATTCGCCAGTGGCGCCATCGCCGCCAGCGGCCCGTGGTTGCATTTGCCTAATCACCAAGTGCGCCTGAGCGAAGCGGACGAAGCCCTCTGGCAAACATTGCAACCCGCGTTCGAGGCGGCGGGGTTCAATCCGCCGTGGGTGCGTGAATTGGGTCACGACGAAGCCGCTGTGCGTACGCTGCTACGGAAAATGGCCCGGTTGGGCTTGCTGCATCAAGTGGTTCGCGACCTGTTTTACACCGCCTCAACGATTCAGCGTTTGGCGGCTATGCTGTTGCAACTGGCCGATGACAATCCGGTGATCGAGGTGGCGGCGTTTCGTGATGCGGTGGGCCTGGGCCGCAAGCGCAGCATCCAGATTCTCGAATACTTCGACCGCCTCGGCCTGACACGGCGAGTTGGCGACCGTCGGCAGATTCGCCACGACAACGCCCTGGCGCGGCGAACAGAGCTCTGATTTCAAGGAAGGTAATCGCGCCCGGTGGCGCGGCCGGGCTTCAAACCCGGTTGGGGACGGCATCCGTTCCCGGGCAGGTTCGACTCCGGCTACCTTCCGCCATTACTCCTCGCGCTGACAAGCGAAAACAGACTTAACGTCTATGCTGGGCTTACCAGCTTCCTACCTTCACAGTGAACTGCCAGGAGAACTCCATGGAGCCCATGCCGCTGTCAGAGAAGGCCTTGTCCCGCGGGTTGCTTGACGTGCTGATCCGCGCCGGACTGATCGTCGTTCTGGTGCTGTTCTGTTTTGAAATATTCCGCCCGTTTCGTGACCTGATGCTGTGGTCGGTGATCCTGGCGATCACCTTGTACCCGCTGCAACAAAAACTGAAAGGCCCGTTGGGGCAAAAGGATGGACGCATTGCGACCGTGATCGTGCTGGTTGCGATCATCATTCTGATGGTGCCGATTTACCTGCTGGGCACATCGATCGCCGACTCCGTGGAAAACGCCATGAGCGTGGTCAGGGACGAGGGCGTGCAAATTCCGGCACCGGCGCCGTCCGTGGCTGAATGGCCGCTGGTGGGCAATCAGGTGTTTGCACTTTGGCAGCAAGCGGCCACCGATCTTCCCGGGCTCACGGCCAAATACATACCGCAAATCAAGGGTGTCAGCCTCGGCTTGCTGGGCAAACTGGCCGGCGTCGGCATGGGTTTCCTGACCTTCATTTTCGCGCTGATCATCGCCGGGATTTTCATGGCTTATGGCGAAGCGGGCAGCCGCGCCTCGGTGCAGATCGCTTCGCGGGTAAGCGGGCCGGAGAAAGGCGCAAGTGTCGCCGCCTTGTGCACCGCGACCATCCGCGCCGTGGCGCTCGGCGTGGTCGGTATCGCTTTCATACAAATGTTGCTAGTGGGGCTCGGCTTTGTGTTGAAGGGCGTTCCCGGCGCCGGCCTGCTGGCACTGGCGATCCTGCTGCTGGGCATCATGCAATTGCCCGCGACCCTGATTACCGTACCGGTGATTGCCTATGTCTTCGCAACGGAAGGTCCCAACACCATCACCATTGTGTTCGCCATTTACGTCTTCGTGGCCGGTCTTGTGGACAACGTGCTCAAGCCGTTGCTGCTGGGCCGCGGCGTCGACGTGCCGATGCCGGTGGTACTGATCGGCGCCCTCGGCGGGATGGTCACCAGCGGCATAATCGGTTTGTTCATCGGCCCGGTGGTGCTGGCAGTGGGTTACCAATTGTTCTGGCAGTGGGTGCTGGACCGACCATCGGTGCAATGAGGGATCCAGTCCGGTGCCGGAACCGGACGGCATGAACATCAGCCAGTCGGCTCAGCCGTACAACTCATACCCGCTGAGCCTGGCTTCTGGAACAACGCTGTATTGCCGTCCTGCCGGAAGCTGTAGCTGCCCTGGAAATCCTTGCCGATGTATTGGGTGCCGAAATCACTCGGCACCTGGTTCAGCGTGATCGCACTTTTCGCCCAGGTCAGGTAAACGACGCCCGGTTGCGTGGTAAAGAACGTGGCGGCCAGCAGCGCGTTCAGCCCCGCACAGCGAAACGCCAGGGGGCCTTCGGTGAGTCTGTTGGGGTCTTTGGTCCTGACGATGGCCGAGCCTTGGCGCAACTGGTGCGCGCGCTTGGCATAACTTCGGATTGTGCACGCCTTGATGTCTGACTCCGAAGCGCACTGATTGCGCTCCTCGACCCAGAACTGCTGGTCGATCAGGACTTTATCCGGGAGCGGCACTGAGTGTTCATCCGTGAGCGCCAGGCGATAGAGGCGCATCAGTTCGATATCCATCTGCGCCAGTTGCGAGTCGCGACAGATCAGCTTTTCGACGGAAGCCGTTGCCGTGGCGCAGTCGTAGCTGGTGGTGAAGGATGCAGCGATGGCACAGGTGCTCGTCGCCATGCCGATGCTGGCAGCGAACACAGTGGTGAAAAAGGCTGTGACCGTTTTCATGTAGGTGTCACCCGGATCACCGTAATGCTGTGGGACCTATCGATCCTTTGAGTAGTCATTCGTTCGCGTTGGGTGTATCGCAGTGTAAGTCAGTGTTCAGAACTTGCCACATCGGCTGACGGCTGGGTGGCAGAAGGCGCTGGCGCAAACACCATGCTAGCTTTTACGGAGCGGGTCCGCGGCAGAGCGGTGATCATTGGCCTGAACTGGAGATTCCAGATGCTGTCCTTGTTCTCTGAACGTCCATTGATCTTCGGTCTGGGCTTGATCCTGATCGATATGGTGATGTGGCGTGTCGTCGGTTCCCACCGGTACACCTGGAAAGTGCTCGCGCGGCTGGTCATTTTTTTGTTGTACAGCGCGCTGTTGTTCCATGAAGGCTTGAGTCCATGGGAGCCGGCGCCCCCGATCGATGACGCACCGCTGCAATTCGCGCACACGGTGCTGCAGATCATGTGGTGGTTGTTCGGCGCGCGAACCCTCACGGTGATGATCGGCGCCGTGATGATGTATCGGGTAGGGCACACCGGGCGGCTACTGCAGGACTTGCTCGGCGCGGTGATTTTCCTGGTCGCGGTCATCGCCGCCCTGGCCTATGTGCTCAATCTGCCTGTCAAGGGGGTTCTGGCGACATCCGGTGCCTTGGCGATCATTGTCGGTCTGGCCTTGCAAAGCACGCTTAGCGATGTGTTTTCCGGAATCGTCCTGAACACCACCAAGCCCTATCAAATCGATGACTGGATCGCCATCGACGGCACCGAAGGGCGGGTGACCGATATCGATTGGCGTGCCACGTTCCTGCAAACGTCCCAGGGCAGCATGATCGTGATTCCCAACTCGATGGCAGCCAAGGCCAAGATCACCAATTTCAGCCGGCCCAGCGATATGTTCGGGGTCTCGATCAGTTTGCTCATCAGCCCGCTTGTGCGCCCGAACCGGGTGTTCGATGCGCTTGAAAGGGCTTCGCAGGGCTGCCGCATTCTGCTGACCAAACCGGCCCCCAAAGTGACGATCAAAAGCACCGGTGGCAATGGCGTGGAGTACGAAGTCAGCGGTTTCGTGGTGTCGATGGATCAGAAACGCACTGTACGCAATCAGCTGTACGATCTGGCGTACCGGCATTTGCAGGCGGCCGGGATCAACTGGTTGTCGACGGTTGAATCGGGTCTACCCCAGGCGCAGTCAAAACAACGTTCGCTGCTGGACAACACGAGTATTTTCGCGACGACGTTGAGTGAGGAAGAGAAGGATGACGTCAGCCAGAACATGACCCGGCAAATCTTTGAGCCGGGCGAAGTCATTTTGCCGGCCGGACAGGTCAGCGAACACCTGTACATCATCGAATCGGGGGTGGTGACGGTGGCTTTGAGCCGTGCAGGCGTCAAGTTCGAAGCCGGGCGCATGGGGCCGGGCGAGGTGATTGGCGAAGGCGGGATCGTCTCGGGTACGGCGCTACCGGCGGAGTTCGCCGCCCTGACGTTCTGCCATCTGTACCGGATCGAGAAGGAGTTCTTCAGGCCATGTGTGGAAGCCCGCCATGATATCGGCGTAGCGATGAAGGCGTTGTTGGAGTTCCGTCTGCAAATTGCCAGGACGATGACGCAGGAAGAAGCGAAGATCATTGAGAAAAAGGGTTTTCTGCAGTGGCTGCGCAGCCGGATGTGATCGGTAAAGGGCTGCGCGCGGTTGACGTATTGTGAACCCTGTAAAAAACGCCGCGTTTGACGCGGCGTTTTTTTTCGTCAGTTTTCAGAGCGCACGTTGAGTCAACCCGGACCAGAACCCTGTGCTGCCGGCCGCAATCGCCGCCTGGCCAAGGACTTCTGCCCACTGCGCATCACTGCCGAACTCATCCCGCCAGGACCACAAGCGGCGGGTGTTGAAGTGCAAGGTGTGTTCGTGGGTGAAGCCGATCGCACCGTGAACCTGATGCGCCACTGAAGTGGCGAGCGTTGCTGCCTCTCCGGCGCAAACCTTGGCCACGGCCACATCAAACGCCAGGCAACTGCCGTTTCCGGATTCGGTTTGCAGGGTCTCGCATGCGCTGCGCAACGCCACCTGGGTCGCCATGCGCGCGGCGGCGATACTGCCGGCCATTGCAGCCAGTTGCTGCTGAATCGCCTGGAATTTGCCGATTGCCTTGCCGAACTGCGAGCGGTCATTGGCATAGCTCACAGCCTTGTCCAGGCTCGATTCAAGGGCACCGACCAGCATGCAGGCACGCATCAGCGCACCGAACACCCAGACCGGTTCAGCCACATCCGCCAATTGCAAATGGCCGACGGCATGCACGGCAGCGTTGGAAAAATGTACGGTATCGCGCTCTTCTCCGGCGAAATTGCTGCCGGTTTCCACAGCGACCGCCGTCAGATGAAGATCGACCAAGGCAATGCGACCGGGATCGGCTACCACAGCCCAGCGACAACTGCGCGCCCAAGGCACATTGAAGGCGCGACCTTCGAGATGGCCATCCTCGCTCAACTTGAGCTCACCAAGACGTCCGGCCTGGATCAGCGTGATGGGCCCCTCCGGCACTTGCAGTCCCGCGCGGGCCAGCAGCAGCGAGGCCACCATGGTTTCGCTCAACGCCAGTGGTGCACTCCAGTAGCCAATGGCCCGCAACACCGGACTCACTTCCAGCCAACTGGCACCGCTACCACCCGATTCTTCAGGCACAAGGGCGCCGGGTAAACCTTGGGCCACCACCTGTTGCCACAGGTCGCTGGCCGCGTGACCGGTTTCGAAACGGGCGAGCAATTGGGGCGTGATCTGTTCGGCGAACAAGCCTTCTACGCTGTCGGCGATCATCGATTGCAGTTCGGACGGGGCGCCGTCGTCGGCGTGTTGAAAATTCAAAGCCTGGTTCATCGCAGTCCTAAGCCTCTGGCAATAATGCCGCGGAGAATTTCGCGGGTGCCGCCACGCAGGGAAAACGACGGGGCGGTCTGGGTCAGGTAACGCATCATCTGGTCGAGTCGGGAGTCGGGTTGGCGGACACCGCCAAACAGGTCATGGGCAAGGTCAGGCAGCGATTGCTCAAGCAGGGCCCCCTGATCCTTGACCAGCGCCGCCGGTGTGGCCGGGTTCTCACCGCGAGCGAGCATGCCGGCGACGCCCAGCGACATTTGCCGCAAAGCCGCGTAACGCGCGGCGACGCGGCCAAGGCTGACGGCGTGGCGCAGGTTCTGCGGATCGGCTGCGTCGAGCATTTCCAGATACAGTTGGGTGCAGCTCAGATAACGCTCCGGACCACTGCGCTCCAGTGCCAGTTCGGCGCCCACCTGTTTCCAGCCGTCGCCGGGCTGGCCGATGAGGAAGTCATCGGGCACGAAGACGTTTTCCAGGAACACTTCATTGAAGTCGTGCTCGCCGATCATGTTGTAGATCGGGCGAACCGTGACGCCGGGTGCCTGCAAGTCGACCAGCAGTTGCGACAGCCCCGCGTGACGGTTGCTTTCATCCTTCGGCCCGGTGCGCAGCAGGGTGACCATGTACTGGCTGCGGTGTGCGCCGGTGGTCCAGACCTTGCTGCCGTTGACCACCCAGCCGCCATCGACCTTGACGGCACGGGTGCGCACCGAGGCGAGGTCAGAGCCGACGTCCGGCTCACTCATGCCGATGCAGATCATCAGCTCACCACGGGCGATGGCCGGCAGAAAGCGCGGGGCCAGCACCTCAGGCGAGAACTTCATCAATAGCGGCCCGGACTGGCGTTCGGCGATCCAGTGCGCATTCACCGGCGCGCCGGCCGCCAGCAACTCTTCCAGCACCACATAACGCTCCAGGGCGCTGCGTTCGTGTCCGCCGTAACGCTTGGGCCACGTCATGCCCAGCCAACCGCGCTCACCCAGCTTTCGGCTGAACTCGAGGTCGGCGCCGTTCCAGTTTTTGGCGCGTTCGTGGGGTGGGAAGTCTTTCAGCGTTTCGGCGAGAAACTCACGCACTTCGGTGCGCAAGGCTTGCACCTGCACGCCAAGATGACAGGGCCGAATATCGAGTGCCTGCATGGCTTAATGCTCGTGTGAAAAAGGAAAAGGGGTTGAGGTTTTCTAACTTGCTGAACGCCCAACAAGTAAATAAGCTAACAGCAACCCCGGTGGCGAGCAAGCCGCCGTCAATCCGAAATAAATCCGTTGCTTCTGGAGTCTCCATGTCGACGCACAGCGCTTTTAACCCCGGCCGCGGCCTCACCCTGGACCTGCAAGGTCATGTCGCCACAGTCAGTTTCAATCGACCACCGCTGAATTTCTTCGATGCCGAACTGATCCAGGATCTGGCCAATACCCTGCAATTTCTCGATGACTTGCCCGAGTGCCGGGTGGTGATTCTTCAGGCCGAAGGCAAGGTGTTTTGCGCCGGTGCCGACTTTTCCGGGCCAGAGCAGTGCGATCCGCAATACCCACGCCGCGTCTACAAATCCGCCGTGCGTCTGTTTCGCAACCGCAAGCCGATGATCTGCGTGGTCGAAGGTGCGGCGATCGGTGGCGGGCTGGGTCTGGCGCTGGTGGCAGACTTTCGGGTGACCAGCGAGAAAGCGCGGTTTTCGGCGAACTTCAACCGTTTGGGCATTCATCAGGGGTTCGGGATTTCGGTTACCATGCCGCGCGTGGTCGGCGTGCAGATGGCCTCGTTGCTGATCGCCACCGGGCGTCGCATCGATGGCCGCGAAGCCGTGCGCATCGGCCTCGCGGATGTGCTGGCAGAACCGGGCCAGGAGCGGCAAAAAGCCCGCGAGCTGGCTGAAGAAATCGCCGCTTCCGCACCGGCGGCAGTCATGTCGAGTCGCGAAACCCTGCGTATGGGATTGGCCGATGCCATCGACCGGATCATCGATCGCGAAGCCAGCGAGCAGGAGTGGCAGATTGTCAGTGCCGACTTCGCCGAGGGCACTCGCGCCATGACCGAGCGCCGCACTCCAGTGTTTACAGGACAGTAAGGAATACCCGATGGAACCCGTTGAAAAAACCGCCCAGCCTGCTTCGCGTCGTACCCAGCCCGAACGTCGCGCCGAAGCCGAGCAGCGATTGCTGATCGCCGCGCGACAGATCGTCGCGCGCAACGGCTGGGTCGGCATGACGTTGTCACAGGTCGGGGAGGAGGCCGGCTACAGCCGTGGTCTGGCGACTCATCACTTCGGCAACAAGGCCGGGCTGTTGCGCGCCCTGGCGGGTTTCGTCAATACCAGCTTCATGGCGCTGGTGGCGGACAAGGCCTCGCAGTGGCAACCGGGAATGGATGCGCTCAAGGGTTTTGTCGGGGTTTATCTGGTGCGCACCGACGGCGACTGGGTCAACACCCGCGCGCTGTTGGCGTTGATGTCTGAAGCGGTGACCCAGGATTCGGAAACCGCGCAAATACTCGCCGAGTACAACCGCTCGGTGCAGCAGCATCTGGCCGGCTACATTCGCGCCGGTATCGACAACGGCGAGATTCGGGCCAATGTCGACCCGCTGGCCGGCGCGCTGCTGATCCTGGGGACTTTGCGCGGCACGATGCTGCAAGTCTTGCTCGACCCCACAGACGTCGACCTTGGGGTCTTGCATGAGCAATTGCTCGCCTTCATTGAAAACGCGCTGGCGTCCGTGCCAACGACCTGAGTTCGGGGCTTACTCCAGCAAGCCCAGGGTCCGTGCGATTGAAACCGCTTCCGTGCGACTGCTGGCGCCGAGTTTGCTGTTGATCTTGCGCAAGTGCGATTTAACAGTCAGCTCGGACAGGAACATCTTTTCGGCAATCTCACGATTGCGATAACCCAACGCCAACATGCGCAGCACCTGCAATTCACGGGCGGACAGGCTGGTTGGCGAGTCTTCCTCGCTCTTCGATTCGATTTCCTTGGCGCCACTGTTGCGCTGCAGCAACTGGCTGACGAATCCAGAGCGGATGCCCAAGGCCTCTACCTGGCCGTGAAAGGTCACCGACCAGCGTTCCAGCAGTGCCGCCAAAGGTGCGCCTTCATCAAGGAACGTGCGGACGAAGCCGACATGGCTGGCGAAACGCAGGGCCAGGGTCAGTTGCTCGAGCGCTTCCTTGTGCAGTTTCGCGCCATCGAGCGCCGTCGCCAGCAACAGGCGCAACTTCAGAGCGCGGCGGTATTGGTGACGTTGCAGGGCGATGTCCATGGCCTGACGCAGGCGTTCGATGGTGCTTTCGTCACCCTGGGCAATGCACAGGCGCTGACGCGTGATGAACGGTGCGTCGACATCGTTGGCGCTCAGCACCACCCCCGGTTGTTCCCAGTCGCTCAGTTGTTCGGCGGCGCGCATGGCGTGATCAGCGGTTTCCAGACGGTTTTCCAGGGTCGCGATGCGTGCCCGCTCCAGCCAGGCAGAGCAGAGGATGCGCGTCGAGCCGGCCACCTGGCCGAACTGGTCGAGATCGGCCAGATAGCGCATCCATGCCGCACGATCACCCTTGAGGTAGGCAATGCGTGCCTGCAACACGTGGGTGGTGATCAAGGAATCCGGCGCGGCATGTTCCTTGGCGTAAGGCAGCAAAACGTCGAGACATTGCTGCGCCTCTTCCAGTGCGTCGGTTTCATAAAGCACGACACAATGGATGGTTTGCAGCACCGGAAAACCCACCGGCGGTGTACCGGCAAAAGACTCGCGACTGCGCTGCACGGCCGTGGTTACACGGGTTAGCGCGCTGTCCAGCTGACCTTGAGTCAGATCGAGCATGGCTTGCAGTGCATCGGTGGTGTCGCGCAGGTAAGTCGTTTCACGTTGTGCTTCACGCAACCCGGCGCTGCCGAGCTTTTGCCGGGCCTCATCGTAACGACCGGTGTAAAACAGACCACAGACCTGCACAAAAGCAGTGACCCTAAATTGCAACTTGTGCTCTGGCCCCAGTTGTTCCAGCAGCTCAGTGCTGGCTGCCAGCGCTTCGGGAATACGGTCGCCGATCAACAGCAGCAACGGATGGACATAGTGGTGTTCCCCCGCGAGCGCAGGGCTTTCCAATACTTGCAGGGCATCTTTGTGGCGACGGGCATGGAGCAACGCCCACGCGTAGGCAATGCCCAGCCCCGGATGCAACTCGCGAATCTCGTTCGGAATTCGCGAGAGCCAACGCATCAACAGGCTGGCGTGACCGTTCTCCACCAGTTCGTCGATATGCAGCACCAGTTGCGCGGCGGCTTCATCCAGCAAGTCGGCGGCGAACAAATGCTCAACGGCCTCGACAGGCTGGCCGTCGGCGAAACACCAGCGCGCTGCATGGCGACGTAGCTGTTCGGACAGGCCCGGATGTTGTTCCTCAAGCGTTTGCCGAAGGAAATCGGCGAAAAGCGAGTGATAGCGGAACCATTGGCGCTCATTGTCCGTGGCGACGATGAACAGGTTGCTGCGCTCCAGATCTTCGATCATCGATTTGCTGTCGCTGCGATCGCCGACGGCATCGCACAGGGCCGGACAGAACTGTTCCAGCACGCTGGTTTGCAACAGGAACTGGCGGCATGGCTCGCTCTGCCGCGCGTACACGTCTTCGGCGAAGTATTCCGCCAACGCAACGTTGGCGCCGCTGAACGAGAAAATGAATGCGGCCGGATCGCCATGCCATTGCAGGGACAACGTGGCCAGATAGATACCGGAAATCCAGCCTTCGGTGCGCTCATGCAGACTGGCGATTTCTGGTGCGGCGAGGGACAGTTGACGCTTTTCCCGAAGGTAGCGGGTCGTCTCATCGAGGCTCAAGCGCAATGCTTCGGTGCCGATTTCCAGCAATTCGCCGCGGGCGCGTAGACGGCCCAGATTGATCGGCGGTGTGGTGCGCGTCGCAATGGCGACCGTGGCGCGGGCGGGCAACGCCTTGAGCAGGTGCTGGAAAAAATCCATGGCCGCTGGATTGTTGATGGCTTCGAACTCATCCAGCAGCACAGCGAATGACTCGTTTATCGGAGCGATGTGCTCAAGCAACCATTGCTGCGCTTGTGCGGCATCGTCGCTACTCGGCGCGCCCGCGCTGTCGGCGATCAGGCCAAGATCGCGCAGCCCCGTGTACAGAACGCTGACCAGGCGTGCCACATCGTTGTCCGCCGCGTCGAGATTGCACCACAACACCTGCCGCCCTTCAGCGAGGCAGCGTTCGCGGTACTGCTGCAGCAATGCGGTTTTGCCGTAACCGGCACCGGCGTTGATCAGGATCAGGCGTGCGCTTTCCCGTTGCGCCAGTTGTGCAAGCAGGGCCGAACGTTCCAATTGCCCGGGCAGGCTCGCCGGCGCCAGGAATTTGCTGGCGCGGATGTGCAGTTTTGCTCCCTGGGCTGGTTCGTTGGAACTACGTTCAAAACCTTCCATGCATCCTACCTTTGGTTGTCGTCGTGTCGGGGTGGCGCTTTCTAGTATCGCTCGTCATGAGCCAGATCCGATCCATGGTGCGAGCCCGCCAGTGTAGCGGCCCGATACCTGATTGACAGCTCCCCGAACCGACCATTGCATGGAAGTCGAAACACCATGAGTGCCAATGAAAACCTGTGTGCTGCCGAGATCCGCGTCATTCTCGACAAACAACGCGCCGCCTGTCTGGCCAACGAGCCGTGGACGGCGGAACAACGCTGTGAACTGATCGACCGCGCCATCGGCCTGTTGGTCGACTACCAAGGCGAAATCATCGAAGCCCTGGCCGCGGACTTCGGTCACCGCAGCCCCGATTTCTCGCGTCTGTTCGATGTGCTGGGGCCGCTGGCCTCACTGAAGTATACCAAGGCAAAAATCGCCGAATGGATGAAGCCTGACCAGCGAGCCACCGACCGTGGCGAGGCGTGGGTGCAGTATCAGCCGTTGGGTGTGGTAGGTATTCTCACGGCCTGGAATTTTCCGGGGAATATGGTCTTCAACGGTCTGGCAGGCGCATTGGCTGCCGGCAACCGGGTGATGATCAAGGTTTCGGAATACAACCCGAAAACCTCCGAATTGCTCGCGCGGATGTTCCGCTCGGTGTACGCCGAAGATGAAGTTGCGATCATTACCGGTGGACCTGAAGTCGGCCAGGCGTTCAGCAGCCAGCCGTTCGACCACCTGCTGTTTACCGGTGCCAGCAGCATCGGCAAGCACGTCATGCGCGCCGCCGCCGAGAATCTGGTGCCGGTGACGCTGGAACTGGGCGGCAAGTCGCCGGCCATCATTTCCCGCAGCGCTGACTTGAAAACCGCCGTCAGCAAAATCATCACTGGCAAACTGCACAACGCCGGCCAGATCTGCCTGGCACCGGATTACGTATTCGTTCCTGAAGAACTGCAGGACGCGTTCGTCGCCACCGTCAAGGAAGTGGTAGCCAAGCTATACCCGACGCTGCTGGAGAATCCGGACTACACCTCGGTCATCAATGCCCGCCATTTCGAGCGCCTGAACGAATACCTCGACCAGGCGCGCAATGCTGATGTCGAGTTGATCGAACTGAATCCGGCCAACGAAGATTTCAGCGGCCAGCCGCATCACAAGATCGTCCCGACCTTGCTGCGTGATCCGGGCGACGAACTGCTGGTCATGCAAGACGAAATCTTCGGTCCGTTGCTGCCGTTCAAGCCCTACAAGGATTTCGCCGAAGTGGTGGCCTACATCAACTCGCGCCCGCGTCCGCTGGGCCTGTACTACTTCGGCAACGATGCCACTGAAGAATCTTTCGTCCTCAATCGCACCACCTCCGGCGGTGTGACGCTCAACGACGTCCTGCGCCACGGCGGTGTCGAGACGCTGCCGTTCGGCGGTGTCGGCCACAGCGGCATGGGCAGCTACCACGGTTTCGACGGTTTCCGCACCTTCAGCCACGGCAAATCGGTACTGCGCGCCGCCGACGGCCCGGACCTGATGCGCCCGCCCTATGGCGAACAGATGCGTCAGATCGTCGGTTCGCTGATCAAGCGCTAAGGCGTTCCCAGTGATGACCCGAGCACCCGCCATCACCAACCGATTCCTGCTTCCAATAAGAGAATAAGAATATGAAAGCTGCCGTATTTCACAAACCCGGTACGCCACTGACCATCGAAAACGTCAGCATCAGCAAACCCGGCCCACGGGAAGTGCTGGTGCGTACCGTTGCCGTTGGCGTTTGCCATTCCGATCTGCATTTCGTCGATGGTGCTTATCCGCATCCGACCCCGGTGGTGCTCGGTCACGAGGCCTCGGGCATCGTCGAACAGGTCGGTTGCGATGTGCGCACCGTAAAACCGGGCGATCACGTGGTGACGTGCCTTTCCGCCTATTGCGGGCACTGTGAACATTGCGTCACCGGCCATCTGTCACTGTGCATTTCGCCCGACACCAAGCGCGGCGCGGACGAAGAACCACGCCTGACCTACGTACAGAAGCCGATGACCCAGTTCATCAACCTGTCGGCCTACGCCGAACAGATGCTGGTGCATGAGCACGCACTGGTCGCCATCCGCCGCGACATGCCGCTGGACCGCGCAGCGCTGCTCGGTTGTGCGGTCACCACCGGCACCGGCGCGGTGTTCAATACCGCCAAGGTTCGCCCGGGTGAAACCGTGGCCGTGATCGGTTGCGGCGGTATCGGCTTGGCTACCATCAACGGTGCGGCGCTGGCCGGTGCCGGCCGGATCATCGCCATCGACATGCTCGATTCCAAACTGGAACTGGCCCGGCAATTTGGCGCCACCGACGTGGTCAACGCCAAGGACGGTGACGCCGTGAAAATGGTCCAGGAATTGACCCGTGGTGGTGTGCATCACTCCTTCGAATGCATCGGCTTGAAGCAAACCGCCGAGCAGGCTTTCGCCATGCTGGCTCGCGGCGGCACGGCCACGATCATCGGCATGATCAAGCCTGGCCTGAAGCTGGAAATCGATCCGCTGGCGTTGCTCCACGAGCGGCGCATCCAGGGTTCGTTCATGGGTTCCAACCGTTTCCCGGTCGACCTGCCGCGTTTGACCGACTTCTACATGCAGGGCCGGCTCAAGCTCGACGAAATGATTTCGCAGCGCATCAAGCTAGAGCAAATCAACGAGGCCTTCGATGAACTGCGCCACGGCGAACTCGCACGCTCGGTCATCGTCTTCGACCAGTGATTGGCCACTGCCGTCGCGGGTACAGCCCGTGACGGACCCTCACGCCCACAAAGACCGGCCGCACGCCGGCGTATGATTATTGAGGTAGTCGATGGACATCCAGTTCAGCCCTGAGGAAGTCGAATTTCGCGAAGAGGTCCGCGCCTTTCTACGGGACCAGCTACCGGCGGATATCGCCGCCCGAATCAACCAAGGCAAGAGCGTCTGCAAAGACGATCAGGTGCGCTGGATGCGCATTCTCAATGACAAGGGCTGGCTGGCTGCAAGCTGGCCGGTGGAGCAGGGCGGCACCGGTTGGGGCGCGGTGCAAAAGCATATTTTCGACGAAGAGTGCTCAGTGGCGGGCGCACCCAGAATCGTGCCGTTCGGCGTGAACATGGTCGGCCCGGTGATCATCAAGTTCGGCACGCCCGAGCAAAAGGCGCATTACCTGCCGCGCATTCTCAATTGCGATGACTGGTGGTGTCAGGGCTATTCCGAACCCGGCGCCGGCTCCGACCTGGCCAGCCTGAAAACCCGTGCCGTGCGCGATGGCGACCATTATGTGGTCAATGGCCAGAAAACCTGGACCTCCACCGGCCATATGGCCGACTGGATGTTCTGTCTGGTGCGTACCGATGTCGAGGCGCAGCAGCAACGCGGAATTTCCTTCCTGCTGATCGACATGAAGACTCCCGGCATCACCGTGCGGCCGATCATCACCCTCGAAGGTGGTCACTACGTCAACGAAGTGTTCCTCGACAATGTACGCGTGCCGGTGCAGAACCTGGTCGGTCGTGAGAACGAAGGCTGGACCTGCGCCAAATACCTGCTCACCCATGAGCGCACGACCATCGCCGGTATCGGCATTGCCAAGGCCATGCTCGCGCGCCTGAAAAAGATCGCCAGTGTCGAGAAGCGCAACGGTAAACCGCTGATCGAGGACCCGGGCTTTCGCGCACAAATCGCCGACGTCGAAATCCAGTTGATGGCTATCGGCATGAGCAACTTGCGCATCCTCGCTGCGGCCCGCGATGGCGGCGTCCCAGGTTCGGAAAGCTCGATCCTGAAAATCAAGGGCACCGAGATCCGCCAGGCCATCACTTACCTGTTGACCAAGGCAGCGGGGCCTTATGCCGTGCCGTTGCTCAAGGACGAGTTGGGTTACGACTTCGATGGCGAGTTGCTGCACAACGCCTACAGCACCACGTCGACCTGCCAGTACCTGGAAATGCGCAAAGCCTCGGTCTACGGCGGGTCCACGGAAATCCAGAAGAACATCATCGCCAAGATGATTCTCGAACTGTAAGGGGCAGACCATGGACTTCAAACTTTCAGAAGAGCAGCAAATGCTGCAAGACACCGCTGCCCGACTGGTTCGCGACACCTACGGTTTCGAGCACCGCGAGCAATTCCGCGAAAGCGCACAAGGCTTCAGCGGCGAGTTCTGGCAACAGCTGGGCGAACTGGGCCTGACCACGGTGCCGTTTGCCGAGGCCTACGGTGGCTTTGGTGGCAATGGCGTCGATGTGATGCTGGTTGCCCAGGAACTGGGGCGTGGCCTGTGTCTTGAGCCTTGGTTGCACTCGGTGATTTTCGCCGGTGGGCTGGTCGAGCAGCTCGGCAGTGCGGCGCAGAAAAGCGAACTGCTGCCGCAGGTTGCCAGTGCGCAGCTGCAATTGGCGGTGGCTGTCGACGAGCCGCAGAGCCATTACCAGTTACACGACGTGCAGACCCGCGCCGTGGCGGTTAACGGCGGCTGGGCCCTCTCGGGACACAAGTCGCTGGTGGTGGGCGGGCAGAGCGCCGGTCTGATTCTGGTATCGGCGCGCGTCGCCGGCGATGAACGCGACGAAGCTGGCATCAGCCTGTTCCTGGTCGATCCGGCGAGTCCGGGGATCAGCATCCGCGAGTACCCGACCATGGATGGCCGCCGAGCCTGTGACCTGTTCCTCGACAATGTGTTTGTCAGTTGCGCCGCCGTGCTGGGCGCGGACGGCCGGGCACTGGATGCATTGCGCTACCAGCAGGGCCGTGCCATCGCAACCCAGTGTGCCGAAGCGGTTGGCAGCATGGAGGCCACGTGTGCGTTGACACTCGATTACCTCAAGACCCGCAAGCAATTCGGTCAGGTCATCGGCAAGTTTCAGGCTCTGCAACACCGCATGGTCGACATGCACATCGAACTGGATCAGGCGACGTCCATGGCCATGCTCGCGGCCTGTGTGGCCGACGAGTCGGACAGTCCGGAACGTAGCCGCACGCTGGCCGCTGCCAAGTACATCGTTTGCCGTGCCGCGCGTTATGTCGCCGATCAGGGCATCCAGTTGCATGGCGGGATCGGCCTGACCTGGGAATACGTCCTCTCTCACCACGCCAAGCACCTGCTGATGGTGGCTCGCCAGTTCGGCGATGACGACCATCACCTGCAGGAATACAGCGCACTCATGCAGGCGGTCTGAGTCCGGAGCCAGGGGGGAGGGTGGGCCTACCACCCGAGCCGGGCGGTGTTGGGGGCAGGGATACGCATGCACAATCTTTCTACACCACCGGATGCTCAGTCATCGCACTGGTTTGTCATTGACCGGGTCAGCTCCCGGCATTTTTTGGAGTCATCAAATGAAAGTCCTCGTAGCCGTCAAGCGCGTGGTCGATTTCAACGTCAAGGTTCGCGTCAAGGCGGACCATTCCGGCATCGACCTCGCCAACGTAAAAATGGCCCTGAACCCGTTCTGCGAAATTGCCGTGGAAGAAGCCGTGCGCCTGAAAGAGCAGGGCATAGCCACTGAGATCGTCGTGGTTTCCGTAGGGCCAACCACGGCTCAAGAGCAATTGCGTACCGCCCTGGCATTGGGGGCCGACCGCGCGATCCTCATCGAAAGCAACGATGACTTGAACTCGCTGGCCGTGGCCAAGCTGCTCAAGGCCGTTGTCGACCAGGAACAGCCGCAACTGGTGATCCTCGGCAAACAAGCCATCGACAGCGACAACAACCAGACTGGCCAGATGCTTGCCGCACTCACCGGGTTTGCCCAAGGCACCTTCGCATCCAAAGTTGCGATCAGCGGAAACACGGTGAGCGTGACCCGTGAAATCGACAGCGGCTTGC
This sequence comes from Pseudomonas sp. MAG733B, assembly GCF_036884845.1. Taxonomy (NCBI): domain Bacteria; kingdom Pseudomonadati; phylum Pseudomonadota; class Gammaproteobacteria; order Pseudomonadales; family Pseudomonadaceae; genus Pseudomonas; species Pseudomonas sp. MAG733B. The sequence continues at coordinate 3,812,262 of NZ_CP145732.1, forward strand.
AGACCGTCGCCTTGAGCCTGCCTGCCATCGTCACCACCGACCTGCGCCTCAACGAGCCGCGCTATGCGTCGTTGCCGAACATCATGAAGGCCAAGAAAAAGCCGCTGGAAACTGTCACGCCCGCATCGCTCGGGGTGAACACGGCGTCCACCGTCACCACCCTGAAAGTAGAAACACCGCCAACCCGCAGCGCCGGGATCAAGGTCAAGTCGGTGGCGGAACTGGTCGAGAAACTCAAGAACGAGGCGAAGGTAATCTGATGACTATCCTGGTTATTGCAGAGCACGAAGCCGGCGCAATCGCCTCGGCAACCCTGAACACGGTTGCTGCGGCGCAGCAGATCGGCGGTGACATTCATCTGCTGGTGACGGGTTCCGATGTCAGCGGTGCAGCCGAGGCAGCCGCCAAAATCGTCGGCGTGAGCAAGGTGCTGGTGGCCGATAACGCTGCCTACGCCCACCAATTGCCGGAAAACATCGCGCCGCTGATCGTGGAGCTGGCCGGGGCTTACAGCCACATTCTGGCGCCCGCCACCTCCAATGGTAAAAACATCCTGCCGCGTGTTGCCGCGCAACTGGACGTTGACCAGATCTCCGAGATCATTGCCGTTGTATCGGCGGACACGTTCAAGCGCCCAATCTATGCCGGCAACGCCATCGCGACCGTGCAGTCTTCGGCATCGGTGAAAGTGATCAGCGTGCGTGCCACTGGCTTCGACGCCGTTGCCGCAGAAGGGGGCGCGGCGGATGTCGTGCACGTAAACGCCGTCCATGACACCGGCCTATCGGCATTCGTCGCCGAAGAATTGGCCAAGTCCGACCGCCCTGAACTGACCGCTGCGAAAATCGTCGTGTCCGGTGGTCGCGGCATGCAGAACGGCGACAACTTCCAGTACCTGTACTCCTTGGCCGACAAGCTCGGTGCCGGTGTTGGCGCCTCGCGGGCGGCGGTCGATGCCGGTTTCGTGCCCAACGACATGCAGGTCGGCCAGACCGGCAAGATCGTTGCGCCACAGTTGTACATCGCCGTCGGTATCAGCGGCGCCATCCAGCATCTGGCGGGGATGAAAGACTCGAAGATCATCGTCGCGATCAACAAGGACGAAGAGGCGCCGATTTTCCAGGTCGCCGACTACGGTCTGGTGGCGGATCTGTTCGAAGCAGTACCGGAGCTGGAACAAGCCCTCTGAATCAATCAACCCGCTCAACCGAGCGGGTTTTTTGTCCCACGCACAAGGAACGCAGCATGAGTCAAGCAGCGGAGCAGTACCTGCCGATAACGTCCGACTATTCAGAACAGCAAACTCGTCTGGTTTACCGCAAAGTGATTTTGCGGTTGTTGCCTTACCTGTTCCTGGCCTACGCCATCAACACTATCGACCGCTTGAACGTGTCCTTCGCCAAGCTGCGCATGGCTGAAGACATCGCCCTTACAGACGCGGCCTACGGCATCGGCGCGGGCATTTTCTATCTGGGTTACATCCTCTTCGAGGTGCCGAGCAACGTCTATCTGCAGCGCATCGGCGCCCGCGCCACGCTCACGCGGATCATGCTGCTGTGGGGCATGGTGACGGTGGCCACGGCTTTCGTGACCACGGCGAATCAACTGATCTTCGCGCGGTTTTTGCTCGGTGTGGCGGAAGCCGGGTTTTTTCCCGGCGTCATCCTGTACCTGACTTACTGGTTTCCGGCCGCGCTGCGTGCACGTATCACCGCCGTGTTCCTGATGGCGGCGATGATCGCAGGCATCGTCAGCGGACCGCTGGCCGGCACCATCATGAGCCATTTCGATGGCTGGCTGGGACTGCGGGACTGGCAGGTGCTGTTTGTTGTCGAGGGGATTCCGGCGATGTTGCTGGGGGTGTTCGGCTGGTTCTGGCTGGTCGATAAACCAGAAGAGGCGCGCTGGCTCACCGCACAGGAAAAACACGTACTCGCTTCAGCCCTCGCTCAGGGACGACCGGCAGACACTCCCAATGCCAAGCTGACTGAGGTGCTGCGCAATCCTCGCGTGTATATCGCCGGGTTGGTGTTCTTTTGTATCTACAGCGGTTCGAACACGGTGTCCTATTGGATGCCGACGTTGATTCGCGGCTTTGGCGTTCAGGACCTGAAGACCATCGGCCTGTTGGCCAGCGTGCCTTACATGTGCGCGTTGGTCGGCATGTACCTGCTGGCGCGCAGTTCCGACAAACGCCTGGAGCGGCGCTGGCACGTGAGCTTGACCCTGCTGCTGAGCGCGACCTGCTTCTTTCTGCTCGGCCCGTTCCAGGACCACTTGCTGTTTTCGCTGCTGTTCATGAGTGTCGGCGCGGCTGCCGCGTTGTCCGCTTTGTCGTTGTTCTGGAGTATTCCACCGGCCTTGCTGTCGCCTTCGGCGGCGGCGGTGGGCATTGCGGTCATCAGCTGCATCGGCGGCATGGCCGGTGTGGTCAGTCAGATCGTGGTGGGCGCGATCAAATCGGCGACGGGGGATTTGTACCTGGCGTTCGATGTGATCGCCGGCGTGTTGGTGGTGGGCGCCGTGGTGTTGCTGGTGGGCATTCCTGCCAGGCAATTGACTGAACGCGTTAAGCCGTAACGCACTGTCCGGCCCATCGCGGATTTGCCCGCGATGGGCCGTGAGCGTTCAGGAGATCCAGCCTTTCGCTCGGGCAATCGCCAGGGTTTCGGTGCGTCCCTTGGCATCGAGCTTTGCGTAGATCTTCTGCAAGTGCGATTTCACCGTGAACTCGGAGAGGAATACTTTCTCGGCGATGTCCTTGTTGCGATGCCCGGCGGCCAGCAGTTGCAGGATCTGGTATTCACGCACCGTCAGTACTTCGTGGGCACCGTTATCGTTGCGTGCGCCATCCATGTTGCCGCCGATGACACCCAGCTGTTGCAACAGCTTCTCGACGAAGGCCGGTTCGATGCCCAGTTCCTTGCAGCGAGCCTTGCCGGTTGCGGCCCAGCGTTGCAGCAGTCCGGCCAGTCGATCACCTTCCTCGATGAACGTGGCGAGGAAGCCATCATGGCTGGCCAGGCGCAATGCATCGTTGAGCGCCAGGAAGGCTTCTTGTGGTTGCTGCAGGCTGTCCAACGCCATCGCCAGAAGGATGTGCAGCTTCAGTTCGCGACGGTGATGTTGCCAGCTCCGTGCCTGCTCGATCGCCCCACGCAGCGCCTTGACCGCTGCGGCGCCTTCGCCCTGGGCAATGCGCAAACGCTGGCGGGCGATACTGGGAGTATCGACGTCATTGGCGAAGCGGATGAACTCGGGGCGATCCCAGTCGCCGGTCAGGTCCGCCGAATTCAGCGCTTGCACGGCCGTGTCCAGACGCTGTTCGAGCAATGCCACGCGAGCGCGCTCCAGCCACGCCGAGCATTCGACTCGACGCGAGCCGACCTGCCGGCCAATCTGTTCCAGCTCCACCAGACAGCGCATCCAGGTGGTGCGATCACCACGGCTGTAAGCGATTCGCGCAGTCAGCACGTGGGTAACAATCTGGTTCTCTGGAGAGCTGACCTGCTTGGCGAAAAACAGGCTACGCGACAGGTATTTCTCTGCTCCTTCAAACTCGCCGCTTTCGTACAACAGCAAGCCGTGGAGGATGTCCATCGACAGCTTGGCTTCGTGCGGCTTGCGCTGGCCGTTGTTTTGCGGACTGTCCGGCGTGCTCTGCATGCGCACGATGGCGTTGCTCAGGCGCCCCTGGATCAGGTCCAGAATGCTCTCGTTGACGCTGAAGGTATGGCGCAAAAAGCTCGAATGAATCCGTGGGTCGCGTTGCAGCGCATTCGACAACAGGTTGCGCGCTTCATCGTAACGGCCGCTGGCGACCATGTTCATGGCTACCGAGCTGGCCAGCACCATGTACAGGTGGACCTCGTCGTCGGGTATGCGTGCGAGTGCTTCGATGCCTCGACGGCAACATTCCTCGCTGTGATCGGTAACGCCCAGGTGCAGGCAATGCAGGACTTCGGTGACGTAGGCATAGGCAGGTCCCGACTGACGCTCAAGACGTTCGGCAACCTGCATGGCTTCTTTCAAACGAGTCGTCGTCCCCAGCAACCAGGCACAGACCTGATTGAGTTGCGGGTACTGGTCGCGGGTTTCCAGCGGAATGCGGTCCAGCCAGCGCAGCAGCAGACGCGTGCGGCCGCTGTCGATCAGCGTATCCAGGTGGGTGTTCAAGCCCTCGGCGGCTTCGTCCAGCAGGCCGGCGCTGAACAGGTGCTCGATGGCCGGAATCGGTTGCTTCGCCTGGAAAAACCAGCGAGCGGCCGTTTCATGAAGCGTCCTGGCCATGCCCGGATACAAGCGGTCCAGGGCGTGCCGCAAGAAACTGGCAAACAGATGATGGTAGCGAAACCACTGTTGCTGACTGTCGACCGGCACCAGGAACAGGTTGGTCCGGTCCAAATGGTCAATCATCGCGCGGCTGTCACTGCGGCCGGTTACCGCTTCGCAAAGAGGCACGCAGAACTGTTCAAGGACGCTGGTTTGCATCAGGAACACGCGGCAGTCTTCGCTCTGGCGCGCAAGGATGTCCTCGGTCAGGTACTCGGCCAGCTCAAGGTTGGAGCCGGAAAAGGATGAGATGAACGCGGCATGATCCTCGCGATCCTTGAGCGACAGGCTGGCCAGATAGAGCCCGGCGATCCAGCCTTCCGTGCGGCGGTACAGGGTTTCCAGTTCATTGTCGTGCAACGGGATTTGTCGCTTTTCGCGAATGAAGGCCATGGCCTCGTCGGGGGTGAAGCGCAGGTCACTCGGCCGGATTTCCAGCAACTGGCCACGGGCACGAATGCGACCCAGGCCAATGCCCGGCGTCGAGCGCGACGCCATCACCACGACGCTGCCCGTGGGCAATTGCTCGACCAGTTGCTGGAGAAAATCCAGGACTTCGGAGTTCTGGATGACTTCAACTTCATCAAGCAGGATGGCAAACGGCGTTGTACTGGCGGCGATCTGCTCCAGCAGGTCGCCGGCGCTGTGCTGTTCATCGCCCAGCGATTCGGCGGTCACCGGCAGCAAGCCGCGCAGGCCGTTGTCCAGTAAACCGACAAAACGTTGCAAGTCATTGTCGGCGGCTTCCAGGTTGATCCACAGCACATGTTTGCCGTTCGCCAGACTGCGTTCGCGGTATTGCTGCATGAGCGTGGTCTTGCCGAACCCGGCGGCGGCGCGGATGAGGATCAGACGGGCGGTGTCCGCCTCGGCCATTTGCTGCAACAGGCGTGAACGTGAGAGGTGGCTGTCAGCGGATTTCGGACTGGCGTATTTGATGGAGACACTTCGAGTGACAGACGTCTCGCCCGGGGCAGTTGCGCTGGAAGGGGCGACGGGCATGATCCCAGGGTTGTCCCAGTGAGCAGGCATTGAGCAAATCTCCATACAGGTCACTTGCCATTTGAACAGGGCGGCAAGGCTGACCATTTTATTATTCTGGGTCCGAGCATAGTGCCACGGTTGGCCAATGTCCGAGACTTTGGTCTAACGCGTTCCGCCCGGCGCATTGATGTGCCTCGCCCCATTATTGTGCGTTCGTCCCCTTCTGCAAACCCGCCCCCCCTGTGAGGGTGGCTCTCCTGCCACTCGGCCCGTGCAACGATTGCTGCAACACGATGGAGCGGGCTTTTCCCGTTTTCCCCTGCAATCGGGCTGTGGTGAAAGGTTACCGGATGGACGTTCAGCGCAAGATCTACCGCGAAGACCATGAAATGTTCCGCACCACCGTGCGGCGCTTTCTGGAGCGTGAATACCTGCCGGGCCGGGAACACGGCGACGATGTCGATCGCAGTGTCTGGCTGAAGGCTGGGCGCGAGGGATTGCTGTGCGTGATGTTGCCGGCGCAATTCGGTGGCGGCGGCGACTTCGGTCATGCGGCGGTGGTTCGTGAGGAGTTCGCCCGGGCCGGTGTCTGCGACGGGGCGTTGTCCCTGCATTCGGACGTTATCGCGCCGTGCATTGCCCTGCTGGGCAGTGAAGAACAGCAACGCCGCTGGTTGCCCGGCGTTTGCAGCGGCGAGGCGATTCTGGCACTTGCGGTCGCCGAGCCTCAGGGCAAATTCAAGAAAACCTTGCCCACTCAGGCTATCCGCAACGGTGATCAGTACGTGATCAACGGCAGCAAGGCCTGTGTCGGCAATGGCATGCAGGGCAACCTGATCGTGCTGGCCTGTCGCATCGGGGCGGATGAAGGCCTGAGCCTGATCATGGTCGAAACCGATCGGGCAGGATTGCATCGCTCGCGCAGCCTGCAAAGTGGCGGACAAGCCAGTGCCGCCGAACTGTTTTTCGACAACGTGCGCGTGCCCCTCGGCAACTTGCTGGGCGAGGCGGGCCGGGGTATGGAATACCTGAATCAGGCGTGGGGCCAGGAACACCTGCTGCTGGCGATTTTCGCCGCCCGGCGCCTGGAACATTTGCTCCAGCAGACCCTCGCCGATGTGCAACAGCCCGATGGCAACGGCGGTTCACGCTGGGATTTGCCGTACACCCGCCTGAAGCTGGCCGGGATCAAGGCGCGAACCGTGGGTTTGCGCATCCTGGTCGATTACTACCTCGGGGCACGCCTGCGTCACCCGTTGTCCGCCGAGCATTCGGCGATCGCCAATCTCAATGCCAGCGAAACCCTGCGCAAATGCAGCGATGAGCTCACACGGCTACGCGGCACCGGCGGCGCCTTGCGCACCCACTCCACGGCCAATGCCCTGACCGAACACGGCGGGGCCGGCAAAGCCATGCACGAAATCATTGCCCACGCGTTGTGAAATTCCCCATTCCACCGAAAAGCCAGGATCTATCCATGAGTGAAAAAGTGTTAGTAGCCGGAGTCGGCATGATCCCTTTCACCAAGCCAGGCGCGAGCCCAAGCTATATCGACATGGGCGCCGAAGCGGTGCGCATGGCCCTGGCCGACGCAGGCCTCAGCTACGACCAGGTGCAGATGGCGTTCGCCGGTTACGTTTACGGCGACACCACCTGCGGCCAGGCTGTGCTGTATCGCGTGGGCCGTACGGCGATTCCGGTGTTCAACGTCAACAACGCCTGCGCCACCGGTTCGAGCGCGCTGTACCTGGCGCGTGCCGCCGTCGAGAGCGGGCAGGTCGAATGCGCCCTGGCAGTCGGTTTCGAACAGATGCGTCCGGGGCCGACCCGTTCCAATTTCGACGACCGTCCGTTGCCCCGTGGCGACTACCTGCCGATCCAGGACGAATTGTGCGGCGATGCCGGTGACATTCCGCGCAACCTGATCACCTTCGGCGGTGCGGGCCGTGAGCACATGCGCAAGTACGGCACGCAAATGAGCACCTTTGCCGCGATCCGCGCCAAGGCCAGCCGCCATGCCGCCAACAACCCGTTGGCGCTGTTCAAGAAAGTCGTGACCACCGAAGAGGTGATGAATGACCAGCTCATGTGGGAAGGCGTGATGACCCGCATGATGGCTTGCCCGCCAACCTGTGGCGCTGCCGCCGCGATCATCTGCTCGCCGGCGTTTGCCCGCAAACATGGCCTGCGCACCGACGTGGCGATCCTCGCCCAATCGCTGGTGACTGACCCGACGGAGTCGTTCGAGCCGAAAACCATGATCGGTTTCGTCGGTTCGTACATGGCCGAGCGCGCCGCCAACGAAGTCTACGAAAAGGCCGGTGTTGGCCCGCAAGACATCCGTGTGGTCGAGCTGCATGACTGCTTTGCCCACAACGAATTGCTGACCTACGAATCCCTTGGTCTGTGCCCGGTCGGCGGCGCCGAGAAATTCGTGCTCGACGGCGACAACACCTACGGCGGGCGAGTGGTGACCAACCCGTCCGGCGGTTTGCTTTGCAAAGGCCATCCGCTGGGCGCTACGGGCCTGGCGCAGTGCTACGAGTTGAGCCATCAGCTGCGCGGCACCGCCGGAGCGCGGCAGGTCGAAGGCGTGCAGCACGCGTTGCAGCACAACCTCGGCCTGGGTGGCGCCTGTGTCGTCACGCTGTTCGGCAGGAACTGAATCCCTTTGGCCGCGCGCCGTCGCGGCCTTTTTTCAACACTCAAACAAGAAGAACACCATGGAAAAAACACTCGAAGGTAAAGTCGCCATCGTCACCGGTTCCGGTCGCGGCATCGGTCGCAGCGTGGCGCTGAAATTCGCCGAAAAAGGCGCACGGATCATCATCAACGACCTGGACGAAGGTCCGGCCAATGAAGTGATCGCTGAAGTTCGCGCCCTGGGCAGCGATGCCGTCTCCTGCATCGGCAACGTCTCGGCGCCGGACTTTGGCGATCGCATCGTCAAGACCGCACTGGATGCGTTCGGTCGACTCGACATCATCGTCAACAACGCCGGCTTCACCTGGGACAACGTGATCCAGAAAATGGGCGATGAGCAGTGGGACGCCATTCTCGACTGCCACCTCAAGGCGCCGTTCCGCATTCTGCGCGCGGCTTACCCGTACTTCCGCGAAGCCAGCAAGGCCGAGGCCGAAGCCGGGCAGGAAGTGTTCCGCAAAGTGGTGAACATCTCGTCGGTGTCGGGCACCCAGGGTAATGCGGGCCAGGTCAACTATTCCTCGGCCAAGGCCGGCATCATGGGCATGACCAAGACGCTGGCCAAGGAGTGGGGCCGCATGAAGGTCAACGTCAACTGCGTGGCTTTCGGTTTCATCGAAACCCGCCTGACCCAGCCAACCACCGAAGAAAAAACCGTGCAGGTCGAAGGCCGCGACATCAAGGTCGGCGTGCACCCGGATCGCATCCTCGCCGCCAGCCGTGAAATCGCCCTGGGTCGTCCGGGCACTGCCGAAGAGGCAGCCGGTTCGGTCTACATGTTCTGCATTCCGGAATCCGACTACGTGACTGGCCAGACCATCATTTGCGGCGGTGGTCGCGGCGGATTCTAAGCAACCGACGGGCTCATGACTGCCGCGAACCGGGCTTGGGGGAGGGTACTGCTCCCGGCCTGTCAGCGGCGGTTCATTTTGCACGCTGCCTCTGTGCACTGGCCATAAGAGAAGGAGTCCAATGATGACTACCACTGCCGAAGATTCACCCGACCGTATTCTGCTGCATACTCGCGAAATCACTTGCAAGGGCTATCAGCGCAGCGATGGCCTGTTCGATATCGAAGGGCGTCTGCAAGACCTGACCAACGAACCGACGGATCTGCCGTTTCACCACCTGGGCCATGGCGGCACCATTCATGACATGCGCCTGGTGATGACATTCGATGCCGACATGGTCATCCGCCACGTCACCGCACAGACAGCCACGGGCGCCAGTCCTTTTTGTGCCGGTGCAGCCCCGGCCTATTCCGCGTTGGTGGGGCTGACGATAGCCTCCGGTTTCAAGCAAAAACTCAAAGCGATTGTCGGCGGTGCAAATGGCTGCACGCACATGACCGAATTGCTTGAACGCATGGCGTCGACGGCGATGCAGACCATCTTTTCCACCTACCGCACTGAAGCCACCCGTCGCAGAGCTGCCAGCGCGCAACGGGAAATCGCCGTGCGGCCGTGGGTGATCGGTACGTGCCACGCCTACCGTGAGGATGGCGAAGCAGTAAAACTGCTGTGGCCGCAGGGATTACCCAAGTCCTGACGAGCGTGCGAATGAACGGTGCGCATTGTCCGGTCGATACCAAAGCCGTATCGGCAAACGACGCGTCTGGCCTTACAATGCGTAGCGACATTTCATACAGCGCGGAGGGCGCTTTACTCCCTGTTGTTCGTCGCTTGGCCCGTCATTCCGGAAAGTGTCCACCTATGTCTTTTCCCCCTGTAACTGGCACTGCTTCTTGCCCGTCAGCCGACGCTGACCAGTCCATCGCCGATACCAAGGTTGTGCCGCCGCGCGGGGCCCGGCTCCTGGTGCCACGCGAGGACTTGCTGGCGCGTTTGCAGGAAGTCCGCCGGCAACGTTGCGTGGTGATTCAGGGGCCTGCCGGGTGTGGCAAGACCAGTACGTTGCTGGCTTGGCGACGCGAGTTGCTGGCCATGAATTTTGATGTGGCCTGGCTGTCGCTGGCGGCCGAAGACGACGATCTGGAACGTTTCTCTCGTTGCCTGCAAGCCAGTCTTGCTGAAGTCGTGCCGGAGCGAGTGCGCGATGCCGGCTTCCTGCTGGGTCGCGACAACGACGAGATGGCTGTCGAACATTGGGTGATCACCCTGGTTCAGGGCATTGCCCAGCATCCGCGAGAGCTGGTGCTGATGCTCGACGACATGCACCACTTGCAAGACCCGCGCATCGTCCAGGCGCTGCAATGGCTACTCAATTACGGGCCGGAAAATCTGCATCTGGTGTTCGGTTCCCGCGCCGGCATGCCTTTTCCATTGGCAGGCTTGCGGGCCCGCGCCCAGGTCAGCGAATTCGATCTGCGCGATCTGCGCTTCAGCCGTGCCGAATCGGAGCATTTCCTGCGTGAGCACCTGGGCACCATCGACCCGCGCGACGCTGCCGTGCTGCACGAACTCACCGACGGCTGGGTTGCTGGCCTGCAACTGTTTGCTGTCGATCTCAAGGCCAAGCAAATGACCCGGTTTGACCGGGTGCAGATCCGCGATGCCGACGCCTTCGCCGAGTATTTCGAACGTGAAGTGCTGGTTCGCCTGGAATCTGAAGATCTGCGCTTGCTGACGAGCGCTTCGATCTGCGAGCGCTTCTGCGCCTCGTTGTGCGCGACGTTGCTCGGCCAACCCCACGCCATCGCGGGCATGATGACCCAACTGGCGCGGCTCGACGGCGACAATCTGTTCATTACTCAGGTCAAGAGCCACGACCGCGAAACCTGGTATCGCCTGCATCCGTTGCTGTGCAGCGTATTGCGTGCGCGTCTTGAGGCCAGCCCGCTGCAAGAGCGACAAGCCCTGCACGCAGCCGCGCGCGGCTGGTTCAGTGACCATGAACACCTCGATGAAGCGGTGCGCCATGCGGTGCAGGCCGGTGATCCCGAGGCGGCTGCCGATATCGTCGAGGCCTGCGCCACCGACCTGTTGGCCAAGGGCAACCTCAGCCAGGTTTCAGGGTTGTTGAAGGGGTTGCCGGCGGAACAGACCGCCGAGCGTTTTGGCTTACAGGTGGTCATGGCGCACCTGCAACTTTATGCGCGCAATTTCCCGGCCTTGCAGCAGACGTTGCAGCATCTGCGAACCCATCACGAAAAACTCGACCGCAAGCAGCGCCATGCACTCACCGTGTTGCAAGGCAGCCTGGCCATGCAGCAAGACGATTCGGCAGCGATGCTGGCGACATTGCCCGAGCTGCTGGCGATCCCCACCGATGCCGACGATTTCTCCTATTCCGGACGCAGCAATACGCTGGCGTGGTTCTACATGTACCAGGGCGAATACGAGAAGGCCCGCGAGGTAATTGAAGGCGGGGAACGACTGCAGGGTTCGCCCCGACGCAGCCTGCTCGGTCGTTGCATGAGCGGCATGAGTCTGGCGCTCGAAGGCCGCATCACCCAGGCCGAACACCTCTACCGCGAAGTACTGGAAGAAGCCGAAGCCCATGGCGTCGGTTATCTGGTGGTCAGCACCATGGCCGCGGGCCTGCTGGGTACGGCGCTGTACGAACAAGGCGACTATGAAGCGGCCTGCCAGTTGCTGGAGCGGCGTATAAAACTGGTGGAGCGGGTGGCGATTCCCGACACGGTGTTGCAGTGCATGCAGACACTGGCCATGGCCCATTGGCTGGCTGGACGACGGGCCGAGGCTTTCACCTGCCTGGAGCGGCTGGAACATCACGCAACCCGCTATGACCTCGGCCGATTGCTGGTGTGTGCGCTGCTGTTGCGCATGCGCTGGTTGCAACAGGTCGGTGATGAGTCAGCGGCCGACGTGGCCCTGCAACGCATCCAGCACACGGCGCAGCAGTATCCTGCGTCGGGTACCGGCACCGCAGCGGAGATTCAGGTAATCGCCCGTCGGTCTCTGATTGAGCGGCAACTTCACACTGGGAACTTCCGCGCCGCCGCCGAGCGCATGCCGGCACTGATCGAAGTTTCGCAGTGCGACCGACGCTGGCGCCGCGTAGTGCCGATGCGCGTGCAAATGGCTGTCATCGAACAAGGGTGCGACAGACCGTTAGAGGCTCGCCAACACTTGATCGAAGCACTACGCCAAGGACATCGCCTCGGGTTGTTGCGCAGTGTGCTGGACGCGTGGACGAACGTGCCGTCGATGCTTGAAACATTGCTGGCTGATAACGCGCTTGATCCAGTGCTGACGTTCTACGCGCAACGCTTGCTCGACATCGCCCGCAGTGCACAGGTCAGCAACGAGCAAATCCCAAGCGTTGCGGCGAATCTGCTCAGCGCTCGGGAACTCGACGTGATGGGGCTGGTGGCCCAGGCGCTGCCGAACAAGAAGATCGCCCGAGTGTTGAACCTGTCACCGGAAACGGTGAAATGGCACATGAAGAATATTTTCTACAAGCTGGGCGTTACCGGTCGCGACGAGGCGATAGCCAAAGTGCGCGACCTGGCGCTGAAGCTGCCGGGTAATCCTTCCGTTTGATCTTCGTGCGAATCAGCCGTTTCGCAGCGGCCAGCGGTACAGCAGCGGCTGCTTGCGCATGAACCGCCCGGTGGCGTCCTTGAGATAGCTGGAGGTCACGGCAATCGCTTGCGCATTGGCTTCTTCACCCAATTGACTGTGCAGGCCGTTGCTCAATGAATGGTCGAGCAAGCGTCTGGTCATGGCGAATGTCGTCCCCGACAGATTCGCCATGTTTTGCGCCAATTCCAATGCCCGAGCCCGGTAGCTGTCGACAGGCAGCACTTCGAGGGCGATGCCGAGTTTCAGCGCTTCAGCCGCCGAAACCTCTCGTGCCGAATAGATCAATTCCTTGGCTTTTTGTACGCCGACCACACGGGGCAGGGTCCAGGTTGCGCCCAGATCGGGGACCGCACCGATGCGCGAGAACACCATGCAAAACCGTGCACGATCAGAGGCGACGATGAAGTCCGCCATCAGCGCCAGGCTGAACCCGGCGCCATAGGCCACGCCATCCACGGCCGCGATCAGCGGACGCTCAAGCCCGGCAAATGCGGCGGGCAGTTGATTGAGTTCACTCATGCGCGTGCACATCTGGCTGGCATCGCGGTCATTGCGGGACATGACGTCGACATCGCCACCGGCACAGAAGTCGTCGCCGGCGCCTGTCAGCACTACGGCGCGGATGTCGGCGTCGCGGCGAATATCGGAAAGGGCATCGAGCATGGCTGTGCACATGTCCGAATTGAAGGCGTTCTTGCAGGCGGGGCGGGACATGACCAGTGTGGCCACGCCGTCGGTTCTGGTTACTTCGAGCACTGACATGGGAAATCTCCGATTGTTTTTATTCTGGAGTCTTGTCCTGCGGGGCATGGCTCACCGAAGGCAAGCCATGCCTCGATCCGCGCGGTTACAGCGTGCGCGCGATCAGTTCTTTCATCACTTCGTTGGAGCCGCCATAAATGCGCATCGGCCGGGTGTTGATGTGCAGCCGCGCGATCGGGTATTCCAGCATATAGCCGTAGCCACCGTGCAGTTGCAGGCACTCGTCAATGATGTTGCAGGCCTGGGTCGAGGCCCACCACTTGGCCATCGCCGCCGTGGTTGCGTCCAGTTCGTGCCTGATCATCTTGTCCAGGCAATCGTGGACAAAGGTGCGGGCAATGGTGACGGTGGTCTGCATTTCCGCCAGTTTGAAGCGGGTGTTCTGCATGTCCAGCAGCGGCTTGCCGAACAGTTTGCGGTCGTTGGTGTACTTGATGGTTTCCTCGACCGCACGCTCCATGGCGCCCAGTGCGTTCATGGCGATGAACATGCGCTCCTCGGGCAATTGCTGCATCAACTGGACGAAGCCTTTGCCTTCTTCCGGGCCGAGCAAATTGGCTACTGGTACGCGCACGTCATCGAAGAACAGCTCGGAAGTGTCCTGGCCTTTCTGGCCGAGCTTGTCGAGGATGCGTCCACGACGGAAACCCGGCAGGTCATTGACCTCCAGCACGATGATCGACATGCCCTTGGCGCCCAGGCTCGGGTCGGTCTTGCACACCAGCAGCACCAGGTCGGCAAGGTAGCCGTTGGTGATGAACGTCTTCGAGCCGTTGATGACGTAGTGGTCACCATCGCGAATGGCTTTGGTCTTGACGTTCTGCAGGTCGGTGCCGGCGCCCGGTTCGGTCATGGCAATCGCGGCGACCATTTCCCCGGTGGCCATTTTCGGCAGCCACCGCTGTTTTTGCTCTTCGCTGGCGTAGCGCAACAGGTAATGCGCGCAGATCGCACTGTGCACGTTGGTGCCCAGGCTGGTGGCAACGGCGCGGGCCAGTTCATAGCCGATGATTGCGTTGTGCGCATGGCTGCCGCCGCTGCCGCCGTACTCTTCCGGAATCGCCGGGCAGAGCATGCCCATCTCGCCGGCCTTCAGCCAGGTTTCACGGTCGACGTGTTTTTGATGGGCCCAACGCTCTTCATGGGGCACCAGTTCTTCGGCGGCAAAACGGCGGACCGACGCCTGGAAGATCGCCAGGTCTTCGGTTAGCCACGATGGTCTGTATTCGCTCATTTGAATCCTCGGTAGGTGAGGGGACGGGGACTCTTGCCATGCTGGGCGCAGCCCGAAATTTCGGCGAGCGCCGAAGGGATGATGCTGTGGAGTAGGTGGGGGATCGTTCGAAGGGATGTTTTGGGGGAGTAGTTTTTTGATGGTGTGAATATCCGTTTCTGCGGTAACGGCTACTTATGGTTCCGCCCTTACGGCGAGTCCCTTTGGCAAACGCCCCGAAGGAACCAAAGGTCTCGCCCCTTACGTACGGCCCCTCGCTGAGGCTCGGCGTTCCTTCGCTCCGGCATTCATCCGGGGGCATCGCCTCCGGTCTGCTTCGCGACGACCTCCTCTCGATGTGTGCGGCTTCGCCGCACGGCGCTGCGCGCCTAACCCCCGGATGAACGCCTCCACTCAGCCTTCCGATGGGGCGGGTGGATCAAAAGCGGCAGGCGAGCTAACGCTCGGCCTGTGGAGTGGTGAAAAGCGTGAATGCACCCCGACCCACTGTGGGAGCTGGCTTGCCAGCGATGGCGGCCTGACAGCCAACCAATCTCTTTCAGACATATGCCGATCCCCTGTGGGAGCCAGCCTGCTGGCGATGACGGTCTGACAGTCGACCAGAATTTTGCGGATGCACCAGATCAAAAGATCGCAGCCTCATTGCACTCGACAGCTCCTACACAAAAATGCGCACGAACTTCCGATCAGGTCGGCCGGTAGGCCGCCTCGCGGTGCTGTTGCGGTAGTCGCCCCCTCGTGAGGCCGAGCGCAGGTTCTGCGCAGTGGGCAACCCGGCAAGGATGCCGGGTTAGCCGCCCCCGGCCATGGATGGCCGATGGCGGCGGGCCCACGGAGCAGGACCGGAGCGAGGGCATGCCGAGCCACAGCGAGGCACCGAACGAAAGGGGCAAAGCGCTTTGGTTACTTTCGTCTGGGCCGGCATTCCGGCTCTTCGAAAGTGACCCGCTGTAAGAGCGGAACCATAAGCCGCCGTTACCGCAACAATGGATATGCCCACGATCAAACCCCCAATCACCTACCGCTACTCCCTCCAACCGTTCCTTCGAACGCCTCTCGCTATCTCCCCAACTTCATCCCTTCGACGGTCGAAGCGCACTTGTGCGCAAACCTAGGATGAATGCCAACGAAAACCAGCCGGCCGGCGGGTACGACAACTGAACGTGTACGCCAAAGGAAATTCATCCATGAGTGAAAAAGCCGTAGTTGCCGGGGTCGGCATGATTCCCTTCTCGAAGCCGGGTGCAAGCCCCAGCTACACCGACATGGGAGCCGCGGCGGTGCGCCTGGCGCTGAAAGATGCCGGCATCGACTATGACAAGGTGCAGATGGCCTTTGCCGGTTATGTCTATGGCGATTCCACCTGCGGCCAGACGGCACTCTATGAAGTGGGGCGCACGGCGATCCCGATCGTCAACGTCAACAACAATTGCTCCACCGGTTCTACCGCCTTGTACCTGGCCCGTGCTGCCGTACAGAGCGGTCAGGCCGACTGCGTGCTGGCACTGGGTTTCGAACAGATGCAGGCCGGTGCGCTCAAGTCGCACTGGGATGACCGCCCACAGACCCGCGCCAATTTCGTCCACGTCATGGAAGACCTGACCCGCGACGTCGACCTGCCGCGTGCCCTGAAAACCTTCGGCGGTGCCGGTCGCGAGCACATGCAGAAGTACGGCACCCGCATGGAAACCTTCGCCGCCATCCGCGCCAAGGCCAGCCGTCATGCGTCGAACAATCCGCTGGCGTTGTTCAAGAATATCCTGAGTACTGAAGACGTGATGAACGATCAGGTCATGTGGCCGGGCGTAATGACGCGTCTGATGGCGTGTCCTCCGACCTGCGGCGCGGCGGCGGCGATCATTTGTTCGCCGGCATTCGCCAAGAAGCATGGGCTGCGCAGCGACGTGGTGATCCTCGCGCAGTCGCTGGTGACCGATCCGGTGGAGTCGTTCGATCCGCCTTCGATGATTGCCTATGCCGGTTTTCACATGACCCAGCGCGGCGCGCAGATGGTCTACGAGCAGGCAGGCGTCGGCCCGCAGGACGTGCGTGCCGTCGAACTGCATGACTGCTTCGCCCACAACGAATTGCTGACCTACGAAGGCCTCGGGCTGTGCGCCGTCGGTGGTGGCGAGCAGTTCGTCCTCGATGGCGACAACACCTACGGCGGCCAGGTGGTGACCAATCCGTCCGGTGGCCTGCTTTCCAAGGGTCACCCGTTGGGCGCCACCGGCCTGGCCCAGTGCTACGAGCTGACCCATCAATTGCGCGGTACCGCCGACAAGCGCCAGGTCGAAGACTTGAACATCGCCTTGCAGCACAACCTCGGCCTGGGTGGCGCCTGCGTCATCACCCTGTACGGACGCAATTGAACTGAACCCCGGCGCGCCCTCGACCGGGCGCGCATAACAACAAGAGGAGTGAGACAAATGGCTGACAAAAGCCTGATCGGGCACAAGCTCGATACATTCAGCGTCGATGTCGAGAAGGGTCGCCTGCGTTTTTTTGCCAAGGCCATTGGCGAAACCGATCCGGTCTACACCAATGAGGCCGCCGCCTTGGCAGCCGGGCATAAGGCGTTGCCCGTGCCACCGACGTTTCTCAAGTGCCTGGAAGGCGAGGGTCGTGACCTGGCCGCTTTCCTGAAACTGGTGAATTTCGACCTCGGCCGCATCCTGCACGCCGAACAGTCCTTCGTTTTTCACGGCATGGCCTACGCCGGTGACGTGCTGACCTTCGACGCACACATTTCCGATGTGTACGAGAAGAAGGGCGGCGCCCTGCAATTCGTGGTCATGGAGTCGCGTGTGACCAACCAGGACGGCGTGCACATCGCCGATGTCCGCTCGTCCCTCGTCCAGCGTTGAGGAATTGTCGATGACCCTCTCTAACACCACCCACGCGCAGTTTTCCGATATCCAGATTGGCGACGTGATCCCGTTGCTGAAATTGCAGCCGGTCAACCGCACCACCCTGGCGCTGTACTGCGGCGCTTCGGGCGATCACAACCCGATCCACGTTGACATCGATTTTGCGCGCAAGTCGCGCATGCCCGACGTGTTTGCCCACGGCATGTTGTCGGCCGCTTACCTCGGCCGCCTGCTGACCCAATGGGTACCGCAGCAGCAAGTACGCAGCCTGTCGATCCGCTTCACCGGCATCACGCATCTGGGGCACATCCCGACCTGCACCGGAACCATCACCGAAAAGTTCGAAGAGAACGGCGAGAAGCGTGTGCGCCTGGCGATTCGTTGCGGCAACCAGTACGGCGAAGAAAAACTCGCCGGCGAAGCCGTCGTCGCCCTGGCCTGAACTCCTTACCCCTATTTCGCAGGAAAAAGACACATGAAAAAGCTTGAAGGCAAAGTTGCTCTGGTTACTGGCTCGGGCCGTGGCATCGGTCGCGAAGTCGCGCTGCAACTGGCCGCTTACGGCGCCAAAGTCGTGGTCAACGACCTGGACGCCGAACCGGCTGACGAAGTGGTCGCCGAGATCCGCGCCGCTGGCGGTGACGCCGTGGCTTGCGTCGGCAGCGTCACCGCGCCGGACTTCGCTGACCGTTTTGTGCAGACCGCCGTCAAGAGCTACGGCTCGATCGACATCATCATCAACAACGCCGGTTTCACCTGGGACAACGTGATCCAGAAGATGAGCGACGAGCAGTGGTACGCGATCATCGACTGCCACCTGACGGCGCCGTTCCGCATCCTGCGCGCCGCCCAACCGGTGATCAGCGCCCTGGCCAAGAAAGAAGCCGCCGAAGGCCGTGAAGTGCTGCGCAAGGTAGTGAACATCTCCTCCGGCGCGGCGGGCGGCAACGTCGGCCAGTCCAACTATTCCTCGGGCAAGGCGGGCATTCTGGGCCTGACCAAGACCCTGTCCAAAGAGTGGGGCCGCCTGAAGGTCAACGTCAACGCCGTGGCTTTCGGCCTGATCGAAACCCGCCTGACCCAGGCCCTGGCGGGCGACGAGAGCAAGACCGTGAACATCGAAGGTCGTGAGATCAAGGTCGGCGTCCAGCAGGCAATGATCGAAGGCGCCAGCCGCAGCATTGCACTGGGTCGTCCAGGCAAGCCGGAAGAAGCCGCAGGCGCCGTAGTGATGCTCTGCCTGCCGGAAGCTGACTTCTGCTCCGGGCAGGTCCTGTACTGCGGCGGTGGCCCAGGCTCGAACTTCTAATTGCGCCCAATGATGTATCGCGCCTGTTGACCTTCAACGGTCAACAGGCCTCAGAACCCGAGGTATTTGCAATGCTGGAAAACTACCGCTCTCCCTGGATGACCGAAGACCTGGAACCGTTCAATGACATGGTCCAGCGCTTCGCCAAGGAATACATGGAGCCGAACGAATTGAAGTGGCGCGAGCAGCACCACGCGGACCGTTCAGCTTGGCTCAAGGCTGGCGAACTGGGCCTGATCCTGCCCGACGTACCGGAAGAGTACGGCGGTGCCGGTGGCAGCATCGGTCACTACGTTTGTGTGATTCAGGCAATGAACGGCAATGGCAGTGGCTTGGGCATTGGTCTGAGCCACATCGTCGCGCACTACATCCTTGAATCGGGCACTGAAGCGCAGAAGAAACACTGGCTGCCGAAGATCGGCTCCGGCGAAACCATTTGCGCCATCGCCATGACCGAGCCGGGTGCCGGTTCCGACCTGCAATCGGTACGCACCCGCGCAGTGAAGCAGGGCGACAAGTACGTCATCAACGGTGCCAAGACCTTCATCAGCAACGGCCAGACCTGCGACATGGTGCTGGTGATCGCCAAGACCGATATCAGCCAGGGCGCCAAGGGTGTCTCGCTGTTCATGGTCGACACCAACACGCCGGGTTTCCGTCGCGGCAAGCTGCTGAGCAAGGTCGGCATGCACGCCCAGGATACTTCGGAGATGTTCTTCGACGACGTCGAAGTGCCAGCCGACTGCCTGCTCGGCGAAGTCGAAGGTCGCGGTTTCTACACGTTGATGAGCCAGTTGCCGTACGAGCGGGCGCAGATTGGCGTCGGTGCCGTCGCGGTGATGGAGCGCGCCCTGCGCCTGACCGTGGAATACACCAAGGACCGCAAGGCCTTCGGCAAACCGGTCATTGATTTCCAGAACAGCCGCTTCGTGCTCGCCGATGTGAAAGCAACCGTGCTGGCGGCGAAAACCTTCATTGACCTGATCGTCCAGCGCTGGATCGACGGCACCCTCGACACCACGCTGGCGTCGATGGGCAAGTTCTGGTTGACCGAACGCCAGGGCGAAGTGCTCGACCGTTGCCTGCAACTGTTTGGCGGCTACGGCTACATGAACGAATACCCGATCGGACGGATGTGGGCCGACGCCCGCGTTGCACGCATCTACGGCGGCTCCAACGAGATTCAGCGCGAGGTCGTGGCGCGGTCGCTCTAACCGGCGCAGCGCTGTCCGAGGCGTCGATAGTTCCAAATCGATTGAATAATAAAAAAGCAATTTGGAGTTTTCATGTACATCACTCAAGGGCTGCACCGTCATCTGCAGCAACGCCCCAATGCCATCGCGGTCCGTTTCCAGGGCCGCGAGATCACCTATGCCGAGTTCGGCGACCGTGTTGCTCGCCTGGCCGGTGCACTCAAGGGCCTGGATGTCGCCAGCGGTGATCGCGTGGCGATGCTGGCGTTCAACTGCGCGCGCTTTCTCGAGTATTACCAGGCAGTACCGTGGGCCGATGCCGTAGTCAATCCGGTGAATTTCCGCTGGAGTGCGGCCGAAATTATCTATTCGCTGGACGACTCGGAAACCACCATCCTGATCGTCGACGATCACCATAAGGAACTCGGCGCCCGGGTGCTTGAAGAAGCCAAAACCGTACGTCTGGTGATTTATGCCGGCGACGGCGAAACCCCACGCGGCATGCTCAATTACGAGTCGCTGATCGCCATCAGCGAACCGGTGGAGGACGCGCGTCGCGGTGGTGATTCGCTGCTCGGGATTTTCTATACCGGCGGCACCACCGGCCACCCCAAAGGTGTGATGCTCAGCCACAACAACGTGGCTTTTTCGGCACTCAATTCCTTGTCCCAGGGTCGCCTCGGCTTAGGCACGGTGTTCCTGCATGCAATGCCGATGTTCCACCTGGCCGACTTCGCCGCGATCACCGGGCTGTTCATCACCGGTGGCACCCACGCGATCTTGCAGACCTTCACACCGCAGGGTGTGCTGGAGGCCATTGACCAGGAAAAAGTCAACGAGATTCTGCTGGCACCGACCATGATCCAGATGCTGCTGGACTGGCGCGAAGCACACGGGCAGGCACTCGACGTCAGTTCGTTACGAATGATTGGTTATGGCGCCTCGACCATCACCCCGGCACTGCTCGATCGTGCCCGCGCCGTGTTCACCAACGCCAGTTTCTCCCAGGGTTACGGCATGACCGAACTGGCCCCGGTGGCCGCGACGCTTCCTGCCGAGTATCACAGCGCCGAGTACCAGGCCAACGGCAAGATGTATTCCGCCGGGATGCCAGCCATCTGCGTGGAAATTCGCATCGTCGACGCCAATGACAAAGAAGTACCGCGTGGCACCGTAGGCGAAATCATCGTGCGCGGTCCCAACGTGATGCTCGGTTACTGGAAGAAGCCGGAAGCTACCGCCGAGGCGCTACGCGGTGGCTGGATGCACACCGGTGATGGCGGCTACATGGACGATGACGGTTTCATCTACATCTGTGACCGCCTCAAGGACATGGTGGTCAGCGGTGGCGAAAACGTTTACTGCGGTGAAGTCGAGGCAGCCATCGGCAGCCATCCGGCCGTGGCGCAAAGCGCAGTGATCGGCATTCCCTGCCAGAAATGGGGCGAGACCGTTCACGCAGTGATCATCCTCAAGCCCGGTGCCAGCGCTACTCACGAGCAGATCATTGCCCATTGCCGTGAACTGATCGCCGGCTACAAGGTGCCGCGCAGCGTCGAATTCCGCGAAACACTGCCGCTGACCAGCGTCGGCAAAGTGCTGAAGACCGAACTGCGCAAACCCTTCTGGGAAAACCAGCAACGCACGATCGCCTGAACCCAACTGCCGCGCGGTCGGTTCGGCCGCGCCATTTTTTAATACCGGAATCCGTGCCGCATCGTTGAGAACGGTCGGGTTTCCTTGCGCCAAAACCATCGGAGGACGCATGAGCATTACGAGATTGCGTGGAGCTTGCTACCCACATCTGCTGGCAGTCGCCGTCGCAGCCGCAGTTACCCCACAGGCTTTTGCCAAGGATTTCAGCATCGGCGAAATCGAAGGCAGTTTCGATTCCGCATTATCGGTCGGCGCCAGCTGGGCCGTTCGCGGCCCCGACCCGGACTTCATTTCCAACTTCAACTCGCAGGGAACCCGAGGCAATGCGTCGTCGCGGACCAATGACGATAACCGCCTGAATTTCAAGAAGGGCGAAACCTTCTCGAAGATCTTCAAGGGGGTGCACGACCTGGAGTTGAAGTACGGCGACAGCGGTGCTTTCGTGCGCGGCAAATACTGGTACGACTTCGAGCTGATGGACGAGAGCCGTCCGTTCTACGACGTCGATGATCATGGCCGCCAGCGTGCGGCGAAGTCGTCCGGGGCGATGTTCCTCGACAGCTTCGTCTATCACAACTACACCCTCGACGATTTGCAGGGCAACGTTCGCCTGGGCAAGCAGGTGGTGAGTTGGGGCGAAAGCACCTTCATCGGCAACTCGATCAACAGCATCAACCCGATCGACGTGGCAGCGCTGCGTCGTCCCGGCGCCGAGGTCAAGGAAGGGCTGATTCCGGTGAACATGCTGTACGTCTCGCAGGGCCTGTCGGAAAACGTTACCGCCGAAGCCTTCTATCAGATCGAATGGGCACCGTCGGTGATCGACAACTGCGGCACCTTCTTCGGCAACGACGTGACGCCGGAAGGCTGTAATGACCGCGCCGTGCTGGCGGGCCTTGATCTGCCGCCCGGCGTGGCCAATAACACCGGCACACCCGGGCTGCTCGACGATGCCTACATTCCGCGCACCAAGACCAAGGATGCCCGTGACAGCGGCCAGTTCGGCCTGGCGTTGCGCTGGTTCGCCGCAGAGCTGAACGACACCGAGTTCGGTGTTTATGCAATGAATTACCACAGTCGCAACCCAAGCCTGAACTTTACCCGTGCGACCAGTACGGCCAACGCTGTGGCCGCGATTCGCAGTGCCAGTTACAACGTGGTCTATCCCGAGGACGTGCGCCTGTACGGCTTGAGTTTCGCCACCAACGTGCTCGGCACTTCGCTGGGCGGCGAGCTGAGTTTTCGGCCGAACATGCCGTTGAACCTCAACGGCGCCGACATCAACCTGGCCGCCGTGGGCAACGCTGCGTCACCGTTGTTCGTCAGCGGTCAGTCCGCCAATGTCGCCGGGGCAGCCGTCGATGGCTACAAGCGCATGCCGGTGTTGCAGGCGCAGATGACGGCCACGCAATTCTTCGATCAGGTCCTCGGCGCCGAGCGTCTGACGCTGGTGGGCGAGGTCGGTTACAACCGCATCAACGGCCTGGGCTCCAGTGACGGTACTGAAGAGCGTTTTGGCCGCAACTCCGTGTTCGGCGCCGGGCAACTGGTCAATCAGGCGGTCTGCGTCGGGCAGAACACGCCGGTTCCCGGTCAGCCCGGCGCCACCCGCCCGAGCAACCCGCAGCAGGAATGCAACAGCCACGGTTTCTACACCACCGACTCGTGGGGCTACCGCCTGCGCGGGAAGCTCGAATACCCCAACGTGTTCGCCGGCATCAACCTGTCGCCCAACGTGGCCTGGTCCCATGACGTCGATGGCGTCGGCCCGAACTTCGAGGAAGGCAACAAGGCGATCAGCCTCGGCGTGGATGCCGACTACATGAACACCTACACCGCGAGCCTCAGTTACACCGATTACTTCGGCGGAAAGTGGAATACCAACACTGATCGCGACTATGTCGCCCTCAGCTTCGGCGTGAACTTCTGACATCCATCAGACGGAGAAAATAAAAATGAAATCCAGCACTCTGATCAAAGCCTGCACATTGACCCTGACCCTGATTGCCTCCAGCGTGATGGCGGCCGTTTCCCCGCAAGAAGCGGCGCAATTGGGCACCACGCTCACGCCGCTTGGCGGGGAAAAGGCCGGCAATGCCAGCGGCACCATTCCCGCCTGGACCGGTGGCCTTAAACCCGGTGCCGCGCCGATGCAGAATGACTTTCTCGGCAACCCGTTCGAAGGCGAAAAACCACAGTTCGTGATCACGGCCGCCAACGTCGCGCAGTACAAGGACAAGCTCACCGCCGGGCAACTGGCGATGTTCCAGCGCTACCCGGACAGCTACAAAATCCCGGTGTACAAGAGCCAGCGCACGGCATCGGCACCGCAAGCGGTGTACGACGCGGTGAAAAAAAGCGCGGTAACCACCGAAGCGGCCAATGACGGTTATTCGTTGAAGAACTTCGAGCAGTCGCGCTACTACGCGTTCCCGATTCCCAAGAACGGCCTGGAAGTGGTGTGGAACCATCTGACCCGTTCCCACGGCAACAGCTATATCAATCGCCAGGTCCAGGCTACCCCGCAAGTCAACGGCGATTACACCTTGGTGCAGATCGAAATCGAGACCGGGTTTCCGTGGAAGATGTCGGACGCCAAGCCAGATGAAAGCGCCAACATTCTGTTCTATGCCAAGCAGACGGTGACTGCGCCGGCGCGTATGGCCGGCAGTGTGCTGTTGATTCACGAAACCCTTGATCAGGTCAAGGAACCGCGCATGGCCTGGGCCTACAACGCGGGCCAGCGCCGCGTGCGTCGTGCCCCGCAAGTGGCCTATGACGGACCGGGCACCGCCGCCGACGGGATGCGCGTCGCCGACAACGCCGACATGTACAACGGCGCACCGGATCGCTATGACTGGAAGCTGATCGGCAAGAAGGAAGTCTACGTTCCCTACAACAACTACCTGCTGCAATCGCCGAAGCTGAAGTACGCCGACATCATCAAGCCTGGCCATATCAACCAGGACCTGACGCGCTATGAACTGCATCGCGTGTGGGAAGTGGAGGGCACCCTCAAGCCTGGCCAACGCCACATTTACGCCAAGCGCCACATGTACATCGACGAGGACACCTGGGCTGCCGTGGAAATCGACCAGTACGACGGTCGCGGCCAGCTGTGGCGGGTCAGCGAAGGTTACCTGGTCAATGATTACCAGCAGGGCGTCGCCACCTACGCAGCCATGGGCATCTATGACCTGATCGCCGGGCGGTATCTGGTGTCGAACCTGGGCAATGAGAACAAGCGTGGCACCGACTACGCCTACCAGCCGACCATGAATGATTTCACTCCGGCCGCACTGCGCAACGCCGGTATTCGCTAAGCCATCCGAGTCACTGCCATTCGTCCTCGCTCGAGGGCGAACGGCTCTTTGTACTGCTTTTTTAACTGAATCTGGAGAAAAGTAATGCCGCAAAAACCTTACGTTGCCGGCGTCGGCATGATCCCGTTCGTCAAGCCTGGCACCAGTGGCACCTACATCGAAATGGGCTCCGAGGCGATTCGCCTGGCCCTGCAAGATGCGGGTCTGGATTACAAACTGGTGCAGCAAGCTTATGCCGGATACGTTTACGGGGACTCCACCAGCGGTCAGGCGGCCCTTTATGAAGTGGGCATGAGCGGCATTCCGGTGATCAACGTCAACAACAACTGCGCCACTGGCTCCAGCGCACTGTTCCTCGCGCGCCAGGCCGTGGAAAGCGGTGCGGTCGACTGCGCGCTGGCGTTCGGTTTCGAGCAGATGCAGCCCGGCGCCCTGAAAGGCAACTGGGACGACCGCCCGCGCGCCACCACACACATGACCCAGTCGGTGATCGACGAACTGACCGCCGACGTGGATATCCCGAGTGCCCTGCGGATGTTCGGCGGCGCCGGTCGCGAGCACATGCAGAAGTACGGTACCCAGATGAGCACCTTCGCCGCGATCCGCGCCAAGGCCAGCCGTCACGCGGCCAATAATCCACTGGCGCTGTTCCGCAAAGTGGTGACCACCGAAGACGTGATGAACGATCAACTGATCTGGCCCGGGGTGATGACTCGCTTGATGGCGTGCCCACCGACTTGCGGTGCTGCGGCAGCGATCATCTGCTCCGAAGCTTTCGCCAAGAAACATGGTTTGCGCACCGACGTGGTGATCCTTGCCCAGTCGTTGACCACTGACAAACCGGTTTGCTTCGAGACCCGCTCGATGATCGAAGTCGTCGGTTTCGACATGGCCCAACGGGCCGCCCGGGAAGTGTACGAGAAGGCCGGCGTCGACCCGCTGGACATCCGCGTCGCCGAAATGCACGACTGCTTTGCCCACAACGAACTGCTGACCTACGAATCCCTGGGCCTGTGCGATGTCGGCGGCGCCGAGCAGTTCATCCTCGACGGTAAAAACACCTACGGTGGCCAAGTGGTGACCAACCCGTCCGGTGGCCTGCTGTCAAAGGGGCATCCGTTGGGCGCGACCGGTTTGGCGCAATGCTACGAGCTGACCCATCAACTGCGTGGCAGCGCTGACAAGCGTCAGGTGGAAGGCGTCAATGTGGCGCTGGCACACAACCTGGGTCTGGGCGGTGCTTGCGTGGTGACGCTGTACGGCCGAGCCTGATTCATTCGGCGGGGCATGCCTGACAGGATGCACCGCCTAACCGAGCTCCTTATTTTGCCGGGCCTTGCGCCCGGTTTTTTATGGTTCACCACAAACCTGTAGGAGCCGAGCTTGCTCGCGATGGCGTCATGTCAATCAACATTAACGTCGCTGACACACCGCCATCGCGAGCAGGCTCCCAAGCCTCAGACAAGGCGTGCAGTGATTTCCGCCTTGTCTTCCTTTACTCGGGATGGTGGTTTTGGGCACGTCGAACGTAACCCGTCGATGTGTTCCATCAGGCTTTCAGGGATGCTTTGCCACATCGGGTCTAGCACAAAATCAATGCCTTCACGCCGGGCCAACTTTGCTGCCGGTACAAAGTCTGCGTCGCCAGCGATCAGCACGATCTGATCCACCTGTTTTTTGAATGACAGCGACGCTACGTCAACGCCAATTCTCATATCAACGCCTTTTTGTCGCGTGTCTATGCTGACGTCTTGCTCCGTCAGGTCTGCGAGCAGGATTTTGCCTTTAAGCAGGTCGGCTATTTTTGCCGCCTTGATGGTCCATTTCGTATCTTTCGACAGGTGTCCAAGCCGCAATGCCACTTTGCGCTTACTCCGCAGCCGCGCGTGGAGGTCCTTGCGAAACATCGCCTCCCTGGACTTAGAGAAGTCCACGGCTTTCTTGCTGATCGGATTGTGCTGCCTGGTTTCCAGCGGTGGGCAGTCGTAGAAAAAAATTCGATAAAGCTCTTTGCGATGCCGTTGTTGTAGCGACTGATTTTGCCCATTGGGGCGAGCGACAATTTTGCTTGATAAGTGGGCCATCGCCCATCGGTGAACAAGGTCTGCGGCACGCTCGGCATTGAATGCGTTTTGGGGTTCGATCCTTCGAAAGCGCTTGATGAAGTAGGCGCCGTCAACCAGTACTGCTGTGGACATGCTTTCTTCCTGATAGCAAAACGCCCAAGGTGTCGGCACGTCCTGGATGATTAGGACGGCGTACTGCCTTGGGCGGGATGGGGGCAGACTAGATGAGGTTGCCGATAGCGTCAACCGCTCCTTTTTTGTGCTTCCGTTTCAGGAACAGGGATGTTTGCTCTCTAACGGAAACCTCTTGCCGCTGATACTGGCGGTGGAAAGACAATAGATCCCGGGCGAGTTGCCTACAAGACGGCAGTTTCTGCAAAAGATGTAGGCAAAAGCCATAAAAAACGCCGGCCCTCGATGAGGGCCGGCGTACTCCGTAGGAGCGAGCAGGCTCGCTCCTACATGAAGGGACGCGATGAGCGTCAGGACCATCCCTCCATCGAGTTACTCGCTCTTGGCAACCTGATCAACCTTCTGCATGCGGTTGGTGTCCATCAACACCAAACCAAACGCCATGCCATACATCAGCCGACCCTGTTTATCGACCTTCATCGGCGCGTACATGCCGTTGAACACCGGGTCGCTGCCGGTCGCGATTTCGAGCACGGTCTTGCCGGTGTCGAGGTCCATGCCGATGTGGAAACCTTCACCCAATCGGTCGGAATAGAAGCCATTGATCAAGGCCATGTGGCTGCCACCGCTGATCATTGGCACGATCGAGATCGAACCCACATCGGTACGGGTCCACAGCGGGTTCCACTGGTCCTTGGCGCTGTCCCACTTGAGCATCGCCACGCCGCTCGGGGCAGGGCGGGTCATGCCGTTGAGCATGGTCACGTAGTAGCCGGACCGGGACAGCACAGGTTTTTCCACGGCAGGGATGTTGTTGACCACAAAGGCGTGACCGTCATAGACCGCCACCGATTGTTCCGACTGCACGGTCGGGATGTTCATACCCATGTCGACTTCACGCTGGTCAGCCACGCGCGGCGACAGGGTGCCAGGCTTTTGCTTCCAGCCCGCCGGAATCTTGTCGCGCCACATGGCGACCAGGTTCATCTTTTTCGCGCCGTCGGTGAACACCACCAGTTTGTCTTCATCGGGGCCGTAGCCCATCAAGGTTGGGGTGGAACCGGTGCCGTCGGCGATCTTGATCGAAGTGAAACGCGGCCCGCGCTCGTAAGGGGCTTTCCAGGCACCGCTGGCGTCGTCGGCGTGGATCCTGCCCTGTTTGTCGACCACCAGTCGGTACATGTTCTGGTTGGAAGCGACGTACACCGCGCCGCCGTTGACTTCCGGTCCGGTGGCGAACGAGTTGAGGAACAGTTCGTCGCTGCCTTCCACGCGGTAGCTGTCGATCAGCTTCAGGGTGTTGCGATCGAGGGTAGCGACGGTGCCGCCCATGGTGTTGATCACCAGGTAGCCATTGAGCGTCATGCCCATGCCGAAGGTGGCATCCATTGGTACGCCGATGCCGTTCTTGGTCTTTTCATTGTTGAACAGTTCTTCTGGCAGCTGCACCTCTTGGGTGAGCTTCATACCCGACTGCGGGTCTTTGTGGTCGTTCTGATCAATGCGGAACACCCGGCGCGCACTGGCGCCGATGAAGGCGTCATCGCGGGTCAACAGCGAATAGATTGCGCCGCCAACCAGCTGATCGGTGGTGCCGGTCAGCATGCGGTTGGGTTGCGCATTCATGTATTCCAGCAGGCCTTTCTCGTCCTTGACTTCGAGAAACTTGCGGGTCTCGGCAGCTTGCTGAAGACGTTGTTCAGGCGTGATCGGCTGGTAGTTAGGCAATTTCACCGGCAGGTCGACGCGGGCCACTTCAGTGAACTTGAAGTCGTCTTCGACCTTCACCTTGCGCAGCGAAAACCCGGCCCAGAACCAGTACATGTCGGTATCGCCGACCTTGTCGGTGTACTGCACCAGGCTGCCCGATTCGTTGGGCAATACACGGTAGGCGTCCGGCGTCATCTTGTAGGAACCGCGTGGCACGGCAATGCCGGTGCTGTCGGACGCGCCGTCGTTCCAGTGCGTCTGGTTGTTGTAGGACTGCGCCAGATAAGGGTTGGCCGGTGCGATGTGGCCATTGGCAGTGGCAAATGCCGGGACTGTCAGGCATGTCGCCAGTAGGGCCCAGTGCGGACGTAGAGCAAACATGTTGTCTTCCTTTGTTTTGTTGTTATTGCCTGCGGAGGAAGATCCAGAGTAGCGATCCTTTTTTCGACCTATAGCCCCCCATGCCGGGGGGCATGTTCGGGGTGGGTGCTCTGCTAGCGTACTGGCCATGCTTCGCGCATCGCAGGCGATCGCGCCCCCTGTGTCAGCTCACGACGAACAAGGAAAAAAACACATGCTGTCAGGTATCAAAATCGTGGAAATCTGTGGCATCGGCCCGGGGCCGTTCTGTGCCATGCACCTGGCCGATCTGGGCGCAGATGTCATCGCCGTGGAGCGCGCAGAATCCATCTCGATCACCGGCGAAGCCAACGCTCCGGCCAACCCGCTGAACCGGGGCAAACGCTCGGTGGTGGCCGACCTGAAAAGCCCTGAAGGGCGCGAAGCGGTCCTGAAGCTCATCGAAAGCGCCGACGTCGTGATCGAAGGCATGCGCCCCGGTGTCATGGAGCGACTTGGCCTCGGTCCGCAGGAATGCCAGGCGCGCAATCCAAGACTGGTTTATGGACGCATGACCGGTTGGGGCCAGAACGGCCCGATGGCCAGCGCCGCCGGCCACGACAACAACTACATCGCACTCTCGGGTGCGCTGTACCACAGCGGCACGGCTGGGGAAGCGCCTTCATCGCCGATCACCCTGATCGGCGACATTGGCGGTGGCGCGTTGTACCTGGCGGTCGGTGTGCTGGCCGGTGTCCTCAGTGCCCGGCAGACCGGCAAGGGCACCGTCGTCGACGCCGCCATCGTCGACGGCTCGGCGCACATGATGCAGCTGATGATGTCACTGACCCGCCGTGGTCTGCTCAATGAGCAGCGCGGCAAGAGCGTCCACGATGGTTCGCACTTCTACGCCACTTATCGCTGCGCCGATGACCAATACGTGGCACTGGGCTCGATGGAGCCGCAGTTCTACGCGCTGCTGCTGCAAAAACTGGGTTTGCAGGACGATCCGCGTTTCGCCAAACAATGGGATGTGAAGCGTTGGGAAGAGCTGCGTGGGCTGCTGGCCGATACGTTTGCCAGCCAGCCGCGCGCGCACTGGTGCGATCTGCTCGAAGGCACCGATGTGTGCTTTGCGCCGGTGCTGAGCCCGCGTGAAGCCTCGCAACATCCGCATATGGTCGAACGAGGCGTGTACTTCGAGCGCGACGGAATGCTGCAAGCCAGCCCGGCACCGCGTTTCGATGGCCAGGTCGCGACGCCGGGGGCGATTCCGACACGCGGCGCGCACACCGCCCAAGTCTTGGCGGCTCTCGATAGCAACGACCTCGCCGCCGTCTGGCAGTCGTAGTTTCTGGAAATCGCCGAAGCCATTTCCCTGGCCGATAGCCTGTTTGCCCTCGGGCGTTTCAACGACGCAAGGCGTTGGTTATCGCAGGCCATCGAGCTTGCCGCGCAGCAGGGTGACGACTGCGTCAATCCTGCCTTGACGGCCATGGAAAGCCTCATCGACCTGACGCAGGGCTCACTGGCAACGGCGCGTATCCGCCTGGAGTGTTTTTCCACGGGTTGCGCGCTGGTGGGCGTCGAGCAACAAGCGGTTCATGCCCTTGTGCTGTACGAGAGTGGTTCGCTGGATCAGGCACGGCGGTTGCTCAAGCAAAACCTGCGCGACATCACTGACGACAGTTCAGCGGATACGCTGATCGTCAGCCGAATCCTTCTGGCCCGTATCGCTTGGTCGCAAGGTGAAGTTTCCAGCTGTCATGGTCACCTCGCAGCGCTGGAGCAAACCGGGCGTGAGAGGGCATGCCGACGCATCCAATGCTCGGTCTGGATCGAGCGTGCGCGGATCGCGACGTTGCATGGTCGTATCGATGTCGCCGCCCAGGCGTTGGCTCAAGTGGACCGAAACGCTGATTGGGGCCAGGCGAATGCGCTCAACTTTGCCAACGATGTCGACACGCCGACCGTCGCACGCGTACGCCTGCACATCGCCCAAGGGCGTTTTGAAGAGGCGACTCGGGCGCTGCACCCGGCGATTGATCAAGCACAACAGCGCGGACGTTTGCGCCGCAAACTCAAACTGCGCTTGCTCCTGGCTTTAGCCCTCGACGGCATGGGGCGGCACGCTGCGGCAATGGCGGAATTGAGTGGGGTGTTGCCATTCGCCAGCGAGGAGGGGTGGCGCAGCACCTTTGTCGAAGAGGGTGCTGGCCTTGCCATGCTGTTGCAACGCTGGGCGTTTCAGGTGAGAGGCGGCGAGTCGGCAATCGTGCCGGGGTTTATTGGCGATCTGCTCAAGCGTTTTCCTGTCACGGGCAGCGCAGCCCTTACCGAGCGCGAACATCAGGTTGTCAGGCTGGTCGCACTGGGCCTTCAGATAAGTGCCATCGCCGAAACCTTGCGGCTTTCCGGGCACACGGTAAAAGCGCACCTGCGCAATATCTATCGCAAGCTCGGTGCCCACGGCCAGGTCGAAGCCGCCGCAATCGCCAGGGCACGAGGGCTACTGGATGAACCGCACAAACCTTCACACCAATACTCCCGTCGCCCTGGCGCGCATCACGGCCTGAGCCCGTCGGGTCACCCCCAGTTTGCTGTTGATGTGTTTGATGTGCGCCTTGACCGTGTTGGTCGAGATGTACAGACGCTCGCTGATCTCCCGGTTTGAGAAGCCTTCGGCCAGCAGCTCCAGCACGGCGAACTCGCGCCCGGTGAGCTTTTCATGATTCGCGGGACCGATCAGCGGTTTGCCCGGCTGCGACGTCCGCGCTTCGCTGACCAGCAGATTGAACGAACCGGCATTGGGCGACGGCTGACGGGCAGGTGGCGATTCTTGTGACGCTTGTGTGAGGCCGTCCAGCAGGCGCAGTGCCTTGGCCTGAAGTCCGTGAAAATTCAGACGCCGACATTCGCGCAACGCTGTCTCCAGACGCCTCGCAGCATCCCGGGTTTGCCCGTTACCGTGTTCGGCAATGGCCAGCAGCATCTGACTGTGCACGGCCAGCGAAGGCTCATGAATGCTCGTCAGCCGTGCGGCGGAGCCCCGCAAATATTGCTCGATCATCTGCGCCATGAGCAGCGCCTGCTTCCAGTTTTTCTGATGGATCAGGACACTCAAGGTCTGCAGATTGAGTACCCCGCGATAGCTGCTTTCCTGGACATTGGCACACTGCATTCGACGTTCGGCGTCCTGCAGGAAAGCGAAGGCGCGCTGGAAATCACCCCGGCAGGCACAGACGTCCGAGAGACCCATCAGCGCTTGCAGCAGCGTCAGCCCATGATCGGGAATGACTTGCAGGGCCTGGCTCAGGACACACTCGCCACTGTCCACTTCACCTCGTTGCAGATGCAACTTGCCCTGCAGCACCAACAATCGCCCGAGCAACATCACATGCCGATTGCCATCGGCCCGCAACAGCAAGAGGTTCTCTTGCAACAGACGTTCGGCGAGGTCGCTTTCTCCACAGAGAATCATCAGGCAGATGCGCTGGATGTTGGTCTGCACTTCTCTGACCAGGCTGCCCTGGCGTCGGGCCTGTTCGATCGCGAGCATCAGGATCTGTTGAGCTTGAAGGGTTTCGCCCGTGCTCATGGCCAGCCGTGCAAGGATGACCGTGCACACGAACGACACAGGCTGATCATCCTCGCCCAGTTGTTCCTGCGCAGCACGGCAATACTCCGTGGCCAGGGTGCAATTGCCCAAAAGGCCATGGATCGTGCCCCACAACGCTTGCCACACGGCCAGCAAACGGCGGTTCTGTTCTGCCGTGGGTTGTGGCAGGAAGCGACTCAACTGCTCCGTGCAGGTCTGTGCCTCATCCAGTCGTGTGTTCATCATCAGCGCGCAGGCATTGAGCGCCACCAGTTGCGGCGTACTCAACGACAAGCTCACGGGCAACTGATGGCGCCAGTCGAGCAGGCGCGACAGATTGCGCTCGGCCAGGAGCCAGCTCGGGTTAAGGCGGGTCATGTAGTTGGCCGCCACGTCCGGGCGGTTGGCACTCAACGCGAGGTCGATGGCATCCTCGATGTACCCCGACGCGCTCAATCCCCGACAGGCGCGCAGGCGTAATCGGTTCAGTTCGGTCAGGTCGTTCGTTCCCCGTAATGCCTGCGCCACGGCCGGCAGCATGCAATACCATTGGCCATTGCTGTCCAGTGGCTGGAAGAACGCCTGCGAAAGCAGCAATCGGCGCACGCACGTCTTGTCGTCAAGTTCCTCCCACAGGTCCGCGCACAGGCTTTCGCTGAACCGTGGCAGATGCGCCAGCCCCCCCAGCAGGCGGCGTTCCTCTGCACTCAGGTGTGACAGCAATTCTCGCTCGAGGTAGTCGCATAACATCCGCGTATCGGTGAGCAATAAACGTATGCCGGCGCACCAGCCCAGAGTCTGCCGCCAGATAGCCTCAAGGTCCGCGCCAAACTTCGCCGGTGCAATCAATCGAACGAGATCGTCGGACTCCTCACGGGAAAGGGCGAGGGCCTGGGTATCGAGCTCCCGCAGTTCGCCTTCAAGCAACAGGCGCGGCAGGTTCCATGCCGGACGTTGCCGGCAACTGACCCACAGTTGAATGGGCGCAGGTGAGTGCAAGAGCAAGTGGTCGATCCACGCGTCGAGCTCGGTATCGGTCCCGGTGGGATAATCGTCGAGGATCAGCGCGCAGGGCGCTTTCAGTCCCTCCAGCAAACTCAGCAGCGCGGGACCTGTGTCGACCGGATGCGGGTGATCGCCAAGCTGCTCGGCGATGCACGTGCAAAACCGCGACAGTGAAAGAGCTTGCCCGGCCAGATTGAGTTGCAGTACGAGCGGCGCAGGCACGGATCGAGCGATGCATTGGCGGATCAGCGAGGTCTTGCCATAGCCCACGGGCGCACAGAGCAAGCGCAGGCGTTGCGGTTTTTCAAGCATCAGCGCCACGAGGTGGCTACGCGCCAAGAGCCGGGTTGAGGGGGAGGGCGTGAGGCTGACCGGAATGCAGGCCTGCTGGGCAACGGTTGTAAGGGACTGCGACATTTCACTCTCCCGGACCGCAGGGCAACAACCCCGCGCCGACTGCACAGCGTGCTGATTAATGATTGGTTACTGCGCGCAAGAATCCGCAGCGCTGCCATTACCGGCAATACCCCTTTCGATTGAAACGTCGATGCTTTCGTCAAAAGCGCAGGCAGCGTTACTTCTTGTATCGATGGCAAACCGGTAATCACCCACACGGGTAATCCGAAATCACCCCATCAGGGAATGTCCCGAGCACGCGTCCGGTCCCTATCGTGACGGCTCCAACACACCCGTAGTATTTCGGAGAGCCGCATGACAAAAACAACAAAGCGCGCAATCTTTCAGCCGCAGTTGCTGGCAGCAGCAGTCGCCCTGGGGATTAGCACGCAGGCTTGCGCAGTAAATTTCAGCGTAGGGGAGATTGAGGGCAGTTTCGATTCATCGCTCTCGGTAGGTGCCAGTTGGGCCGTGCGCGGACCTGATCCGGACTTCATTTCCAACTTCAACTCACAAGGCGTTCGGGGGGGCGCCTCGTCCCGAACCAACGACGATAATCGGCTGAATTTCAAGAAGGGCGAAACCTTCTCGAAGATATTCAAGGGCGTACACGACCTGGAGTTGAAGTACGGCGACAGCGGCGCTTTTGTGCGCGGCAAATATTGGTATGACTTCGAACTGATGGACGAAAGCCGTCCTTTCTACGACATCGACGACCACGGCCGCCAGCGTGCGGCGAAGTCGTCCGGGGCGATGTTTCTCGACAGTTTCGTCTACCACAACTACACACTCGACGAGTTGCAGGGCAACGTGCGTCTGGGTAAGCAGGTGGTGAGCTGGGGTGAGAGTACGTTCATCGGCAACTCAATCAACAGCATCAACCCGATCGACGTGGCAGCGCTGCGCCGGCCGGGTGCCGAGGTCAAGGAGGGGTTGATCCCGGTCAACATGCTGTATGTCTCGCAGGGCCTGTCGGAAAACGTCACCGCCGAAGCGTTCTACCAGATCGAATGGGCGCCGTCGGTGATCGACAACTGCGGCACCTTCTTCGGCAACGACGTGACGCCTGAAGGCTGTAACGACCGCGCGGTGATTGCCGGCCTCGACCTGCCGCCAGGGGTGGCGAGTAACAGCCGCTCGGGTCTGGCAGTGGCCGGCACGGCGGCGCAGGGCGGCGGCGTGGATGACGCCTACGTGCCACGCACCAAAACCAAGGATGCCCGTGATGGCGGCCAGTTCGGCGTGGCGTTGCGCTGGTTCGCCGCAGAGCTGAACGACACCGAGTTCGGGGCCTATTTTCTCAACTATCACAGCCGCAACCCCAACCTTGATTTCACTCGGGCCACATTGACCGCCAACACCGGCGCGGGCGCTGCAACCGTTCCGGGCGCGATCAACTCGATCCGCACCGCGAGCTACCACGTGGTCTATCCCGAAGACATCCGCCTCTACGGGCTGAGCTTCGCGACCAACCTGGCCGGCACTTCGCTGGGTGGTGAAATCAGCTATCGGCCGAACATGCCGCTGCAACTCAACGGCGCTGACCTGAACCTGGCGGCAACGGGTAACAAGAACGCACCGTTGTTCATTGCCGGCCAATCGCAAAACGTCGCCGGCGCGCCGCTTCATGGCTATGAGCGGATGCCGGTGCTGCAAACCCAACTCACTGCCACGCAGTTCTTCGACCAGGTCATGGGCGCCAGTCGCCTGACGCTGGTGGGAGAGGTCGGCTACAACCGCATCAACGGCCTGGGCGATGCCGACGGCAGCAACCTGCGCTTTGGCCGCAGCACGATATTTGGTGCCGGCGCACTGGCCACCGGAGCGGGGCCGGGCGCGACCGGTCCACAGACCTGTGCCGGGGCTCCGAGCCAGGTTCCGGGCGCTGCTGCGGGCGTCACCCGTCCAAGCAACCCGCAGCAGGAATGCAACAGCCACGGTTTCTACACCACCGATTCCTGGGGCTATCGCCTGCGCGGCCGACTGGATTACCCGAACGTGTTCGCCGGGGTCAACCTGGCGCCGAACATCGCCTGGTCCCATGACGTCGATGGCAACGGCCCGAACTTCGAAGAAGGCCTGAAGGCCGTCAGCCTGGGGCTGGATGCGGACTACGCCAACCTCTACACCGCCAGTCTCAGCTACACGGATTTCTTCGGCGGCCATTTCAATACCAACGGCGACCGCGACTACGTTGCGCTCAGCGTCGGCGTGAACTTCTGATAGCCCAACAGCAAAGGATCGAGACCATGAAAAAAATCATTCTTGTTGCCTGCGGCACCCTGGCGCTGAGTCTGCTGTCCACCAGCATCATGGCCGCCGTGTCAGCGGAAGAAGCGGCAAAACTGGGCACCACCCTGACACCGCTGGGCGGTGAAAAGGCTGGTAATGCCAGCGGTACTATTCCCGCCTGGACCGGTGGTTTGAAACCGGGCGCCGCGCCGATGACCAACGATTTTCTCGGCAACCCGTTCGAAGGCGAAAAGCCGCAGTTCGTGATCACCGCCGCCACCGCTTCGCAATACAAGGACAAGCTGACGGCCGGGCAACTGGCGATGTTCCAGCGTTACCCCGCGACCTACAGGATTCCGGTGTACAAGACCCAGCGCACGGCATCGGCGCCGCAAGCGGTCTACGACGCGGCGAAAAAAAGTGCGATGACCACCGAGGCGATCAATGACGGCTACGCGCTGAAAAACTTCGAGCAGTCGCACTACTACGCCTTTCCGATTCCGAAGAATGGCCTGGAGGTGGTGTGGAATCACCTGACCCGTTCACGCGGCACCAACTTCATCAACCGACAGGCCCAGGCCACGCCGCAAGTCAACGGTGACTACACCATTGTCGACATTGAAATTGCTGCTGGTTTGCCGTGGAAGATGGCGGACGCCAAGCCTGAGGACAATGCCAATATCCTGTTTTTCGCCAAGCAGACCGTGACCGCACCCGCGCGCATGGCCGGTAGCGTTTTGCTCATCCACGAGACGCTGGATCAAGTCAAGCAACCTCGCATGGCCTGGGCTTACAACGCTGGCCAACGACGCGTACGGCGTGCTCCGCAAGTGGCCTACGACGGGCCGGGCACCGCCGCCGACGGTCTGCGCGTCGCCGACAACGCCGACATGTACAACGGCGCGCCGGACCGCTACGACTGGAAGCTGATCGGCAAAAAAGAAATCTACGTTCCCTACAACAGCTACGCGCTGCAATCACCGAAGCTCAAGTACGCCGACATCATCAAACCCGGCCACATCAACCAGGACCTGACCCGCTATGAGCTGCACCGGGTATGGGAAGTGGAGGGCACGCTGAAGCCGGGTGAGCGTCACATCTACGCCAAACGCCACATGTACTTCGACGAAGACACCTGGGCGGCGGTGGAAATCGATCAGTACGATGGTCGCGGCCAGTTGTGGCGAGTCAGTGAAGGTCATGTGGTCAATGACTATCAGCAAGGTGTGGCCGTGTATGCGGGGATCGGTATCTACGATTTGCTGGCGGGGCGCTACGTGATCTCCAACCTGGGTAACGAAAACAAACGCGGCACTGACTACAGCTACCAGCCGACCGTGACTGACTTCACCCCGGCCGCTTTGCGTAACGCCGGTATCCGCTAAGCGACTGTCCGTTATTCTCCAGGCCACGCGGGTGGTCTGGAGAACCGGTCACTCCAGCCATCCATTAAAACGGGCAATGGCCAGTGCCTGGGAACGACTGCGGGCACCCAGCTTGACGTTGATTCTGTGCAGATGGGTTTTTACCGTGCATTCGCTGAGGAACATTCTTTGCGCAATCACCCGGTTGCGATGACCGAACGCCAACAGTTGCAGCACCTGTGTTTCCCTCTCGGTCAACGCTGTGGAACGGTTGCCAATACCCAGCCGCTGCAGCAATTGAGCTACGAACTGCGGATTGATGGCCTGATCACCTTGGCC
Organism: Pseudomonas sp. MAG733B; assembly: GCF_036884845.1. Taxonomy (NCBI): domain Bacteria; kingdom Pseudomonadati; phylum Pseudomonadota; class Gammaproteobacteria; order Pseudomonadales; family Pseudomonadaceae; genus Pseudomonas; species Pseudomonas sp. MAG733B. Next base: position 3,850,317 of record NZ_CP145732.1, read on the forward strand.
ACATCGACGGCTGACCCAGCGTCGCAACAGCGCAGCCACAGGCTCACCCTCATCGATAAAACTGCGCAACAAACCCTCATCGCCAGCCAGACGCAACGCCTGACCAAACGCCTGCATCGCCAGCCGCGAGCATTTACGACCGTCCTGAGCCATGGCCAACAACAGATGCAGTTTGATTTGCAGGCGCAGAGGCTGATTAGCCTGAGCATTGCCGATTGCCACGAGCAAGTCTTCGACGGCAGCGTTGTAATTGCCCTGGGCAATACGCAAGCGCTGGTAGGCGATCAGTAGATTGTCGACTTCGCCAGCGGGCCACCGTCCTTCAAATGGCTCCCAGGCGCTGACACTTTGCGCCGAGCGCAAGGCCAGTTGCGCCACATCCAAATGCTTCCTCAAGGTTGCCACGCGGGCTCGTTCCAGCCAGGCGGAACACTGGATGCGCAGAGAGCCGGACTGTTGCCCGAACCGCTCAAGTTCCACCAGAAAACGCTGCCAGGTTTCGCAGTCGCCGTGTGCCAGGGCAACGCGCGCCATCAGAATATGGCTGATGATCAGGGTGGCTGGTGTGCAGACCTGCCTGCCTTCGGGCAAGACGTTTACCAATAGTTGCTCGACCTGATTCAGTTCATCGCGATCATAGAGTTCGAGGGCGGCGAGGATGCCAGGCATGTCGGTGATCCCGCTAAATTGGTCCACGATCTCCTGTTTTTTACCGGTCGGCGAGGAGCAAAATTGCGAGATTGCAGCTCCTTCCACCGGACGTTCTTTTGGACGTCGTACGCATGCTCCGTGGGTTCATTCCTTTGACCGTCGAAGCAAACGCGGACACTCCATAGCATTGGAGAGAAGTCTCGAACGTCATCTTCACTCAAGGTAAATCGCGCAATGAACCGTCGTATTTCCGCATTGGTCGGCACCGGTCGCAGGCTTGATGGTGGAGTCATGTTCGGCAACACACCGCGCTCGCAATGGTCCGACTGGGTCAGCCCCGATCACGAAAACCAGATCAGGCTCGCTTCACGTGCCTTGCTGGTGCAGGAGGGCGACAAAAACGTTCTGGTTCTGGCGGGCAGTGAAGCGCTCCTGGCGCCTTTACCCAGGACCTGTCGCTGCCAACAACACACCAGGGGCTTGCTTGATTCTCTGGCCCAGCATGGCCTGGGTGAGGGCGATATTCACGTCGTGGTGCTTGTTCACCTGCACGCTCGACTATCGCCGCAACTGCGCAACGCCATCGAGGACGGTGAAACACCTCGCCTGCTATTTCCCAATGCCCGTTACTTGGTGGGTGAACGTCATTGGGAGCGCGCCCGGCGCCCGCATCCGCGTGACCGGGCACTGTTCATCTCGCCGATCCTCAATCGACTGGAAAACAGCGATCGCCTGACGTTGATCAAGGGCACCGACAACGAGCTGCTCGGCAGTGGTTGGCAATTTCATCTCAGTGATGGCTACACCCCCGGGCAACTGCTGCCAGAAATCGCCATGCCGGGCGGGCCGGTGCTGTTCGCCGGCGACCTGATCCCGGGAAGCCATTGGCTGGAGCTGGCGCTCACCAGCGGTTACGACCGCAACCCTGAATGCCTGATTGGGGAGAAAGAACGTTTGCTCGACCACATCGTCAGCGAGCGCGGCCGAATCTTTTTCAGTCGCGATCCGGACGTGGCGATGGTCAAGGTGATGCGCGACAGGCAGTCGCGATACCTGGCGTTTGACCTGTATCGCGCGCTCAGCCAATTCGACAACTGAGTCTCCGTTTATCCGGTATCTGGCGTGGTGCAGGTTTCTTTAACTACGCTGCCTAGACGCCACATTGGGGCAGTTCCCGTCAGTTGGACTGGATTCTTCCGCGAGCGGCGAATGGAACGTGCCGTAGGGCACGCGTGGAAAACTCTCTGATATCAGTACTCAGAGCAGACCGATGTGAGCCGTACGGTAGATCTCTGGGGAGCGAGGGAACGCAATGCCCGAGTTTCCTGTTAGCCATACCCGCAATAACGTCTGGAACCCGCCGCTGGCTGCGGATTCAGCCCATTCATATCCCCGCCGACTTCAGCTTAGCGTCATCGTCGTGATCGCATTGAGCTCAGCCGATCCGGCCTTGGCCGTGGACTGCCCGGCGGGGCCGGTCTCGGTCAACGCCAGCGCCTGCACGGTGGTGCCTGCGACCACCATCACCGTCACCAGCGCCGCTACACCCGGGCTCAGTGCAACCGGGGCAGGCGGGAACATCGTGGCCGATGGCATCAACGTTAACCTTGGCCCCGGAGCATTGCCTCGAAACTTCATCGGCGCGCAGGCTCTGGGTGGAGGAACCATCAGTTTCAACGGCAGCACGATCACGACGGCTCAGATTGGTACGGGCCAAAGAGGCCTTGTCGCAGACGGCGCCGGTAGCCTGATCAGTGCGACGGGCGCCACGATTACGCTAGGGCTCGGTGCAACGGCGGCCAGTGATTTGCTCGGCGTTGTCGCGCAGAACAGGGGTGCGGTGTTGTTGACCAACTCTGCGGTAACAACGCTGGGCGGGGCCAACGGGGTGGCCAATCATGGCCTGCAAGCGATCGGCGTGGGCAGCCGGATTACCTTCAATGGTGGTTCGGTCAGTGCGCTGGGGCGCGGTTCCTTTGCTGCACTGGCAGACAGCGGCGCTGTCGTGACACTCCAGGGCGGCGCGCAACTGGGCACCACTGGCGCACAAATCGTCGCCGGTTCGCTCGGCAGCCACGCGGTTGTGGCACGAGGCAGCGGCAGCCAGGTCAACGGCACCGGAGTGACATTGACCGCGACCGGCACCTTTGCCAATGGTGCGCGTGCGGAAGACGGCGGGGCAGTGACCCTTTCCGGCAGTTCGGTCAACACCAGTGGCGTGGGCAACAAGTTGATCACCAACGTGCAGAACGCGGCCGCCATGGCCATATCCGGTGGCTCGATTCAGTTGAACGGCAACAGCACAGTCGTCACGTCCGGCCAATACAACCATGGCGTGATGGCCCAAGGCGCGGGTTCAAGCGCAACGGTGACCGATACCACGATCACTACCAACGGCAATGGCGCTGTCGGTGTGCGCGTAGCAGATGCAACGGCCACCGTGACCAATACAAGCATTTTTACCAACGGTTCCGGTGCCATCGGCACCTGGGCTGAGGGCCCGGGCTCGACACTGAATATCACCAACAGTCACATCACCACACAAAGCAATGTCGCGCCCGCGGTACGTGCCAGCCTCGGCTCTATTGCGGCCATTACGGGCGGCACGATCACCACCAATGGCCTCGACTCCGCCGGGTTGTCGGCGGGAGGCGGCGCGAACCTTACCGCTACCGATGTCACCACACTGACCACCGGCAACGACAACGCGATGGGTGTCATTGCTGACGTCGACGGGCTGATCACGCTCAATCGCGGGACGGTGACCACCACCGGCAGCCTGGTTCGGGCAGGCGCCCGACCGCATGCATTGGCTGCTCGGGGTAGCGGGGCGACGCTGGTTGCCAACGGTACAGTCGCCCGCACCCAAGGCAACGATGGCATGGGCGTGGTGGCCGATGACGGTGGTTCGGTGAGGCTCAATGTTGATACCGCCAGTGGAGCCGGCGTGTCGGTCCGGACCGAAGGATTGCGCAGCATCGGTTTGTTTTCCGTCGTCGAGCAGGTCGGACCGCAGTTTCTCGCGGACATCACCACCACCGGTGCCACAGTCGAGACGTTGGGCGCCAATGCCCACGGTGCGCTGGCCCAGCAAAACTTCCTGGCCGCTCCCGCCACGATCAATCTGAACACAACTTCTGTCACCACCCGTGGCGCTGATGCAGTGGGGCTGAGGGCGGTGTCGGCGGGCAGCGTTGTCGCCAACAACAGTGTCGTGCTGACTCAAGGTGTCGCGTCCCATGGTGTGATGGCCAGAGACGCCCAAGGCGGACTGCGCAGTTCAATGACGGTGAACCAGACGTCCGTCACCACCTCCGGTGCTGTCGCACATGGTGCCGTCGCGCAAGCTGGTGGGCTGGTCACCGGCAACAATTCGACTATCACTGCCAGCGGCGCCGATGCTTCGGCGCTTTATGCCATGGGCGCCGCGGGATTTGTCTCCAATGCCAATTTCAGCAACAGCGCCTTGAGCAACGCCAGCGGCGCGACCGTGGCTATCGGCGGCGTTGCCGATGTTTCGCTGACCAACACCACGGTGTCAGGCAGCGGCCAATGGCTGCGCGTCGCCACTGCCGACAGTTTCGCGCCCTTGCCGCAACCGGCTGCGCCCATTACCGGCGTTCCCGACGTACCGGAATTCGACGAAGTGGCCGGGCCGCCGCCCGTTGCGCTGCCAACCCCTGGAGCAATTCCCACCAATGTTCCGGGTCTGGCGAACATCGTCGCTACCAATTCAACGCTCACAGGCTCGGCATTGACCGATACCGGGAGCGTTTCCAACCTGACGTTGATCAACAGCACCTGGAACCTGACCGGCAACTCGAACCTGACTACCCTGGTCAACGATCCCAGCCTGATCGACTTCTCGGCGCCGGTCGGCGGCGTGTTCAAGACACTCACCGTCAACACCTACAGCGGCGACGGCGACATCGCCCTCAATACCTTTCTTGAAGGGGATGGATCGCCTTCGGACAAATTGGTGATCGACAGCGGAACGGCAACGGGCAGCAGCCACCTGATCATTCGTAATGCTGCCGATGCCAGCGGCGTACTGGGTCGCGGCGCCTTGACCACCGGCAACGGCATCCAGGTGATTGACGCCGTCAATGGCGGCACCACTGCACCCGGCGCGTTTGCCCTTGGGGGGCCGGTGTATGCCGGTCCCTACGAATACACGTTGCATCGCTCCAGCACCGATAACAGCAACGAGCAGGCCTGGTATCTGCGCTCCAACGTGGCACCCGACGGACCGTCTCCCGGCCCCGATCCCGAACCGGCGGTGCCCAATTTCCGCCCGCAAACTTCACTCTACGGTGCAGTGCCCGCGCTGGCTCTGGTCTACAGCCGCAGCATCATCGATACGCTGCATGAACGGGTAGGGGAGGAGCGCCGCTTGACCGGTGCCCCATTGCCAGCAGAAGACCAACAGGAATATGGCCCGTCACTGGGCTGGGGCCGGTTGATCTACCGCAGTGGTGAGCGCGAAAGCGATAACGGCCCCTTCGGCAATTCACCCGGCTACAACTATGACCTGAATGCTTTCCAGGTCGGCGTTGACCTGTATCGCAGTGAAGAAACCGACGGCAATACCGAACAGGCCGGTGTGTCCCTGGCCATCGGCAATATCAAAGGCGGTATCGATCATTACAACGGCGCCAATGCCGGTGAAGACGTATTACGCGCCTACAGCCTCGGCGGATACTGGACCCACTTCGACCCCGAAGGCTGGTATCTGGATACCGTGCTGCAACTCAATCGATTCGACATCGAAGCCAAACCCGGCAATATCGGAAAACTCAAGACAGACGGCTGGGGGTACACAGCGTCACTGGAAGGCGGTTATCCCTTTGAAGTCCGCAAAGACCTCTACATCGAGCCGCAAGCGCAAATCATCTATAGCTACGTGGAACTCGACGACAGCGATGACCTGGCCGCTGACGTGCGTTTCGAGGACGTCGATTCATTGATCGGGCGGCTGGGAGTGCGTATCGACAAGGACTGGTTCCGCGAAGACGACGATGGCAAGACCCGCCGCACCAACGGTTGGATTCGGCCGAGTATCTGGCATGAATTCAAGGGCGAGCCGAAGACCGAGTTTTCTTCAGCCAACGGCTTTGTGCCTTTCGAGGCCGACATTGGCGGCACCTGGGGCGAGATCAATCTCGGGGTGGACTATCAGGCCAACGAACGCACCACGTTCTATGTGTCTGCCGGCTATCAACGTGCCTTTGACGGCGAGAGCCACAGTTACGAAGGAATGCTCGGGGTCAAAGTGGCGTTCTAGCGTCGTCATTGGCGAATTGTCGTATCGCCCCCCCAAGCAGGGGAGTTCTGCGCAGGGCATGAACATCCGAGCATAGGGCTCACGCGCCCTGACAGGATTTTTGTGCATGACGTCCATGACTGACTCCCCCTATGCCGCCTTGATCGGGCGTAGCGAACGAACGACCGAGCATTTGAGTGTCAGCCTGGCCAAGCGGATCGCGGCCACGCTGGGTGAATCGGCGCCAGCTTCGGGACAGACGCTGCCTGCCTTGTGGCACTGGGCATTTTTCCAGCCAGCAATGGAAGAAGAAGGCCTCGGGAACGACGGCCATCCAGCCCACAGCAGCCTTTTACCGGCGATCCAGAATCGCAATCGGATGTGGGCGGGCGGACGTGTTGAGTTTCTTGAGGCTCTGCGTGTTGGCGTTGAAGCCACCCGAATCACAACCGTGCTGAAGATCGAAGAAAAAAGCGGACGCACCGGCTCACTGCTGTTTGCCACCCTGCGCCACGACTATGTGCAGGACGGGCGCCTGGCGATTCGCGAAGAGCAGGATATTGTCTATCGCGAGCCAACTCCGCCCAGACTTGCCAGCGGCGAAGCATTGCCCCTCGCGGGTTGGCAAGAGTCGATAACGCCCACGCCGGTCCTGTTGTTTCGCTACAGCGCGGTGACTTTCAACAGTCACCGCATCCACTACGACTGGCCGTATGTCACCGAAACCGAAGGTTACCCCGGCCCGGTGGTGCATGGACCACTCATTGCCACGCTCAATCTGCGCGCCTTCTGCCGGGCGAACCCGCAAGCGCGGGTGCGGCACTTTGAGTATCGCGGCATTCGTCCGTTGATTTCGCCGCACCCCTTCATCGTTGGCGGGCGCCTCTACGCGCCTGGCAGGGCTGAGTTGTGGGCCGGCAACGAGGCTGGCGTGGCGCAGCGTGCCGAACTGACTTTCGACTGACTTTTCGTTCCTGGCTTTTGCCTTGCACCACAACAACAAGAATCGAGGAAAACCGATGAACCGCAACAGTGACGAACTCAATGCGATCCGTGAAGGTGTGCGTGCGTTGTGCGCTGAATTCGATGCCGCTTACTGGCGTGGGATTGATGAGCAAAAAGGCTTTCCGGAAGCCTTCGTCGACGCATTGACCAAGGCCGGCTGGTTGGCGGCGATGATTCCGCTGCAGTACGGCGGCTCAGGATTGGGCCTTGCCGAAGCCTCGGTGATCCTGGAAGAAGTGAACCGTTGCGGCGGCAATTCCGGCACGGTGCACGGGCAGATGTACAACATGTTCACCTTGCTGCGAAATGGCAGCGAAGCGCAAAAAAGCTACTACCTGCCCAAGTTGGCCAGCGGCGAACTGCGCCTGCAATCGATGGGCGTCACCGAGCCGACCACGGGCACCGACACCACCAAGATCAAGACCAGCGCCGTGCGCAAGGGCGACAAGTACGTGATCAACGGCCAGAAAGTGTGGATCTCGCGCATCCAGCATTCCGACCTGATGATTCTGTTGGCTCGCACCACACCGCTGGCCGACGTGAAGAAAAAGTCCGAGGGCATGTCGATTTTCCTCGTCGACCTGCGCGAAGCCATCGGCAACGGACTGACCGTGCAGCCGATTGCCAACATGGTCAATCACGAGACCAACGAATTGTTCTTCGACAACCTGGAGATTCCGGCCGACAGCCTGATCGGCGAGGAGGGCAAGGGCTTCAAGTACATCCTTGATGGCTTGAATGCCGAGCGCACCCTGATCGCCGCCGAATGCATCGGTGACGGTCGCTGGTTCATTGAAAAGGCCAGCGCCTATGCCCGCGACCGGGTGGTGTTCGGCCGTCCAATCGGGCAAAACCAGGGTGTGCAGTTCCCGATTGCCGAGGCCCATATCGAAATCGAAGCCGCGGACCTGATGCGCTGGCGCGCCTGCGAGGAATACGACAGCGGGGTCAACGCCGGCGCCAGCGCCAACATGGCCAAATACCTGGCCGCCAAGGCGTCCTGGGAAGCAGCCAACGCGTGCCTGCAAACCCACGGTGGCTTTGGCTTCGCCTGCGAATACGACGTGGAGCGCAAATTCCGAGAGACGCGGCTTTATCAGGTTGCGCCGATTTCCACCAACCTGATTCTTTCGTATGTAGCCGAGCACTTGCTCGAGCTGCCGCGCAGCTTCTAGGGGCCATAGCCATGACTGATAAAACCCTGAATTTGCGCCCCCTCGATGGCATCACCGTTGTCAGCCTCGAACACGCCATTGCCGCGCCGTTTTGCACGCGGCAACTGGCGGACCTGGGTGCGCGGGTGATCAAGGTCGAACGGCCCGGCAGCGGCGATTTTGCCCGTGGCTATGACCAACGCGTGCGCGGCATGGCCTCGCATTTCGTCTGGACCAATCGCTCCAAGGAAAGCATCGCACTGGATCTCAAGCAACAGGAAGCTCAGGTCATTCTCGAGCAGCTATTGTAGCAAGCCGACGTGCTGGTGCAAAACCTGGCGCCGGGCGCTGCTGCACGCATGGGCCTGTCGTTCGAGGCATTGCATAAGGACTACCCGCAATTGATTGTTTGCGACATTTCCGGTTATGGCGAAGGCGGCACCTACGAAGACAAAAAGGCTTACGACCTGCTGATCCAGAGTGAAAGCGGCTTTCTCTCGGTCACTGGCAATGGTGAGGAGGAGGGCATGGCCAAGGCTGGTTGCTCGATCGCCGACATTTCCGCCGGTATGTATGCCTACACCGGCATTCTCTCGGCACTGCTACTGCGGGATAAAACCGGGAAGGGCAGTCGAGTCGAAGTTTCGATGCTGGAAAGCCTGGTGGAATGGATGGGTTTCCCGATGTACTACGCCTTTGAAGACGCCACGCCGCCGCAGCGCACGGGTGCGTCTCACGCGACGATTTATCCCTATGGGCCATTCCCGTCAGGCGACGGCGGCACCGTCATGATCGGGCTGCAAAACGAGCGTGAGTGGGTGCAGTTCTGCGAGCAGGTGCTTCAGCGTCCCGAGCTGATCGCCGACGAGCGTTTTTCCGCCAACTTCAAACGCTCGGACAACCGTCAGGCCTTGCGCGCCATCATTGTCGAAGTGTTCGTCCAACTGGATGCCGCGACCGTCATCGAAAGACTCGATGCCGCGCAAATCGCCAATGCCCAGGTCAACGACATGTCCGGCGTCTGGGAGCATCCGCAGCTCAAGGCGCGCAACCGCTGGACCGAGGTCGCCAGCCCGGTAGGCATCCTGCCCACACTGCTGCCACCGGCCAGCAGCAACGCGTTTTCACCCCGCATGGCGGCAGTACCGGGGCTTGGTCAACACAGCATCAAGTTGCTGATTGAATTGGGTTACAGCGCCATCGATATTCAACGCCTGAGCGAAACAGGCATCGTCCAGAACGGTTGAGGGAGTGTTGTGTATGTCCAGTCTGTTTGTTCGCACGGCGCTGTTTGTGCCGGGCAATCGTCCTGAACGGTTTGCCAAGGCGTTGGCCAGTGGTGCCGACGCGGTGATCATCGACCTCGAGGATGCCGTGCCCAGCGCGGAAAAAGCGGCGGCGCGCCAGCACCTGGCGCAGTTCATCCTGTGGAACAGGGACGTGCAGCTGCTGGTGCGGATCAACGCCACCGGCACCGTGGAACACGAAGCCGACCTTGAGGTGTGTCGTCAGCATCCGGACGTGGTCGGGATCATGTTGCCCAAGGCCGAGTCCGCCGCTCAGGTGAACCATGTCGCCACCAGCGGCAAAGCGGTCTGGCCCATCATCGAAAGTGCCCGGGGCATACTCGCGATCACCGAAATCGCCGCCTGCACCGGCGTCCGGCGCCTGACGTTCGGCGCACTCGATCTTGCGCTCGACCTGGGGTTGAAGGCTGGTAGTCCGGCCGCCGAAACCGTGTTCGACCAGACCCGTTTTGCGCTGCTGTTGCATTCACGGGTCAATGACCTGCAGCCGCCGCTGGACAGCGTCTATCCGAATTTCGAAGATGACACCGGGCTTGCCAACGCCATGCGACGTGGTCGCGATATGGGCATGGCCGGCGCCTTGTGCATCCATCCGCGTCAGGTGAATGTCGTGCACTCAGCCCTGGCGCCCAGCGCAGAAGAAAAAGCATGGGCACAGCGCATCGTCAGCGCGGCTGAGTCCGGAGAGGCAGCGTTCAAGGTTGACGGGGAAATGGTCGACGCGCCGGTGCTGGGTCGAGCACGAAGGTTGTTGGCGATTAACTAGGTTGATCACAGCACGGCTGGCAGTCTCAAACGGGAGGAGCCAGACACTGGGCCAGAAACGTCATGACAGCCTGCACCGACGCGGTATGACGAATATCGTTGTGAGTCACCAGCCATACTTCGCGCTCTAACGCGGGGCCGGAAATGGCGGCAGGCTTCAGTGAATATTGTTCACCGAGAAAGTAGGGCAGTGCTGCAAGTCCGACACCTGCTTTCGCAGCCATGGCCTGAATGTTCAGATCGTTGCTGCGTAGCAGGATTGGACGATCAGCGGCCTGTTTCAGCAGCCATACCTGCTGAGTGGTTTGTTCCATGCTTTCGTCATAGGCGATGAAGTTCAGTTGGTCGGCAGGCGTTCGATCCAGATAGTCGGCTGAACCATATAAGGCAAACGCAATGGTGGCGACTTTTCGGGCAACAAAGTCCGGCTCTGTGGGGCGACTCAAGCGAATGGCAACGTCCGCTTCCCGACGGGTGAGGGAGACGCTGCCAAGGTTGCCCAACAATTGCAAAGACAGTTGAGGATGTTCCCGACGAAGTTTCCCCAGATGCGGCGCGATCAATGAGCAGGCCAGCGCGGGTGGTGCGCTGACGGTCACCTCTCCGACTGCCCCGGCCTGACCTGCCAGCGCACTACGCTCCACGGCGAAGGATTCGACTTCCATGCGCTTGCCCAGTTTGGCAATACGCTCACCGTCCGCCGTCAGCTCATAGGACCTGGGGCGACGGTCTACCAGCTTCAGGTTCAGTGAAGCCTCCAGAGCGCTGATTCGCCTCGCTACCGTTGCGTGATCGACCTTCAACTTGCGCGCCGCTGCGGATAACGATTGTTCCTGGGCAAACACCGAGAAGTAGCGCAGATCTTCCCAATCAAACATCACATAACTCCTTCGTCGAGTCAGGGTGACTGCCTGTCACGTGGCAAACATCAGTTCTGGGCGCTGCACGATTGAGCGAACTTGCGATAACTGATCCGTTTCAGGCTACCCGCGGTCGTACTGTAGGTCATATGCGCCTCGACCACCTGGCACGCCGATGGATCAGGTTCCCCAGTCACGCACACGTTCTATGCAATTTTGCACAAGCGCGTCATCACTTTTGCCTTTGTAGACGGGGACCAAATTGCCGCCGAGAAAGGGCGATGCTTCAGGACTGAGGAAGGAAACGTGGGACATCTACGCCTTGCTTCCAACCCAACAGTGCATCAGCCGCGGCGTCGGCGAACTGCGCATACATCTCATCAGTCGGCCAGCCGAGATGGGAAGTCAGGATGACATTCGACAGACCCGTCAAGGCGTGCCCTTGAGGCAAAGGCTCCTGATCGAACACGTCAAGTGCAGCGCCCGCAATACGACGTTCCTGAAGGGTTTGCACCAGCGCGGCTTCATCGATAATCGGGCCACGTGCCGTGTTGACGATGTAGGCTGATGGCTTCATCAAGGCCAGGCGCCGTGCGTCAATCAGCCCTCGGGATTCGGGGGCCAGCGTGGCGTGAACGGAGACGATGTCGGACTGCCTCATCAGGTCATCCAGCTCCAGTGCCGTGGCACCCATCGCCGCAGCGTCTTGCGTTGTCAGCCTCAGGCCCCACGCTACGACATTCATGCCGAACACTTGGGCAACTTGTGTGACGTAACGACCGATATTGCCCATGCCCACGATGCCCAGTGTTTTGCCGCGCAGCACGCGCGTCATTGGCGTTGGCCATTCACCGCGTTTGACGGCGCTGTCGACCCATGGGATTTCTCTCATCAACGCCATCATCAGGCCAAAGGTGAATTCACCCGCGCTGGTGCAGAAACCCCCAGTGGCCTTGGCAATCACGATACCCAGCCTTTGCGCCGCTTCCAGATCGATGTGATAAGCATGATTGCCTGTTTGGGCGATGATGCGCAGTTCCGGGACTTGTTCCATGAACTCGGCGGTGAACAAGGTACGCTCACGATTGGCGATGACCGCGTCAAAACCTTGCAAGTCTTCTGGACCCTCAAGCGGCCCGGTGAAGATTTTGACCTGGGCGTGTTCACGCAGCCGGCGGATGCCTGAGGTGCTTTCGTAGGCATGGTGAATATCGTTAAGGACGGCAATACGCATCTTTGATTACCTGTAATTTTTTGATCAAACCGAACAGTGATCAGTGTCCCAACGTATTCAGCTTGCCCATTGCGGGCAACCGAGTTTTTAGCCACTTTCGGTTTACAAAAAATCAAGGAATGCGCGGAGGTTATTTGATTTCCAGCCGCTTGAATCTCGACGCCAGTGTCGTGGGCTTGATCCCCAGTAACTCGGCGGCGCCACCCTTGCCAAACAACTTTCCATCCGAGGCTTTGAGTGCGGCTTGCATGTTGCAACGCTCAAGCTCGCGAATCTGCGCGTCGGTCAGAATCTCGGTCGGTGGGGAGGGCTGCATGATTGCTGAAGGGCTCGGTTTCGGTTCGTCGGGCAGGTCCAGGTTCAAGTCAGCGCCGTTCGAGGTGATCAATGCGCGTTCAATGACGTTTTGCAGCTCACGAATATTTCCCGGCCAGGAATAGCGTTGCAGCCGCTCGATGTCGCTGTTGCGCAGACGCCGCCCCGGCATATTCAGGCGCTTGCCCGTCTGTTTGAGAAAGTGCGCGGCCAGAGGCGCAATATCCATCGGCCGTTCGCGCAGTGCCGGCGACTGGATAGGGAAAACGTTGAGCCGGAAATACAGGTCTTCGCGAAAGTTTTTCGCGGCGACTTCTTGCCGAAGATCCCGGTTGGTCGCGGCAATGATCCGCACATCGACCTTGCGGGTGCGTTCTTCGCCGACCCGTTCGAACTGGCCTTCCTGCAACACCCGCAGCAATTTGCTTTGCAGCTCCAAAGGGATTTCTCCGATTTCGTCGAGAAACAGCGTGCCGCCATCCGCCAGTTCAAAGCGTCCGACGCGGTCCCGCACGGCGCCGGTAAAGGCGCCCCGAATGTGCCCGAAAAACTCGCTTTCAAACAATTCGGCCGGAATCGCCGCGCAGTTGACGCGAATCAGCGGACTGGCATTGCGCCGGCTGGCTTGATGGATTGCGCGGGCGATCAGTTCCTTGCCGGTCCCCGATTCGCCGTTGATCAGCACGCTGGCATCGGTGGGGGCGACCACGTCGATCTGTTTGATGATTTTTTTGATCGGCTCGCTCTGGCCGACGATTTCGCGGAAGTTGTGCTCGATGTGAATCTCTTCCTGCAAGTACGCGTTTTGCTCTTCCAACCGATCCTTTAGCACCTTGAGTTCTTCCAGGGCACTTTGCAGTTGGTTTTCAGTGCTGCGCCGTTCGGTGATGTCACGAAACACCACCACAGCACCCACAATGCGCCCATCGGAAATCACCGGTGTGCTGGTGAATTCCACCGGAAACGAACTGCCGTCACGACGCCAGAACACCTCCTGACGTCCCTCATGCATCACGCCGTCGCGCACGGCCTTGTAGATAGGGCAATCATCGACCGGGTAGTGGCTGCCGTCGGCGTGGGTGTGGTGGTGGATGCGATGGATATTCTTGCCGATCATGTCCTGCGGTTCCCAACCCAGCATGCGCGCACCGGCCGGGTTGACGAAGGTGGCCAGACCGTCGCTGTTGATGCTGTAGATGCCGTCACCGACCGAACTGAGCAAGAGCTGATTGTCGCGTTCGGTTTCCTGGAACAGGTTGAGAATGTTGCGCCATTCGATCAGCCCACCGCGCATGGTGCGCTCGGTGTGGGCCTGGTCGCGCTGATACTTCTCATGGCTCAGCTCGCGCAGCACCAGGATCAGCTGTTGCTCTCCCTTGATCTGAAGGATGGTGGCGGAGATTTCCAGCTCGATGCGTTCGCCGCTTTTGCAGTTGCAACTCAGCTCTTCGCTCCAGCCGCGACCTTTGTCCATGACCGCTTGCGTGAACACAATCAGGTCCGCGAGTTGATGGCCGAACAGCTTGCTCACCGGCAGTTCCAGCAACTCCTGACGCGGATAGCCGAGCAACTTGCAGGCGGCGATGTTCAGATCGCCCAGCCGATCGGTAAACGGATTGAGCAACACGATGGCTTCGGCGCAATGCTCGAACACCATGTGCCGTGACGAGTACGCCAGATCGGCCCAGCCGGTTAAAGAGTCTGCTTCGTTCATGACTACGAAATCTCGTGAATGAGCGCTACGAATAATCGTATTTCTACGGGAATACGTGATTCGCCGATAGCAGCAGACACTTCAAATAAAACCGGCTCAGATTGGCATTTACAGCTAAATCAACCACTTACTTATTCGCAAAAAATAATTTTGTTTCCTGGCACGGCGTTCGCTCTATCTCCTGCAACCCGGCAGCCACACAGGCTGGCGTTCAAGCACGAAGAAACTGGAGAGCAACACTATGCCAACCGTGGACATCCCCCATTACAAAGACGGCGACTTCCTGGTCAATTACGAAGAGAAAGTCTTCGAGGACGTCAAAGCCGAACCCGGCGAAAAAGTCCTCATCACCTTTCACACCATCGCCTTCGAGGGCTCCATTGGCCTGGTCAACATGCTTCAGGCCAAGCGCCTGCTGCGCAAAGGCTTTGAAACCAAAATCCTGCTGTACGGCCCAGGCGTGCAACTTGGTGTGCAGCGCGGTTTCCCGACCCTGGGAGCAGAAGCGTTTCCCGGTCACCTGGCGGTGAACAAGCAACTCATGCAGTTCATGGAGGAGGGAGGCGAGGTCTACGCGTGCCGCTTTGCCCTGCAAGCCTTGTACGGCCAGACCGAAAAAGCCCTGATCGAAGGCATCCGCCCGATCAACCCGCTGGACGTGATGGACCTGCGCCTGCTGATGCGCCGCGAGGGCGCGATGATCATCGATACCTGGACTGCCTGACCGCACAGTTGAAATACCCCTGTGGCGAGCGAGCTTGCTCGCGCTCGACTGCGCAGCAGTCGCAAAAAACGGCTTCGAATGCCCGATTTTTGGGGCCGCTACGCAGCCCAGCGCGAGCAAGCTCGCTCGCCACAACAGCGACATCGATCTTTTGATCACTCATCAATTCAGGACCGAACATGGCCATCATTCGCGCAGCCGCCGTACAAATCAGCCCGGTGCTTTACAGCCGCGAAGGCACCGTCGACAAGGTCTGCCAGCAGATCATCGCCCTCGGTCGACAAGGCGTGCAGTTCGCCGTTTTCCCGGAAACGGTGGTGCCGTACTACCCGTATTTTTCCTTTGTGCAGCCGGCATTCGCAATGGGCGCACAGCACCTCAAATTGCTCGATCAATCCGTTACCGTTCCGTCCGCCGCCACGCTGGCCATTGGTGAGGCGTGCAAGCAAGCGGGCATGGTCGTTTCGATTGGCGTCAATGAACGCGATGGCGGCACGATCTACAACGCGCAATTACTCTTCGATGCTGACGGCAGCCTGATTCAGCATCGCCGCAAAATCACGCCGACCTATCACGAACGCATGGTCTGGGGGCAGGGCGACGGTTCCGGCCTGCGCGCCATCGACAGCGCTGTCGGGCGCATCGGTTCGCTGGCGTGCTGGGAACATTACAACCCGCTGGCCCGTTACGCCTTGATGGCGGACGGCGAGCAAATCCATGCCGCGATGTTTCCGGGTTCCCTGGTGGGAGACATTTTCGCCGAGCAGATCGAAGTCACCATCCGCCATCACGCCCTCGAATCCGCTTGTTTTGTGGTCAACGCCACTGCGTGGCTGGATGCCGATCAGCAAGGCCAGATCATGCAGGACACCGGCTGTGGCCTTGGACCGATCTCGGGTGGTTGCTTCAGCGCCATCGTGTCGCCCGAAGGCAAGTTGCTCGGCGAGCCGTTGCGTTCCGGCGAAGGCGCGGTGATTGCCGACCTTGATCTGGCCTTGATCGACAAGCGCAAACGGATGATGGATTCGGTCGGGCATTACAGCCGTCCGGAACTGCTCAGCCTGCTGATCGACCGTACGCCCGCCGTGCATGTGCATGAACGCAGGCCGCAGCTTGCAGCGGTGGCGACCGAGGAGTTCGATCATGCAAACCAATGAATTGCTGGCCGAGCTGCAATGTCATGGCGTGCGCTGGCCCGCTGCGCAGAACGGCCTGTCCCGGCAGGGTGGCGCGGGACCGTCCGACCACAAGGCGCTGAGTTTTGGCAGCCGGACGATGATGGTGCCGATCCTCAATCAGGCCTCGCAGGATTCGCCCTATCAAGCGCAACCCAGCGCCGATGGCAGCCAGGCGCTGATCTTTCGCGAAGGCTTGCAGGTCGGTCAGGTGCAAATGCCCGGTGTACCGAAGTTCTACGGGCTGAGCACCGCCGACGGCATTCCCTATTGGAAAATCGCCACGCTACACAGCAGTGATGTGCTCGCGACCACGGTGTTGCAGCACTGCATCCGTTTCAACGATCGCGGCAGCTCTTGCCAGTTTTGCGCCATCGGCCAGTCGCTGGCGGCGGGCAAAACCATCGCCCGCAAACGTCCGCAACAACTGGCGGAAGTGGCAAAAGCCGCGGTGGAACTGGATGGCGTCAAGCACATGGTGATGACCACCGGCACGCCACAAACTCCGGATCGCGGCGCGGCGATTTTGTGTGAATCCGCCGCCGCGGTGACCGCTGCGGTCGACCTGCCGATTCAGGCCCAGTGCGAGCCGCCGGATGACGATCGCTGGTTCCAGCGTCTGGCCGACAGCGGCGTGGTCTCGCTGGGTATGCACCTTGAAGCGGTCACCGATGAAGTGCGCCAACGCATCATGCCCGGCAAGGCCGAAGTGCCGCTGAGCCGTTACTTCGAGGCATTCAGCGCAGCGGTCGAGGTGTTCGGTCGAGGCCAGGTCAGTACCTACATTCTTGCCGGCTTGGGCGACAGCGAAGCGGCGATCAGTGCGATGAGCGAGCGTTTGTGTGAGCTGGGGGTGTACCCGTTCGTGGTGCCCTTCGTGCCTATCGACGGCACGCCGTTGGCCCATCACCCCAAACCCGACAGCGCGATGATGGCCCGTTTGTATCCGCAGATCGGCGCGAGCCTGCGTCGTCACGGTTTGCACTCCGATCAGATCAACGCCGGTTGCGCCAAATGCGGCGCGTGCTCGGCCCTGAAAAGCTACGAATAAGCCGGAGAACACCCATGCCCAATCTCGCCTTTGCTTTGGTCGACAGCACGTTTGAACCGTTTCGTGCGGGTGAATTGCTGGTCAAGCCCGCCAGCGAACACTGGGAGAAACAGGCCTATTTCGCCCTGCGGCGCTCGGTGTTTTCCGATGAGCAACAACTGCTGGCGCAAGACAAGGACCGCCATGATTTTCAGGCGATTGCCATCGTTGCCCTGGCCGGTAATTGCGGGATCTCCGATCAGGTGGTCGGCGCGGTGCGTATCTATCAGCCCGAACCGGGCCTGTGGTTCGGCGGACGCTTGTGCGTGGCCCCGGCGTATCGACGCCACAGCATGATTGGCAAGGCGCTGGTCAACGAAGCGGTGTCGCGTGCCAAGGAACTCGGCTGCGAAGTGTTCCGCGCGACGGTGCAGGCGCAAAACGAAACGTACTTTCATGCCTTGCGCTGGCAAACCCTGGAGCAACTGGAGTTGCTCGGCCAGCCTCATTGCCTGATGCAGGCGGATTTACCCAGCTACCCACTGATGCCGCGTCAGGTGTCGTTGCGCGCGTTGAAGGTGGCTCGTCATGGCTGAGGTCATTGATTTGGCAGCGCTGCTTGAGACGTTGCGCAGCACTCGCGCCATGCACTCGAAACAGGCGATCCAACAGCCAGCGGCGCTGATCGGCGGTGCAAATCCGGCACTGACCCGCGAGCAGCTTTATGCCTTGCCCGGCGATGACACGGCGGCGATAGGCTGCGGCGACCATTTTCAGTTGCTGGCCATCGAGGGCATGTTGCCGGCCTTTGTTGAAACGGCGCCTTGGTTTGCCGGGTGGTCGGCGGTCATGGCCAACGTCAGCGACATCAGCGCCATGGGTGGACGGGCGACGGCGGTGGTCAACGCGTATTGGCATCACGACAACGCGGCCGCGCAGCAATTGCTCGCGGGCATTCACGCTGCGTGCGAAGCGTATGGCTTGTTGCTCGCCGGTGGGCACACCAGCCTGACGACGGGGAATCCGACCGCGCTGGCCGTGGCGATTATCGGCGTCGCGCAAAATCTGCTGTCGACCTTGCATGTCGCGCCCGGTCAGGTCATTGCCATGGCGGTGGACCTTGATGGGCATTGGCATGCCGACAGCACCTATTGGAAAGCCTTCGAAGGTGTGCCTGCCGAACGCCTGCGCAGCAAGCTCGACGTACTGCCGCGCCTGGCAGACGCGCGACTGCTGCATGCGGCCAAAGACATCAGCAACGCCGGGGTCCTCGGCAGCCTGTTGATGCTGCTGGAAACCTCCGGCTGCGGCGCGACCATCGATTTGGCGGCAGTGCCGTGTCCGCCGGATACCGACCTGTTTCGCTGGCTGCAGGTGTTCCCCAGTTATGGCTTCTTGATGACGCTGGACGAACGCGACTGGCCGCAAGTGCAGACCGCATTCGCCTTCGAAGGCGTGCGCTGTGAGCGAGTCGGCCAGGTCAATGCCAGCGGCGCGTTGAATGTGCTGCTCGGCGAACAGCGCGGCGAATTCTGGAACCTGCGCGAGCAGGCATTCACCGGTTTCAGCTATCCCCATCTCGACCTGAGCCCCTTAAACCGCAAACAACAGGAGCACTGACATGCCCGCCGTCAATTTCAAAATCCGTTGGCCGAATGGCCAGGAAGCGAACGGTTATTCGCCCTCGACCGTGATTTTCAACTACCTGGAGGAGGGCGCCAGTTACTCGCTGCCGGACTTTCTGCAACGCCTCGAGAGCGCTTTGAACAACGCCTCGGAGCGGGTGAAGCAGGTCAAGGGTTTCTATTGCAGCTCCGCCATGGACACGTTGAGTTCACTCAAGGGCCAGGCC
Organism: Pseudomonas sp. MAG733B; assembly: GCF_036884845.1. NCBI lineage: Bacteria > Pseudomonadati > Pseudomonadota > Gammaproteobacteria > Pseudomonadales > Pseudomonadaceae > Pseudomonas > Pseudomonas sp. MAG733B. Next base: position 3,869,366 of record NZ_CP145732.1, read on the forward strand.
AGTTATCTGGTCGAGCCAGACCACGCGGCGGGACAAGTGAACATTCTCAGCCTGCGTACTGAAGGCGCAGGGCAGGTGTTCGGCGCAGGCTGGAGTTCATTTTGATACATCGATTTTTCCATTCGACCCCTTTCATTACCGAGTACCGGAGTGCCCCATGACCAGCCCACTCACCACAATCAAATCTCCACATCACAGCGTGATCGTCGTTGGCGGCGGGCAGGCCGGGCTATCCGCCAGCTACTACCTGCAACAACAGGGTATCGACCACCTGGTCCTGGAAAAACACCGACTGACCCACACCTGGCGCGATCAGCGCTGGGATGCCTTCAGTCTGGTGACGCCCAACTGGCAGTGCGCTTTGCCGGGTTACACCTATACCGACGATTTCAATGGCAGCGATCCCCACGGGTTCATGAAGAAGGATGAGATCAACCAATACCTGGCCGGCTTCGTCAAATCGGTGAATGCCCCGGCCCGTGAAGGTGTCACGGTTCAGCGCGTGGTGCCCGGTAGCCTCGGTGGTTTCGAGGTGCACACTTCGCAAGGCGAGTTCACGGCCGATCAGGTGATTGTCGCATCGGGCGGCTACCACACGCCGATCATCCCGCGCCTGGCCGAACGCTTGCCGGCCGGCATTCAGCAGATTCACTCCGAGCAATATCGCAATCCGCAGGCCTTGCCCGCCGGTAATGTGCTGGTGGTCGGTTCGGGGCAATCGGGCGCGCAAATTGCCGAGGACCTGCACCTGGCCGGGCGCAAGGTGTATCTGGCCGTGGGTGATGCACCGCGGTGCGCGCGGTTTTACCGTGGCAAGGATGTGGTCGATTGGCTGGCGCAAATGGGTTACTACGAGATTGGCGTTGACACCCATCCGCTGCGTGAAGGCGTGCGGGATAACACCAACCACTACGTCACCGGCCGCGACGGTGGGCGCGATATTGACCTGCGCAGCTTTGCCCGCGAAGGCATGGAGTTATACGGTCGCCTGGAGGGTTTGCAGGGCACTCGCCTGCAGTTTGCCAACAACCTTGGCGAAAGCCTGGACAGTGCCGATGCGGTCTACAACCGCATCAATGCGTCAATCGACAAGTACATCGAACAGCACTCGATTGATGCCCCGACCGGAGCGCGTTACCAGCCGAGCTGGACGCCCGCTCAGGAGCGCAGCGAACTGGACCTGGAGAGCGAAGGCATCACCAGCATCATCTGGTGCATCGGCTTCAGCCCGGACTTTAGCTGGGTCGATGCGCCGGTCTTCAACGGGCGAGGTCACCCCGGCCACCAACGTGGGATCACGGCGCAGCCTGGTTTGTATTTCCTCGGCCTGCCATGGCTGTACACGTGGGGCTCGGGGCGTTTCTCCGGCGTGGCGCGGGATGCGGAGTTTCTCGTGCAGCACATTGTCGACGGCGCGCAGGAGAGCACAGCGCGCCGCCGGCGTTCGGCAGCAGGCTAAGTATCAACGGGCGGTTTGTGTCACTTCGCGGATCTTTTTCACTTGCCCGGCTCATCCGTCAGACGATGGACGCCGGGTGCTTGCTCAACGGCGTGACTTCCAGTGCCATGAACGGAAACAAGGGCAGGGAGCTGAGGATTTCGTGAAGTTCGTCGTTACTGTCGACATCGAAAATGCTGACGTTTGCCCACTTGCCAGCTACCCGCCACAGATGAAGCCATTTGCCTTCGCGCTGAAGATTCTGCGCTAGCTTCATCTCCGTTGCGCTGAGGTTTCTTATTTTTTCCTGATCGGCGTCGTGGGGAATGTGGATCTGCATCGTTACTTGAAAGAGCATACGTGTCTCCTATTAATTAAAGGCGACCATGCGCCTGCGTGGCTTCATTACAGGAGCGGGCAATTAAAAGTTCAACTGACTTTTTGGAGTGTGAAGATTGAGAAAAAGCCAATCGTAAGTTCGAGTATAAAAAAAGTGCTTGTGAATTTCTGCACATCAGCTCCGCATTTTCGGCCGTATGTAGGCTAAAGAGCAGTCTGTATGCTCGCCTCACTACGGGAATTCATGCGGAGTACAAACAATGACTACTGAAGCGAGAGTCGATAATACACTTGGCGTGATGCGAGCAGCCTGGGTCATCACAGCCATTTTTATACTGTCCAACGCAGCAACACCCTTATATGGCTTCTGGCAGGATAAGTTGGGATTTGCGTCAGGAATACTGACCGTCATTTTTGGTTGTTACATTCTCGGCTTGTTATTGACGTTAGTTGTTGCCGGGCAACTCTCTGATCACTATGGGCGCAAGGCGATGCTGCTGCCGGGCATTGTGATTGCCATCTTGGCCGCGCTGCTATTTGAAGCGGCAGACAGTGTTCTTGTCTTGATGCTTGCACGCTTTTTAACAGGCGTTTCAGTGGGGATCGTTGTTTCGGCGGGAATGGCCAACGTCGTTGAGCAGACCTCGTCGCATCGCCGGCAATTTGCTTCGTTAATAGCCTCTGTCGCCATGGTGGCGGGCGCTGGATCGGGGCCGCTGCTAGCGGGGCTGATCGCCCATTCCTATGCGGATCCGATCCGACTGGTGTTCAGCGCTGAAATCTTGCTGTTGCTGCTTGCGCTGGTCGCGGTTGTTCGCCAGCCACACCGCAAGCTAGGCACAGGAGCATTTCGTCCCAAGTTTCCTTCTATTCCAAAGCAGAGCATCGGCATTGTGTTGCTGGGAATCACCTTTTTCGGGCCCGGCATAACGGCCACGTCTTTTGTACTCTCCTTGGGACCGAAGATGCTCGCGACACTGTTGCATACCAATCAGCCACTCCTGAGTGGGGTGATGGCGTTTTTCATGTTTCTTGTCGCGGTGCTTGTGCAATTTGCGATGAAGCCGTTCGGTGTTAGACGGATGTTTGCGTTGAGCGGGCTCTCGACGATTGTCGGGATGATCAGCTTGTGGCTTGCGCTGCACTTTGGTTCTGCGGCTTGGCTTTTGGTCGGCGCTTTATTCGCGGGTGCCGGTCAAGGCCTGGGGCAATTGGGCGGGTTGACGCTAATTGCCGAAAACGTGTCGGCCAATCGCCGCGCTGAAGCGAACGCGATCTTCAATATCGGCGGATACATTCCAGCGGGCATCATTCCAGTCGCCACGGGTTATCTGATTGAGTTTTTTGGCCTGGAAGCCGGCGTGACCGCGCTTGCCTGTTTCATTGCCGGCAGCGCTCTGTTGGCGTTGGGCGGATTGGCGCAGACCAGGACGGTCTCCTGAGTGTTAGAGTGTTCTTCGATGTCCGTTCTTAAGGGCCCTCCACTCGATTCGCGTATTCGTCCCAAACGGGTCTGGCGAACGAACAGGGCAAAAAAACCGTATATCAATTGTTATGTGAAGAATGAATCGTCCGCTGTTTGTTTCTCTAGATGGTCCCAAGGGAGCCGGAAAAACCACACTGTTGGAGGCCGTTACGAAAGTACTGAGGGCAGACAACAAAAAAGTGATCCGGCTTTGCGAGAAAAAAAGCGATCCCTTTCGGGGGGAAACAATGACCCTCGTAAACAAACTCGTCAGAAATCCCACCCGGGATTTGGAGTTGGAGGTTTGTGAGCGCTTTGCTGATAGCCGTGCGTGGATCTCCCGGCACGTCCTGGCTAAACAGCCACCAGACAGCATCGTCTTGATCGATCGCTGGTATCCGTCGGATGCTGCGTTTCGGCGAATAGTCCCGTTTGCAGAGATTCTGCAGTTGAACCTTGATCGAAACGTGCGAGTGCCAGACCTGCATGTCGGGGTTGTCACCGACCCTGATATTTCATGGGCGAGGGCAGCGGCACGATCGCGTGGGCTGAGCAGTACTGTGATCCATAAGCTCGAAGAACATGTCGCTTGTACCAAGGCGTTCGAGCGAGCGGTTGCGGATCACGGCTGGGTTTTATGCCGAAATGAAGGAACGATCGAAGAGGCAACGAAGCAGGTGGTTTACGAGATCTATAGAGTCCTTCGATGCCCCGCAGGCGAAGTTCGCCGGTCTTGATGCGGTGGAAAATGCCGGAGTGCTCGATTCAAAGGCACGAGATCAATCCAGGTTCCGCGCCGAGTTGGTCAACGCACGGGAACATTGCAACAGCGCCGGCGCCAGTTGCCGCTCGGCATCCGCGCGGCTCCAGCGACTGGTGGGTGCTACCACATGCACCGCCGCTACCGGCCGGCCGTTAGCCCCCAGCACCGGTGCACCGATGGTCATATCGCCGAGGAAAAGTTCCTGGGTATTGACTGCATAACCTTGCTCGCGCACCACCTGCAGCGATTCCAGAATACTGTCGACCTGCGTCAGCGTATGGCTGGTATGGGCAATTCGCTGGCTATGTTCGATTAACACCAACGCTTCATCCTGGGGCAGCGCACTTAAGTAGGCCCTGCCAGACGCGGTGCAATACATCGGCACACGCGAGCCGATCGGCATATGCACCGGCACAAAACCTGAGCTGACGAAGCGCGCAATGTAGGTCATGTCGTAACCCGCTGGCTCCGTAAGGCAGGAGGTCTCTCCGGTCAGTCGCGTCAGTTCGGAAAGGAACGGGTTGGCCACTTCAATCAGCGAATGAGCATCCAGATAACTGAACCCCAGCTCCAGCACACGTGGTGTCAGTTGGTAATGACGTGTGCGCGGGTGTTTCCGAAGGTAACCAAGGCTTTCCAGGGTAAACACCATGCGCTGGGCGGAGCTCTTCGTCATGCCAGCGGCGGCAGCCACCTCTGCAAGGCTCATGCTACGGCGCTGTGCACTGAAAGCCTTGAGCACTGACAGGCCTTTTTCCAAGGATTGATTGTGCAAACTGTTGCGTTCTTCTGGCATGGCGAACTCGTTGTCAGATTGATCAATTACAAGGAGATTTCTACAGCATAAAGCAAAAATAGACCATTAAATATCGCATATCGATACGAACAGATCATTTATAGCGTTTTGTGAATCGATATTCGCCATATTTCAATCGGAATGGCATGAGGCTTGCGATTGTTCTCCTGCCGCCAGCGGTACTGACGATCCGTTTTCCTTTTGGAGTAACCCGATGAACAGTCTTTCACAGTTGTTTCGCCATCTTGCGTTCGGTCTATGCGCCACCGTTTGCGTGGCCAACGTGCACGCTGCCAGTGCAACCTCGTACAAAGTGGGTGCAACAGCGAGCGGTTCGCCGTTTACCTTTCTCGATATCAAGAGCAATAGCATCCAGGGGGTGATGGTCGACGTCGCCGAAGCGGTGGGAAAGGCAGGGGGCTTCACCAGCCAGATCGAACAGACCAACTTCGCCGCGCTCATTCCCTCTCTGACATCCGACAAGCTCGACTTCATTTCCGCCGGCATGCTGAAAACCGAAGAGCGTAAAAAAGTCGTCGACTTCAGTAACCCGGTCTACGCCTACGGTGAAGGCCTGATCATCAGCGCCGATGACAATGCCGCCTACCCCGACCTGACTTCGCTCAAAGATCAGGTAGTGGGGGTGCAGGCCGGCACCATCTTTTATGACCAGCTCAACAAGCTCGGCATCTTCAAGGAAATCCGTACCTACGACTCCATTGGCGAGATGGTCCGTGACCTGTCCCTGGGTCGCATCAAGGCCGCTGTTGGTGACCAGCCGGTGGTGGCGTATCAGATCCGCCAGAATCTATTCAAAGGCGTGAAACTGGCCGCCGACTACAAGCCCACAAATGTCGGCGAGGTTTGCCTGGTGGTGCGCAAGGGCGATACCGAAACCCTCGAGCGATTGAACCAAGCCATCGCCAGCATCAAGGCTGACGGAACCTTGGCCAGTATCCTCAAGAAGTGGGGGCTTGATGCCCAGGTGAACCTATGAGCCCCACTGAATTCCTGCAAAGCGCCGTGGATTTTTTACCCATCCTGCTTCAGGGCGCCTGGGTGACTATCCAGATCACCGTGCTGTCGTTCCTGCTCAGCAGCGCCATCGGCCTGGTGCTTGCATTGCTCAAGCTGTCGCCGATCCGCGCGCTGTCGGTGGCGGCGAGCACGGTGATCAACGTGATTCGCGGCCTGCCGATCATCGTGCAGCTGTTTTACATTTATTTCGTGTTGCCGGACATGGGCGTGCACCTCAGCGCCTTCCAGGCCGGGGTGATCGGCATGGGTATCGCTTACTCCGCCTATCAGGCTGAAAACTTTCGCACCGGCATCATTGCCGTGGAGCAAGGACAGCGCGAAGCCGCCGAAGCCTTGGGAATGCGCTCGGTATTGATGATGCGCCGCGTGATTCTGCCCCAGGCATTCCGCATCGCACTGCCGCCCTATGGCAATACCTTGGTGATGATGCTCAAGGACTCGTCACTGGTGTCCACCATCACCGTCGCCGAAATGACGCGCCAAGGGCAATTGATTGCCTCATCCACCTTTCAGAACATGACTGTTTACACCCTGGTAGCTCTGCTTTACCTGCTGATGAGCCTGCCGTTGGTGTATGGCCTGCGTCGCATGGAACAGCATCTGGGCCGGAGGAAAAAAGCATGATCAAGATTCGACAACTGCAAAAACATTACGGCAACCACCGCGTACTGCACGGAGTGGATCTGGACGTGGCCAAGGGTGAAGTGGTGTGTCTGATTGGCCCCTCTGGCTCGGGCAAATCCACGCTACTGCGCTGTATCAATGCACTGGAAACCTACGATGGCGGCGCCATCACCGTGTTCGGCGAAACCGTGCAACGCAGCAGTAAAACCGTGCACGCGCTCAGAAGTCGCATGGGCATGGTGTTCCAGCGTTTCAACCTGTTTCCCCATCGCACCGTATTGGAAAACGTCATGGAAGGCCCGGTATACGTCAAAGGTGAATCACCCTCTCAAGCACGTGAGGAGGCCTTGGCCCTACTGGAAAAAGTCGGCCTGTCGGCAAAGGCGCAATCCTATCCGGAACAACTTTCCGGCGGTCAGCAACAACGGGTGGCCATCGCGCGTGCCTTGGCGATGAAGCCCGAAGCCATGCTGTTCGACGAACCTACCTCGGCCCTCGACCCTGAGCTGGTGGGCGATGTGCTGGAAGTCATGCGCACCTTGGCGGATGAAGGCATGACCATGATCGTGGTCACCCATGAAATGGGTTTTGCTCGTGAAGTGGCCGACCGCGTGTGCTTCCTCCATGGCGGTTACATCGTTGAAAGCGGCCCGGCAGAGCAAGTCCTGGGCAATCCGCAGCAACCGCGAACGCAAGACTTTTTGCGCCGGGTACTGCATCCGACCGCCAGCACCCGGAGCCTGTCATGAAGTCACTTTGGGCAGCGACTGCGCCAACAGCCGTACCGACGCCTGCGTTGAGCGAATCGTTGAAGGTAGATGTGGCGATTGTGGGGGCAGGGTATACCGGTTTGTCGACGGCCCTGCATCTGGCTGAGAAGGGTGTAAGTGTCTGCGTCCTGGAAGCCAACGAACCTGGCTGGGGGGCCTCGGGCCGTAATGGTGGGCAGGTCAACCCGACGTTGAAATACGATCCGGATCAACTGGTGCAAATGTACGGTGCTGAGCGCGCTGAACCGTTGATCGATGTTGTGTCGAGCTCTGCTGACCTGGTGTTCAATTTGATCCAGCGGCATGAGATTGATTGCGCGCCGGTGCGAAAGGGATGGATGCAGGTTTCCTACTCGGACAAAGGCGTGGCCGGGCTGCATGCCCGTGCGGATCAGTGGGCCCGGCGTGGCGTGCCAGTGCAGTGTCTGGATGCGAGAACAGTGGCGACTCGCATGGGCAGTGAAGCTTTTGCCGGCGGTTGGCTGGATGGTCGAGCCGGCGCGATTCAGCCTTTGGCTTATGCACGCGGATTGGTGCGTGCGGCGCTGACGGCAGGTGTGCGGATTCATGGTCAGAGCGCCGTGACTGCGTTGCAGCGTCAAGGCTCCGGGTGGCAATTGCAGACCGCTGGGGGCGCACAAGTAACGGCGGATCAGGTGGTGCTGGCAACCAACGGCTACAGCAGCAACCTGTGGCCCGGTATGGCGCAAAGCATATTGGCTGCCAACAGTTTTATCGTCGCCACCAAACCGTTGAGTGGGTCTGTTGCCGACAGTATTTTGCCTGGACAGGAAACGGTTTCTACGGCGCAACGATTACTGCTGTATTTCCGTAAGGATGCCTACGGACGTCTGTTGATGGGAGGGCGCGGCTTGTTCAACGATCCCACTGGGCCGACGGACTTTGCTCACCTTGAGCGCTCGCTGGCATTGCTGTTTCCGCAGTTGGGGCCACTGGAGTTTGAGTATCACTGGGCTGGACGGATCGCCATCACTCGGGACTTCATGCCCCATGTTCATGAACCGGCGCCAGGGCTGACCTTGGCGCTTGGGTGTAATGGGCGGGGGATCGCTTTGTGTACCAGCCTTGGGCAACAGTTGGCCGGGCGCTTATGTGACAACCGCGCGGCATTTGCGTATCCGGTGTCGCCATTGCAGCGGCTGCCATTACATGGATTGCAGAGGTTCTATATTGGCGCGGGGGTGGCGTGGTATAGCTTGTTGGATCGGTTGAATGTGAGCTGAGGATTCTCTATTGCAGTCGCTGTCTCCGAACTCTTGTTCATGAGCAATTTAGAGCTTTGAAGGGACGCCGAGGGCGCAGGAGCGTTCTTGAAACGTCACAGGGATTGCGATGTCGGGCACCGTGCACCGACACCGCAATGACCATTTCAGTCCACGCGCTTGATCGCCGGGAGGCGATAAGAACCATCAAGCACGGATGATCCAGGTCCGTAGAAACGCATGGTCAGGTTGAACGGCCCGGCCGGTGCCGGTAGCCAGTTTGACGTGTCGCTCGGGCGTTCCTGCTGGATTAGCAGGGTCAGCGAACCGTCTGCGGCCGGTTTGAGTCCTGCGGTCATGCTGCCAATGCTGTATCGGCCGAAGGCGTTTTCGACAAACAGCATATCCGCGCCGTACATCGACAGATTCCAGAACAACGAGGCAGGCGGTTGCTGGCCCTCGGCGAATTGCATGACGTACTTGTGCTTGCCATCCAGAGCGCTTCCCTGGTCGTCCACCTGTGTGTTGGGATATAGCACTTGCTCCGATAGCTGTGCACCAATCACGTTTTTGGCCAGCGCAGCGCGCATCGCGTAATCATGACCAGCGCGGCCACCGACCATGAAGTAACGCCAGCCGTTGGTGACTTCGCCCAAATTCTTCCAGCGCTGATCGACGATCTGCTGGGCGGCTGCAACAGCACGGGTCAGCCCACGCAAGGTCGCCTCATCGAGTGAGCGCCAATCAAACCCCATATCTGGGCTCAAACCAATCAGGCGCAATTGCGTCATGAACGCCTCATCCTGATCGCCACTCGCCGGCATGAACTGCTGCATGGCGTGCCCGAGCTGGTCAAAAAAACGCACGCCTTCCGGGGCCGTACCGTTGAAGACAGGAATGTCTGCGGTACTCGGCTTGTATTGCAGACCATCGCGCAAATAAGCGGACAACGGCATGATCTGGAAACCTTTTTGCGCTTCGATGGCGGCGGCGACATCCTGCTCGCCGTTGGCGAAAATACGTACCGCAATTACCCCCCACTTGGTGCGGCTCGGCACCTGGGTCATTTCACGAGGCACCGTGCCATGAAAGTCCGGACCGGTGATCAGGTAATCGCCCGGTTGAGCGCCTTTGATACCACCAATGTTGTGGGTGACTTCATCGAAGGTGTTGCCAATCTGGGTCAAATACCAGCGTGGTTCAGTCAGCGCGGGGACATGCACAACCAGCGGTTCCTTGGACACGTCAAAGCGCGCGTAGGCATCGATCGTCACATTATTGGGTGTGACAACCGTGCGGTCCTTTGCGGTTTTCAATGCGCTGTACTTGCGCAGGGTGTTCATGCCCACCGCGCCGGCCTGAAGACTTTTCGGCCCCGTCACATCATAAAAATACAGGGGAAAACCCCACAGGTAAGCCTGCACACCAAGGGTGTAAGCGTTTTCTTCGCGGGCCTGTTCGGCTGAAAGGATAGATGTTGCTGGCGCGTCGTTACTGGCCGATTGTGCGGGGAGGGGAAGAAGTAGCGAAAGACTCAGACCGATGGCCAGAGCGAGTCTTGTCATTATCATGTTCGGTTCCTTGACGAATGAAGATGCCTTTCACTTGGAAAGCTGCATCACGTGCTTCATCCGTCATCCAGATGAAGTACGTGATTAGGCACAACCGACGCTTAACGAATACCGGCGTTTCGCAGTGCCGCGGGGGTGAAGTCGGTCATGGTCGGACGGTAACTATAGTCCTGCCCGCGTTTGTTTTCGTTCTGCAGGTTGGAAACGACATAGCGCCCGGCGATCAGGTCATACACCGTAATAGCAGCGTAGTTCGCGGTACCCTGGACATAGTCGTTGACCAGAAGACCTTCCCCGACCCGCCACAGTTGACCGCGACCGTCGTAGTGGTCGATTTCCAGTACCGCCCAGGTGTCCTCGTCGAAGTACATGTGTCGCTTGGCATAAATATGCCGCTCGCCCGCCTTGAGCGTGCCTTCGACTTCCCAGACCCGGTGCAGTTCGTAGCGGGTAAGGTCCTGGTTGATGTGTCCGGGTTTGATGATGTCTTCGTACTTCACCTTCGGCGAAAACAACGTGTAGTTGTTGTATGGCACGTACATCTCTTTCTTGCCGATCAGTTTCCAGTCGTAGCGGTCCGGAGCGCCGTTGTACATGTCGTTCTGGTCGGCAACGCGCAGGCCATCGGCGGCGGTACCCGGGCCGTCATACGCCACCTGCGGCGCACGACGTACACGACGTTGACCGGCACTGTAGGACCAGGCCATGCGCGGGTCTTTGAGCTGATCGATTGTCTCATGGACCAGCAACACGTTGCCCGCCATGCGCGCCGGCGAAGTGACCTCCTGCTTGGCGTAAAACAGCACGTTGGCGCTTTGCTGCGGGTCGGTATCCTTCATCTGCCAGGGAAAACCGACGCTCTGCTGGACATTGACGAGGGTGTAGCTGCCATTGACCTGCGGCGTCGCCTGTACCAGGTTTTGCATGAAACTGGTGCCGCGGTAGCGGGTCAGGTGATTCCACACCACCTCAAGGCCAGACTTCGGAATAGGAAACGCGGTGTAGTGCGACTTCTCGAAGTTCTGCAAGCCATAACCATCGTTCACGGCGACGGTGTTCAGCGCGCTGGACTTCACCGCGGCATAGACATCCTGTGGCGAAGACGCGGTACGCTGAGTCTTGTACACCGGAATCTTGTACGTGTCGGGATAGCGCTGAAACATCGCCATCTGGCCCGGCGTCAAATTGTCCTTGTACTGAGCGGCGGTCGCGGCCGTAATGACGAATTGCGGTTTCTCGCCTTCGAACGGATTGCCGATAAAATCGTTTTGCACCGGAGCCGCACCAGGCTTGAGGCCGCCGGTCCAGGCTGGAATGCTGCCATCGGCATTGCCTGCTTTCTCGCCACCCAGTGGCGTCAGGGTGGTGCCCAGTTTGTCGGCTTCCTGTGGCGAAACGGCTGCCATCACGCTACTGGCCAGCAGGGTCAGCGCCAAAGCACCGGCAGTCAAAATTGTGGTCTTTTTCATTGTTTTATCCTCTGTCTGTCGGCTGTCAAAAGTTCACGCCGACGCTGAGCGCAACGTAGTCGCGGTCGCCGTTGGTGTTGAAATGGCCGCCGAAGAAATCCGTGTAGCTGAGACTGGCGGTGTAGAGGTTGGCGTAGTCGGCATCCAGACCCAGGCTGACGGCTTTGAGGCCTTCCTCGAAGTTCGGGCCGTTACCCTCGACGTCATGGGACCAGGCGATGTTCGGCGCCAGGTTCACGCCGGCGAACACGTTCGGGTAATCCAGACGGCCGCGCAGGCGATAACCCCAGGAATCGGTGGTATAGAAGCCGTGGCTGTTGCACTCCTGCTGGGGGTTACTCGGTCGGGTAACACCGGCTGCGGCGCCGGGAACCTGGCTTGCCGCACCCGCGCAAGTTTGCGGTCCGGTGGCGCCCGCGCCAGGTCCGGTTGCCAGTTCGCCCGCACCGAAAATCGTGCTACGGCCAAATCGCAGATCCGTGCCATCCGCCTCGCCCAGACCATTGATGCGGTTGTATCCGACTTCACCCACCACGGTCAGACGACTGGCGCCCATCACCTGGTCGAAGAATTGCGTGGCACTCAATTGCGTTTGCAGTACCGGCATCCGCTCATAGCCCTTGAGCGGCGCTCCGGCGACGTTTTGCGATGCGCCAGAGATGAACAGCGGCGAGTTTTTGTTGCCCGTCGCCGCCAGGTTCAGGTCGCCGCCATTGAGTTGCAGCGGCATGTTCGGGCGGAAGCTGATTTCGCCAGCCAGGGCGGTGCCATCGACGTTGGTCGAGAAGCTCAGGCCGTAAAGACGAATGTCCTCTGGGTAGACCACGTGGTAGCTGGCCGTGCGGATTGAGTTGATAGCACCAGGGACAGTGGCCGCACCAGCACCGGTATTGGCGATATTGGTGGCGCGGGTGAAATCCAGGTTGGGGTTGCGGGCGTGATAGTTGAGGAAATAGGCACCGAACTCGGTGTCGTTCAAGTCCGGCGCGAACCAGCGCAAAGCCACGCCAAACTGGCCGCTGTCCTTGGCATCCTTGGTCTTGGTGCGCGTCACGTAGGCATCATCCACGCCACCGCCCTGTGCCGCTGTGCCCGCCACCTGCAAACCAGATCCGGTGTTAGTCGCTGCGCCCGGAGGCAGGTCGAGACCGGCGATCACCGCGCGATCGTTGCAGCCTTCAGGCGTCACGTCGTTACCGAAGAAGGTGCCGCAGTTGTCCAGGACCGAGGGTGCCCATTCAATCTGGTAAAAAGCCTCGGCGGTGACGTTCTCGGACAGGCCTTGCGAGACATACAGCATGTTGACCGGGATCAAGCCTTCCTTGATTTCGGCGCCGGGCCGGCGCAAGGCCGCCACGTCGGTCGGGTTGATGCTGTTGATGGAGTTGCCGATAAAGGTACTTTCACCCCAGCTCACCACCTGCTTGCCGAGACGCACGTTGCCCTGCAATTCGTCGAGTGTGTAGTTGTGATAGACGAAACTGTCGAGGAACATCGCTCCGGACGACTTCGCCGCACGTTGGCGGCTATGATCATCGATGTCGTAGAACGGCCGGCTCTCGTCCATCAATTCGAAATCGTACCAATACTTGCCGCGTACGAAAGCACCGCTGTCACCGTACTTCAGTTCCAGGTCATGCACGCCCTTGAAGATCTTCGAGAAGGTCTCGCCCTTCTTGAAGTTCAAGCGGTTGTCATCGCTGGTACGCGCAGATGCGTTACCCCTGACCCCTTGGGAATTGAAGTTGGAGATAAAGTCCGGGTCTGGTGCGCGTACGGACCAACTGGACCCAAGCGACATCGAACTGTCGAAGCTGCCCTGAATCTCCCCAATGCTGAAGTTGACTGCGTAAGCCGGTGCATTGATGCCCAAAGCAACAGCCGTGGCCAGCAGTTGCGGCCGAAAAATTCCGCGCATTGTTGTTTTTCTCATGCGGTACTCCGAGTGGGGTGAAAAGTGTGTAAGCGCTGAACCCGATTGCGGGTAATTGCCGACTGACTGGTCAGTTCTCAGTGCCGTCCCGATGCTACGGTCAGCAGCGCTGGACTAGCCCACTCGGGAGGAGGGGAAAAGGAGTGGGGGGAGTGGGGGGGGGCGGCAGATCTTTTCGAGTCGAACAAAAAAATGTGGGAGCGGGCTCGCTCGCGAAGGGGGCATCAGCTTCAACGTCAATGTTGACTGACACACCGCATTCGCGAGCAAGCCCGCTCCCACAGGTTCCGGGTCTTATCTGATTGGTGTCGGCGGTGCGAGAGTCAAGAAGACTGCCAGACAGAACCTCGCGCCGGTGAGTTCAGGATGCCCATGATCTGCTCCGTATGTTCACCCGTTTTCGGCACGCTTGCAGGCTGCACCACCTCGCCATTGAAACGCGGTGCGACGGCGGTTTGCAGCAACCCATCGCGCTCGAACCAGGTTCCACGAGCAGTGTTGTGCGGATGCAGCGCGGCTTCGCTGGGTGCCAATACCGGGGCAAAGCACACATCGCTACCTTCCAGCAATTCGCACCAATGCGCACGTGTCCTGCTGGAAAACAGCTCGGTGAAATGCTGGTGCTGTTCTTTCCAGAACCGGCGATCCCATTGCCAGACAAAGCGCGAGTCAGCCTGGAGGCCGAGTTTTTCCAGCAGCAGTGAATAGAACTGCGGCTCGATCGAACCCAGCGTAATGAATCCGCCATCAGCGCAGCGATAGGTTGCATAGAACGGCGAGCTGTCATGAATATTCTTGCCGCGTTCATCACTCATAAAGCCCAGGTTACGTGTCGAAAGCATGAGCTGAAGCATGTGTGCCGAACCGTCGACGATGGCCGCATCGACCACCGCCCCTTTGCCGGTGGCCCGTGCGTTGAGAATGCCGCTCAGTAAGCCGATGGTCAGGTATAGCGCGCCGCCACCGACATCGCCTAACGTGGCGAATGCGGAGGAGGGGGGAGCTTCGGACGCACCGTTGTGAAACAGCGCGCCGGACAGCGACGCATAGTTATTATCGTGCCCGGCGACCTTGGCCAGCGGTCCGGACTGACCCCAGCCGGTCATGCGGCCGTAGACCAGGCTCGGGTTACGGGCCTGGCAATCTTGCGGTCCAAGACCCAGGCGTTCCATCACGCCAGGGCGCATGCCTTCGATCAGCGCGTCTGCGTCTTCTATCAGGTGCAAGACCAGCTCCCTACCCACGGCACTTTTCAGATCGGCGATCACCGAACGCTTGCCTCTGTTGAGCACGTTGACCCTCGACGCGCCACTGGCATCGCGCTCAACCGCAATCACTTCAGCGCCCAGATCGGCCAAATGCATGGCCGAAAACGGGCCAGGACCGATACCGCAAATTTCCACAATCTTTATGCCTTGCAGCATGAAAACACCTCAACGGTTACACAGGTTGCAGCCGGGGAAAAAAGTACGGGCTCATGCGACATCCATCAGGCGGCTGTACGCCGCGAGGTGGTAGTCATCATCGCCAAACTGATGGCTGAACATCACGAGGCGCTTGGCGTGGTGGGAGAGGTTGTATTCCTCGGTCATGCCAATCCCGCCGTGCAGTTAAATGGCTTGCTCAGAAATGTGACGGGCCGCGCGGGTGACAATGAACTTGGCCGCGGCCAGGGCACGGCTGCGCTCGAGGCTATCGGGATCGTCGGCCACACAAGCGGCAAGAATGACCATCGACGCCGCCTGATCCAGTTCACTGCGCATGTCCACCATGCGGTGCTGAAGTACTTGGAACTTGCCGATGGGCTGACCAAACTGTTTGCGGGTCTTGAGGAAGTCCAGGGTCAGGCTGCAGGCTTCTTCCATGCTGCCCAGCGCTTCAGCGCATTGTGCCGCGATGGCGCGACCCTGTTGGTAACGCAGTGCCGGGAAGGCCTTACCGGTTTCGCCCAGTTGCTGGGAGTCACTGACAAATACGCCATCCAGATAGAGTTCGCTGGCCCGGCGACCGTCGATGGTTTGATAATCGCGGCGCCGTGCATGCGCGTGCGCGGCGTCAATCACGAACAGACTGATGCCGGCTTCATCATCCTCCTCACCGGCAACGCGGGCGGACACCATAATCAGCTCAGCGAACGGAGCGCCGATGACCACCGATTTGCGACCCGACAGTCGCCATCCTCCGGCGGCCAGTGTAGCGCGAGTTTGCACGGAGCTCAGTTGGTAATGGCTGTCCAGTTCTTCGGTTGCCACGGCGACCTTCAATTCGCCGCTTGCAATGCGTGGCAATAGATCGCTTTGCTGTGCCGGGCTACCCAGTTGGCTGATAAGGCCGCCGGCCAGAATCACCGAATCCATATAGGGTTCAAGGCACAGTCCACGGCCGAGTTCGGTCATGATCAGCATGGTGTCCACGCTGTCACCGCCGAAGCCACCCAGTTCCTCGGTGAACGGTACGGCGGTCAGGCCGAGTTCGCCGAGCTGAGCCCAGAACAGCGGGTTGAATCCGGCTTCGCTGAGACGAAAACGCTCGCGTTGCTCGAAGCTGTAGTGGTCGCGAACCAGGCGCGCGACGGTGTCCTGCAGCATCTGCTGCTCTTCAGTCAATTTGAAATCCATGATCGGGCGGCCTTTTACAGTTCAAGAATCATCTTTGAGACGATGTTTTTCTGAATCTCGTTGGAACCACCGAAAATCGACAGCTTGCGCAGGTTGAAATACTGACCCGACACCGTGGAGCTGTATTCGGTGTGGAGCAGATTGTCGGTAGTCACTTGTTCTTGTTCCGCATCCAGGAACGGCAGCGCGTAAGGGCCTACAGCCTTGCGCATCAGGTGGCTCAAGGACTGGCGAATTTCGGAGCCCTTGACCTTGAGAAACGAACTGGCTGCGCCGATACCGCCACCGTCACGGGCGGCGGCGAGCATGCGTAGCGTGCTCATTTCGGCGGCCACCAGTTGCATTTCCACTTCGGCAATTTGCGCACGGAACAGCGGGTCGTCGATTAACGCCCGGCGATTTCGCTGTTCTCGACCAGCAATGTGTTTGAGTTGGCGCAGTTGCGCCTTCGAGGTGCCGATGCCGGCGACGGTGGTACGTTCGTGAGTCAGCAGATACTTGGCGTAGGTCCAACCCTGGTTTTCTTCACCCACCAGGTTGGCCACCGGCACCCGCACGTCGTCGAAGAACACCTCGTTGACCTCATGGTCGCCGTCGAGGGTGATGATCGGCCGCACACTGATCCCCGGACTATTCATGTCAATCAGCAGGAAAGAGATGCCACGTTGTGCCTGGGCTTCGCTGTCGGTGCGCACCAGACAGAAGATCCAGTCGGCGAACTGCGCCTGGGTTGTCCATGTTTTCTGGCCGGTGACGATGTAGTGATCGCCGTCACGCACGGCACGGGTCTTCAGCGAGGCCAGGTCGGAACCTGCACCGGGTTCGGAGTAACCCTGGCACCACCAGTCGGTGCCATCGAGGATACGGGGCAAATAGTGGGCTTTTTGCTCTTCGGTGCCGAACTTGATGATGACTGGGCCCACCATCACCACCCCAAACGGTAGTACCGGCGGCGCACCGAACGCGGCGCACTCGTCTTCAAAAATGTGCTTCTGCACTTCGCTCCAGCCCGTGCCACCCAGCTCCACTGGCCACAGGGACGCATACCAGCCTCGCTCGTTAAGCGCAGCCATCCAGCTCACGTAATCGTGTTTGGTCAAGCGTTTGCCCAACCGTCCCTTGGCAGCGAGCTCCGGGGACAGCTTGTCATGCAGAAAAGCTCGCACTTCCTCACGGAAGGCCAGTTCGGCCGGCGTGTAATGGATGTCCATTGAAAGGTTCTCTAATGAGGAGAGGGTAGACGGCGCGCGGGGCAGATCTAATAGGCCTGCGCACCGGCTCGCATCAGGCGCCGCGGTAGACCGGGGAACGCTTCTCTTCGAAGGCCTTGATCGCCTCCTTGTGGTCGGCGCTGAAAAAGTTTTCCTTCTCCAGGGCCAGCGAGGTATCGAGGACCAGGTTCACGGTGTCGCGCAGGATCTTGTTGACGACGGCTTTGGTGGCCTGGATCGCCAGGCGCGGACCGTCAGCCATGCGTCGGGCCATCGCGGTGGCGCTGGCCAACGCTTCGCCATTGGCCACGACCTGATTGACCAAGCCAATGCGCTCGGCTTCGGTAGCGCTGAGTGTGTCGCCGGTAAACAGGTATTGTTTGGCACGGGTCGGGCCGACCAGCAGGGGCCAAATGGCACCACCGCCGTCACCGGCAGCAATGCCTACGCGTACATGAGGGTCGGAAATTTTCGCTGACTCGGCAACGAAAATCATGTCGCAGAACAATGCCAGGGTCGCTCCCAGACCGGCCGCGTGACCATTGACCGCCGCGATGATCGGCTGTGGCAGTTCAAGCATGTCGATGATGATCTTGCGTGCTTCACGGAACAGCTGATCGATGCCTTGCTGATTGATGTCGCGCATCCAGGCGAGGTCGCCGCCACCGCAAAAACCGCGACCTTCACCGGTCAGGACCACGGCATGCACACTGCGGTCGGCGGCGATGTCGGCGAACACCCGGGAAAGCTCTTCGTGCAGCGCACCGTTCACCGCGTTGAAGGCTTCAGGGCGATTCAAACGTACGGTCAAGACGCCGTTGTCTTTTTCGAAGGTAATGAAGTTGTACTGTTCGTAGTTCATAGGAGCTCCACTAAAAAATGTGCAACGGTCAGGCTTAAGCCGTGTAACCGCCGTCGACGACGAATTGTCCGCCGGTGGCATAGGAAGATCGGTCCGAGGCCAGCCAAAGCACCATTTGTGCTTGCTCGGACGGCTCGCCCAGACGGCGTTGGGGAATGGTCTTGAGCATCGCCGCCAGCGCATCGGGATCGAATTCGCTGCCGACACCGACGATCATCGGTGTCTCTACGAAACCGGGGCACAGCGCGTTGATCCGCACGCCGTACTTGCCGTATTCCAGGGCGGCGCTGCGGGTCAGGCCGATCACGCCATGCTTGGACGCCGAGTAGGCAGATGCGCCAGCGGTGCCTTGCAGACCCATGATCGAGGCGGTGTTGATGATCGAACCGCCGCGCGCTTTCATGGCGCGCAGTTCATGCACCATGCAGTTGAAAACCCCGGTCAGGTTCACATCCAGCACGTTGCGCCAGTGCTCCAGGCTTTGGTTTTCGATCAGCCCGGTGGAACCGCTGATGCCGGCATTGTTGAAGGCGATGTCGAGCTGGCCGTATCGGCCCAGCGTTACCTCGACCAGCGCGGCGCAATCTTCCTCGTGGCGCACATCGACCCGCTGGAAGAAGGCATCACCGTCGGCCTGGCGAATCTCGTCGACCACGGCTTGTCCTGCCGCGTCGTTCATGTCCGCCACCACGACCCGGGCACCCTCGCGGGCGAACAACAGGGCTGTGGCGCGGCCAATACCGGAAGAGCCGCCGGTGACGATAGCCACCTTGTTTTGCAGAAGCTTCATATCAATGACTTCCATTGCATGTGTGAAAAGGGAGGCAAGCGGGCATCACGGCTCAAGCCGATACACCGCCATCAACCACGAACTGCCCACCGGTGGCGTAGCACGACCGATCCGAGGCCAGCCATAGCGCCATCTCGGCCATTTCCTCCGGCGTGCCTTGGCGGCGCAAGGCAGAGCTTTTGACGCCCGCGTTGATCATTTTTTCGTTGAAACCGCTGTCCGGGCCGGCGGTCATGGGCGTCTCGATCAATCCGGGGCACAGGGCGTTGATGCGCACGCCGTACTTGCCGTATTCCAGAGCTGCGCTGCGGGTCAGGCCGATCACGCCATGCTTGGAGGCGCAATACGCCGCAGCCCCATAAGTGCCACTGATACCGGCGACCGAGGCGGTATTGATGATGGAACCGCCGCGGGCTTTCATCGCGCGCAGCTCGTGAACCATGCAGTTGAAGACGCCCGTCAGATTGACATCGAGCATGCGTTGCCAGAGCGCCAGGCCCTGATCCTCAGTCAAGGTCGGTGCGGCAAAGACGCCGGCGTTGTTGAGGGCGATGTCGAGTTGGCCATATCGCTGCAACGTCGAATCGACCAGCGCCGCACAATTTTCCTCACTGCGTACATCGAGCATTTGAAAGAACGCTTGCGCGCCTTCCTGCTCAATCAACCGCACCACCTCCAGGCCCGCGGATTCATTCATGTCCGCCACGACCACTTTGGCGCCCTGACGGGCGAAGAGCAGGGCAGTGGCCCGCCCGATGCCGGACGCTGCCCCGGTCACGATCGCGACTTTGCCTTGTAGAACCGTCATGAAAACTCCTCTGTGCGTTTTCCGTGCATGGCCAGAGAAGCTAAGGCAGCGGCGAATGATCGGACCCACTCTCGAAGAGTGGCGGGCAGGGAGGGGGCAAAACACCTAACAGTCAGGCAAGACACTGAACCAGTGGCGAGGGACCCACCCACCCCACCCACTCTTCGAGGGCGGGTCGTATCGCAAGCACGCTACGTATCTTGAAGGTGTGAGCCGGCCCAGCCGTCGCTTTGATCTCGTGAACCGGGTGTCACGAGGCATAACCACACAATGGAGAAGACGATGTCGCAGAAAGTGTATGTAGCCGGCGTAGGTATGATTCCGTTTCTGAAACCAGGTGCCAGCGGCTCCTACATCGAAATGGGCGCCGAGGCGACCCGCCTGGCCCTCAAGGATTCTGGTCTGGATTACCGGCTGGTGCAGCAAGCCTATGTCGGGTACGTCTACGGCGATTCCACCTCGGGTCAGTCGGCCCTCTATGAAGTGGGGATGACCGGTATCCCGGTGGTCAACGTCAACAACAACTGCTCGACCGGCTCCAGCGCTCTATACCTTGCACGTCAGGCCGTGGAAAGCGGTGCGGTGGAATGCGCTCTGGCCCTCGGCTTCGAGCAAATGCAACCCGGGGCGCTGAAAAACCAGTGGGAAGATCGCCCGGCCGCCATGGGCAAAAGCTCGGCAGTGGCGGACCTGCTGACCGCCGATGCCGAAGGCGTACCCATGGCGCTGAAGATGTTCGGTGGCGCCGGTCGTGAGCACATGCACAAATACGGCACACAAATGAGCACCTTCGCGGCCATCCGCACCAAGGCCAGCCGTCACGCGGCCAACAACCCGCTTGCGCTGTTCCGCAAGGTCGTGACTACCGAAGACGTGATGAACGATCAGGTCGTATGGCCCGGCGTGATGACCCGCCTGATGGCTTGCCCGCCAACCTGTGGAGCCGCGGCGGCAATCATCTGCACCGAGGCTTTCGCCCGCAAACACGGCCTGCGCACAGACGTGGTGATCCTCGCCCAGTCGATGACCACGGACATGCCAATCGCCTACGAGCCGCCATCGATGATCCAAATGGTCGGTTTCGACATGGCTCAGCGCGCCGCTCATGAAGTGTATGAGAAGGCTGGTGTAGGACCGCAGGACATCCGCGTCGCCGAAATGCACGACTGCTTCGCCCACAACGAACTGCTGACCTATGAATCGCTGGGTTTTTGCCCGGTCGGTGGCGCCGAGCGCTTCGTGCTTGATGGCGACAACACCTACGGCGGCCAGGTGGTCACCAACCCGTCCGGCGGTCTGCTCTCCAAGGGCCACCCGCTGGGGGCAACCGGCCTGGCGCAATGCTACGAACTGACCCATCAATTGCGTGGCACGGCTCAGGACCGCCAAGTCCAGGGTGTGCGTCATGCGTTGCAGCACAACCTCGGTCTCGGCGGCGCTTGCGTGGTCACGCTTTACGGCCGCGGCTGATCCACTGGACCCGCATCCAAGGGCGCGGGTCTGAGAACCCTGATAGGAGAGTTGTGAAATGGCAGACAAGAGTCTGATCGGCCGTTCGCTTGGCGTCACCAGCGCCGAAGTGGAAAAAGGCCGCCTGCGTTTCTTCGCAAAGGCGATTGGTGAAACCGACCCGGTATACACCGACGAAGCTGCGGCTCAGGCCGCTGGCTATAAATCCCTGCCGGTACCACCAACGTTCCTCCTGTGCCTGCAAGGCGAGGGGCGCGACCTGGTGGAAATGTTGGACATCTACGGCTTTGACCTGGGGCGCATCCTGCACGCCGAGCAATCGTTCGTGTACCACGCCAGCGCCGTTGCCGGTGACACGCTGACTTTCGATTCCCGCGTAGTCGATGTCTACGAAAAGAAGGGTGGCGCCCTGCAATTCGTGGTCAACGAAACCCGCGTGACCAATCAGGACGGCGTCCATATCGCCGATGTCCGCGGCACCCTCGTTCAACGTTGAGGAACCTACACATGAATATTCAATACAGCGATATCCAGGTGGGCGATGAACTGCCGGCGTTGAACCTGCCAGCCATCAACCGCACCACCCTGGCCCTTTATTGCGGCGCGTCGGGTGATCACAACCCGATCCATATCGACATCGACTTCGCCCGCAAGGCGCGCATGCCCGACGTGTTTGCCCACGGCATGTTGTCCGCCGCCTACCTGGGACGACTGCTGACCCAGTGGGTACCGCAGCAACAGGTGCGTTCGTTGTCGATGCGTTTTACCGGCATCACCCAGCT
The DNA here is from genome assembly GCF_036884845.1 of Pseudomonas sp. MAG733B. Lineage (NCBI taxonomy): Bacteria > Pseudomonadati > Pseudomonadota > Gammaproteobacteria > Pseudomonadales > Pseudomonadaceae > Pseudomonas > Pseudomonas sp. MAG733B. The sequence goes on from NZ_CP145732.1 coordinate 3,891,336, forward strand.
CGGCCACACGCCGGCCTGCACCGGCAAAGTCACCGAAAAGTTTGAAGAAAACGGCGAAAAACGTGTGCGCCTGACGATCCACTGCGCCAACCAGTACGGCGAGGACAAGCTCGTCGGCGAAGCCGTCGTAGCCTTGGCCTGAATCCTCCAACTCCCTATCCCTGGAAAACAATAATGAAAAAGCTCGAAGGCAAAGTTGCTCTGATCACCGGTTCCGGTCGTGGCATTGGTCGCAGTGTCGCTCTGCAACTGGCCGCCTATGGCGCCAAAGTCGTGGTCAATGACCTGGACGCCGCGCCCGCCGAAGAAGTGGTCGCTGAGATCCGCGCCGCCGGCGGCGAAGCCGTGGCCTGTGTCGGAAGTGTCACTGCCGCCGATTTCGCTGAGCGCTTTGTGCAGACCGCCGTTCAAAGTTTTGGCGGCATCGACATCATCGTTAACAACGCCGGCTACACCTGGGACAACGTGATCCAGAAGATGACCGATGAGCAGTGGTACGCGATTCTCGACTGCCACCTGACCGCACCATTTCGAATCCTGCGCGCCGCCCAACCAGTCATCAGCGCCCAGGCCAAGAAAGAAGTCGCCGAAGGTCGGGAGGTGTTCCGCAAGGTGGTCAACATTTCTTCCGTCGCCGCCGGTGGCAACGCCGGTCAGGCCAACTATTCCTCGGCCAAGGCCGGCATCCTCGGCATGACCAAGACCCTGGCACGCGAGTGGGGTCGCATGAAGGTGTGCGTCAATGCCGTGGCGTTCGGTTTCATCGACACGCGTCTGACCCAGGCACTGGCCGGCAACGAAAGCAAGACGGTCAACATCGAGGGCCGCGAGATCAAGGTCGGCGTACAACAGGCCATGGTCGACGGCGCCAGCCAGATGATCCCGCTGGGCCGTCCGGGCACGCCGGAAGAAGCCGCAGGTTCGGTGGTGATGCTGTGCCTGCCGGAAGCCAACTACGTATCCGGCCAAACCCTGGTCTGCGGCGGCGGTCATGGTGCCGTTTAAACGCTGACGTGAAATCCCGTCGCCTCGCCATTCAGCGCGGGGCGTTCGGGCCAGGACAACAATAAGAATTTTGAGGTATTCGCCATGCTGGATAACTACCGTTCCCCTTGGCTAGACGAAGACGTCGCGCCATTTGCCGACAGCGTTCGCCGTTTTGTCACCACCCAATTGGCACCCATGGAAGAAAAGTGGCGCGAGCAGCACCAGGCTGACCGCGCTTCATGGCTGGCGACGGGCGAAATGGGCATGATCCTGCCCGATATCGACGTTGAGTACGGCGGCTCGGGTGGTACACCGGCGCACCTGGCAGTGGTGGTCAGTGAACTGTTCTATGCCGGTGTATCCGGCATGGGCGTTGGCATCAACCACATCGTCGGGCACTACATCCTCGACGACGGCACCGAAGCGCAAAAGCAGCACTGGCTGCCAAAGATTGCCTCAGGTGAAGTGATCTGCTCCGTCGCCATGACCGAGCCAGGTACTGGTTCCGATTTGCAGGCTGTCCGTACCCGCGCGGTCAAGCAGGGCGACAAGTACGTGATCAACGGTGCCAAGACGTTCATCACCAACGGCCAGACCAGCGACATGGTGGCGGTTGTCGCCAAGACCGACATGTCCGCCGGCTCCAAGGGCATTTCGATTTTCCTGGTTGATACCAAACTTCCGGGCTTCCGTCGCGGCAAGTGCCTGGACAAGATCGGCCTGCAATCGTCGGATACTTCCGAGATGTTCTTTGACGATGTCGAAGTCCCGGCTGACTGCCTGCTGGGCGGTATCGAAGGGAAAGGCCTGTACACCCTGATGAAGCAACTGCCGTTCGAACGAGCACAGATCGCTATTGGCGCCGCCGCCACCATGGAACGCGCCCTCAAGCTGACCCTTGAGTACACCAAAGAGCGCCAGGTGTTCGGCAAGCCGGTACTGGATTTTCAGAACACCCGTTTCAGCCTGGCTGACGTCAAGGCCACCGTATTCGCTTCGCGCACGTTCTGTGATCACATCATCGCGCAATGGGTCAACGGCAAACTCGACTCGACACTGGCCTCAATGGGCAAGTTCTGGCTGACCGAGCGTCAGAGCGAAGTGCTCGATACCTGCCTGCAATTTTTCGGTGGCTACGGCTACATGAACGAATACCCGATTGCCCGGATGTGGGCAGATGCGCGCGTTGCCCGTATCTACGGCGGCGCCAACGAGATCCAGCGCGAGCTGGTGGGCCGTTCGCTTTAACGGGCTCTCTGTAGGAGCCGGCGCAAGCTGCTCCTACAAGCTGCTCCTATAGGGTATGCGGCCAGCCCCCATGTCTGTCGAGAAAAGCCTGATGAAGCAAATAGCATCGAACGAGTCGGCCCGAAAAGCGCTGCACACGCGACAAGTGATCTGTACCGGCTACCTGCGCAGCGATGGCTTGATCGATCTGGAAGGCCGCCTGCTGGACACCAAGCACCACGATCACGACGCTTACTACAAACTGATTCCAGCCGGCGCCCCAGTGCACCGGATGCACATTGTCTTGACCACCGATCTGCAATTCGTGATTCACAACGTTGAAGCGATCATGGACGACATCCCCACACCGTTCTGTCCTGAAATCGTTGCGGCCTACAAGAGCCTGATCGGCCTGAAGGTCGGCCCAGGCTTCAAGAAGCAGATGATTCAGCGCGTCGGTGGCGTCCAGGGGTGTACCCATCTCACCGAATTGCTCGGCCCGATGGCGACCACGTTATACCAAAGCACCGTGGACCTGCTGCGCGAAGCCGAGCGCGAGCGCGCCGCTCGTGACCCGGATTACGTCGCCCCCAAGCCCTGGTTCATTGGCACCTGCCATGCCCATAGCACCGACAGGGAAGAGGTGCGTAATCGCTGGCCCGACGCTGAGCCGGTACCGATACACCTGATTGCCGCTAACCGATAACCAAGCCATTGCCCAGAACAATAAGAAATGGGAGTTTCCGATGTACATCACTCAAGGTTTGCACCGTCACCTTCAACGCTGTCCGAACGCTACTGCCATTCGTTATCAGGGGCGGGGTATCACCTACGCCGAGTTTGGCGATCGCGTTGCGCGCCTGGCCGGTGCGCTCAAGGGCCTGGGCGTAACCAGCGGGGATCGCGTGGCGATGCTGTCGCTCAATTCCCTGCGCTACATCGAGTACTACCAGGCGGTGCCCTGGGCCGATGCGGTGCTCAACCCGGTCAATACCCGTTGGAGTGTGACGGAAATCATCTACTCGCTTGACGATTCGGGTACGACGGTGCTGATCGTCGACGACAACTTTCTGGCCCATGCGAGCAAGATCATCGAAACAGCAAAAACCCTACGGGTGGTGATCTATGCGGGTGACGGTGAAACACCGACCGGCATGCTTAATTACGAAGCGTTGATTGCCGAGTACGCGCCAGTCGAGGACGCACGTCGCGGCGGCGATGAGCTGCTGGGTATCTTTTATACCGGTGGCACCACCGGTTTTCCGAAAGGTGTGATGCTCAGCCACACGAACGTCTGCGTTTCATCGATGGCCATCGTTATGTCTGGCTCCTGCCGTCCACACGAACGTTTCCTGCATGCGATGCCGATGTTCCATCTGGCTGACTTTGCGGCCATGACCGCACTGTTCATCAGCGGCGGTACCCACGTCGTCCTGCCTTCTTTCCTGCCACAGACCGTGCTGGAAACCATTGCCACCGAGCGAGTCAGCGAAATCCTGCTGGCACCGACCATGATCCAGATGCTGCTGGACTGGCGGACCAACATTCCGGACACCACGAGCCTTGACCTGTCGTCACTGCAAACCCTGGGCTACGGCGCATCACCCATCACACCAGTTTTGCTGGATCGTGCCCGTGATACGTTCCCCAGCGCCGGATTCCGCCAGGGTTACGGCATGACAGAACTGGCGCCCATCGCCACCTTGCTGTTACCCGAGTATCACAGCGCAGAACACCACCAAAGCGGCAAAATGCACTCGGCCGGGCAGCCGGCGGCGTGCGTGGAAGTGCGCATCGTCGATACCGAAGACCGGGAAGTGCCGCGTGGCACCGTCGGGGAGATAGCCGTACGCGGGGCGAACGTCATGCTCGGTTACTGGAACAAACCTGAAGCCACCGCTGAAGTATTGCGCAATGGCTGGATGCACACCGGTGACGGCGGCTACATGGATGACGATGGATTCGTCCATGTGTGCGACCGCCTCAAGGACATGATCGTCAGCGGCGGCGAAAACATCTATTCCGCCGAAGTGGAGACCGCCATCGCCAGTCACCCGGCCGTGGCCCAAGTCGCGGTGATAGGCATTCCCTGCGACAAGTGGGGCGAGACAGTCCACGCGGTAATCATCCGCAAATCCGGCACTACCGTCACCGACGAGCAAGTGGTTAGTCACTGCCGTGATCGCATTGCCGGCTACAAGTGCCCGCGCAGCGTGGAGTTTCGCGACAGCTTGCCGGTCTCCAGCATCGGCAAGGTGCTCAAGACCGACCTGCGCGCGCCGTTCTGGGAAGGCCGCAAACGCGGCGTGGCTTGAGGCACGGCGAAACAATAAGAACAACACGTTGAGGACTGACAAATCATGCAATCTCACTGCGCAAAGACGGGGTCGCGTGGCCGTAAGACGCTGCTCGCCGCCTGCTTGATCTGCCTTGGATTAGGGCTGGGACTGACTGGCGTGCCGCTGCCGTCATTCAGCCAGACCCAGTCACTTTCAAGCCCTGAAAACCTGCACAACCGCATGCTCGAACGTCGCGCTGTTGAAGCGGCGGTCTGGGGCATGCCACTGGTCAACTTCGATGCCATGCGCCAAGCCTATTTCCGCGATGCCGGCGCGCGCTACAACGATGTCATGTACTGGTCGCGACCTTCGGACTGGAAGAACCAGACCACCACACCCAACCATTCCACCATTTACGTAATGACCTTCGTCAACCTGAAGGACGGCCCTGTGGTGCTGGATATTCCGGCAACCACCACGGCTGGCCTCTATGGCGCGGTACTCGATGCGTGGACCATTCCATTGCTCAATGTTGGCAGTCGCGGCCAGGATCAGGGCAAAGGCGGGCGCTACCTGATGCTGCCACCGGGTTATAAAGGTGAAGTGCCGGCCGGTTTCATTCCTATCCAAAGCAGCACCTACAACAACTACACCTTGTTGAGGGTCATCACTCAAACCACCAGCACTCAGGACTTGGCGAATGGCGTCGACTACCTGAAAACCTTGAAAGTTTACCCACTTGAGCAGGCGCAGACACCGGCCTCCAACCGCTACATAGACGTGGCCGACAAAGTCTTTGAAGCCATCGCCCGCTATGACGCCAGCTTCTACGACTCATTGGCGCGGATGGTCAGCGAAGAACCGGTGCAGGATCGTGACATGAGCATGATGGGGCAATTGAATGCGCTGGGCATTGGTAAAGGTCTGGACTTCAAGGCCGACGCCCAGCGTCAGAAACTTCTCGACGCGGCCATCGGTGAAGCACACGCTTACATGATGGACGGCTACGCCCGATCGGGTATCGAGGTTTGGGAAGGACGACGTAAATGGCGCTCACTGGCCGGGCCAAAGCAGGCGATTGGCACCAAACTGACGTTCATCGAGCCGGGGCAGGGTGTCTATCTGGACGAGCGGGCTTTTGCCTGGTTTGCCATGTTCGGCCCCATCGTGCCGCCGGGGCCACAGGTGTACATGAAAAGCTACGAAACCGGCAAAGGCGAGCCCCTTGATGGCAGCCAGAGCTACCGCTTGACCATCCCGGCCAACGCGCCGGCACGGGATTTCTGGGCGCTCGATGTGTACGACGCGCGTACTGCCGGGTTCATCCGCGAGGCGAGGGTAGTCGGGCTTGACTCCTACAACCAGCAGATGAAGAAGAACCCCGATGGCAGCGTCGATCTGTACTTCGGGCCGAAACCGCCGACCGGGCATGAAGCCAACTGGATCAGCACTCAGGCTGGCCAGCCGTTCTTCACCATGTTCCGGATCTATGGACCGCAACAGCCGATGGTCGACCGCAGTTGGGTGTTGAGTGACATCGAAAAACTCGATTGAGAAACCCTGATGGAACCGCGCGGTTCAGGTGCAGGCCTGGCCGCGCGTTGCCATATTCAGAGTCAGGGCAACTCGCCGATCAGGCCTTCGGCGATTCGTTGCGCATCCTCGGCAATACTCTCGCTGAGAAGAGCCAGCGGTCCGCCGTTGTGTGGCCAATTCGGGTTGTTGTTCTGAGGGACGTTGCTGCTGTCGATCCGGCTGATACGCCGTTCGATACGTTGCGCGATCTCGGCCGTCAACAACCGTGCGCGGCTGGCGATATTGCCATCCAGGCGATCGGCATCGAGTTGCGCAAAACCCAACCCGCACATCAGTCGGGCAGCATCCAGTTGGGTGGCGAGTTCGGCGAACTGCATGGCCACGAGGTGCTGGGCGGCAATCGGGCGACCGAACTGCGTGTTGTGGCTGGCCCGGGACATCGATGCATCGAGCAACGCCTGACCACGGGCCAATTGGATCACCGCTTCATGCAATTTGAATGTATCCAGCACATGGCGTGTCATCAGCGAGGCAGGGGCTGCATCGCCGAGCCAGCGCTGTGTCGGGAGTCGGGCCTGAGTGATCTGCAGGCACATGTGCTTCTCACCTTCAACATCGTGGTAATGACGGATCTCGAAGCGGTCTTCCGAGCGATCCAGCAATATCCATGAGGAAGACTTCGAGTGTTCGCGAACCGCACAAATGAGCAAGTCGGTCTGCAGGCTTGCGCTGACGTTGTCGCATCTGCCGTCAATGAGCCACTCGTCGCCTTTGCGTCGACCGTGCAGTGCACTGGTCGGGCCGTTCCGGGTGATTCCGACAAGTCTGCGGCCAGCGATCAACTCGGGGAGATAGCGCTCAGCCAGCGCCGGATGCTGCATCACCAGCGTCGTTGCGAGCGTATTGAGCAATACCTGACAGGCAAGTTCGACACTGCCTGCTGCCAACTCTTCGAACAGTCTGCCCTGGGTCACCCAGTCGACGCCGTGACCTCCGAGGGACCTGGTCACCACCATGCCAGGCAAGCCGAACTCGGCGACCGCCTGAGTGAGTTCCAGCAGCTGATCGCGCGGTGCTGCGGCGTGGCGCAATAGACTGGCGACGGGTGCAATTTCACGCTGCACAAAGGTGCGCATGCTGTCGATTGAAAGCCTTTGGGCATCTGTCATCGGTGGACATACCATCTCAAGTTCACTCATAGTCCGGATGCTTCCAAGTTAATGCATTGCCGATGATTTCCGCCCACCCCGCTGGAGTGGTGTCACCTTCATCGCCCTCGCTCGAGTTTTGCCTGATGAAACCCAACACCCTGCTTGTCAGCACCAAATTCGCTCCGCCGCGCCTCTCCAGCCAAGCTGTATTGCGTGAGGAACTGATGGCGCGTCTGAACGATGCGCGCCATAAAAAACTAATGGTCATCACCGGCAGCGCCGGGTTTGGAAAGACCACGTTGATGGCGCAATGGCGAATGGAATTGGTCAAGGAGGGGGCACGCGTTGCCTGGCTTTCGCTGATTTCCGAGGATGCATCGAGGACGACGTTCTGCGCCGGGTTGATCGGTACCCTGCAAAAAATCGGACTGGTTCTGGAGGACGACCTGTGGCTGATAAGCGACGCGGGTAAGACTGGTTGGCAGCAGGCGATGTGCGCAGCCCTGGTCAATACGCTCGACCGGGATGGGGCCGAGCAATACCTGATGATCGACGATTTTCACCACATCACCGATCCCGCGATCCTGGCGCTGATACAGGCGCTGGTCGACGCGGCCCCAGGGAATTTGCACATTGTCTTGGCATCACGGGTGGCGACGCCGCTATTGCTCGGTCGCCTGCGGGCAATGGGCGAGCTTTGCGAGATTGACGGCACTGAACTGTCGTTCGCCTTTCGCGAGTCCTTCAGTTTTCTCAAGAATCATCTGGATGCCAATATCGATCTAGACGCCGCACATTCGATTCACGACTTGACCAACGGATGGCCGATCGGCCTGCAACTGGTGTCGATCTCGATGAAGGCCAAGCCTGGCAAGTCGCCGAAACCCGGCAGACAGTTGCTCAACAGCGCGAGTCTTGGTGCGTATCTTTCCGAGGACGTCATTGGCGATCTACCCGATGAGTTGTTCCAGTTCATGCAGAAAATATCGATTTTGCGTCGTTTCAGTTCTCCCTTGGCCGCCTATGTCACGGAAAACGAGCATGCCCCGCAGCTGATTGCATCCATTGAAGCACGTAACCTGTTTTTGCTGCCGGTGGACATGGAAGATCGTTTTGAGTGGTATCGGCTGCATCCAATGTTCGCTGAGTTCCTCAACCAGCGCCTGGAGCAGGGCGGGATCGACGTCAGTGGGCTGCACCTGCGTGCTGCTCAATGGTTCGCCAATGAGGAGCTCTTTACCGAAGCTGTTCGACACGCGGTGCTCAGCGGTGATTTTCAGACGGTAGTGGAGATCCTTGAACGGGCCATTCCTACTCTGGCCAATCTCAGTCATCTTGGCGTCTTCATGCGCTGGATCGAGAGCGTGCCGACAGAGCTTCTCGCCCAGCATCCGCGATTGATGCTGATGGGGGCCTGGAGTGCGGTGATGGTCGGCCATCTGGACACGGCCAGGCATTGGAAAGACATCCTGACGTCGAGCCACCCGACACCAACCCAGGCGTTGCAAATCAAATTGTTGCAGGCGTTGATCGCAGAGATGGACGAGGACGTGGAAAACGGCCTGGTCTATCTGAACGAGATTGGCGACGCGCCATTGGGTCATGCTTTTTTCGAGTACTTCCGCTGGGGGCTGACCGTGGCCGCGCTTGCCACCCTCGGGCAGTATGCTCAGGCGCGAAGCCGATTCAACACATTGGCTGACCACCACATGCTCAGCAATACAAGCGAGGTGGCGCTGGTCAACCGCAGCACCTTGGGTGTCGTCGCGCTGTACGAAGGCAACGTGCTGGAAGCCGAACGCGTCTGTTCGAGCGTCCTTGCAGACGCGGAAACCCATCATGGGCGTCGTTCGATAAGTGCGACCAGTACGGCGGCGATTCTGGCTGAGTTGTGGTACGAACTTGACCGCATCGACGACGCCCGAGAAACCCTCGCCAACCGCCTGGACATGCTGCATTTTTCTGCGCCTGAATACATGTACTGCGCCGCCCGTACTTATGCACGGCTGCAGTTCCTGCAGGAAGGCGTAAGGAGTGCGCTCGACTATGTCGCAAAAAAAGAAAGCCATTTCCGCGCGCTGGGGTTGAACCATGGCGTTGCCGTCATGCTTGCCGAGCAGGTCAATCTGGTGCTGAAAGCCGGTGACTGGCGACATGGCGAATCGTTACAGGCAACCCTCGACGATCTGGCTTTGCAACCACAGCAATCCCAATCTTGCCATAGCGCAATCGTTGCCACGGCCGCATTGTCGCGGGCTCGCCTGGCGTTGGCCAAGCAGGAGCCGGCAGCAGCGCTGCTGGCGATCGAAGCGGTGCATGAAATCGCTACCCGGCTCAACAGGGGTGCGCTGTTGGTCAAAGCCGATCTCCTCAAGGCAATTGCACTGGATCGACTCGGGCATGACGATGCCGCCCGAGACCGTCTGAAAACAGCGCTTGCCTCAGGTTACCGATTGGGCCTTTTGCGCAGCTTTCTCGATGAGGGAGAGACATTACGTGGCTTGCTGGCTGGGCTGGACTGTCAGTCCGTGGAGACGCTTGCGCAGTATCAACAGCAACTGCTGGCCCGCATGAAGCAGACTACGTCATTGATCAGTGACAAGACGGCGCCGCCGTTGACGGGCTCTCACGATGACACCGAGCCGTTGACCAAGCGCGAGCAGGAGATTCTCACGCTGTTGGAGCAATCCATGTCCAATAAGCACATCGCACTGGCACTCAACATCAGCGTACAAACCGTCAAATGGAACTTGAAGAACATGTTCATCAAACTCGGCGTGTCGAGTCGTTACGAAGCCATCATCGTTGCGCGCAAGCGCGGATGACGCCCCCCCTCCAGTGGGGTGGGTCGCAACCCTGAATCAATGCATTAACGTGCGCTCCTTTGCATGCCTTGCGATGTTGTGAGGCACCCGCATACACAGGGGTTGAACATTGTGATTCGTAGCATTTCCACACTGGCAGGCCCGCGTCGGAAACTGGACGGGGGAATTCTGTTCGGGCATACACCTCGTTTGAAATGGTCGCAGTGGATGAAGCCCGATCTGGACAATCAGGTGGACATCGCTTCCCGAGCCTTACTGGTGCAACAGCCGGGGATGAACATCCTCGTGTTGTCTGGTGCTGACGCGCTATTGGCTCCGCCACCACGCACCTGCCGCTGCCAGCCACGGGTGATGGGACTGTTGGACAACCTGGCGCAACACGGTTTGTGTGAAGACGATATTGACGCGGTGGTGTTGACTCATCTGCATGCGCCACTTTCCGAAGAGCTGCTCGAGCGCGTAAGGGAAGGGGAGATGCCCCGATTATTGTTCCCGAAAGCGCGGTACCTGACTGGCGAACGTCACTGGGCTCGCGCACGCAATCCCCACCCCCGTGACCGCGACTTGTTTCTCTCGCCATTGATGCATCGTCTGGAAAAAAGCGGGCGTCTGGTCCTGATCAACCGTAGCGCCTGCGAACTGCTCGGCGAGGGTTGGCACTTTGATTTCAGTGATGGTTTTACGCCGGGGCAACTGTTGCCGGAAATCCAGCTACAGGGTGGCCCGGTGGTGTTCGTCGGCAATCTGATCCCGGGAACGCACTGGTTGAGCCTGACTATCAACAGCGCCTACGACCGCAATCCCGAATGCGTCATAGGCGACAAGGAACGCTTGCTTGACCACCTGGTGGAAAAAGCAGGAAGACTGGTCTTTTCCCTGGATCCGGATGTGGCCATGGTCAAAGTCATGCGTGACCGGCAGTCACGTTACATTCCATACGACCTTTACACGTCGTTGAGTCGGTTTGACACCTGAGTGTCGAGCACCGCGTCAGGGTAGAGAGCGCGTACTAGGGAATCGAAACCAAGCCTGATACGCAGTGGTTCACGATGTTTCGTTTCTAGGTCCGGATAAGGGCGTGTTCGATAAAAGTTGGACGATGACCGATATCGAGATGGTCAAATGATAGACCGACTGGAACCGACCAAGGAAAAGTAACAACACTGACAGTTGGAGTGCAGAGGGCCTACGTAGACCTGACCCCGCCTCCGATAGCGGGTATAGGGAAAGGACTGACAATCTGAGCTCCCAGTCGCAAGCGAACTCTCACCTGTGAGCTTCGACTAGGTTTTTGGTTGCGCGTTGGTGAAATGCCCGCCTCAACTCAGCGCCGCCAACAAACGAGGAGCGGCATGTTCCTCGCACCGAAGGGGAAAATAAACGAATACTTAAAGCGAGAAAGCCACCCGTAAAATGCCCTCAAGATCTTTCGGCTTGCGCCCCAGCAGTTTTTCAAGCGTGCGACTGCTCTGGTCGAAAGCGCCTTTATCGATAGCATTGCCCCAGCCGCTGAGGAATTTCGCGACCGCGGTTGGCCAGCCGTCAGCCTCTCGAGCGGCGATGAATGCCTGAACGGAAATTGGTTGGTAAGCAACCGGCTTGCCCGTCAGTCGAGTCAACCCGTCTGCGATGTCCTGAAACGACCAGGTCTGTCCCGCATTTAGCAGGCAAGTGCGATTTTCATAGCCTGTTTGGGTTAACAGTGCGGCACCGGCTTCTGCCAGTTCGGTATAAGTGGCGAAGCTGGCTCGACCTTGCCCTGTTGGGGCGCTGAAGCCTTCTTTTGCCGCATTGGCACCGATGAGGAAGGGCAAATCGTTAGCGTATAGCGGATGTTGAATAATTGTGTACGTGAGGCCCGACTTCTCAAGCAATCGCTCGGTAGCTATATCACTCTCCGTCACGCCCTCGATAGGTGCCAGCTCATCGTTGATCCGTTGAATACTGGTGTAAACCACATGGCGAACACCCGCGCGGCCGGCTGCAATGATCACGTTTTTATGCTGGGCAAGACGATCACTGAACGCTACGGCTGACACCAAATAGATTTTTTCTACGCCTTCGAACGCTGCCACCAGCGAATCGTAGTCGGTGTAATCCGCTCGGCGCACTTCTATACCTAATGCAGCCAGAGGCTCCGCCTTTTCAATATCACGTGCCATTGCCACAACATCTGATGCCGGGATTTTTTGTATCAGTGAACGCAAGACAGCATTGCCCAATCTGCCTGTCGCGCCGGTAACGAGAATTTTTGCCATGATGCTTTGCTTTCCAATCTTGAACCAGGAGGAAGCCCATCATGACCAAAGCATCAAGGATTAATTAGTCTTCAATCGGTAGAATCAGCTTCAACCAAAAGTTGGAGATGATCGTGGAAACCCTGGGTAATCTTGAGTCCTTCGTCCGTGCCGCAGAAGCCAGCAGCTTTTCCGAAGCCGCACGACGCATGGGCATTTCAGCTGCCGCCGTCAGTAAAAATGTGGCGCGACTTGAAGCGAATCTGGGTACGCGGTTGTTCCACCGCAGCACGCGCAGTCTCACCCTCACCGAGGCGGGAGAGTTGTTTTACCAAGAGGTCGCGCAAGGCCTGGAAACCATCCAGGGGGCCATCAACCAGATTGGCGAAACTCGCGAAGTACCCGCAGGGCGACTGCGGGTCAATTTGGCACCGTCTTTGGCTTACGATTATGTATTGCCATTGCTCAAGACCTTCAAACAGCGTTATCCCGCTGTGGTGCCGGATTGGCACCTGGAAATCCGACGCGTGGATTTGATAGGTGAAGGTTTTGATGTCGCTATCGGCGGCGGCATGGAATTGTCACCGGGCGTTGTGGCGCGCGAACTGGCCAAACTTCATCTCGTGGCTGTCGCTGCTCCATCATGGCTTGAAGGCAAACCGCTACCCGCTACGCCCAGCGATTTGCAGGGGGCCGATGGCATCGTAATGCGTTCGACCAACTCAGGGCGTTTGCTGAACTGGACACTTCGTGATTCCGGGGAAGGGCGGTACGACCTGAATCTAAAACCAGCAGCCATCATGAACGACCCAGAAGCGCTGTGTAGTTGCGCTGTGATGGGGTTAGGTGTCGCGCTACTACCCTTGGATCGCGCCTGGCCTCGCTTGCAAAGCGGTGAGCTGGTTCGATTGTTACCCGACGGGTACGTGGATCTGGGCGTGGTCTCGATTTACTACTCTTCAAAAAAGTCCTTGCCGGCGAAAACACGGGTGTTCGTCGATTTTCTGTTAGAGCATTTTCAAGAATCGCTCTGCCAACACTTCCGTGCCGATTGACACATCGGTGGGCACCAGTCCTGAAGGATGTTCTCAAACCATAAGTGGTTATTCGGAATACTTCGTGAAGATCAGGTCCGTTGCAGGGGGCATCTTCGTATCGCAAGCGAAGCAACCATTGATGATCTTTTCACTGGGATTGGGCTTGCCGTTTTCAAACTGCCCGTAACCTAAGCATTCAGCCATTCGGACCAGATCAGCAAATGATTTCGCCTGCATTTTTTTCATCGCGTTACCACGGTGAATCTTGACAGTAACTTTGCAAGTTTGGAAAGCGTAGCAGTTCAAACGACAGGGCAGTGCCGAGCATGCTCACAAGCAGACGAATCACGTCAAAAAGTCTAGTTGGCGAAATGGATACGCTAAATCTCGCGACGCAGTTTCCCCGGCGCTTCCCCGTAAAACGCCTTGAATTTCTTGCTGAAAGCCGACTGCGACTGGTAACCGACCTGCACGGCAATATCGCTCAACCCTAGATGGGAGTGGCTCAGCAGATTGAACGCCAATTCCATCCGGACCTGAGTCAACAGCACCCAGGGCGATGCACCCGCCACTCGTGCGAAGGCGCGCAGAAAAGTTGCCCGGGACATGCTTGCCATTTCCGCCAGCCCTTCAACGGTCCACTCGAATGCAGGGTCGGCCAACATCGCCTGCCACGCGCGTCCGAGGCGTTTATCGCTGAGCAAAGCGAGTGAACCGGTGGTCTGGCCATCGCTTGCCAGGTGCGCTCGCAGGATCAAGGTGAACAGCGCCTGGGATAGCGCGTCGAGCATGAATCTGGAGCAGACCTGGTCACCATCCGCTTCGCCACGCAGCATCTCCACCAGCGCAGGCAACGGCCCACTGGCCGTGGGCGGGATGACCAGATACTCGGGCAGCGCGGCAAACAGCAGTGACGTGCGATTGAAGTGAAACCCGCCACAGAGCATGTCGAAATCGCGACTGGTCCCGCCAATTCGATGCATCGGTACGACACCACCTTCGCTAACGCTCGGCACGGTCGGCGCTACGGTTTTGCCTGGGCTGTGCATGACATGCGGCGCGCCTCGCGCAAGCAGCAGAATGTCCCCGGCCTTCATGGGAACGCGCTGGCCATCGGGAAAGTCTACCCGGCACTCTCCGGCCAGCACGATGTGATAGGGCGCCCGGCCCAAGGCTTCCTGCGCATGCTCGCGTGCCCAATCCCCCTCGAATTGGCAGCGCAAATCCAGACTGCCGCGAACATTGGCCAAACTGATGAGTTTATCGATTGAGTTCATTTTGAGTTTTTCGCAATAAAAGCTGAGCCGATTGAGCAAATCCGAATCGCGCCACTGGAGAAAACAGAGTGTGTCGAAACAGTACACTCAACCTGTTCACGTTGAGACGATCAAGCAACAACTTGAGCATGACGAACAAAAGCACCGTTCGCCAAACCCGCAGACTGGCTCCACATTCAATGTTCTGGAGAAGTCTCTTGCTCACCTCATTTGCAACCTGGTTACGGTTCCTCAGCAAAGTGGATACCTTTGGCGCTTCGCTTATGCGACTGGCAATCGGCATCGTGTTCCTGTGGATTGGTGCACTCAAATTCGTCCCCTACGAGGCCGACAGCATCACACCGTTTGTCGCCAACAGCCCCTTCATGTCGTTCTTCTACGAGCACCCGCAAGAGTACAAGGTTCACCTGACACATGAAGGCGAACTGAACGCGGACAAGCGCGCCTGGCAGACAGCCAATAACACCTACGGGTTCTCGACCGGGCTGGGCATTGTCGAACTCCTGATTGGTTTATTGGTGCTGTCCAATCCGATCTCACGACGCACCGGCTTACTCGGTGGTGCATTGGCCTTCGGTACGCCATTGGTGACGTTGAGCTTTCTGATCACCACGCCAGAGGCCTGGGTCGGTGCCCTGGGCGACGCTCAGAACGGTTTTCCCTATCTGTCCGGTGGCGGTCGCCTGGTGCTTAAAGACGTATTGATGCTGGCAGGTTCGCTGACTGTGATGGCCGACTCCGCTCGTCATCTGCTGCGGGAAAGTCGTGCATGAGCCATCAACGCCTCGCTGGATTGTTTCACCCAGCACAATTAAGCCATGACATCCCTGCCGGTTCTCTAATTGCCCATAGATGGTGAGACTGAACGCAGAAGGCATTGACCCATTTCGGGCTAATGCAGAGTCCATCCAGGGAGTCCCCACATGATTGATGTTGCTCATTCCTGCGACGGTAACCCTTGGTTGGAGACTCCAGCCATGGCCCATAGCGAATACGAAGGTAGTTTTTTGTTGCCCCAACTGATGGGTGCACTGGCTAGCGAGTCCAGAGCGGCTCCTGTCACGCACAGATCCAATGCGCATCAGAACAAGGTTTCGGTCTCGAAACGATGCGCCCCGATTTTGCGCGCATTTAAACTTCGTTTTTCTCCCCTTTAACGATGGTTGGCCACACCTGTGTTGTGCGACCTTGCAGAGAATTGAGATGACCTACGACTTTGATTTATTTGTGATTGGTGCAGGCTCCGGCGGTGTCCGTGCTGCGCGTTTTGCCGCAGGATTCGGCGCGAAAGTGGCTGTTGCCGAAAGCCGCTACCTCGGTGGTACTTGCGTGAATGTCGGTTGCGTGCCAAAAAAACTGCTGGTCTACGGCTCGCATTTTGCCGACGACTTCGAACAGGCCGAGGGCTTTGGCTGGACGGCCGGCAAGGCGCAATTCGACTGGGAAAAATTGATCTCCAACAAGAACCGCGAGATCGAACGGCTCAACGGGATTTACCGCAAATTGCTGATCAACAGCGGCGTGACCTTGCTCGAAGGTCATGCACGGCTGACCGATGCGCATCACGTTGAAATCAACGGCCAACGTTACAGCGCAGAACGCATTCTGATTGCCACCGGTGGCTGGCCACAGATTCCGGATATTCCAGGTCGTGAGCACGCGATCACTTCGAATGAAGCATTCTTTCTGAAACAACTGCCCAAGCGGGTATTGGTGGTTGGCGGTGGTTACATCGCCGTCGAATTTGCCGGTATTTTCAATGGCCTGGGTGCCGACACCAGCCTGCTGTATCGCGGTGATCTGTTCCTGCGCGGGTTTGATAAATCAGTTCGTACGCACCTTGTGGAAGAACTGACAAAACGCGGTCTGCAATTGCAGTTCAACACCGATATCGTGCAGATCGACAAACAGGCGGACGGCAGTCTGCTGGCGACGCTCAACGACGGTCGTCAACTGGAGACCGACAGCATTTTCTACGCCACTGGCCGCCGCCCCATGCTCGACAATCTGGGCCTGGAAAACACCCGCGTCGCACTCAATGACAAGGGCTTCATCGACGTCAACGACAACTTCGAAACCCGCGAGCCATCGATTCTGGCATTGGGTGATGTGATTGGCCGGGTGCAACTGACTCCGGTCGCCACAGCTGAAGGCATGGCCGTCGCGCGTCGCCTGTTCAAACCTGAAGAATATCGCCCAGTGGATTACCGACACATTCCCACCGCGGTGTTCAGCCAACCCAACATCGGCACCGTTGGACTGACGGAAGAACAGGCACTGGAGCATGGCCACAAAGTCGTGGTTTTCGAGAGCCGATTCAAACCGATGAAACTGACCCTCACGCAGTCGTCCGAGCAGACGCTGATGAAGCTGGTGGTGGATGCTGCGACGGATCGAGTACTGGGCGCGCACATGGTCGGCCCCGACGCCGGAGACATCATTCAAGGGCTGGCCATCGCGCTGAAAGCGGGGGCCACCAAGCGCCTGTTCGATGAAACCATCGGTGTGCACCCAACCTCGGCAGAAGAATTCGTGACGCTGCGTACGCCTGTCACCGGCAGATAACGGCAGACGGCCAATCTTCTTCCGTTGGTTCGATAGCCTCCAGGATCGATATACAATGCAGCGCATAAGCAGTGCCTATAGAGGAGAGTTCTTATGCTGCTACGACACTTGCGATATTTGTTGGCAGTCGCCGATAACGCCGGCTTCACCCGCGCAGCCGAGGCGCTGCATGTTTCCCAGCCCACCTTGTCGCAACAGATCCGGCAGCTGGAAGATACGCTTGGTGTTGTGCTGTTCGACCGCACGTCACGCACGGTCAAACCGACTGATGCGGGGCAGGCCTACATCGAATGTGCCCGTCGTGTATTGGTGGAGTTGGAGGCTGGCAAGCGCGCACTGCACGATGTGAAGGATCTGTCGCGCGGCACCTTGCGCCTGGCCATGACACCGACGTTCATGGCGTACCTCGTGGGACCGCTGATGCGCGACTACATGGCTCTCTATCCCAATATCCATCTGGAGATCTTTGAACTCTCCATGGCCGATATCGAAACCGGCCTGGCGGAGGACTCACTGGATATCGCCATTGCGTTTGATGAGGTGCGAAACCCGGATATCGAAACAATCCCGGCTTTTGTTGAAACCCTGGGGCTGGTGGTGGGGCGCGATCACCCGTTATACGACTGGAAGAAACCCTTGACCGCCGAGCAGGTCGCGCAACTGAACTTCGCGTTGCTGACTCCCGACTTCGCCACCCGCGTCTGCATTGACGAGTACTTCGCCAAGACGCAGATCACCCCCAACGTGGTGATCGAGGTCAACTCGGTCAACACTTTGCTGGAAGTCATGCGGCACACGGCGGTTGCCACTATTCTTCCGGAACCCATCGCTACCCAGGACCGCGCCCTGCGCAGGATCGCGCTGCTGGACAAGGGGCCACAGCGCGGAGCCGCCTTGTTGCGGCGCAAAAACAACTATCACAGCGCGGCGTCAGTCGCCTTTATGGACTTGATGCTGGGTGAATCGGTGCGTCAGTAGCCTCTGCAAAAAGAATGATCATTACACGCCATGAAATGCTGGATTGTAATTGCTGGTCATTCCGCTGTTTATGAGAGGAGGGGAAGATGACTCCATCGACGCGATCACCGGGTCGAACACATAAACAGTCGGAGTACGTCATGTCCCAGCAAGCGATCAAACTTTATCGTCACCCGTTGTCTGGTCACTCTCATCGGGTTGAACTGATGCTGTCCCTGCTCGGCCTGCCGACGGAACTGGTCTTTGTGGACTTGATGAAGGGCGCACACAAAACCCCCGAGTTCCTGGCGATCAACAGTTTTGGACAAGTCCCGGTGATCGATGACAACGGCACCGTACTGGCCGACTCCAACGGCATCGTGGTTTACCTGGCCGCCAAATATGGCAACGGCCAATGGCTGCCGACCGATCCGGTAACGCAGGGCAAGGTTCAACGCTGGTTGTCGGTGGCCGCCGGTCAAATCAGTTCGGGCCCTGCCAGCGCGCGATTGATCACCGTGTTTGGTGCCGGTTATGACGCCGAAGAAACGATCAAACGTTCTCATGCCCTGCTTAAAGTCATGGAAGAAGAGCTGGGTCAAAGCAAATTCCTGGCCGGCGACAAGCCGACCGTCGCCGATGTTGCCGCCTACACGTACGTGTCCCACGCACCAGAAGGTAACGTGGCGCTGACTGACTACCCGAATGTCCGTGCCTGGTTGAGCAGCATCGAAGCGTTGCCGAACTTCGTTGGCATGCAACGTACCGCTGTAGGCCTACAGGAGGCTTGATTCGATCCTGAAGGAGCTTGCCGGGAGAATACTTGCGGCAAGCTCCTTTTCATTGGCTGCGCAGATCTCTCAGGATTGCTTTGCGTACATGCAGCCAGCCCGACGGCGCGTGCGAAAGTCGCTTTGGCCGACGATACTGGCAACCAGGTCTTGCCACGCAAGCGGCCAGACTTCTCGCTGTCCTCTCATCAAGACAGGGTCGCCTATGGATCGTTTTCAAGAAATGCAGATATTCATGGCAGTAGCCGAGGAAGAAGGCTTTGCCGCGGCCGCCCGCCGGTTGAACATCTCTCCCCCCAGCGTGACCCGTGCCATCGCCGCGATGGAAGAGCGCATCGGCACACAGCTCCTTTCCCGAACCACTCGTAGCCTGCATCTCACCGAAGCCGGTCAACGCTACCTTGAAGATTGTCGGCGTATCCTCAGTGATATCGACGAGGCGGAGGAGGCGGCGGCAGGCAGTTACTCGATACCGTGCGGGCATTTGACCGTGACCGCATCGGTGCTGTTTGGCGAGTTGTTCATCGCGCCGCTGCTGGCCGACTACGTGGATCAGTTTCCTTCGGTGCACCTCAATGCCTTGCTGGTGGATCGTGTGGTGAATATGGCTGACGAGGGTATCGATGTGGCCATACGCATCGGCCATTTGCATGAGACCAATCAGCACGCCATCAAAGTCGGCGAAGTACGTCAGGTGATCTGCGGTACGCCCGATTATTTCGAGCGCAACGGCAGGCCGCGTCATCCTGGTGAACTCAGTACCGCCAACATCGTCATGTCTTCGGCCAGCCATTTGCTGAGCGACTGGCAATTCGTCAACGACGGCAACGCACTGAGCTTTCGGTTCGAACCGCGATTGGTGGTCACCGCCAATCAGGCCGCGATCAATATCGCCAGCCTGGGCTGGGGCGTCACGCGTGTATTGTCCTACCAAGTGGCCAACCAGGTGGCGGCTGGCGAACTGGAATTGGTGCTGGAAGACTTCGAACCGCCTGCGCTGCCCATTCAAGTGGTCTACCTCAAGAGCACCCGAATCCCGGCGAAGGTTCATACCTTCGTGGATTTTCTCGCGGATCGACTCGGCAAGGATTCGGCGCTCAAGGCTGTGGTGAAGGGTTCCAGCTGATGGATCGCTACCATGAAATGCTGATGTTCGAAGCATTATCGGAGCGACCCAGCCTGGCTGCTGCGGCACGTCGTTTGAACGTGTCAGGACCCACGGTCGTTCGCGCCATTGCACGGCTGGAGGAACGTCTTGGCGTGCCACTGTTACTTCGCAGTACCCGCGGCGTGTCGCTGACTGAGGCCGGCGCCGGCTTCATGGCCGATTGTTCACGCATTCTCAAGGCCATCGAAGACGCAGAGGCTTCGGCCAAGGGCTTGCACGTTCAGGCCCAAGGCAATCTCACGGTATTGATGCCTTTGCTGTTCAGCCGCTATGTCATGAACCCGATGCTATCGAGTTATACGAACCTGTATCCCGAAGTAAGAGTCTTCGCGCAATACCATGATCGTTTTCCGAACATGAATGAGGAGGGAATCGACGTAGCTGTGCTCATCGGTAATCTGCCCAGCTCTTCATTGATCGCACGACAAGTGGGCCACGTGCGGTCGATGGTGTGCAGCAGCCCGGCCTATCTGGCCACTCACGGTGAGCCCGGCGTACCGGAAGATTTGAGACATCATCGGTTGGTCGCCACGCATGCTTATCGAGACAAGGTCCAATGGGACTTTCACCAGGACGGTGAATTGAACCCTATAAAAGCCCGGTCACGGATAAGTTGCGCGACGGTGCAGGCGGCCATCGATGCTACTGCTCATGGTGCCGGCATTACCCGCTGCCCGAGCTATCCGTTGTACGAGTATTTGAACAGTGGACGATTGCGCCGTGTATTGCAGCCCTATGAGTTACCGGCGCTGCCGGTGCATGTGGTGTACCGCGAAGGGCGCAAGGCCTCGATGCGGGTACGCAGTTTCGTCGACCACATCGTCGAGGGCCTGCGCGAACATCCGGCCATGCAGCCGGATGCTGATTGAGCGCGCGCAGCGCTCGCACCTTGCACTGATACAGATACCTATCGGGCATTTCAGTGAGCGAAATAGTGGATTGTGTTTTGTGGTCATTCTTTGTATGGCGGTTAAGGCGGAGCATAAGCACACACTCTTCCATGCTGAACAGCAGAGGTTCATGACCGATGAAACGCGTGCTTATGTTACTGGCCAACGGCGTAGAGCCCTTGGAAATGGCCGCTTTTACCGATGTGCTTGGCTGGGCCAACCTGCTGGGGGATCACCCTGTGGAGCTGGTCAACGCCGGCCTTCGCACAAAGATCGTGACCACCTTCGGTCTTATGCTCAATCCAAGTTTTTTATTGAGCGATCTGGACGTGGGCAGCTTCGATGCCTTGGCACTGCCAGGTGGTTTTGAACCGGCGGGTTTTTACGAGGAAGCCCTGAGCGAACCCTTTCTGGCGACCATCCGGCATTTCGTCGAAGCCGGCAAACCCGTTGCCAGCGTATGCGTGTCTTCCGTGTGCCTGGGCGTGGCCGGCGTGCTGCGTAACAGGAACGCCACGACCTACCACCAGGAAGGCGGCAAGCGCAAAAACCAACTGTTGGAAACCGGTGCACGCTTTGTCGATCGCCCGGTGGTTGTCGATGACCAGATCATCACTTCAAGCGGGCCAGGCACTGCCACCGAAGTTGCCTTCGCGCTGCTCGAAAAAATAACCAGCGTCGAAAATGCCGCTTTTATTCGCAAGAAGATGCGCTTCGCCACCCCCGACCGTGATTGGTACGAAACGCCGCAAGTGCCCTGAAATGATCCACCCACTCCGAGTCGACTCTTTACCAAGGTAACCGTATGACTAACACAGCACTCATCGTCGTTGATATTCAGAATGACTATTTTTCCGGCGGCAAATGGGAACTCAACGCGACTGACTCGGCCGCTGACAATGCGGCTCGTGTCATTGGAGCAGCACGTGAGCGGGGTGACGTGGTCATCCATATCCGTCACGAGACTTTAGCGCCTGATGCACCGTTTTTTGTCCCAGGCTCCGACGGCGCGCAATTGCACGAGAAGGTGCGCAATCTTGGGGACGAGTTGGTCATCGTCAAACACTTCATGAACCCGTACCGCGAAACGCAATTGCTCGAAGTGCTTGAGCACAACGAGATTGAACGGGTCACCGTGGTCGGCAACATGAGCCACATGTGCATCGATGCGGTCACCCGCGCGTCTGACGATTTCGGGTTTGAGACGACCGTTATTCACGATGCCTGTACGACCCACGATCTGGAATTCAACAACGTCAAGGTTCCCGCGCCTCTGGTGCATGCGGCGTTCATGGCTGCCTTGAAGTTCGGGTACGCCGAAGTGCTGAGCACTAACGAGTACGTGGCCTAGGCAACGCACAGAGTTGATGATCCCCGGCAACTGCGAATTAGCCCCCGCTGCCGGGGATTCAACCATTCCCCGCCGGGCGGCGGGTGAAGGGCACCTGTTCACGAATGCGTAGAGGTGATCATGAATCAATCCGACGCACCAGAAGCATCCCCTTGGCATGCGGGTGAGCGAGAACTGCAGGAAAGCGTCGGCGTCGCCGATCAGATGGAGATATTCGGACGCAAGGTAGTACGCGACTACATGCCTGATCAGCATCGATTGTTTTACAACCAGTTGCCTTACCTCGTGGTGGGCGCGGTCGATGAACAAGGGAGGCCTTGGGCCACGTTGATCGAAGGCCCGCCGGGCTTCATCCATTCACCCGATCCGCGAGTGCTGCAGCTCGACCGCCTGCCCGCCGAGGGTGATCCGGTCAGGACGGCCCTTAAGCAGGGCGCTGCCGTGGGACTGCTCGGCATTGACCTGAAGACCCGAAGGCGCAATCGAATGAACGGCAACATCAGCACCGCCTCGTCAGGCGGTTTTGCCGTTTCTGTGGTGCACGCTTTCGGCAACTGCCCGCAGTACATTCAGTTGCGAGGCGTTGAACCGGTCAGCCTTGGCCAAGCCTCATCAAATGTCCCGGCCGAATGTCTCAGCGAACTCGATGAAGCCGCCAAGGCGACCATCAGCAAGGCCGATACCTTTTTCATCGCCAGCTACGTCGACCTGGATGGCGATGCCTCCCGACGCTCGGTGGACGTTTCGCACCGAGGGGGCAATTCAGGTTTCGTCAGGATCGAAGGCAACGTGCTGACGATTCCCGATTTCGCTGGCAACCTGCACTTCAACACCTTGGGTAATTTCCTGCTCAACCCGCGCGCGGGGCTGGCGTTCATCGATTTTGAAACAGGCGACATGCTGCAAGTCAGCGGGCGTACCGAGATCATTCTCGAAGGGCCGCAGATTGCTGCCTTTCAGGGGGCTGAGCGGCTCTGGACGCTGACCGTGGAACAGGTAGTTCGACGTCAGGCGGTGTTGGCCCTGCGTTGGCGGTTTGAAGGTTTCTCGCCTAACAGCCTGATGACGGGCAGTTGGGAGCAGGCTGAAGGCCGATTGCAAGCCGATAGTCTGCGCGATCAATGGCGACCGCTGAGGGTGACGCGGATCGTTGACGAGAGCAGCACCATTCGCTCCTTCTACTTTGAACCGGCCGATGGCGCGGGCATACCGCGGTTCGAGGCTGGCCAACATCTGCCGGTGCGTTTTTGCCTTGCGCAAGGACAGGCGCCCCTGGTCAGGACCTACAGCCTGTCGAGCGCACCGTCGGACAGTTTTTTCCGCATCAGCGTCAAGCGTGACGGACTTATCTCATCCCATCTGCATGACCGCGTTCAGGTCGGGGATCTGGTTGAAGCCCGTGCCCCGCAAGGGCGCTTCACGGTGCAAGCCGATGAGTATCGACCATTGGTTTTACTGGCCGCAGGCGTGGGTGTGACCCCGCTGCTGTCGATGCTGCGTGAAGTGATTTATGAAGGCGAACGAATTCGTCGCACTCGTCCCACCTGGTTCATTCAAAGTGCGCGCAGCCTGGGGGAGCTCGGGTTTCGCGATGAGCTCTACGAACTGGCGACCCGTGCCAAGGATAAAATTCGTGCACTTCGTCTGCTCAGTCAGCCGGAAACGCATGCTCGCGTTGGTGAGGATTTTGAGGTGGCGGGGCGTGTGGATGTCGAACTGCTCAAGGCATTGCTGCCCCTGGACGATTATGACTTTTACCTGTGTGGCCCTGGTGCTTTTACCCAGGCGCTGTACGACGGCCTGCGTCAGTTGCGTATTGGCGATGATCGTATTCACGCGGAGACTTTCGGTCCTTCGACCCTGGTGCGCCAACGGGATCATTTAACTCCGGCGGTCGAGCAGATACCCGCGGCAGGCAGCCCGGTCAAAGTGCTGTTTTCGGCGTCGGCGAAGGAAGCTCGGTGGGAGCCGGGTGGCGGGAGTCTACTGGAACTGGCCGAGAGCCGTGGCCTGAACCCGGACTTCAGTTGCCGGGGCGGATCGTGCGGTACATGCCGGACCCGGTTGGTCAGTGGCCAAGTGCATTATCTGAACCTGCCGGCTGAGATGCCGGCCGAAGGGGAGGTACTGATTTGCTGTGCGGTGCCAGCGCAAGCCAAGGAGGGCGACGCCCCCCTGGTGCTGGATTTGTGAGTTGGCGTCATCGGTACTCAACCCGCCATGCGCGGGTTGAGTACCTGGTCGATGGCATTACGGCAGTAAGGGCAGGTCGTGGTGCTGTACATCGTGACTTCCAGCATGTTGAGTACTCCTGAAAACGAGAGGCTGATTCAGGCAACAGCTTTGGCTGGACGGGCATGAACGGCAACGGTGTTCGGATGCTTGACCAGAGACTTGAAGGTCTTGTTGTCGGCGTCCAAAGCGTCGATTGAACCGGTGCCGATGTCGTAGACCCAGCCATGCAGATTGACCAGACCTTTTTCCTGAGCCAGGCGCACGCTCGGATGGGTCTGAATATTGGCCAGTTGGGCGATGACGTTTTCACGCACCATCGAACTGACTTTGGCGGCTTCACTCGCGTGAGGACGCGACTCATTGATGACTTTCGCCGACTCGGCATGTTGCAACCAGCCGGCGACCGCAGGCAGGTGATCCATGCACTTGCACTTGGCGACAGCGGTCATGGCACCACAATCGGAATGGCCGCAGATCACGATATCGGTCACGCCCAGTACGGCGACAGCGTATTCCACAGTGGCGGACACACCACCGGAATGTGGGCTGTAGGACGGCACGATGTTGCCGGCGTTACGGATCACGAACAGTTCGCCAGGCTCTTGCTGCGTCAGCAGTTCCGGTACAACACGGCTGTCGGAACAGGTGATGAACAAGGTGCCCGGATGTTGTGTGGTGGCCAGGTGTTTGAACAGGTCAGTGCGTTGTGGGAATGCTTCTTTCTGGAACTTCAAGAAACCTTCGATGAGCGCTTTCATGGTGTGTACCTTCAATAAGAGTTGTGTTTGGGTAACGATTAGTTGGTGCAGCCGCTGCCGATCACGCTGTATTCCAGGATGTGGGTTTCCCCGTGTGAATCGCGGTAAGTCATTTGAACCGGCGTCGGGCCACAGACATCCGCCGTCGGAGTGATATGGATGACTTTGGCGATATCCAGATGCATGCCATACGCATATGGAACGGCCTCAGGGGCGACTACAGCTTGCTGTGCGTAGGCAGACAGCGAAGCCGTCAGGGACAGGGCGAGAAACAGAATTTTTTTCATGACGAATCCTCCATTCAAATGTGGTGATTGATCGAAAAGGGTTAAGAAATTTTTTGAAGCAGGCCCGCAAGGCTGCGGGCCGATTTACAGGTCCGGTTGCATCCTTAGAAAGGACGCAGTGGCAGGAACTTGCCGTCGAGGGTGATTACTGCACGGTGACCGCCTTCCGGGTCTTCGACTTTCTTCATGTCGAGCTTGAAGTTGATCGCGCTGATGATGCCGTCGCCGAACTGCTCGTGAACCAGGGCTTTCAAGGTGGTGCCGTAGATCTGGATCATTTCGTAGAAGCGGTAGATGGTCGGATCCGTTGGAACACCCGACAGGCTGCCGCGCAGCGGGATGATTTGCAGGCGGGCGACCGAGTCGGCGTCCAGGTCCAGTTTTTCGCCGATCACTTTGGCAGCGGCTTCAGGCAGCGGATGCTGGCCGAGCAGGGCGGCAGTGACATAAGCCAGACCGAGGCCGGTGCCTTGGGTGACGTCTTCGAAAGACAGATTCTTGCGGGCCTTGGCGTCGAGGATTTTCGCGGTCAGCTCGAGGCTGGTGTCGTTGTAAGCGTGGGACTGTTGCATGGTGTCTCTCCTATCGGGCTTGCTTGGTGAGTGTTGCTTGGGTGTGAAGCAATCTTCTGCCGTTTGCTCGATAGCGTCCAAGATCGATAAACAATCCTTCGCATAAGTCCTGCCTATAGATGCCTGTTGGAGAGTTCATGAAAGTTGCAAACTTAGAAGCGAAGCTATTGATCCCCAACGGCTACCCGGTCTGGATTGGCGTGACGGAGGTATGCATCGGAGGGGAGGGCACGGCCATGCGTTTTGTCTTGCCCTTGGACGGGCATAACCTGCCATTGCTGCATCGTCAGGAAACGAAACTGGTAGTGGCGCTTGAGGGGCAACTGGATATTCGCGCCGGTCGACAGCGCATTGCGTTGCTTGAAGAGGGGGAAGTGAGGTGATCGCCTCGATCTATTTCAAGCCGCTTCTCTGTTGGCATTTATTTCGAGCAATGTTGCGCTTTTTTCGCTCAGGTAATGACTGAAGCGCGAGCGAAGCCAGCGTTCGCCCGGATCGTTGTCCAGCGTGGCGCTCCATGACATGGATAGATCAAGGGACGGGAGATTCATCGGAACGGGGTCCGCGCGTAAACCACCTTGCCGCGTCATGGCCTTCGCGACGTAATCGGGTACGACGGCCAACATTTGCGTGCCCTCAAGCAGTGTTTTAAGTGCGCTGTATTGTGGAACAGCCAGGAGTACCTGGCGCTGCCGCCCCAGAGATCCCAGCGCTCGGTCAATGTAATCGGACGCTTCACCGTTGACCGAAATAGAGACGTGTGGACGATCGCAGTACTCGTTGAGGTCCAGGGCACCGGCCATGTTGTCGGCGCTCAAAACAGTAGGACGAATGCTGCGCAGGAATTTGCGTTTAGCATTGGCGGGGAGTTCGCGGCAATGGCAAACGCCCAGTGACACCTCGCCTGTCGACAGCTGATTGGCCAGCAATGAGTGGTCGGTACGACGCACGACAAAACCGACTTGAGGCGCTTCAATACGCAGTTGGCGCAGCAGGTCAGGCAGCAACGAATATTCAACATCATCCGAAAGACCAATCCTGAAAACGCTGGTACTGGTCAGGGGATCGAATTCACTCATGTTGCTCAGCGCTGCCGCCATGGTGTCGAGGGCAGGGGTCAAGGCGAGTTGTATATTGAATGCTCTGCTCGTTGGCTCCATGGTTCTGCCCATGCGAATGAACAGCGGGTCATCGAAAAACTGACGCAGCCGACTCAGGGAGGCACTGATCGCCGATTGGCAGAGAAACAATTTCTCACCGGCGCGGGTAAGATTTCGTTCGTGCATCAGCGTTTCGAAAACGATCAAAAGACTGAAGTCGATTTTGCGCAGATCGTTTCTGTTCATCGTCATCACCAAAAGGGTTGCGGCCCGTCATTGTGCTTCAGCGCGCAAAGAGCGATGTTCAAAGGGCATCTGACTCGTTGCCTGTGAGCCTCTAAGCGGACGGTAATAATCAAGTCAATTAAACGGCTTTGGAGGCCTGTGTTAATTGAAATGCCGCTTTCGTTGGCTTGGATGTATGGTGAATGATGATGACTTGATTAGCACTTCTACGTAGGTTTCAATCGTCTAAGGTATAAGTGGTAGGGGCTAATACTTGAGTATAAGGGGGGGGGTTAATTGCGTAGGTCGGGTGAGTGAGCCGGAAAAGAAACAATCAATATTTTGCAGTTAACTAGCGAGGTTTAACAAAGTGCATCGCGATTGTCAGTTTGCGATAAAACCTGCCTCTCTATCCCTCAGGATTTGCTCAATACAATCAATCATCAGTTGTCCGTCGAATGGTTTGCTGAGAAAACAGATCGCTCCCGCGGATTTTGCACGTTTGCGAACCGACTCCTCCGGGTATGCGGTGATGAAGATAATGGGGATGTCGTGCCCTTTACTGAGGAGTTCAGATTGCAGATCCAAGCCCGTCATGCCCGGCATTTGAACGTCCGAGATCAGGCAGTCCGTGCCGTAGTTTTTGGCGCAGGCGAGAAAATCTTCGGCACAGGAAAAAAGACTGGGTTCACAGCCCATGGAACGCACCAGACTACTGAGTGCGATTCGGCCAGATTCGTCATCGTCGACGATGGAGATCACAGGGACTTTGTTCACTGCGCGGATCCTGGGCGCAACATCAATGGATTCGAAACAGCTGAAAAGCTATCGCGCCAATTCCACTCTATTTGCCAATAACCCTAAAAGAAATCATACACACGTATGTGTTGCTCAGCGTTTTGGTCCGATCCCCAGGTTTTGTGCCATGCGAACCAAGTCTGCAAACGACTTTGCGCGCATTTTCTTCATCACATGGCCGCGATGGATTTTGACGGTGATTTCACTCAGATTCAGTTCTCCCGCAATCTGTTTATTCATCAGGCCCTTGGCTGCGTGGACCATGACCTCTCGCTCACGGGCCGTCAGCGATTGGTAACAGGCATGCATTTGCGCGTCCTGCTGGTCGATTTCCCGGCGCTTGGCATCCTTGTGGTGAGCAGCGGCGACCGCATCCAGCAAATCCTGATCGCGGAACGGTTTGACCAGAAAATCCACGGCCCCGGCTTTCATCGCCTTGACTGACATGGCGATGTCCCCATGGCCCGAGATGAAGATGATGGGCAATGCGATCTTCGACTCCACCAACTGATGTTGGAACTCCAGGCCACTGGCGCCCTGGAGCCGAACATCGAGCACCAGACAGCTGGGCGCATCGGGATCGGGCAGTTTTAGAAACTCTGCGGGCGAGGCAAACGTCTGCACTTGGAGTCCCACCGAACGAAAGAGACTACTGAGCGCTTCGCGCATGGGGGCCTCGTCGTCAATCACGAAGACGACAGGGCTCTTATCCATGGAAGAAATATCTTCGTTCACGCAGGCTCCTCATTGCTGTCGGGGAAGGACAAGTGGAATGCCGCGCCTTTACCGTCTTCACTTGTCGCCCAGATGCGGCCGCCATGGGCGTCAATGATCGATCGACAAATGGATAACCCCATGCCCATTCCGTCGGGCTTGGTTGTGTAGAAAGCGTTGAAGAGTCTGGGCATGCTTTGTGGCGAAATACCGGGGCCGTTGTCTTTGACATCCACGCACAGTTCGCCCGCATCAGAACGCCTGAGGCACACATGGAGCGTGCGAGGGTTACCTTTGGTATTGGACATCGCCTGCACACCATTCATGATCAGATTGATGATGACCTGCTGGAGTTGGACGCGGTCACCCATGATCTCGGCTGCCTCAATATCGTATTGATGGTCTAGCACAATTTTGTTCCGTCTGACCTCCCTGTCGACCAGCGCCAATGACTCTTCAATGACCTCCATGAGATCAACGGGGACGCTCTGAGGATCGGTCTTGCGTGACATTGCCCGGATACGTCGAATCACTTCGCTCGCACGATGGGTCTCGCTCATCATCCGCTCCATCGCACTGCGCACCTCATCGATGTTTGGATTATCGCGATTCAACCAGCGCAAACCGGCAGTGCCATTGGTGGTCACGGC
Source organism: Pseudomonas sp. MAG733B (assembly GCF_036884845.1). Taxonomy (NCBI): domain Bacteria; kingdom Pseudomonadati; phylum Pseudomonadota; class Gammaproteobacteria; order Pseudomonadales; family Pseudomonadaceae; genus Pseudomonas; species Pseudomonas sp. MAG733B. The sequence continues at coordinate 3,920,953 of NZ_CP145732.1, forward strand.
GGCCAATGGCTGGTTGACTTCATGTGCTATCGATGCCGCCAGTTCACCCAATGTGGTGATCCGGGTCACGTGAGCCAGTTCAGTCTGCGAGCGATGGAGCGCTTCCTCAGACATCTTTGCATCAGTGACATCCATCAGCGCCCCGATGTATTCAAAATTCCCGGCAGCGTCCTGGACGGGATGAGCCAGCATTTGCACGTGCTTGATCCGCCCGTCAGCCATCAACAAGCGATACTCCACCTTGATGTGGGGCTCTTTCTGGTAGGCGTGCTTGATCGACACTTTGACCAGGTCCAGATCATCGGGATGGGTTTTTTTCAGGACGCTGGACAGCAGCGGTTCCTCGTCGTCGCCGAACTCGAATATTCGCCGAGCCTCGTCGGACCAGTACATCTCGCCGCCAGGGATCTTCAGACCAATGCTCCCGGTCTGACTCAGCCATTGAGCACCGGCCAGAAACGCTTCGCTGCGTCGCAGGGCATTGATAGCCTTTTTTTGCTCGGTGATATCGTTGTGAGTGGCCAAAATCGCTTTTGGTTGATTGCTCTCGTCCCGTGACAGTGAGCAGCGACTTATAACCGTCACGGGGGTTCCGTCACGTCGGTGTTCCACAACTTCGCCTTCCCATCGGCCGGTTTCAATCAGCGAGGCCATGATTTGTTCCCAGGTGAGCATCAGTTGAGGCCGCAGGAGCTTTCGAAAATCCTGACCGATAGCTTGTGCTTTGGACCAGCCATACAAGGCTTCGGCGCCCGGGCTCCAGGTAGTGATGATGCCGTTCATGTCTCGAACGATGATTGCGTCATGGGTTTGCGCAAGCATCCGCACCTGCTCTTGCAACTCGTCATTGGCTGCTTTGTTTTTCAGTGCCAGTAAAGTGGTGATACCGATCGCGGACAGGCTGACCAGACAACGGGCGAACGCGGAGCCGTTGAAGTCGCTGCCATGGGAAATAAAGAAAGCGGCCAACGTTAATCCAAAGCAGGAGAGCGAAACGCGAATTACACCTTTGCGGGAAAACAGGTTCACCGACATCAGAATCACGGCGACATAGAGCACCGCTATGGCGATATGGATGGAAGTGAGCGTGTCGATGATGAAGATCGCGCCTGCCAGCGTGGCGGCGCCAAATCTCTGGAGTTGCGTATGAGCAGCAGGGGCGGGGCTATCTACAGCTACCGTCGGTTCAATTGAGATTTTCATATCAATCAATAGGCCTGCTGGGAGTGCAATTCATCACGGGTGATTGCAGTGAACACCCCTGGCGAAATTGCAGCAAGCTAAACCCATACCGAATAGCGACGACGGAGACTAAGCGATCAAACCTGTCTTCGACGAGAAGAGCATGCGCACCAGGCGCAAAGGGCGATGCAGATACTCGGCAACTTGTGCGCTGTAGCTATTGCCGTTAATGCACCAGTTGCAAAAATGTTCGCAGTTGTTTGACAGGATTTTGTACTCTGATTCTCCGACTCTCGACATGGCCCGTACAATGATTTCGTCGCTGGAAAAAGCGCATTGTTCCTGATGTACCCAGATGGAACTGCCATTACCGAAGCGATCCAGGTCAGTGACTTCGATCGGGCCGGCTTGCAGCGATGCACTCAATCCAGAGTAATGAGCTACCTTGCCATCGCCAAGGTAGATGCCGTGATGGACATAGAACTTGCGCGGACTTACCAGGTGCGATCCAGCACTCAGTCGATCAGAATCGCGGACCATCAAGACTGCTTGCTTTGAGGTTGCTTCCCATGGTGTTGGCGCATCATTAGCGTTGCAGGTAGGGGATCCGTTCTCGAAAAACGGGTCACTCATGTTTGATTCACATTCCATGTTGACGACTGCCGAGTTCAAAAAGATCGAACCCAGGGAGGATGCAATGCCAATTGTTTTCATCAATAGCGTGTTCATGATGAAGTCCTCTGGAACCGTTGAAATTAGAGTATCTTTCCAGAGAGAAATAAGCAGTCGTGCATAGGTTTGCAGCCAATAGTCACTTTATATGTGTGACTCATACTTCAGTATTATTCGGAGCGCAGGTCCAGTTCTATCCGAATGAAGATTCAGCCGAGAGCGTTCCTGCCTGACACGCGATTTTTTATGGACGTTGCTTATTGTTCATGATCAATCAAACGCCAATTACTAACGCCTGCGTGCGATGCCTGCGACTGTTTCAGTTTCTGAAACGCTGGATTGCCATTTTTGCACATTCCACCAAGGTTGCCTCGGGGCGAAGATGAGCGCTCACGACTCTTGCCCCGCAGGGGAGAAGAGCCCTAAATCGTAGCCGCTGGCGCGATATGTATCGCAATAAGTGCTAGGAGACAACGAATGGATGAAGTCTCGAAACCGCAACCTTCGCCTTGGCATGAGGGCGAGTTGACCTTGCAACGCACAGTCGGTGCGGTGGACATGATGGTGGGTGTCGGCCAGCGGCAAATGTCCCGGGCGTGGATGCCGGACCAGCATCGCGAGTTTTATGCCCAATTGCCTTTTGTTGTATTGGGGGCTGTGGATCGGCAAGGTGATGTATGGGCAACGATTCGTGCTGGGCGACCTGGATTCATGAATTCGCCCGCACCGGAAATATTACGTATCAACCTGCAGCAGCAGCCGAACGATCCTGCCCAAAATGGCATGAAGCAGGGCGATGCCATTGGTATGTTGGGCATTGAGCTGCATACACGCCGACGCAATCGTATGAATGGCAACGTGCTGCGTCAGCTGGATGATGGTATCGAAATTTCCGTGACTCAGGCTTACGGTAATTGTCCGCGCTACATCAATCTACGCCAGTACGCATTTGTCGACGAGACAAGTGACACAGTGCTTGCCTTGACGACGGCAGACTTAAAGGTACGCCGCATGATCACCACGGCCGACTCGTTCTATGTCGCGACCTACGTCGTGCGTGATGATCAGAACCAGGTTGATGCATCCCATCGGGGCGGTAAGTCCGGCTTTGTACGAATGGAAGAGGATGAGACGCTAACCATTCCGGACTTCTCCGGGAATCTGTTTTTCAACACCTTGGGTAACATCTTGCTGACCCCCCGTGCGGGACTGTTGTTCATCGACTTCCAGACGGGTGATCTGCTGCAAATGAGCGGTTCGGCTAAGGTTCTGCTGGACGACCCCGAAATTGCGGCGTTTCAGGGCGCCGAACGACTATGGCGTTTCAAGCCTCAGCACATTGTTTATCGCCAAGGGGCCATCCCGTTGCGCTGGGTGGACGAAACCGAGGGTGTATCGCCCAACTCATTGATGACTGGCAGTTGGGCGCAAGCCACCGAGCGACTGCATGCCGAAGCCCTGCGCAACCATTGGAGGACAATGCGAGTTGCCCGAGTTGTGGATGAGAGCCGCAACATCCGGTCTTTCTATCTGCAAGCGAATGACGGCGCCGGCCTGCCCAGGTTTGAACCAGGTCAGCACTTACCCGTGCGAGTGTTGTTGGAAGGCCAGCAGACACCGTCGATTCGTACCTACAGCGTGTCCAGCTCACCGTCCGATGACTTCTTGCGCATCAGCGTCAAGCGTGACGGGTCGGTGTCTTCGCACCTGCATGATCGGATCCGGGTCGATGACTGGATTGAAGCACGGGCTCCCCAAGGAGATTTCACGGTTCAAGCCTCCGAGCGGCGTCCATTGGTACTGCTGGGGGCCGGCGTTGGCATTACGCCTTTATTGTCGATGCTGCGTGAAGTGGTTTATCAAGGTAAGCGCGTCAATCGTATGCGTCCGACATGGGTAGTACAAAGCAGTCGTTCGGTAGACGATCTGGCTTTTCGTGAGGAAATTGATGAACTGTCGACCCGGGCGGGGGACAAGATACGGATTCTACGTGTTGTCAGCCAACCCCCCATCGACGGCGCAAGTGAAAGTTTTGATGTACCGGGCAGAATCGATGTCGAGCTGCTCAAGACATTGCTCCCCCTCAATGACTACGACTACTACCTGTGCGGTCCTGGGAGTTTTACTCAGGCGTTGTATGACGGACTGCGCAAGATGCGTATTCCCGATGATCGCATTCACGCTGAAACCTTCGGACCATCAACGCTCGTTCGTGACATAGAAGTCAGTGTGCCCGCGGCGCAGCAGGTACCCATGGCCAATGAAGCCGTGAAGGTCCTGTTCGCGAAGTCTGGCAAGGAAGCACGATGGGAACCGGGGGCAGGCACGTTGCTCGAGCTGGCAGAAGCACGTGGACTCAATCCCGAGTTCAGTTGCCGCGGCGGCTCCTGCGGTACGTGTAAAACACGACTTGGCAGGGGACTGGTCCATTACCTGAATATGCCAGCGCAACGATTGGCAGGCGACGAAGTGCTGATCTGTTGCGCAGTACCGGCGCAGGGCAGCGAGACACTAGTGCTGGACATTTGAGTCGTTACTGGACGTGAAGAATCTGACGGACGAAGATTATGAGGAGGGCGCATTCGGCAACGTTTACGTCTATCCAGGGGCGCCGAGAATGGTGCAGGCTGTCCGGCGACAGGCTGCATGGGGAAGGGCGAGAGGGCCCTTTTTTGTGAGCGTGATTTACAGCAATTCCATATGAATCCCATGCCTAAAGCCCGCAAAAGCGGGCCTCGGGTTTCAAACCTGACTTACGATTGGCGTGCAGCCAACGCCGAGTAGCTGTTCATCAAGTTGCGATAGTTCGGAATGCGCTGGGACAAGAGATTGCCCAAGCCTTCGATGTCGTTGCGCCAGTCGCGCTGTAGCTCACAGGCCACCGAGAACCAGTTCATCATTTGAGCACCGGCCTGCGTCATGCGGTTCCAGGATGCCTGTTGCACTGTAGTGTTGAACGTACCGGAAGAGTCGGTCACCACAAAAACGTCAAATCCTTCTGCCAGTGCCGACAGGGTCGGGAACGCTACACAGACGTCAGTGACGACACCGGCAATGATCAATTGCTTGCGACCGGTGGCCTTGATTGCCTTGACGAAATCTTCGTTGTCCCAAGCATTGATCTGACCAGGTCGAGCGATGTAAGGCGCGTCAGGAAACATCTCTTTCAGCTCCGGCACCAATGGTCCGTTCGGGCCTTGCTCGAAGCTGGTGGTGAGGATGGTCGGCAGCTCGAAGAATTTGGCAACGTCAGCAAGTGCCAACACATTGTTCTTGAATTCGTTGGGCGTGAAATCCTGAACCAGGGAAATCAGACCGGTTTGGTGATCGACCAACAGCACTACAGCGTCGTCTTTGTTCAAGCGGTTGTAGGTAGCGTTGCTCATGATGAAATCCTTTTGAGGTGGGTGAATGTTGTCGTTCAACATGGGCTCAGATTAAGGATCGATGGAGGGGAGAAAAAGACGGTGGAAACGGTTTCACTGTCAACTGACGGGGGACAATGAGCGGTTTTTTTTCTTTGGAGGTTAGGGGGTATGGTTTAAAGCATGAATGAACAGCGTCGATTGGGTTGATTGTCCATTAGCAGAGTTCCGCTCTGACACATGATTTAACATAATATACATTACACGTAACAACGTATTTCCATATCAGCCTCGTTGCACGCAGAACTGAGGACTGGAATTCACGTCAGCTCCTCAATCATCCGTCAGCGCTTCAATCAAATGCGAATGCTCAGGAAATTCCTCGCTGAGCTTCTGTCGATCACCCATTTCCATATCCGCAAAATCAAACCCTGGCGAAACCGCTTCGCTGATCAAACCGAATCCCGACGAACCTTCCAATAGTCGTGACGCTTTCCAGATTCCGCCCGGTACGTGCAACTGCAAACTTTGGCCGGCCATCACGTCATTGCCCATCACCACGGTTTTCAATGTGCCGTCCGGATAAATGAGGCAGTACTCAATCGCGTCACCCAAATGGTAGTAATGCACGATGTCTGATTGGTTGAGATGGAAATGACCTACAGGCGAATCCTTGGTCAGCAGGTAATAAATAGACGTCATCCGATGGCGCGGACCACCTGCAGTCATGAGCAGGTTCTGATCGTCTGACTGGAACGTTCTGCGGTAAAAACCGCCTTCTTCGTGAGGTTCCAGTTCTAACGCGGAGATCAGGTATTGAGCGGTTGCAGGGCCTTTAAACACGACCTTCTCCTTGTAATGCGCATTTCGACGACAATAACCGCACGTTTGATGCATTTAGTTGCATAACTCGACTAAACATCTATTTAGTCGATTTAACTTTCAAACGTCCAGATCCTTGATTCATAGACGCAATACCTGCAGACCCCTGCCCCAATGGTCAGACGCCTTCCATAGCTCCTCATCAGAAGCGAGCTACCCGAGTTCCTGCGCAAGCCCGATGAGAATGCCTTCCGGCCCTCGAATGTAGCAAAGCCGGTACGTGTCTTCGTACTGGACCACGCTGCCGACAAGTTCCGCGCCGCGTTTTTGGAGCCTGGCGAGCGTGTCGTCGATGTCCTCGACAGTGAACATGACGCGAAGGTAACCCAGTGCGTTCACCGGGGCCCTGCGGTGATCGGCGATCACCGGTGGCGCGAGGAATCGGGATAATTCGAGCCGGCTGTGCCCGTCCGGCGTACGCATCATCGCGATCTCGACGCGCATCTCGCGCAATCCAGTGACCCTATCGGCCCAGTCTCCTTCGATTGGCGCACGCCCCTCGAGCGCGAGGCCAAGTTCGGTAAAAAACTCAATGGCGGCATCGAGGTCTTCTACAACGATGCCGATGTTGTCCATACGCTTGACGGTCATGATGTCTCCTTGGCTAGTAATAGCCCTTCAATCCTGAGCCTGCGACAAAGGTCTGGCCACCTGCTCCAACGCTTGACGCTCGGCAGCCACTCCCCAAACCGCTTGTACCACCGCTGCCACACACATCAGTGCAGCGCCTATCAGATATCCCGTCAACAGACTGCTGCGCTGCTGCGTCTGGATCAGCTGGCCAAACAGCGTCGGCCCGATGATGCCGCCCAGGCCAGTGCCAAACGCGTAGAACACCGCGATGGCCAAGGCGCGGATTTCCAGTGGGAAGGTTTCTGCCACGGTCAGGTAGGCCGAGCTGGCCGCTGCCGAAGCGAAAAAGAAGATCACCATCCACGCCACGGCTTGCTGGGTGACATCCAGCAAGCTCTGCTCGAAGGCATAGCCACTGATTGCCAACAAAATCCCGGATATCGCGTAGGTGAAGCTGATCATCACGCGCCGTCCGATCACGTCAAAAAGGCGCCCCAGCAGCAACGGCCCGCAGAAATTGCCCAATGCCAAAGGTAATACGTACCAACCGACGAGCTCGGCAGGCACCTGGTAAAAATCGGTAAGCACCAGCGCATAAGTGAAGAAGATTGCATTGTAGAAGAAGGCCTGTGCGGCCATCAGGGTCATGCCAACCAGCGCTCGGCGGCGGAATCTGATAAACAGGGTATGGAAGATTTCCGCCAGCGGCGTATGGTCACGCGCGTGCAGGCGCAATGGTTTGCTGGTCACGGCCGGCAGTTCATGGCCTTGTTCGCGCAGACTCGCTTCGATACCTTCGACGATGCGCCGTGCCTCATCGTGCCGGCCGTGGATCAGCAGCCAGCGCGGGCTTTCCGGCAACCACAAACGCATCACCAGAATCACCAGGCCCAGCGCCGCACCCATGCCAAAGCACAGGCGCCAGCCCATGTCGCCGCCGACCACGTGCGGGTCCAGCAGGATGATGGCCCCTCCGGCGCCAAGCGCTGCGCCTAACCAGAATGTGCCATTGATGGTCAGGTCGACCCAGCCGCGATAGCGTGCCGGGGTGAACTCCTGGATGGTCGAATTGATCGCCGTGTATTCACCGCCGATGCCCATGCCCGTCAGGAAACGGAACAGCAGGAAGCTTTCCAGATTGAAGGAAAACGCCGTGGCCGCCGTGGCGCCTACATACAGCCATAACGTAATGAAGAACAGCTTGCGCCGCCCCAGGCGATCGGTCAGCCAGCCGAACAGCAAGGCACCGATCACTGCGCCGGCGATATAGATGCCACCGGCCAAGCCAATGTCGAAGTTGCTCATGCGCAAATCAGGACTGTTTTTCAGTGCGCCGGACACCGAACCGGCCAGGGTCACTTCAAGGCCATCGAGCAACCAGGTGATGCCCAGCGCGATCACGAGAAGCGTGTGAAAGCGCCCCCACGGCAAACGGTCCAGACGTGCTGGAAGAGTGGTTTCGAATATCGCGCCGGGCTCGCGGCCGTACAGCTGTTGGTGGGTCATCGCCACCTCATTGTCTTGCGCAGTGCCTTGAGTGTTAGGAGTTGGCCCGTGGATGGGGAGTTCAAAATTCCCTCGAACTGCGCATTAGCAATGTCGCCCGATGATCTCGAACAATCGCCGGCACGATTCAGCGAGGTGAGGTTCAGGCGCTGTGGCAACCCCGAGCAAAAGACCAGACGAGCTCCCGGTCGGCGTCGCGAACCAAGCGGACAAAGGCGATGGCGCCATGCCGTAGGTCATCGCCTCGCGAACGATCTGCACGTCGGGCGCGCCGTCGGGAAGTTTTAGAAGTACTGCCAGCCCCGCCCTCACCCACTCCGCATCACGCATTCGCAACTGCTCGCATAGCGCGTCACGCTGGGCCGAATAGAGTCGTTTGAGCCGACGGACACGCCGGATGTAGTGACCATCGCGCATGAATTGCGCCATGGCGAGTTGGATGACGGGTGAAGGCGCCGGGGCAAGTGTGGTCGCTACCTCGGCGAACGCTCTAACCAGTTCGGCTGGCGCTACGACAAATCCAAGTCGCAGTCCCGGGCTGACGGTCTTGCTGAAAGAACCTACATGGATAACCCGTTTACCTTCGTCCAGAGACGCCAAGGCAGGCGCCGCCCTGCCCTCCAGTTGCAGCTCGCTGAGGTAGTCATCTTCGATGATCCAGGCGTCGTTCGCGACCGCCCATTCGAGCAGTTGAAGCCGTCGCCTCAAAGACAGGGTCGAGCCCAGGGGCGCTTGTTGACCGGGCGTCACGACGGCTAATGCAGCGTCCGCGGCGCTCTCGATAGCGTGGTCTACGTTGAGGCCTTCGGTGTCTACCGGGACCGGAATGATATTCAAACGAGCGAGTTCCAACCCCTTGCGGGTCAGAAAAAATCCTGGGTCTTCCATCCAGACCTTCTTGCCGTCCAGACCTAATACGCGCAGGGCAAGCCCCAAGCCGGCGCCGTATCCCGACGTGATGAACACCTGCTCCGGGAGGCAATGGAGGTTTCTGGAGATGGAAAGATAGCCGGCAATCTCCCGGCGCATCTCCAATTCCCCTCGAGGATCGGGATAGATCAATGACGAGAACGATCCCGCCTTCAACAGATTGGACGAGCGCGCGCGTGCGAAAAGCTTTTCCAGTCCTTCAAACGCGGGTATGCCGTTCTGAAAGATCGCAGGCCCAGTGTTCACCCGCTCATAGGCGCTCATGAAAGCACCGGGCTCCGGCGGTCCCGGTTGAGCCGCCACTGCACGGAGGCGCGGCGCCACACGTGTGCCCTTTGCTCCGAATGTTTCAATCATTTGCGCGTCGGCTAACCGTTCATACGCCACTTGAACCGTACCGCGCGCCACACCCAGGTGCGCAGCGAGGTCCTGCCACGAAGGCAATCGCGTGCCCGGCGTCAGCAGGCCTGACTCGATTGCCCTGCTGATACTCATACGAATCTGTTCTGACAGAGACAGCCTGGCTATCCGGTCGAGCTGAATCTGCAGGTCTGGATTCATGGTCTTGGTACACACAAAAGTGGGTGGTCTTGGTTCTTTTATTCGTACCATCATCGGTACAAGATTTAAAGACCAAGACGGAGCTACTAACCCCCCTCAACCATAGGAACCATCATGACCAATGCCGTCATCGAATGTATCGTCAGTCGCAGCGCCGCCAAGTACTACGACCCAGCCGCCACTTTGAGCGACGACCAAATCCGTGAGTTGGTGCAAATCGGCACCACCGCGCCAACCTCCTTCCATATACAGAACTGGCGCTTCATCGCAGTACGCACGCCAGAAGCCAAAGCCCGGCTGAGCCCGATCGCCTGGAATCAGCCGCCAATCACCGAAGCAGCCGTTACCTTCATCATCTGCGGCCAACTGGCCGACTCCAGCGTCATACCGGCACGCCTTGCACCGCTGGTTGAAGCAGGCGTCATGCCGGCATCGATGGTGCCGGATTGGGAGCTGCCTGCACGCGACTTGTATCTGGAGCACCCGCAACGCCAGCGTGACGAGGCTGTACGCACGGCCACCTTCGGTGCGTCGGCGATCATCTATGCCGCCCGCTCGCTCGGCCTGGGTTCGACGCCAATGATCGGTTTCGACGCCGAGGCGGTGGCTCGCGAGTTTGGACTGGCCGAAAACGAAGTGCCGGTCATGCTGCTGTCCATAGGCGCGGAGCGTCCAGGAAACTGGGCCCAGAAGCCGCGTCGCCCGCTGACGGATGTGTTGGATCTCGTTTGATTTTTGATAAACCCAGTAACTGACGGAGACTACTATGCCTAGAAGTGCAGTTCTAAAGCCTGAACACGTACCGGCCGACTCCAAAGCAACGCTCGATGCGTTCACCAAGAACATCGGGTTCACGCCCAACATGATGATGACTTTCGCGCAGAGCCCGATCGCGTTCAATTCGTGGGCTACTTTGCTCGGCTCTTTGAGCAAAGCGCTCGACGTAAAAACGCGTGACAGCATCGGCCTTGCCGTCTCTGAAGCGAATGGCTGCAACTACTGCCTGACGGTTCACAGCTTTACAGCAGAACATATGGCCAAGCTGCCCGCCGATGACATCATTCTCGCCCGCAAGGGCCTGGCCACCGACCCGAAGCGCAACGCCGCCCTTCAGTTCGCGCACAAAGTCATCGAGACTCGTGGCAAGGTCAGTGATGCCGATCTGAAAGCCGTCCGCGATGCGGGCTACACGGATGCGAATGTCATGGAGATCATCGCGTTGGTGGCCATGTATTCCCTGACGAACTTTTTCAATAACGTGTTCGATCCCGAGAAGGACTTCCCTGCGGTTACGCCGGCTGGCTCGATCTGAGTTTCATCCGCTCGAATCGACCCTCTCCCAAGTGGTACCAATTGATTCAAGCTTTACCGCAAAGCCTGGATGCCCCTGGAAATCGTGCAGGGAAAGCGTCCAGGCTTTTTTTCGGAAGCGTACTTTTCCGCACCATGCCGTACGTGCCGCCTATAGCGTTAGCGTTCAGCATGCGCGGCTAACTATTTCATTTGGGAAATAACAATGTGAACGCTACCCGAAACCCCCAGCCTTGCGCTCCATCTTCCGGGCTATCGGCCCAGTAACGTGGCCCGGCTTGCACAGTCATGGGTTGACCGCCCACTTTGAACAACTGGGTGACAAACAGATTGATCGGCACCGACCATTCCCGACTTTGCCAATCGTAGGTGGACTCGGTATTGATACCTAAGGTGGTATAGGTATGGGTGGTGTAGCTGAAGAAGGGTTGCATAAACGTCTGGTTGATCTTGTCCTTGTCATCCGGCGGGCTGTTATCCAACGACCAGATATGGTTGGCAAGAATGCCGCGGGTCCAGCCGTCATGTTGCTTGAGCGCCACCACTGTAGGCCCCAACCCCCATTGTTCGCTGCTCAACAGGTCGTCGCTGCCGGTGGGAACCAATATCGCAGGGCCTGCTCCCCAGATCCAACCGCTGGCGGTTTGCTGTTTGGGTGAAAAAAAGAAGCTTTGAGTGACGTCTCCCACACCTGATTTATCGGCAATCCCGCCGGGAACCAGGCCATGCTGATCGATGACGGGCAGGATGGTGCGAGAAATCAGATTCCACTCCTCGTTGAGACTGAACGGCAGCACCGGCTGAATGTTGGTAACGCTTTGATAGCCCTCACCGCTGGGGCCGAGTTTCTGATTCCAATTGTATTGAATCGGCAAACTGTATAGCGCGGCGATCGGGTTCAGGGATTGTTTGGCCAACTCCGCCTGGCTATCGGCAGCGATGCCAGGTTCAGGCCTGAACAGAGCCAAGGCAAAAACAGGAGCAAGCTGAATGCCTTTGTTCATCGTCAGCTCCTTCCGAGATTGAAATGGCAGGGCTTTGGCTAAGCCTTGGCGCTATAGAGCTTAGATCAGGTTTTTTGTCCCGTTAGCAAATGACTGTAAATGCCTGCTGCCTCCTTCATACCCTCGCCTCACTCTGATACTGCCGCGGACACATATTGAATCGAGCTCGAAACTCGCGGGAAAAATGCGCGCCGTCGGAGAAACCGCAGTCCATGGCAATTTGCGTGATGCTGCTGTGGCTGTTCAGCAAAAGCCAGGCGCCATATTCAACCCTTAACGAGCGCTGGAACTCCATGGGAGAAAGCCCCAGCGACTGCTGGAATGCCCGCGTCAGTTGGCGCCTCCCGAGCCCTACATAACGCGCGATGGCATCCAGGGTCGGCAGGCTGTCCATTCGCTGTTCGATGTAGTGCGCAGCCTGACGCACCCGTTCGTCCTTGATGTCCTCCAGGTTCGCGTAGAAATGCGCCTGAGGCTGCCGCCCCTGACGTATCCCTTGCAACATCATATGCCGCACCGCCTGCTGGGCTTTTTCCCGGCCGCAATGCCGGGCTACCAGATACAAGCCCAGATCAATAGCCGCAGTCGAACCGGCACAGGTGATCAGATCGCCCTCGTCAATGAACAGATGATCGACCGCTGCCGGGGTCTTGGGAAACCGTGCGCGAAACGCATCCAGCACATTCCAGTGCACGCACACCGAACGACTCCCCACCACGCCCGCCTGCGCCAGCGCGAAAGTCCCGGTGCAGATACCCAGTAACCGCGTGCGACTCTTCGCGGCGCGCTGCAACCAATCACGCAGATTGTTGGGCATGTGCGTATTGAGGTAATCGTTGCCGCCGCAGATCGCTATGTAGTCGAACTCTTCCACGTCCTGCGCCAAGCCGCCGGAAACCTCCAGCGTAATGCCCGCACTGGAGGTTCGCGGCAGTCCGTCAACGCTCATCACCCGCCATGCCGTGTGGATCTGCCGACTGCCGCCACCCAGGTCGGCGGACAGGCGCAACACATCAATCAAACCGGAAAACGCAGCGAGTGTGAATTGATCCAGCAGGACCAGTCCCACGGACAGTTGTGGACGGCTGGCCACCTCGGGTCCGAGGGAGTCAGGCAGATGGCAATCTCGAGGTATCTGAGTCATTTTTGGCATGACCTAACTATTCAACTTTAAGACCCCGAAGTGCAAGCGCTCGAATCAACGATACGAGCAAGATGCACGCAAGGGGAACAGCACAACAACGCCCCAGAGGACACACGATGAAACTGAAGACAGGCAAGAAAATCACCGCTGCTCTTTTAGTTACCGGCTGCATCTCCTCATCAGCCGCCATGGCTGACCCGCAAAAACTGACCGTTGCGTTGTACGGCGGTAACTGGGGTGATGCGTTCCTCAAATGTGTTGCAGAACCTTTCACACAAGCGACGGGGATTGCCGTTGCAGCGGAGGTCGGCACCTCGACCGTCACCCTGGCCAAGCTCCAGCAACAAAAATCCGGCCCGACGATTGATGTGGCCTGGATGGACGGCGGCATCAGCGAGTTGGCCTACGCCGCAGGCGTCGTCGGAGACCTTGATCCGGCGAACATCCCCAACCTGAAAAACGTACAGGACAAAGCGATCTATACCGATGCCGGCCATACATTCGCCGTCAGCAGCGGCTTCTACTCCCTCGGCCTGACCTACAACACCAAGGAAATCAAAGAGGCGCCCACCAGTTGGAAAGACCTGTGGAAGCCTGAGTACGCCGGCGCGATTGCCCTGCCCTCGCCCGCCAACTCTTCCGGCGTGCCTTTCGTGTTTTTCATGGCCGATGTCTGGGGCATAGACCGGGCAAATCTGGATCAGGTCTACACCAAGCTCGGTGCGTTGGACACCGCACTTTTCTTCGACAGTTCCGGTGCCGCCACCAATGCCTTTCAGAGTGGCGAAGCAATTATCGGCGCGCATTTCAACGTCGGCGCCTGGGACCTGATCGACAAGGGCGCACCCATTGCGTTCACCATTCCCAAGGAAGGTGTCTGGGCCACCGACGCTCGCCTGCACCTGATCAAGGGCGCAAAAAACAGCAAGGCCGGCGAACAGTTCATCAACACCGCATTGACGAAAGAAGCCGCGTCCTGCCTCGCCGGCAAGTTGTATCTGGGCCCGGCGGTGAAAGGTGTCGAGGTCACTGAAGACGTCGCCCGCAAATTGCCATGGGGCGTGAACGGTTCGATCGACAACCTGCGTTTGTTCGACTGGAGTCAGATCAACGCGCAACGCGCCAGCGTCACCAATGACTGGAACCGCAAAGTCACCGCCAACTAGCTCAAGAGGTCTGCAATGTCAGTTTTATTGAGCATCGACAGTGTCTGCAAAAGCTTCGGGCCGTTCCAGGCGCTGGACAATATTCACCTGGACATCGAGCAGGGCGAATTCATCGTCCTGCTCGGCCCCAGCGGCTGCGGCAAGACTACCTTGCTACGCTCGATCGCCGGTTTCATGCAACCCGATTCGGGCAGCATTGCGATCGATGGCCAGGATGTGAGTCGTCTGCCGCCGTACCGTCGGCCACTCAATACGGTGTTCCAGAATTACGCGCTGTTTCCGCACATGACCGTACTGGAAAACGTTGCCTACGGTCCGCGCCGCCAAGGCATCAACCGCACTGATGCGAAGCTCAAGGCTCGCGAGGCATTGGCGATGGTCGGACTGGAAGCGTTGGAAGACCGTTTCCCCCGTGGCATGTCCGGTGGACAACAACAGCGCGTGGCCCTGGCTCGCGCCATCGTCAATCAACCGAAGCTGCTGTTGCTGGATGAACCGCTCTCGGCGCTGGATATGAAATTGCGCAAGCGCATGCAGCTTGAACTCAAGCATCTGCAGGCCAAGCTGGGGATCGCGTTCATCTTTGTGACCCACGATCAGGAAGAAGCGATGACCATCGCCGACCGAATCGTGGTGATGAATGCCGGGCGCATCGAACAGGTCGGGACCAGCACCGAAATCTACAGCGCGCCCGCTTCGCGTTTCGTCGCAGACTTCATCGGCGAGGCCAACCTGATCAGCTATCAGGCTAACGATAGCGGCGAGATCAGTTTGGCGATCCGGCATAAACCCATACAGCACACCGCAAAAAACCTGTTACCACGCGGTGTGGCCGTGCTGCGTCCCGAGCATTTACAGGTGCTTGATGCATCGGCGCCGCAAACCTCTGGCTGCCATGAAATCCACGGCACCGTGACCGATATCGTCAGCGTCGGCAGCCATACCCTGGTCCACTCGCTGATCGATGGACAGACTATCGTGGCGCGCACAATGGGGCTGCCCAGCGCCGACCTTCACACCGGCAGTGCCGTGCGCCTGGGCTTCAATCCCGCGCATTTGCACCTGATCGGAGAGTCGGTATGAAACGCACGGCGCTCGTACCGTGGCTGATGCTCTTCGCCGCCCTGGCTTTTTTTACGGCGTTCTTTCTTGCGCCTTTCGCCGTGGTGATTTTCGCCAGCCTGACCAAGGGAGCGGAACATACTTTCACGCTGGAGCACTACATCCGCGTGCTGGGCGACCAGTACCACTGGGATGTGATTCTCGTGACTTTCCGCATAGCCGCGCTGACCACATTGATCTCGCTACTGCTTGGGTATCCGCTGGCCTGGTATCTGGTGCGCGTCGTGAAGTGGCGTGCCTGGCGCCGAGCCTGCGTGATTCTGCTGGTGGTGCCGATGTTCACCAGCAACATTGTCCGCTCGTTCGGCTGGATGGTCTTGCTGGGGCGCAAAGGCCTGGTCAACCAGAGCCTTATGGATACCGGCCTGATCGATGCTCCGGTACGTTTCCTGGGAACCGAACTCGGCATCCTGATCGGCATGGTGTACATCCTGCTGCCGTTCATTGTCCTCGCGGCCGGCAATGCCCTGGCACAAGTCGACCCGGCCTACGAGCAGGCGTCCGATGACCTTGGCGCCAGCCCCCGCGCGACGTTTTTTCATGTGGTGCTGCCATTGACCATGCCGGGGATCATTTCCGGCTCGATCATGGTGTTCACCCTGGCAGCGAGCGCCTATGTCACCCCGGCCCTGCTTTCGGGTGGACGAATCTCCGTGCTCTCGATGCTGATTTTCCAGCAATACAGCTCGGTCTTTGACTTCAACTACGGCGGAGCGCTGAGCGTCGTGCTGCTGATCTTTACCCTGGTAATGGTCGGGCTGGCGGGACGTGTCGGGAGCATTCGGGGGAGCAACCAATGATCACGCAAATTCTGGTCAGGCTCGTGGCCTGGGCCGTGCTGGGCTACATGCTGCTGCCGCTGGTGGTGATCCTTGGCGTCTCCGTGACCGCCACGTCTTTCCTGGCTTTCCCGCCTCAAGGCTGGACGCTGGACTGGTACGCGAAAATGCTCAGCGATCCAAGCTACGTGGCGTCGTTCGCTACCAGCACGGTCCTGGCGCTGGCCGCCACCTTTGTCGCTGTGCTGCTCAGCGTACCCGCCGCCCTGGCGATGGCGCGCTACGACTTCCCCGGCAAAGGCACGATCCTCGCGGCCCTGACCTCACCGCTGGTATTTCCACACATCGTGCTGGGTGCGGCGCTGCTGCAGTTCGGAGGCTACCTCGGATTGACCCGCAGCTTCCTGGCCTTGCTGATTGGCCACACCATCATCATCTCGCCCTTCGTGCTGCGGTCGGTGCTGTCGATGCTGACACCCGAGCAACGAGCGCTGGAAGAAGCCTCAAGTGATCTGGGCGGTACGCCTTGGGCGACATTCTTTCTGGTGGTGTTGCCGCAAATTCGCCCAGGGCTCGTAACCGGGTCGATCTTTGCCTTCATCTCGTCGTGGATCAACGTCGAACTGTCGATCTTCAACACCACGCCAGACCTCAACACCATACCGGTGAAGCTCTTCAACTACGTGCAATACACCGTCGACCCGACCATTGCCGCCGCCTCCGGCGCCACCATCATCGTCGTCGTGGTCGCCGTGATCATTCTGGATCTGTGTATCGGTCTCGATCTTTTGTCAGAACGCAAATAACCCCCCTCATACATCCCGTAAGCCAGGAGTTCAGTCATGCGCATGCAAGACACGTTCGATGTCATCTATACCCATACCGAAGGCGAACCACTGTGCATCGTCCACAGCGGTATTCCCTACCCTGCCGGTTCCAGCATTCTGGCCAAGCGCAACTTTCTTGAGCAGAACTATGACTGGCTGCGCAAGGCGTTGATGCAGGAGCCGCGTGGCCACAAGGATATGTTCGGCGTATTCCTCACCCCGCCCTCAAGCAGCGAATTCGATGCCGGGCTGATCTACATGGACGGCAGCGTGTACTCGCACATGTGTGGCCACGGCACCATCGCCGTGAGCATGGCGATGGTCGCCCTGGGCCTGGTGCCGCGCGGCAAGGATGGCATCACCAAGATCCGCTTTGAAACCACTGCCGGCCTGGTCGTAGCCGAGGTGGCTTCCGAAGGCGATACCGTTCTCTGGACCCGATTCGAGAACGTGCCGGCCTACGTTGCGGCTCAAGACATCCCCATCCATCTTCCCGGCTATGGCGACCTCAAGGCTGACCTGGTCTGGGGCGGCAACTACTTCGGCATCATCGATCTGTCCCACTGCGACTTGCGCATCAGCCCGGACAACGGCAGCGAACTGTCGCGCCTCGGCCTGCTCGCCCGTGACCAGATCAATCAGCAGATGAAGATCCAGCACCCTACCGAGGCGCATATCAACGACCTCAACTTCATCACGTTCTGGCATCCGGCGACCATCGAAGGTGCGTTCTACAAGAACGTCCATGTCTTCAGCGCGGGTCAACTTGACCGCTCCCCAGGTGGCACTGGCACCAGCGCGATGATGGCGATGTTCGAGGCCCGAGGAAAACTGGGCCTGAACCAACCCATTCTGTCCGAAGGACTGCTGGGCAGCGGCACGTTCGAAGGCTGCCTCTTGGGCGAAGTCGACCTCAACGGCACGCGCGCAGTGCGGCCGACCGTCAAGGGCACCGCCAGCATCCTCGGCACGTCGCGCTGGACGATCGAACGCAATGATCCGGTCGGTGCGGGCTTTGTCATCAACTGAGTCAACAGAGCGGATATACCTTATGAACTGCAAACGCCCGAGCCCGTCTCGGGCGTTTTGCGTCAACACGCCCGTCATATGCCCCGGCGATAGCCCCATCTCTATTCTGCACAACCACAAGCCAAACCATGCGGCTAAGATATAGCCACTCCACCCACCCGTATCGGGATGCGTCGTACCTGAACGTCGCCCGGCACGAAAAAAAACAACAGGAGATCCCTGCATGCAAGGCCCGGCGATCCATACCTTCGATTTCAAAACGCTGCCATCAGCGCTGCTTGATGAACTCACTGCGCTGCTAGGTGACAGATTCAGTTGTTCGTCGAGTGTTCGTGAGCACCACGGCTGTGACATATCTGCCCTCGATCCGATGCCGCCACAAGCAGTGGCCTTCGTGAACAGCCTTGCAGAGATCGTCAGTGTGCAGAAGGTCTGCCACGACCATCGCGTGCCGATCATTCCGTACGGCAGCGGCAGTTCGCTGGAAGGTTGGCTGCATGCGGTACATGGCGGCATCTGCATCGACGTCTCGGGCATGAATCAAATCCTCGAAGTGCGGGTCGACGACATGGACGTCACCGTACAACCGGGCGTGACGCGCAAGCAGTTGAATGCCGCCTTGCACGGGACAGGCCTGTTCTTCCCTATCGATCCGGGGGCTGACGCCTCGTTGGGCGGCATGGCGGCCACTCGCGCTTCGGGCACCAACGCAGTGCGCTACGGAACGATGCGCGAAAATGTCCTGGCGATGAAAGCTGTCCTTGCGGATGGCCGTGTGCTGCAGACCGGTGGCCGGGCCCGCAAATCGTCGGCTGGCTATGACCTGACGCACCTGTTGGTGGGCTCCGGCGGAACCTTGGCGACCATCGCCGAGCTGACGGTGAAACTGCATCCGATCCCGGAAGCCATTTCCGCGGCAGTGTGCAATTTCCCTAGCGTTGATCACGCGGTGCGCACGGTTATTCAGGCCATCCAGTTGGGCATTCCAATGGCGCGCGTCGAGCTGATCGATGCGTTGACGGTTCGCGCGCTGAACGCCTACAGCAAGACTTCGCTGCAAGAAGTCCCCTGCCTGTTCTTTGAGCTGCATGGCTCCGAATCCAGCGTCAAGGAGCAAGTGGAAACGCTGCGCATGCTTGCCGACGACCAGGGTGGGCAGGACTTCGAATGGGCGCTGCATCCTGAAGATCGCACCCGACTGTGGCAGGCACGGCACGATGCTTATTTTGCGGCACTGGCACTGCGCCCCGGTTGCCGCTCGGTGACCACCGATGCGGTCGTACCGATCTCGCGACTGGCCGAGTGCATCGAGGCGACTGCCGTCGATCTGCTGGAACACGATTTGCTCGCTCCCATTTTCGGCCACGTTGGCGATGGCAACTTTCATGCGGTGATCCTGATCGACCCGGATGATCCGGATCAAGTCGAGCGGGCCGACTCCGTCGCGCACCGACTGGCCGAACGCGCTATCGCCATGAACGGTTCATGCACAGGAGAACACGGTGTCGGCCTGACCAAACAATCATTCCTGCCAGCGGAATTCGGCCAGAACGCGGTGGACACCATGGCGGCCATCAAGGCCGCGCTGGACCCGCAACAATTAATGAATCCCGGGAAGATCTTTTCCCGTGGTACACCGGCCGCGTAAACCGGGTTGCAGGAGGTTCGCTATGGAATTCCGTCAACTCAAATACTTTGTCGCCGTTGCCGATGCAGGCAGCCTGTCAGCGGCTGCCCGCAAAGTGCTGATTGCTCAATCGGCGTTAAGCAAGCAGATGAGTGCTCTTGAGGCCGAGTTGGGTGTGACGCTGTTCCATCGCGGCAACAGCGGCATCTCCATCAATGAAGCAGGCCAGGTGTTTTACGAGTACGCCTTGGGCATCCTAAAGCAAATGCGCGATGCCAAGGCAGCGGTTCTGCCGGGGCATGGTGTGTTGACGGGTTCTATCGTGGTGGCGTTGCCACAGAGCGTGTCGCCGATCGTTGCTCTGCCGCTGTTGCAGGCTGTAGGCCGGACCTACCCTCAGGTGGAGTTGCAACTGAACGAAGAGTTGACCGGCAATCTGGTCGACCAGTTGATCCGGGGCAGCGTCGATATCGCGCTGTTCACGCCAACGGGATTGCCGGCGGAAGTGAGCTTCACGCCACTGATCGAAGAAGACCTCTATCTGATACATCGCGCCAATGACCCGGAGGCGCCGTTGCCCGGCGAGGTGACGTTGAGCCAAGGCGTGGCGCGCCCGCTGGTCTTTCCCAGCAAGGCCCACAGTCACAGCACCCGTGCCATCGTCGACCAGGCGCTGGAACAGCAAAAGCGCTCGCCAGCCGCAGTGGCCATGGAAGTCAACTCGGTCTACATCCTCAAAAGCGCCGTCGAGGCTGGCATCGGACCGACGATCATGCCGCTCAACCTGGTGGTGCGCGAGGTCGCCGAAGGTCGTCTGGTGGCCCACCCGTTTGCGGCGCCCGGTGTGTTTCGCACACTGGGTATCTGCACCTGCGGGACGCGACCGGCCAGCAACTTGCGTACCTTGATCGCGCAGTTGATCACCCAGGTCGTGCACGACATGTGCCGTTCAGGCGAATGGCCTTCCACACGGTTACTGCCGCCCCCCTGAATACCCGTTTCATCTTCGCTTCGACAACAACAATAAAGAGGCTAACCATGAACCAACCTCCACTCCCAACGGGCGTGATGCCTGACCACGCCTTGAAATCGGCCTACCGAAAGACGGCCTGGCGAATTATTCCGCTACTGATCGCCTGTTATCTGGTGGCTTATCTGGATCGGGTCAATGTCGGTTTCGCCAAGTTACAGATGCTCGACGACTTGAAATTCAGTGAAGCCGTTTATGGCTTGGGCGCGGGTATTTTCTTCCTCGGTTATCTGATTTTCGAAATTCCCAGCAACATCGCCCTGCACCGCTTCGGCGCTCGTCGCTGGATTGCCCGGATCATGGTCAGCTGGGGTTTTCTGTCGGCGGCAATGATGTTCATCGAGACGCCGTTGGCCTTCTATGCGTTGAGGCTGCTGATCGGTATCGCCGAGGCGGGATTCTTTCCCGGCATTATCTTCTACCTCACCACCTGGTTCCCCAGCCATCGCCGCGGGGTGATGACTGCGATGTTCATCATGGCCCTGCCCGTCTCCAGCATGTTCGGCGCGGTTATCTCCGGTCTGATCCTGCAGCACTTCAACGGCGTCGCCGGTTATGCGGGATGGCAATGGCTGTTTGTCATTGAGGGGCTGCCAGCAGTGGCGTTGGGGGCTGCGGTGTTCTTCCTGCTGCGCGACAGAATCGCTGATGCTCACTGGCTGACGCCTGAAGAGCGCCAGGGCATGCAGGCCGCCATCGACCGTGAGGCGTCGCAAAAACAGAGCCATCGCCTGCGCGACGGTTTGCTCAACCCGCAGATCTGGCTGCTCGGCGCCGTGTACTTCTGCCTGGTGCTGGGCCAATACGTGATCAGCTTCTGGTTGCCCACCATCATCCGCAACAGCGGCGTGCAACAACCGGCGGTGATCGGTGTACTGAGTGCCATTCCCTATGCGGCAGCCGCTATCGCAATGGTCCTGGTGGGGCGCAGTTCGGATCGGCATGGAGAGTACCGGTGGCATTTGGCGATTTGCGCCGGCATTGGCGCGCTGGGTATCGCCTTCGGCACTTACTTCGGGGACAACCTGTTACTGGGCATGATCGGCCTGACCATAGGCACGGCCGCGATGGTCAGCAGCCTGCCGGTTTTCTGGGGCATGCCCAGCGCCGTGGTCGGCGGTGCCGCCGCAGCGACTGGCGTGGCGTTGATCAATTCATTAGGCAACATTGCCGGCTTCTTCAGCACGATTGTGGTGGGTTGGCTGACCCAAGTAACCGGCACCACCCACGCAGCCATGTACATCATGGCTGCGATATTGGTCGTCGGTGGCGGGCTCGGCCTGCTGGTGTACCGCCTGCGCCCTACCCCTGCCGCCCAGGCAGCTTGATGCACTGACACCGTAACCAGCTGAGTCCCGGCAACGCCCTGATGAAACTTACAGGGCGCGGCTGAACTCGCCTGGAAAAAACCTGCGTGGCTAAAAAACAACAATAAAAACAACAGGAGCAAATAACAGTGACGAAAGTCTTCCCGGTAAAACCGGCATTACTGTCGACCATGGGCTGCTTATTGGCCGGGCCCGCCCCTGCGTATGCAGACTTCATTGCGGACGGCCACGGAGCCCTGAACGTGCGCAATTTCTACTTCAACAACGATTATAGAAATCAGCCAGGCCCCCAGGGACAGAGCAAAATACGCGAATGGGGCAATGGCTTCATGCTGGATCTCAAGTCGGGCTATACCGATGGCGCCTTAGGCTTCGGCCTGGATGTACTGGGTACTTTGGGCGTACGTCTGGACGGCGGAGCGGGCAATCATCGGGGCAGCTCGATGTTTCCCGACAACAGCGACGGCACGGCAGTCGATGAGTTCAGCCGGCTTGGCGTTGCCGTCAAAGCGAAACTGTCAAACACCGAACTCAGGGTCGGGACGCTACTACCCAAGCTGCCGATCCTGATTTCCAATGACGGCAGACTGCTCCCGCAAACATTTGAAGGTGCAATGCTCACCTCCAAAGCCCTCGACAACCTGACGCTGGTGGGTGGACGCATCAACAAAGCCACCGGGCGCGCTTCAACTAACGATGCCGGATTGGCCGTTTCTGGAGGACGACGTGAAAGCAATGATTTTTCCTTCGCCGGCGCAGACTATCAATTCAACAAACAGCTGCTCTTACAGTACTACCACGCCAAACTCGAAAATTATTACGATCAAGACTTTCTCGGCTTGACGCACACGTTCCCGATTATCGAAGGGCAAACATTCAAGACGGATTTACGCTACTTCCGAACTCGGGCGGAGGGTAAAAACGACAGTCCCCAGGGGCGCGCCGCCGGCTACACACTCAGCGGCTATGGCGACACGCCGGGCCGTATCGATAACGACACGTGGGCCGCGATGCTCACTTACAACGTGGGCGGCCATTCGTTGATGGGGGGCTATCAACGGGTTTCCTCCGGCAGCAACTTCACTCAATTGAACCAGGCAAGCACCGGTGAAGGTGCCGCCGGCGCCAGTACCTATCTGCCTACGGATCGCTTCGTCTCAAGCTTTCTGCGGGCGGGAGAAGATACCGCGTTCGGCATGTATGCCTACAACTTCGTGGCGTCTGGATTGCCCGGCCTTACTGCATCCATTGGCTATTACCATGGCACGCACATTAAACAATCCGGTGCTGCTGATGCCCGGGAATGGGAGCGCGACATCATTGTTGATTACGTCATTCAAAGCGGCAGTTTTCAGGGGTTGGGCCTGGGCCTTAGAAACGCAACGCTTCGAAGCGGAGTACCGAGTGACGGAGCTCAGGACCAGACTCGACTCGTGATGTCCTACACACTTGCCTTGTTTTGAATTCGAACCCGACAACAGCTTCCTGACTTCTTCCCGGCCACGCTCGTGGCCGGGCAACGGTAATCATGATGACTAAAACGACAAGCACGCCGTCCACGCACGTCGCCGTGTCCAGGTTAGAGGCTATCCGCAGTGTTGCGCTGCGCATGTTCGTCACTGAGGGCTACCAGTCCGTGAGCCTGCGTCAACTCGCCGAGCAGGCTGGCATTCAAGCGGGTTCGCTGTATCACCACATCGAAAGTAAACAATGCCTGCTGTTCGATTTCATTGAAGAACATGAATATCGCCTGCTCAACTGCGTCAGCAAACCTCCCCTCGCCCCGTTGGACCCAAGGTCTGCACTAGGGCACTACCTCGGCGCTTACTTGCGATGTTCCCTGGCACGGCGCGATGAGCACCTATTGGCCATGCGCGAGCATTGCTGCCTGGAGCCCGCTCAACAGGCAAGAATCCAAGGATTACGCGACAAACAGACGCAGATTTTGAAAGAGATCATCCGATCGGGTATGGCGCGAAGGCACTTCCAGGTGGATGACCTTGATATCGCGGTGGCTACTGTACGGGCCATGCTCGATGGCGCGGTGTTCGGGCCAGTCGGCAACGACTGCCGGGCCGAAGTACTCATCAAGACTTTGCAGCAGATGGTGCTTCGGTCACTGCTCAGTGTGGATGCCGAGCCGCACAGGTTTTGAGTGAGGAATGGCACTAACCAGATGGAAGAATTGACGGTACGTTTTTGGCAGATGTAGGGATCGCACCCACTGATATGCCAGAAGATACTGATATTTCCAGCACTCTGCAGGGTCCCGCCCGGCATTTCGCACACCCATAATTGGCCTACAACAACAAAGGGGCTCACCCTGAGGTACGTAGGCCATGTACAAAGACCATATCGTCAAGGCTCGCATGACTGACAGCGCCCTGTTCATGGGAGCGGTCGCGGCGGTCATTTTCATCATCACGCTTATCTGCGGTGTGGGTGAAGGTCGACTGTCCAATTTGATGGGGCCAATCGTTCTGGACTTGAAAGCACCTCTGGCGCGTGACATCGCGGTTGGGGGCACCTTCACCATCACGGTTGTACTGAACCTGTTCATCCTTGGCCGGTTTCCCTTGCGGGCGCAGATCATCACGGTCTGGTGCGAATTGCTGGTGCTGTTCCTTTTATTCTTCGACACCTTCAATCTTTCCTACAGCTTCATCGCGACCAAAGTGGGCTTCATGATTACCCAAGGGGTTTTCACCACCGTCTATGTGTCCGCGATTTCCATTGCCATTGCATTCGTCCTGGCATTGTTGGGTGCGACAGCCCGTTTATCTTCCAACGGTTTCGCCATTGCCATCGCCAGCTTCTACACCTCGTTTTTTCGCGGTGTTCCGCTACTCATCCAGATCTATCTCATCTACCTGGGCATTCCTCAACTCGGCTACGTGGTCGGTGCCGTGCCGGCAGGGATTCTGGCGCTATCGCTGTGCTATGGCGCCTATATGACGGAGATCTTCCGTGGCGGGATCAGCAGCATCTCCCGCGGTCAGTGGGAAGCCTCTCGGGCGATTGGCCTGAATCCCTTTCAAACGATGACTCGCGTCATTCTCCCGCAGTCCATGCGCCTGATCATTCCGCCAACGGGTAACCAGTTCATTTCGATGCTCAAGGACAGCTCGCTGGTGTCCGTGATCGGCGTCTGGGAGTTGATGTTCCTGGCGCGGACACAAGGACGCGCCGAGTTCCGTCACCTGGAAATGCTCATCACCGCAGCCGTGCTTTATTGGCTGCTGTCGATCGTGCTGGAAACCGTTCAGTCGCGCCTGGAAAAACACTTCAATCGCGCCCACCGCTGAATCAGGAGCATTACGATGAATCAGCCGTCAGCTTCAGCAGTCATTGCCCCGTACCCCGCCATATCGATTCACGAGATGCATAAATGGTATGGCGATTTTCATGTGCTCAAGGGCATCGACCTGCACATTTCAAGCGGCGAAATAGTGGTCGTGTGCGGCCCCTCGGGTTCCGGAAAGTCGACACTGATTCGCTGCCTGAATCTGCTGGAAGACTTCCAGAAAGGTAAGGTCTTCATCGACGGAATCGAGTTGACCCGCCACGCCGCCTGCGTCGCGAGCATACGGCGCCAGGTCGGCATGGTGTTTCAGCAGTTCAACCTGTTTCCACACATGACCGTGCTGGAAAACCTCATGCTGGGACCGCGCCTTGTCAGCAAGCTCAGCGAATCCGAGGCTCGCGAACTGGCCTGTGAATACCTTGATCGAGTACGGATCGGCAACCAGGCGGATAAATACCCCAGCCAGCTCTCGGGCGGCCAGCAGCAACGCGTTGCAATCGCCCGCGCCCTTTGCATGCGACCGCGCGTCATGCTGTTCGACGAACCCACCTCGGCGCTCGACCCTGAAATGGTCAAGGAAGTGCTGGACGTGATGGGTGAACTGGCCCAGGACGGCATCACGATGGTGTGTGTCACCCACGAGATGGGTTTCGCCCGGCGGGTTGCTGACCGAGTCATCTTCATGGATGAGGGTTGCATCCTCGAACAAGCCAAGCCCACTGAGTTTTTTGAAAACCCACAGCATGAACGTACCCGGGAATTCCTTTCACAGATTCTCAGCCACTGAGAAGCATCGCCACGAAGTCATCGACAAAAACAAAAAAAATCGCACTCAAGATACCTGGAGGCTTACTCATGATCTCGATCACACGCATCTTCACTGCAGCCGCTATCGCCACCGCCGTCACGATCACCACAGGCGCCGCCTGGGCGGGTTCGACGCTCGACCGCATCCATGAAACCAAGGTGATCAAAGTGGCCACCGCGGCAAACTGGCCACCGCAATCGTTCCTGGGCCCGGACAATAAACTGCAAGGGTTTGATATTGATGTCGCCACCGAAATCGGCCGGCGCCTGGGTAGCAAAGTCGACTTCGTGACACCCGAATACGGAATCATCACCGCCGGACGCTGGTCGAGTCGCTGGGACTTGTCGGTCGGTTCCATGACGCCAACCACCGAGCGCGCCCGCGTCCTCGATTTCCCCGCGATTTATTACTACACGCCCTATGTGTTCGCAGTGCACAAGGATGCCGCCGGGACTCAGGCGGCGGACCTCAACGACAAGACTATCGGCGTCGAAGCGGGCACCACATCGGAAGACTATATCAATCATCGGCTCAAGATCGACGCCCCCGATGTGCCAGCGTTTACCTACGATGTCACCGCTGGCGAGGTGAAGACTTATGGCGACAGCATGGGCCCTCTCGATGATTTGCGCATGGGCAACGGCGTCAGACTGAATGCCACCTTGTCCGCGCTGCCAACCGTTGTGGCAGCAGTCAAAAACGGCTATCCCATCGTCAGAGTGGAAGGCAAACCCGCTTACTACGAACCGTTGGCCATCGCCGTGGATAAAGGTGATGAGGCGTTCAACAGCGCGCTGACCAAGACCGTTGCCGACATGAAAGCCGATGGCACGCTCAAGAAACTTTCTGAAAAGTGGTACGGCGCCGATCTCACCGCAGTGCAATAAAGCCCAGGTGCAATAAACCCAAGCATGGCAGGCGCCCGTTTTCAACGTGGCGCACTGCATGTCTGCGCCCGAAAAAGGACAACGGACTTCATGTACACCTATAACAACAACTACTACACCGCCACGATGAACGACACTTCTCAGCGCCCAGCGCTGTCAGGCAGTGTCCAGGCCGATGTATGCATCATCGGCGCAGGTCTGGCGGGGCTGAGCACTGCATGGGAATTGGTGTCGCGAGGTCAGTCGGTCGTGCTGCTTGAGGCAGGTCGCGTTGCCTGGGGAGCATCGGGTCGTAACGGCGGCTTCGTGCTTCAGGGCTGGTCCGAAGGCCTGTCATCCATCGAGCGACGTTGCGGAAAACCAACTGCTGCCGCGCTGTTCAAACTGTCGCTCGAAGGCGTCGACACGGTTCGCGAGATGATCGCCCGCTACCAGCTGCCTGGCTGCGCGCCAACACCTGGAAAATTGAGCGTGGTGCGATACGAGGATGGCGATAATCTCAAGCGCATGCGCGACAAGATGGCGACGGATTTCGACTTCCACCTCGACTATCTGGATCGCCAGGCCGTACGTGACAAGCTCAAGACCGACAGGTATTTCCAGGCGCTTCGGGATAATCATGGATTTCACTTCCACCCCTTGAACTATTGCCTGGGCGTTGCCCAGCTTATCGAGCGCATCGGCGGCAAGATCCATGAACACTCACCCATGGTTCGGGTTGAGAGTCGTGATGGGCGCCATCGGGTACTCACTGATCAGGGCACGGTCGATTGCGCTAATGTGGTGTATTGCTGCGGCGGCTATGGTGGTCCTGAGTTCGGAAAGTTACGCCGCGCATTTCTGCCAATCGCAACCTACGCGGTACTGACCGAACATTTGGGCGAACGTCTGGCAGATGCGGTGGGCACCACCGATGCCGTCGGCGATAACCGCCGAGCCTCGGACTATTATCGAATTGTCGATGGTGACCGTCTGCTTTGGGGCGGTCGTATCACCACCCGAAACCTGCAGGATGAAAAGCGTCTGGGGCAGTTGCTGACCGACGATATTCTCGACGTGTATCCGCAATTGCGGGGCATCAAGATCGAAAAAGCCTGGTCCGGGCTGATGGGCTACGCAAGGCACAAAATGCCGCACATCGGCCCGCTCGGGAAGGGGCTATGGGCGTGTACATCATTTGGTGGCCATGGTATGAACACCGCCCCTATCGGCGGACGCGTCATTGCCGAAGCCATTTGCGGCGAGACTGATCGCTACCGTCTGTTCGATGCCTACGGTCTTGAATGGAATGGCGGCCCTCTCGGCCCGGCTGCGGCGCAGACGGTGTATGCCGGCCTGAAGATGATGGACATGTTTCAGGAGGCGTGCTCTCAACGCAGGGCGACGCATAAAAATTGAATCCGAGCGAAATCGAAGGACGTGTTGATGGATACGCAGAACCCGGGGCCACTGTTTAACCTGACCGAAAAGGACCGGCAGTTGCTCGGCCTCTTGCAGGCCAACGCGCGCGAGCCCACGGCGTCCCTGGCACGGAAACTCGAGGTCTCACGCTCTTCGGTACAAGAGCGGATCACCCGCCTGGAAAAGGCCGGCGTCATCACCGGATACAGCGTACGCATCGACCAGAACAGACTGCAGCAGACCATCAACTGCTTCACCATGACTTCCTGCACCAACAAGAGCTACACCGATGTCATGACCTCTCTTCGCAAGATGGAGTCGGTGCAGGCCGTGTATGCGGTCTCGGGCGAGTCCGACTTCATCATTCATCTCGCCACGCCGACCCTGAGCGAACTCAACGCCGAACTCACCAGGATCAACATGATCAAGGGCGTGGCGCACACCGCCTCCCATATTGTGATGGAAACCAAGTTCAGTCGGAAGTTGACGGTGTAGAGCGCTGCTTGTTGCCCAGGAGTTTTTATCGATTTTCGCGTGTATGCCAAAGGCGTAACAGATAGATGGTCGAGTTCTGAATTTCATAGCGCAGTTCGTAGTGGCCAATGAATATTCGGCGCACATCACGTGGATCAAACTCTTCCAAGCGCTCGCCAATGCGTGGGTTGGTTAGTAACGCATCGGGAGTATTCGTGAGTTGTTGAACCGTATGGATCGCAGCAGACTGGTTCACGGTGGCGAGAAATTCGTACAAACGGGTGAGATCGGAGAGCGCCTTGCTGGTCCACTTCAACTCCATTAGCGAGGCTCCGGAAGTGGGGAGTCAGTGCCGAGGCTGTCAGCCCATGCCTGAACAGCCTGATGATCAATCACACGACCGGCGTCCACATCTGCCAAAGCTTCACGGGTCAAACGATTGCGCTCTTCTTCCTGATCTATCCAGGCAGATAGCGCCTGCTTGACGATCCAGTTCTTGGAGCGCTCAAGACGCTCTGCGATTTCATCAATTTTTTCGGCCAGGTCTACAGGTACGTGAGCTGTTACAGAGCGGGTTTTGACGGTGGTAGCCATGTTAATTACTCCAAAGCTGCGAAGTGCGGCTGGACTTGAGTTTAATCGTAATGCCTGAGAATCAATCAGATTAAATCACAAATAATCACGTCAAACCGCCACTGGCGATGTGCGGTAAATCTCAGCTACCCCGCCACCACAAAAATGATAATCGGCCCACACACCGCCAGCAGCACATTGGAAATCGCATAACACACGGTAAAGCCAATCACCGGCGTGTTGCTGCCGGACTGTTCAATGATTTTGTTCATCGAAGCGGCTTCGGTCTGTGCGCCGGCCAGGGCGCCGAACAGGATCATCGGGTGCAGGCGCAGTACGTAGCGGCCGAAGTACAGCGCCACCAGCGGCGGCAAGATGGTCACCACGGCGCCAGATAACAACAGCGCCAGACCTTGCTCCTTCATGGCCGCGAACGCCGCCGGCCCGGCCAGCAACCCCACTACCGCGCCGAACGCGGTCAAGCCAAACTCGGAGAACGCCCATTGCGCTGCCGGTGGCAATGCGCCGATTTCAGGGTGCCGTGAGTTGTACCAACCGATCACCAGTGCGGCGACCAGCACGCCGCCACCAATGCCCAGTTCCACCGGGATCATCCCGATGTGCGTAGACAGCAACCCCAACAATGAGCCCAATACCATCCCCAGCGTGTGCACGGCGATGTCGCTTTTGTAGTTGTTTTCACGAATCCGCCCCAGGCGTTTAGCCAGGGCCTCGACGCTGGCGGTGCGGCCGGTCAGGGTCAGTACGTCGCCCCGGCGCAACACGGTATTGGGCAGCAGCGGCAGTTCGTAACCCTGGCGGGTGATGGTGTTGATGAAGCAGCCCAGGCGCCGGGTATTTTCCAGGCGGGATTTGGCCTGTTTGATGGTCTTGCCGGCGAATTCCGGCGAGGTCAGGACGAGGTCGACCTGACGGGTCGGAAACGACAGCGATTCAATATGATCGATTTCCGGCCCCACCCACTGCGAGAGTGGGCCGACCGCTTCGCGCAAGGCGTAGACGCCAATGATGTCGCCGGCCTTGAGGGTGAACCCTTCATCGCGCTCGATGATTTGGCCGGCGCGCACCACCCGCTCGACCGTCAGCGACTCGTGCTGGCTTTCGAGATCGGTAATCCGCAGGCCATCCGCCGGCCCATTGGCCGCCACTTGATGCGCGCGCACGACAATGCGCGTGTACGGCACGGTGATCGCCTCTTCTTCCTTGGCGATCCCCAACTCAAGTTCCAGTTCCCGGGCCGACGCCTTGAGGTCCACCCCCAGCAGCTTCGGGGCAATGCTGCCGACGAAGACAATCAGGCCAATGGTGCCGAACAGGTAGGTAATCGCGTAGGCAATCGCCATATGGCTATTGAGTTCGGCTTTGGCGGCGGTGTCGATCGCCAGTTGATTGATCGCACTGGTGGCGGTGCCCATGATCGCCGTGTCGGTCAGCGCCCCGGCGCCAAGGCCGGCGGTGAAGCCGGCGTCAAAGTCGAAAATCGCATTCATCAGCAGGATCGAGCCCAGCGCCGTCGCGCACAACACCACCGACAACAGCACCAGTTTCAGCGTGCCGCGATTAAGGCTGCCGAAAAACTCCGGGCCACTCTTGAAGCCGACCGCGTAGATGAACATCACAAAAAACACTGACTTCAATCCGGTCGGCACTTCCAGGCCGATCTGACCGATCAGCAGCCCCATCAACAATGCCCCGGCAACCGAGCCGAGATGAAAGCTGCCAATGTGGATGCGACCGATGAAAACGCCCAGCGCAATGGCCAGGAACACCGCGATTTCCGGGTCGGACCGCAAGGCATGGAGCAGAAACTCGAGCATGGTGCGGTCTCCCTTTCAGTGCGTTCAAAGATCCTTCGGTTCTTGCGCTGGCGCTGTGTACCACTTGTCCCTGGGCACCCGTTTCTCTTCGTTCGGATCACCCAAATAGTGCGGCGACATGATCTGCACGCCGTACTCGTTGAACACGTCCTGGATGTTGGCGTGCAGCATGCTCAGCAGCACGGCGCGCGGCCGAGGCTGGCTTGGAATGGCCTGGGCCACGAGACGATACTCAGGGTAAAAGTCCGACAGCGCGGTCTGGAACACCTGGGCTGGCGGCACTTCGAGAATACCCGGCGTGCGTTGGGCAGCTTCCAGCAGCATCGCTTCCACTTGCCGCCATGGCGTGTCGTAGCCGATGGTCACCACGGTGTCGACCACATAGCCGGGGCCTTGCACCGTGCGGGAATAGTTTTTGGTGACCGTGCCGGTAATCATTGAATTGGGCAGGGTCAGCACTTCCCCGAGACCGGTGCGAATGCTGGTGGTGAACATGCCGAGTTCGGTGACCGTGCCTTCATAGTCGCCAATGCGCACAAATTCGCCGGGGCGCAGGGTTCGGGTGTAAGTCAGGATCAGGCCCGCCGCTGCCTGACCGACCACACTGGTGGCCCCGAGGGAGATCATCAGGCCGATCAACACCGACAACCCCTTGAACGCGTCGGTGCCCGCGCCAGGCAGATAGGGATAGGCCATGGCCAACGCAAACAACCAGATCGCCAGCGAGGTCAGGCGTTGGGTCGGTTGCAGGGTTTCATGGTTCAGCCAGCTCAGGGTGCCTGGCATGGCCATCCGCCGCAGGATCCGGCGGGTAAACGCCGTGGCGCCCCGGGCAATGAAGAAAATTGCTACCGCAACGCCCAAACCCGGTATTGCACCGACAATGCCCTGAAGCAGATAACCGGCGACCTCCATCAGATAGTTGTTCAGGCTCTCGCCCCAAGGCCGGGTATAGGGAAAACGCGAAAGGACAAACCCCAGCCATTCGTAGGTGAGCAGCAAAACGACCAGCCAGCGCAGCAGCCCCAGCAAGCGACTGACCAGCGGATACAGGTAATTGGCGTCGATCACCTGCACCCGCCCTACTTTCAGCGCCTGGGTGTGCCGATGCATCAAGTCAGGCAGTTTCTTCAGCAAGCGGCGACGCAGATACGCCATGCCCCAGAGCAACGCAATGTAGATACCCGTGGCCAGCGCCGCAGCGCCCAGTGACCGGAGAATCAGGCGCAGACTGCGCGCTTCCTGGGTTTCGGCTACCACTTGACGCAACTTGTCGGCCGCGCTCTCGGCCGCCTGCTGGACCGATTCGAATTCAGTGGCATCGACATCTTTAGGGGAAACGATAAAGGCGCGCTTCGAGCCCAACAGCACCAGATAACTGTTTTGAATGGAATCAAGGCTGACTCGCAGATCATCCGCATCATCCAGTGCTTCATTAATCGCCGTTTTCGCGCGTTTGACTCGCACCTCCGGCGCTTCACCGAGTAATGCGGCGCGGAAAACCATGATGCTGCGATTGGCGATTTTCAGTTCAGCGGACGGTTGCTCAACCGGTGCGGGGGCGTCCTCCGCGAACAGAAGAACTGACCAGAACATCCCGAAAACAGTAAAAATTACAGCGAGCAACCTGCTCAGCATGCGTCAGTTCCTTAGGTCACAAATTCAGGTCCAGGGTACGTAACGCAGCGTAGTTCAGCGATGAGCGGTTGTCAGATTTGCGCAACTGGCACTCGCACGAAGTGCCAGTTTGAAGCAGCAGGTCACTGGGTTAACGGCGAATATCTAGTTCGGGTCCAGCAACCCACCGCTCCAATTACTCGACACACGACTGCCGGTAAATTTCGCCACCACCATACCCTGAGAGATCAGTCGATCGCGATAGCGGGTTACCATGCGCCCGGTCTGCTCGGCCACCAGCACCACCTCTGAAGACGGATCACCGGGGCGGCGCAGAATCCGCGCAAAGCGCTGGCCCTCCTCGACGATGTCGCCCAACTCTTTTTCAAAGATCAGTACGCCGGGTTGTGGCGCGAGAATCGTCTCCATCTGCGCCATGTCCTTGACCTCGACGGGCCAGTCGCCGGGTAAGACTGCGTCATCGATGATCCCGTAACCACACAGCCAGGCATACAGTCCTTCGGCATCCTGTTCGGCGTAGCGGTCGCTGACGTCGCCCTGCCCGCGCAGTTCCAGAGTCGCGGCCATGCGTCCTTGCGTCGTACCTTCACGCAGCCACGGGGCAATGATGGTTTCCTCGAAAGAGCCGTCGCCGCCGTCATCCCAGATAATCGCCACGTCCATTTTCATCGCAGCCGCCAGTTCGCGGCCACGGGGCCAGAAGCTGCGGTGCACGTAGATGTAGGGCAGCGCTTCGTCATCGGTGTGCAGGTCGAGCATCACGTCCGCCGGAGCCCCCAGTTGCACCAGTTTCTTTTGCCATTCCTGGACATTGGTAGACGGTTGCGTCATCGCCGCCGACTGATCAAAGCCACGGTTGAAGTTATGCCCGGTGGCATCGTGAAAACGTCCTAGGATCCGCCCTTGGCGAAACTGGCCGATACCCAGTGGATTGGCCTGTGGCACCACGGTGACAGTGCCCTTGAGTCGGCCTTCGGACTCGGCCACCGCAAGGCGTTGCATCAACAGATGCAGTACCAGCATCCCGGCGATTTCATCGGCATGCACGCCGGCCTGCAAATGCACCTTCGGCCCAGTACTGGCGCCTTCGAATCGCCAGGCACCGACCTGCACCGCGCCGCCATTGTTGTTGCGAACCTCGAACGAAATATCCTGCGCCATACGCTTGTCCTCCCGTCATGAACGTTAATAACCGCACCGCCGAGACTGGTGATTGAACACACGTTCAACTAAGCTCGCCAGCGTGGACCACCGCCAAGGAATTCTTTGTGACCACCATCGCCCCGAAAAACCGCCGCGCCGAAGCCGATGAACGCCGCGAACTGCTGGTTGCTGCCACCCTGCGCTGCCTGGTCCGCGATGGCCACGCCGGGATTTCCGTGCGGCGCATCGCCACCGAGGCCGGCGTGTCCGTTGGCCTGCTCAATCACCATTTCGGCAGCATCGATGCGTTGATTGCCGACACCTACCAGAAGCTTGCCAGCGAACTCACCACTGCCCTGCTCCACGAAATCCGTCAGGTCGGCACACCGGCAGAAAAAATGGACGCCTTTCTGGTCGGTTCTTTTTCACCGCGAGTCATGGACCCCAAACTGCTCGGTGCCTGGGTGGTGTTCTGGAGCCTGATCCGCCACTCCGAACACGTCAGCCAGTCCCACGAAAAAAGCTACGGCGCTTACCTCGACCTGCTGCGCCAGTTGCTCGATGAACTGGCGACCAGTGAAGGTTTCGTGATCCACGACACTCGCCTCGCCGCCATCGGTCTATCGGCGATGCTCGACGGTCTCTGGATCGAGTGGTGCCTCAACCCCGACACTTTCAGCCCCGCCAACGGGCTCCATATCTGCCGCTGCTGGATAAAGGGACTGCGACACGGAGCATTCAGCGCCGACGACGTCCTGTGACGAGTGCCGACCGAAAATCATCGCCAGGGTGCCGCTGACCGCGATCAGGCCAGCGCCGATCATCAGCGAGACATCCATCAATGTGCCCCAGATCAGGCTCGACAGCAGGAACGCCCAGATCAGCCCGGTGTATTCGAACGGCGCCAGCACCGTCGCAGTGGCGCGCTGGAAACTGGCGAACAACAGGAACTGACCGATACCGCCCATCAACCCCGCGCCGAGCATGCCCAACCAGTCCGGCATCGGTGCCGGCGTGTGGGTCCAGGGCAACGCCACCGCCATGCAAATGACGAACACCACGTTGGTGATCAGCATCTGCTCGAGCACCGAGGTCTGGTCATCGACCTGGCGTAGCTGGATGTAGGTGAACGCCCAGCACATCGCCGCCAGCAACGTCAGGACAATCGGCACAGGATTGGCCAGATTGTTCGGACGGCAAGCAATCACCACCCCGACAAAACCGATAATCAGGGTGAACCACTGCCAACCGGTGACGCGCTCCTTGAGAATCGCGGTCGCCAGCACCGTGACCATGATCGGTGCCGAGAAATACAGGGTGGTCATTTCCGCCAGGGTCAGGTCCCGGGCTGCCGTGTAGTACAGCAGCCACGCGGCGATCGACAACAACCCTCGCACCACCAGCAAGCGCCGACTGGACGAACGCCAGGCACGCTGCACCAGTTGCAAACGCCCGATCAGCAAACAGGCGACCGCCACCACCAGGGCGCGCCAGAACAGAATGGTGAACACCGAATAATCGGCCACCAGCCACTTGATGCCGGCGTCCTGCAAGGACAGGAACGCGTAGCCCAAGGTGCACAGGCCTATGCCTTGTAACGAGCGGTCGACTATTGGCTTGTTCATCATGCGGACCTGCGTACCGGTGTGCCCCGGCGTTCGAAAAAGGCAAACATCGCCTCGATGAGGAACGTCAGGCAAACGTAGACACCGGCCACCAACAGCAACGGTTCATACACTTGCAGGGTCTGCGCGCGCACCACGTTGGCCGCGCCCAGCAGGTCAATCACCGCAATGGTCGAAGCCAGCGCCGTGGATTTGAGCAGCATCACGGTTTCCCCGGCCAGGGTCGGCAACAGCAGGCGCAGTGCCCGGGGCAACCGCACACGCAGCAGGGCCTGGCGCGGGGTCATGCCGAACGCCGAGGCCGCTTCCATTTCGCCTTTGGGCACTGCCAGCAGGCCACCGCGAATCACTTCGCCGACGTACGCGCCCACCGACACCACCAGCGCGAAGACGATGTACCAGTAACCATCGCGCAGATACGGCCAGAGGAAACTGCCGCGAATCAACGGGAACTGCGCAAACAGGCTGCCCAGGCCGTAGTAGAAAATGTAGATCTGGATCAGCAACGGTGTGCCGCGAGTCACGCTGGTATAGAACAGGCTGACCTTGGCGATCACTTTGTTTTTCGAGATCCGCGCCAGCGCCACCAGCACCGCCAGCACAAAACCGAACACACTGGAAATCAACAGGATGGCGATGGTCGTTTGCAGCCCCCGGACCAACAGCGCCCCGTATTCAACTATCCACGCTGGAATCATTTCATTCTCTCTGCCGGTTCAGTCAACAAGAGGCATCCAGCGACGAATGCGTCGCTCCAACCGTCCCGAAAGGTAGTTGGACACCAGCGTCACCGCGTAATACAGCGCCGCAGCCGTGAGGTAGAACAACAGATAGTGACGCGTCGACCCCGCCGCTTGCTTGGCGGTGTACAACAGTTCATTGGTACCGACCACACTGATCAGCGCGCTGTCCTTGATCAGGTTGATCCACAGGTTGGACATCCCCGCTATTGCATAGGGCGCCATGATCGGCAGCGTGACGCGACGGAACAGACCGAAACCGTGCAGGCCGAACGCCTTGCCCGCCTCGATCTGGCCATAGGGAATCGCCTGGATGGCCGCGCGGAAAATCTCCGACGCATAAGCGCCTTGCACCAGTCCCAATACCACGATCGCCGCCAGCGGGCCGCTGACGTTGATCACCTCGTAACCGAGCGAGGTCATCAGCGAATTCAGCAGCATGGAACCCACGTAAAACAGCAGCAGGATCAGCAACAGTTCCGGAACCGCCCGAAACAACGTGGTGTAGCCACGGGCCAATGCCGCAATCGGTTTCGGCGCGCCCAACTTGAGGCAAGCCACCACCAAACCGATGGCCAGCCCGAGAACAAAGGCCCCGGCCGAAATCTGCAGGGTCATCCAGAGTCCCTTGAGCAGCGCCCCACCCCATCCTTGTTCGGTGAAATTGATCAAATCGAACATTGCTGGCATTTCAGTCTCCAAAAGCACCGCCGGCCCCTGTAGGAGCAAGGCTTGCCCGCGATGGGGCCCTTGAGGCTGTCAAAAGCATCGCGGGCAAGCCTTGCTCCTACAGGGATTTGTGTTTGGATTTGAGGATCAGAACGTCGGCTTCACGCTCGTGCCGAAGTAGCTCTGCGACAGATCGTCATAGTCCTTGCTCGCCAGCAGTTCCTTGATCGCCTTGTCGAGCTTGGCCTTGAGCTCGGTGTCGTCCTTGCGCATGCCGGCGCCTACGCCTTTGCCGAAGATCGGGTCGTACGGCACCGCGCCGAGGTAAGCCAGGTCTTTCGCATCCGGGGTCTTGACGAAGGCCGCCATGGCGGTGCCGTCGGCCATCATCAGGTCGATACGACCGGCAATCAGGTCGGCGTTGGCCGAGTCCTGGGTGTCGTAGTACTTAACGTCGGCGATTTTTTCGTAATAGGTCTTCAGGTAGCTGGCGCTCACGGTCGAGTTCTGCACGCCGATGGTCTTGCCCTTGAGGTCATCCGGGTACTTCTTCACGGAGGCATCTTTAGGGCCGACGATGGCGATCACCGAGTCGTAGTAGGCCTTGCTGAAGGCGATCTGTTTTTCCCGCTCTTCGGTCACCGACATCGAGGAGAAAATCACGTCGATCTTCTTCGCCAGCAGCGACGGAATGATCCCGTCCCACGCCACTTCCTTGATCTCGCACTCGGCTTTCATTTCGCTGCACAGCTTGTGGATCAGGTCGACTTCAAAGCCCTTCCATTCACCGTTGGCCTGTTTCTCGGTGTACGGCGGATAGGGTTCGGCCGCGACCGCGAAACGGATCGGCTGTGCCTGTGCCGCGCTCATGCCGGCCAGAAATACGCAGGCGGCGCCGGTTATCCAGTGTGCAAAACGTCGATTTCCCATGTTGTTTTCCCGTCTTTTTATGGTGTTAGCGAGTTTGATGAGCGTTGACGAATTGTCGGCAACGCTCGCTGCGTGGGTGTACGAACACTTCGTCCGGCGAACCGGTTTCCTCGATCAGGCCTTGATGCAGGAAGGCGACTTTGGAAGAGACATCGCGTGCGAAAGCCATTTCATGAGTCACCAGGATCATGGTCCGGCCTTCTTCGGCGAGAGAGCGGATCACCCGCAGCACTTCCCCGACGAGTTCCGGGTCGAGTGCCGAGGTGGGTTCATCGAACAGCATGACCTTGGGCCGCATGGCCAGGGCCCGGGCAATGGCCACCCGTTGCTGCTGTCCCCCGGAGAGAAACGCCGGGTACTCGTTGCGCTTGGCCGCCAGCCCGACGCGTTCAAGCAAGGCTTCGGCCCGTTCAGTGGCTTCCGCTTTGCTCTCGCGCAGGACCTGGGTCGGCGCTTCGATGAGGTTTTCCAGCACCGTGCGATGGGGCCAGAGGTTGAAGTTCTGGAACACCATGCCCAGGCTTGAGCGGATGCGTACCAGTTGCTTGGCGTCGGACACCAGCGGCGCGCCGGGGCGGGTGTGGTTGAGGTGAATGCTTTCGCCATCCACCAGAATGCGCCCCTGATCCGGCACTTCGAGCATGTTGATGCAGCGCAGCAAAGTACTTTTGCCCGAGCCGCTGGCGCCGATCAGTGAGATCACCTCGCCTTCGCGGGCCGTCAACGACACGCCCTTGAGCACCTCGATATTGCCGAAGCTTTTGTGCAGCTTCTCGACTTCAATCATGGTTCGGGCGGCGGTCGGCAGAACCAGGGTTTCGGTGGCCACGCTGGTGATCACCGGCCGTGGCGCTTCCCCGTTCAACACCAGGACAAAAGCACGAATACGCCGACAAGCTTCGGTCAGTCGCTCTTCACCCAACGTGAAGGACAGGCGCACAAAGCCTTGCGCCGGCTCACCGAAAGCGGCGGCATCCAGCACCGACACCCGCGCCTCGCGCAGCAGGCGCCAGGCAAATTCCAGCGACGTCAGACCGGTGCCGCGCACGTCCACCAGCACGAACATGCCGGCGTCGGGTTTGAGCACCGATATACCGGGGCAATCAGTCAGCCCCGCCACCACCAGATCGCGGCGGCGGCGGTAGATGTCACGCATGCCGTGGGTGACTTCGTCGTGAGACTGCACCGCCTTCAACGCGGCTTCCATACAAAACCCCGGCAAGCCGTAGAGCATGCTCAGCACCAGGGTTTCGGCATGGGCGACCAGCGCGGGATTGGCGACGATCCAGCCAATCCGCCAACCGGTCATGGCATGGGATTTCGACAGACTGCCAATCACCACGCAGCGCTCGGCCATGCCCGGCAATGCCGCCAAGCTCACGTGGTCACGCTCGAACGTCAGGCTTTCATAGACCTCGTCCACCACCACCCACAAGTCATGGGCGATGGCGAGTTCGGCGATGGCTTGCAGCTCTTCGCGGTTGAGCACCACGCCGGTGGGATTGTTCGGGTTGGAGAGGAAAATCGCCCGGGTCCGCGGCGTGATGGCCTTGGCCAGCACCGCCGCATCGACACGGAAATCATCGTCCGCAGAGCACGGCACCCGCACCAGCGTGGCGCCGGAAGCCTTGAGCGTTGCTTCGTAGGTCACGTACATCGGGTCGAGGGCAATCACTTCGTCACCGGCGCTGAGCAGGCACATCGAAGCGACGAACAAGGCGTTCTGCGCGCCCGCCACGGTAATCACGTTTTCAGCTTGCAGTTCGCGACTGAACAACTTGCCGTAGCGCGCCGCAATGGCTTCGCGCAGGGCCAGGCGGCCAGCAATTTCGGTGTAGTGAGTGTCACCTTCGCGCAGCGCATGGATGGCGGCATCGGTGATGAAGTCGGGAGTGGGGAAATCCGGGTCGCCGACACTGAGAATGATCACATCCTCGCCCCGGCGGCGCGCTTCGAATGCCGCGTAATGAATATCCCAGGCGGCTACGCCTTGACCTGAGATCCGCTCAACAAAGGGTGAAAACCGCATGCCAGTGCCTCGTTCAGAAAGAAGAAACGCAAGCCCGCAACCAGCCGGGAGAGAAGGTGGAACGAACATAGTCCAAGCTGAACACTCGTTCAACAGAAACCTGATCAGTGTTCGTGTTCAGCGCAAACAGGTCGTTTTTACGACAGTCGCGGCGTTTTTGCGCTGCGGCTCGTTCCAACCGACCGGCAGCCATTCCGGCGTCTATGCTGCTGGGATGTCCTTGGTCGGGAAAACGGGCGATGCATCCAGGTACAAGCCAGCTGCTGCTGTTTGTCGTGCTTGCCATCGGCGGTTGCGTGCGGTTGGGCCCGGACTTCCAGCCGCCCGGCGAAGCGTGGGTCGATCACTGGAACACCCCCGAGCTCGACCGCGCCAGCCAACGGGCACTGCAACCGGACATTCGCCAATGGTGGCAAATATTTGCTGACCCGACGCTGAACCAACTGATCGCTGAATCGGATGCCCACAACTCCAGCCTGAAAATCGCCGGTTTGCGGGTGATGGAGGCTCGGGCGCAGTTGGGCATTGCCCAGAGCGGCCTCTATCCGCAACTGCAACAGGTCAGCGTCGACAGCCTGTACGTCAACCGTCGGCAATACGGCGGCAACAACCCGATCGACAGCCATTTCTGGCAGCACAGCGCCGGGTTCGATGTCGGTTGGGAACTGGATTTCTGGGGACGCTTCAGCCGCGCCATCGAGTCGTCCGACGCCAGCTATTTCGCCGCCGAGGCCAACTATGACGACGCACTGGTCCTGTTGCGGGCACAGGTTGCCGACACCTACTTTTCCCTGCGCACCACCGAAGCACGCTTGCGGGTAGCCCGGGAAAACGCCCGCCAGCAACAACGCAATTACGAGATCACCGAAAAACTGTTCAACAGCGGCCAGACCGCCGAACTCGATCTGCAACAAGCCAAGACCCAATACCTGGGCACTTTGAGCACGATCCCGCTTCTGGAAGACCAGATCGGCCGTATCCGCAATGCGCTGGCGGTGTTGATCGGCCGCCCGCCCGGAGCGCTGCCGATGATGGCCGAGAACACCGGACTGATTCCGCTGGTGGACCGCGCCGTGCTGCAAGATGTCCCGGCCAACCTGCTGCTGCGCCGCCCCGACGTGCGCGCCGCCGAACTGAATGTCGCCGCGCAGTCCGCGCTGATCGGTGTCGCTGAAACCGATTTCTACCCGTCGTTGACGTTGCTGGGCAGCATCGTCTGGTCGGGCGACACCCTCAGCGGCACGTCCCGCAGCCTCGATCTGATCGGCG
This sequence comes from Pseudomonas sp. MAG733B, assembly GCF_036884845.1. Taxonomy (NCBI): domain Bacteria; kingdom Pseudomonadati; phylum Pseudomonadota; class Gammaproteobacteria; order Pseudomonadales; family Pseudomonadaceae; genus Pseudomonas; species Pseudomonas sp. MAG733B. The sequence goes on from NZ_CP145732.1 coordinate 3,962,319, forward strand.
GCCCGAGCCTGCGCTGGAACGTGTTTGACTATGGCCGGATCAGCAACAACGTGCGCGTGCAGGACGCCCGTTTGCAGCAGTTGATCGAGGCTTACCGTGACAAGGTTCGCCAGGCCGCGCGCGAAGCCGACGATGCCGCCAATGGCGTGACCCGTTCGTTGCAGCGCGAACGCATTCTGCGCGAGGCCGAAGGTGCGGCGAAACGCTCACTGGAACTGGCCAACGCGCTATATCGCGAGGGCTACTCGGACTTCCAGCGGGTGCTTGATGCGCAACGCGCGCTGCTCGAACTCCAGGACAGTTACCTGGTCAGCCGTGGCGACGCGGTGAGCAACATGATTGCGCTGTACAAGGCCCTCGGCGGCGGTTGGTACAGCGCCCAGCCGAAAGTCGATTCCGCTACGCGCCGGCAAATGGAACAACGCACCGATTGGGGCGACCTGCTGGCCGAGCCCCCTGCCGCGCAACCCGCCTCCCCTTTGCCCAAACCGGTAAACAACCATGACTGAAGCCGTCCCTCCCAGCTCTGACGCCGCGCCGCCACCCGCGGAGCCCGCTGCTGATCCGACGAAAATAGGCATCAAATGGGTGCTGCTGCTGATCGTGCTCAGCCTGGCGTGGTATCTGCTGGCCGACCGATTCACGCCTTATACGCAGCAGGCACGGGTCAGCGCGTTTGTGATTCCGGTGGCGGCTGAAGTCGCCGGTCGAGTGGTCCGGGTCAACGTGCGCAACAATCAAGACGTCAAGGCCGGGGAAGTGATTTTCGAGATCGACCCGCAGCCGTACCAGATCGCCGTCGACCGCGCCCGTGCGGACCTCGAATCCACCCGTCGGCAGATCGGCGCCAGCACCGCCGGCATCGCTTCTGCCCAGGCAAACTTGCGTGCGGCTCAAGCCAATGAACTCAAGGCCCGTCAGGACAATATGCGGCTTGAGGGTTTGTATCGCGAAGACCCCGGAACCATTTCCGTGCGCCTGCTGGAAGTGTCCCGCGCCAACCGCGAAGCCGCCGTCAGCAAGGTCGCGGCGGCCCGCGCAGAAGTGCAGCGCGCCAAGGAAACGGAAGGCGGCAACGAGGAAGACAACGCCCAGTTGCGCAGTGCCGCGACGGCGCTGTCGAAGGCTGAACTGGATCTTTCCAATACGCAGATCCGCGCCCGCTCGGCCGGTCTGATCACTGATCTGCGCACTGACGTCGGCCAGTTCGCGGCGGCCGGTAACCCGGTGATGACCCTGATCGCGATCCATGATGTGTGGATCAGCGCCGACATGACTGAAAACAACCTCGGCCTGGTCAAGACCGAAACCCCGGTGTCCATTGTCCTGGACGCCCTGCCCGGCGAAGTGTTCGAGGGTCGCGTGCGCAGCATCGGCTACGGGGTCAGCGTCGGTCAGCCCGCCGCGCCCGGCAGCTTGCCGACCGTGCAGAACAGCCGCGACTGGCTGCGCCCGGCCCAGCGTTTTCCGGTGATCATCGAATTTTCCGCCGAGTCACTGGCCATGCTGCGCGACAACCGCGCGATCCGTGCCGGTGGTCAGGCCGAAGTCATGGCGTTCCCCAGCGAAGGCAATCTGTTGAACCCGCTTGGCCATGTGTTTCTGCGGCTGATGAGCTGGCTGTCGTATGTTTACTAAGCAGCAGCGCACACCCAGGGTTCAGCGCGCCCTGCGCCTGGCGACGGGCACGGCAATCTGTCTGGCGGTGAGTTTTGGCCTGGCCTTGCCGATTCCGTTTCTGGCTCCGGTGCTGTGTGCATTGTTGCTGGCCTCGGCCAATCGTCCGCTGCCGTTCAAAGCCGCGGTGATCCTGGCGCTCGCCGCCATGCTGACCACCGGCACTGGCCTGTTGCTGATTCCGCTGCTGCGTCACTACCCCAACAGCGGCGTGATGTTGATCGGTGTGGGGCTGTTTCTGGTGTTTCGATTCGGCCTGCGTGGTGGCAGCAACCTGATCGTCACGTTTCTGGTGATCGGCCTGACCATGATCTCTTCGGCGGGTGTGGCTGATTTTGGCCTGGCGGTGATGGTCATCAAGGCCATGGTTGCGGGGCTGATCCTGGCGGTGGTGGTCGGGATGTTCAGTCATTGGTTGTTTCCCGAACCGGCCAATGCCCCGCCGCCGCCCGCCGCGCCGGTTTTTCCCGCGAGCGAAGTCGACCGGGTGGCATTGCGTGCCACCTTGATCGTGATTCCGGCCTTCCTGCTGGCGCTGATCGATCCGGCCAGTTACCTGCCCATCGTGCTCAAGGCCGTCAACCTTGGGCAGCAGAGTGAGACGACTAGCGCACGCAATGCCGCACGGGAGCTGATCGGCTCAACCCTTCTCGGCGGCCTGCTGGCGTTCCTGTTCTGGAATGCGCTGAGCCTGTTTGTGCATTTGTGGATGTTCTTTTTATGGATGCTGCTGTTTTCCCTGTTCCTGGCACGCCGGATGTACGGCCTGAAGCCAACCCGATTCAGCCCGGGATTCTGGCTCAACAGCCTGATGACCCTGATCATCCTGTTGGGCCAGTCGGTGCAGGACAGTGTCGCGGGCAAGGACGTGCAAACCGCGTTCGCCGTACGCATGACACTGTTCATCGGCGTGACGCTGTATGCATGCCTGATGGTGCATTTGCTCGATCAGCGGCAAGTCAGCCAAGTGCAGAAGGTCCGTTGACCAGCGATGTACGCTCGATAACCTGTGGCGAGGGAGCTTGCTCCCGCTGGACTGCATAGCAGTCCCTCTTTATTTGGGGCCGCTTCGCGACCCAGCGGGAGCAAGCTCCCTCGCCACAGAGTCAACTTAGCGCCTGGTTCTTGATTCAGGGATTGACCTGATAACCCTTGCCTTGCAGGCAACTGGTGTACGCCGTCGAAGTGTTCGCGGTGTTGGTTTTTTCCTGTGCGCGGCGTTCCTGACGCTGGCGCGAGCCGCCTACTACAGCACCCGCTGCGGCGGTTTGCTTGGCGCGGTCCTGGCGATAATCCTGCTTGTTGTCGTCGTCGACGCGATCATAAAACTCATCGTGCTGACGCCCTCGTACCTGGGCCGCCGTGGCCCCGGCGACAGCGCCCGCCGCGGCGCCTTTGACCCGCCCGCCAGAAGGTGTCGAGGATGTCGACGCCGTTTGACTGGCCGCAATGCTGTTGCACTCGCTGATATCCGTCTGGGTCTGTTGCGAACTCTGGCCCTTCATCGGCACCACCGTTTGTGCCCAACCCTGGGCACTGAAAACCGACAATACGACGCACAGGCCGATGGGCGACAACCTATTCATGATGACCTCCGTAATGAGCGTGGTTCACCCTGAAAGATTGTAGTTCACCCCTCCTCCCGGACCTCCATAACCAGACTATTTCCGACCCAACGCACTGGCACCGATTCCAGCTGCGCGCCTTTGCACGGGCCGTCGATGCAGTGTCCGTCGTCGAAACGAAACATCGCGCTGTGGTGCGCGCACATCAGCACCTTGCCGCGATAGGTGCAGAACTCCTGCGGACGAAAGTCCAATGGCACCGAAAAGTGCGGACAACGGTTGATGTAGACCCACACCTGCCGGTCTTGGCGCACCGCAACAAGACCGGCGGGATGCAGTTGCTGGTGTTGCGGCAAGCCGAGGGCGCCGCCGTCGGCGATGTCGTCCAGTTGGCACAACGTGATGGTGGTCATGCTCAGCCACGCAATTCCGGGTTGCCGAGGCTCCAGTGCCACGGACGGATCTGCACGCTCGCAAACAACCCGGCCTGCACATACGGATCGTCCTGAACGAACGCCTCCACTTCCGGCAGGCTGTGTGCCTCGATCACCAGCAATGTGCCGTTCATCGCTGAACCGGCCTCATCGAGGGTTGGGCCGCCGAAGCGCACGACCACCCGATGGCTCTCGGTTGCACGCAGATGCGCTTGATGGCTGGGCCGCAAACGCTGACGCAACGCCAGCGAATCCGGGTGATCGGTGGCAAATACCGCAAAAAACTGGCCCATGGTTCACTCGGTTTCCATGACAAATTCGTAACACGCACGCTTGAACGGCAGTTCCATACCCAATTTGGCAGACACATCGTCGTGGCTGACCCGGTCTTCGTAGATCACCTGCAACGACTGTTTCACACCAAACACCGCATCGGACGCCAGATACGGGTCATCGTGATTGAACAGGTGCGTGACCAGTTTGCGATAGCCGGGCACTTCAATCATGAAATGCAGGTGCGCAGGCCGCCACGCATGACGGTTGGCCGCATCGAGCATGCGCCCCACCGGACCATCGGTCGGTATCGGGTAGGCCACCGGGACAATCGTGCGAATCGCAAAACAACCGTCGGCGTCGGTGCGATAGTGACCGCGCAAGTTGCCGAACGGCTGCTCGGTGTCCTGGCCGGAATACATGCCGTTCTCGGCAGTCTGCCAGACATCGAGCACCGCACCGGCCAAGGCATTGCCGTGAACATCGACCACCCGTCCACGCACCAGCGCCGTTTCGCCCGGGGTGAAGGCCATGTTTTCGCCGAACGCCCGATCAGGCATGCCGTCGATGTAGAACGGCCCGAACACCGTGGTTTCAGTCGCCGTTGCGCTGTGCCGATGGTTGATCGCATCCACCAGCATCGAAACGCCGAGGGTGTCCGACAGCAGAATGAATTCCTGGCGCACCAGGCCATCGCATTTATGCCCGGTCTCGGTCAGGAAGCGTATGCCTTCGAACCATTCCTGCTCGGTCAATTCGACCTCGCTGACAAAGGCGTGCAGATGCCGCGTCAGGCTTTGCATGATCTGCTTGTAACGCGCGTTGGGCGCGTCGTTGAAACTGCTCACGGCTTGCTCGGAAATCAGGGCTTCCGTGGCTTTGTCTTGATCGGTCATTGTTGTTATTCCGATGAAAGTGAAAGTGGCGGGCCTGTCAGGCGGGCGCCAGCCCTTGCAGGGCGCGGTTCAACAGCGCTTCGATCGGGCCTGGTTCAAACGGCCGTGGATTGTAATAAGGGCTGGCGCAGGCGATTTGCGCCGCTTCGGCCGGGCCGTTTGCGGGGAGACCGATGTCAGCCAGCGCCAAAGGAATGCCCAGTTTCTGGTTCAGCGCATAGAGCAAGGCGCCGACCTCGCTGGCCTCGCTGCCACCCAGTGCGCGAGCGGCACGTTGCAACGGTCCCGCCGCCGCTTCGCGGTTGTAGTGCGCGGCGTGCGGCAGAACGATGGCGTGGGCCTGGGCGTGGGGCAGATTGAAAGTGCCGCCCAAGGTGTGACAAAGCTTGTGGTGCAAGGCCATGCCGACCGAACCGAGGCAAATGCCCGCCAGCCACGCGCCGTACAACGCCTGGCTGCGGGCCTCGGCGTCGTTCGGATCATTGACCACGCCCGGCAACGCCTGCGCCAGTGAGCGAATCGATTCTTCGGCCATGAAACCGATAATCGGATTGGCGTCCTCGGCGTACAGCGCCTCGACCGCGTGTGCCATGGCGTTCATGCCCGAGCAGGCGGAGATTTGCGCCGGCAGGGTCAGGGTCAATTGCGGATCGTAAATCACGGTTTTCGGCAGAACCCTGGGATCACGCCCGGTTTTCTTCAGGCGGTTCTCGGTCAAGCCGTAGATCGGTGTCATCTCCGAACCGGCGTAAGTGGTCGGCACGGCGACGATCGGCAGGCCGGAATCCATGGCAATGGCCTTGCCCAGACCGATGGTCGAACCACCGCCAATGGCCACGCAGCAATCGGCATCCAGGCGCGCTGCTTCAACCCGCGCCGCCTGCGCCACTTCCAACGGAACGTGCATCACCGCTTTGGCATAGACGCCCGCCGCGCGATCACCGAGCAAAGCGGCTACCCGCTCGCCCAGCCCATGCTGTTCAGGGGTGGTGAGGATCAGCGCACGCCGGGCACCCAGCCGTTCGATTTCCTCAGCCAGCGCCGAGAGTTTGCCCCAGCCGAACACCACGCGGGTCGGCAGGCTTTGGTAGACAAAAGGATTCATGGCAAGCCTCAGCGTTTGAAGTGCGGCGCGATTTTCGCGTCGACGTTGACCCATACCGAACGGGCTTCGGTGTAGTCGTGGATCGCCTCAAAGCCCATCTCACGGCCGTAACCGGACTGGCCGACGCCACCAAACGGGCTGCCGGGGCTAACGCGTTTGTAGCAGTTGATCCAGCACATGCCGGCGTGAATCGCGTCGGCCATTTTGTGCGCGCGGGTCAGGTTCTGCGTCCACAGGCCGCTGCCCAGCCCGTACTCGGAGTCGTTGGCGATGGCCAGCGCTTCTTCGTCGGTGCTGAAACGCACCACGGTGACGAACGGGCCGAACACTTCTTCCTGGCACACCCGATCACTCGGTTTGGCTTCGACAATCGTCGGTTCGACGTAGAAACCCTTGGCCAGGGCCTTGTCGTCCGGCGCCTTGCCGCCAGCGAGGATCTTGCCGCCCTGCTCGATGGCAATATCGATGTAGGCCATCACACGGTCGCGGTGCAGCGCCGAGGTCAGTGGCCCCATTTCGGTTTCCGGGTCCATCGGGTCGCCCAGGCGAATGGACTTGGCCAATGCGATAAAGCGCTCCAGGAACTGGTCGGCGATGTCCTTGTGCAGAATCAAACGTGAACCAGCGATACACGCCTGGCCCTGGTTGTGGAAGATCGCCCAGGCTGCGCCATTGACGGCCGCTTCGATGTTGGCGTCTTCGAAAACGATGTTGGCACCCTTGCCGCCCAGTTCCAGCTGGATGCGCTTGAGGTTGCTTTTCGAGGCTTCGACGATCCGGCGACCAGTGGCGGTCGAACCGGTGAAGGCGATCTTGCCCACGTCGAGGTGTTCAGCCAGCGCTTGCCCGGCGGTATGGCCGTAACCCGGCACGACGTTGACCACGCCTTTGGGGAAACCGACTTCGGTCATCAACTCCACGATGCGCAATGTCGACAACGGAGTGATTTCCGAAGGCTTGATGACGATGGTGTTGCCTGCCGCCAGTGCCGGGCCCATTTTCCAACTGGTGAACATCAGCGGAAAGTTCCACGGCACGATCTGCCCGACCACGCCGATCGGTTTGCGCTGCACGTAGTTGAGGAATCCGGCTTCGACCGGAATCACCGAGCCTTCGATCTTGTCGGCCATGCCGCCGAAATAACGGAAGCAAGCGGCGGTGCGTGGCACGTCGAGGCCACGGGAATCGCGAATCGGGTGTCCCGTATTGAGGGATTCAAGCTGCGCCAGTTCTTCGCTGCACTCTTCGATCTTGTCCGCCAGTTTCAGCAGCAAGCGACCACGTTCGGCCGCGCCCAGCGCCGACCAGGCCGGGAACGCGCGCTTGGCAGCGGCGACAGCGAGGTCGATATCAGCGGCTTCGGCGGCGGCAATGCGGGTGATCAACGAGCCGTCGTGGGGCGACACAACGTCGATGGTGCCGCCGGCGACCGCATCGACGAAGCGGCCATCGATATAGAGCTGATTTTGCATAATGGTTTCCTCGCACCGCGCCTGTCGCGCAGTGTCTGACTGAATGGCTGGAAGCATGGCCCGACGGGTTGCCGGGCAAGACACGAGGTCTTAGAACTCGATCGGGTACGGCTTGAGCTCGCCGCTTTCGTAGCGTTGCGGCAGGTTCGGCGTGGCGTTTTCCCAGACCAGCAGCATCGAGCGTTTGGTCGAGTAACCCTGGTGGCGGATGTCCGCCGGCATGGCGCAGATGTCGCCGGCACGCATGGTGATGCGGGCGCGGGGATTGCCGTCGTCCTTGTCGCCGACGTCCCAGATGATCTCGTCGGACATTTGCAGGAACCACTCGACCCGGTCATTGCCATGGAACACCGGCAGGATGAATTCTTCGGTGGTCGGGCAGAACAGGCTGGCCTTGCACACCGAGGTCACCGACGGGTTCCAGGTCACGTCGGAACGCGACAGGTACTTGTGCAGGTTGAAGGCATGCAGTTCACCTTCGAAACCTTCGGCGGCGTGGATTTCCGGCTCGTCCTGCGGCACGTCGATGAACTGGCGATTGACCGGCAGATCGTTGCGCAGCGGTGAATCATCCGGCAGGCCCGGCATGCGTTTGGTGGCGATGCGGAAGCGTTCGATGGCTTCGATGTTGTCGCCGTTCTTGCGGCCGAACGCGCTGCCGGTTTCTTCCGGCGCGGCGAACGGGTCGAACGTGGCGTTGGTCCAGTCGCGCAGGATGGCCTTGAACGTGGCCATGATCAGCGGCGTTTCGAAGTTTTCGGTGTAGTTGACGCCGGCAGCCTTGAGCGTGCCATTGAAGGTGCCGGCGTAGAGGTCGACTTTGCCGTAGTAATTGCGGGTGCCGATGACCTGGTCGAAGTTGACCCAGCCGTAGAAAAAGCCCCAGGCCACGTCGCGCATCATGGCGCGCAGGAAGGCGTCGACCGGAATCAGGTGCGAGCGGGTCTGGCCTTTGGCGGGCCAGGTGATGCGGGCGAAATACTCGTCGCGCGACAGTTCGAAGGCGCCGAGTTCGAAGGAGCGGTAGCCGGTGACGGCATGAGGTGCGCTCATCTTGAGTTCATCGTCGGCAAACAGGGCGGTATCGGCAGCGGTTTCAAGCATGGCCATGGCGGGTTTCCTCTTGTTGTTGTGGGATGGGCGGTCGGGCTCGGCAGATCACTTGAAGCAGATGTCTGCCCACTTCTCGACCGACAACGGGCCTTTGATGGTCTGCTGCAGAATCACGCCCGGGCGACTGGCTTCGAAGCGATACGCCGTGCCCACCGGCAACAGGCATTGATGGCCGCGCTTGAGCAGCACGTAACCCATTGGCTTGCCCGCCGGCAGATCACCGGCCAGTTGCGTGCCCTCGCCTGCCTTGAGCGGCGAATCAAGCTTGAGGAAGTCCACCCGCACTTCGCCGTCCATGACGATGGCGAACTCGTCGTGCGCTGCGGTGTACCAAGGCGATTGGCCTTCGGCGCGCAGGGTTTCAATCACGTAGCCGAGGTTGAGGCCGACGATGACTTTTTCGTAAGGAAGGGATTTTTCCGCCACTTCGAAAATGTTCGAAAAGGCGTAGTGGCTGGCCTGGCCGCTGATGATCTCGACCGAGCCTTTGCTGTAGTTGTCCAGCGAGCCGAAGACTGTTTCGATTGCCGCGCTACTCATGGTTTTCACCGTTTTGTTGTTGTAGTAACAGTGAGTCAACAGTACGTCGCAGCCGATGCCGGAACAATTAGAGGACCGGCGACAACAGTGTTCGCGAAACGCAAACACTGCCTCGACTGTAGGAGCAAAGCTTGCTCGCGATAGCGGTGTGTTAGTCGATATGAATGTTGAATGTACCGCCGCCATCGCGAGCAAGCTTTGCTCCTACAGGGACGGTTCCTTCAGCGTACCCAACCCCGCTCCAGCAACGGCTTGTCCCAGCATGGCTCATCGCCGAAGTTCTCCACCAGAAAGTCGATCAACGTGCGCACTTTCAAGGCCCGGCGCTGGGTCGCGGGGTACACCGCCGAGAAATTGAAGGAAGACAACGCGTACTCCGGCAGCACTGGAATCAATCGGCCACTGAGCAAATCATCGCTGGCTACCAGGGTCGGCAGGCAGACAATGCACACCCCGGTCTGCGCGTAATCGCGCAACAAATGCACCGAGTTCGAACGTACCTGGCCCGGTAGGCTCAGCTCCACTTGCTCGTCGTCACGGGTGAAGATCCAGCGGTTGCGCGACGGATAGCCCTCGTACAGGGCGATCTTGTGTTGCAGCAGTTCCTGGGGATGGGTCGGCACGCCGAACTCGCTGGCGTAATCGGGGGACATGCAGAACAAGCGGCGCACGCTGAACAGTTTGCGCTCGATCAGGGTTTCGGCCATGGGCGGGAACATCTGGAACGCCACGTCGAAGCCTTCTTCGATGGGGTCGACCACGCGGTCGTTGACGATCACGTCGACTTCGATGTCCGGATACAACCGGGTGAACTCGGCGAGCATTCGGCCGAAGTGACCGATGGCAAACCCCGGCAGCATCTGTACGCGCAGTTTGCCGGTGGGTTTGGCGCGTAGTTCGCGCATGTGCTCGGTCAGCGAGTTGAAGCCCGCGACCATGTCGGCGCATTCCTTGTAGTAGGTCTCGCCCACTTCGGAGAGCCGCACATGCCGGGTGCTGCGATGGAACAGCGGCGCGTTGATGAACTGTTCCAGTTGCTGGATACGGTGAGTGATCACCGAACGGGTCACGCCCAATTGCTGGGCGGCCTTGGCGAAGTTGCCAGTCTCGGCCACCCGCACAAAGGCTTCGACACTGAGTAAACGATCCATGGGGCAGGCTCTCTGGATGCTTTTGTTCTTATAGGAACAGCGAGGTTAGCCTGTCGGCACCTCGCACTCCAGATCCATTGTGGCGAGGGAGTTTACTCCCGTTCGGCGGCGCAGCCGGCGCAGTCCCGGACAACGCGCTGTAACTGATATTCCGCGGTGTCCGGGTTTAGGGACGCTTCGCGACCCAGCGGGAGTAAACTCCCTCGCCACAAATTTCCCTCCACAGACTACCGAGCGTTTTGAATCGACAACCGCCGCTGCATCGGGAAAACCTGCCAGCCCAGGCGTTCGCTGATCAGTCCCCACACTCCTTGCGGCGCCTTGAGCATCATCACCACCGCGACCACGCCAAGGATGATCATGTACACCGCGCCGTATTGCGCCAGGCAGCCGCGCAACACGAAGTAGATCAACGTGCCGATCAACGGGCCTTCGAGGGTGCCGATGCCGCCGATGATCACGATGAAGATCACCACGGCCGTCCAGTCCTGCAGGTTGAACGCCGCATCCGGGGAAATCCGCAGTTTTTGCAGGAAGATCAACGCCCCGACCACACCGGTGCAACCGGCGGCCAGTACGTAGACCATCAGTTTGGTGCGGAACGTATCGACCCCGAGGCTGCCGGATGCCGGTTCCGAATCACGAATCGACGCCAGGGCCAGCCCTTGTCGCGAGCGCAACAAAAAGTACACCACTGCCACGGCGCCGATGGCGATGGCCAGTGCGGTGAAATAGATCAGCGTTTCGCGCCCGTCCCGGTCGTTGCCGATCTGCCGCACAATCGCCGCCGGCAAGCTTTGCCCCGATCCGCCGCCCAGGCTGCTCATCTGCGCCAGCCCCAAACGGAACACCTCCGCCACCACCCACGTGCCGATGGCGAAGTAGGCGCCACGCAGGCGAAACACGATCAACGCCGTGGGAATCGCCAGCAACGCGACCAGCACCCCGGAAAGCAGAACCGCGAACAATGGCGGTACGCCGAACTGGGTCGCCAACATGAACAACAGATAACCGCCCAAGCCAACGAACGCCTGTTGCCCTACCGAGACCATGCCGGCGTAGCCCGCCAGCAAATTCCACATTTGCGCCAACGCCAGGTAATAGGCGAACTCCACCACCAGCCGCAGGCTCGCACGGTCCGCCCACAAGGGTGCGCTGAGCAAAATCAACACGCACAAGCCCAGCAACGACAAGCCGATGGTGCTGCTGGTGGTCGTGCGTTGTACGCGATAAACCGGCGCGGGATTGTTCAAGGCATTCATCAGTCGACACTCCGGGGAAACAGGCCACGCGGACGCACGACCAGGATCAGCAGAAACACAAGGTGACCGGCGAGGATTTGCCAACCGGGATCGATTTTCGCGCCCACGGCCTGCGCGACGCCAAGAATCACTCCACCCGCCAGCGTGCCCCACAGGCTGCCCAGACCACCGATGATCACCGCCTCGAAACCGTACAACAGCCGCGCCGGTCCGACAGTCGGGTCGAAACTGGTGCGGATCGCCAGGAACACCCCGGCAATCGACACCACGGCCATCGCCAGCGCCATCGCCAAGCCGAAAATGTGCGCGTTGTTGACGCCCATCAGCCGTGCGGTGTGCTGGTCATCGGAGGTAGCGCGAAACGCTCGGCCCAACGAGGTTTTGTAGAACAACAGTTGCAGGCCGCCGATGATCAACAACGCGCTGCCAAACACGATCAGCGGCATCACGCCGACGCTCAGGCTGCCGATGCCGACACTCGCCACCTCAAGATCACCCTGGGACAGCTTCTGGCTATCGGCGCTGAAGAATTCCAACAGTACGTTCTGCACGATGATCGACAGGCCGAACGTCACCAGCAGCGGCGGCAGGATGTCCGTGCCCAGCGTGCGGTTGAGCAGCAGCCGTTGCAGCAGGTAGCCAAAGCAGAACATCAGCGGCACCACGATCAGCAGACTCGCCAGCGGACTGAAGCCCAGATGGTTGACCACCATCAGCGCCAGGTACGACGCCAGCACGATGAAGTCGCCATGGGCGATGTTGACCAGGCGCATGATGCCGAACATCAGCGATAGCCCCACCGCGAACATCGCGTACAGGCCACCGAGCAACACGCCTTGAAGCAAAGTATTGAGCCATTCCATCACTAGATCCCGAAATACGCGGCTTTGATTTGTGCTTTGTCCGCGTCCCCAGCGCGCCCGGTCAGGGACACGCGCCCTTCCTGGAAGCAATAGAAGCGGTCGCACACACTCAGTGCCTGATTGATGTCCTGCTCGACGAGAATCACCGTGGTGCCGTCGGCCTTGATCGAAGGCAACGCGGCGTAGATGTCCTTGATCGTCGTCGGCGCCAGGCCCAGGCTGATTTCGTCACACAGCAGCAAGTGCGGGTTGGCCATCAGGCCACGGCCAATCGCAACCATCTGCTGCTGGCCGCCGGACAGCGCCGTGCCGGGGCGTTTGCGCAGTTGTTCCAGCACAGGGAACAGCTGATAGATGCGCTTGAGCGTCCACGGTCCCGGGCGTTTGCTGTAGGCGCCGATCAGCAGGTTTTCTTCGACGCTCAACGACGGAAACAGCTTGCGGCCCTCCGGCACCAGGGCGATGCCGCGCTCCAGCACCTGATTGGCAGGCATGTCGCCAATCGCCTGCCCCTTGAAAGAAATGGCGCTCGGCTGGTTCTTGATCAGCCCCGCCAGCGAGCGCAGGAAGGTCGATTTTCCCGCGCCGTTGGAACCGATGATCGCCACGGTTTCACCGGCCTCAAGGGTCAGGCTGATGTCGAACAGCGCTTGAAAATCGCCATAGCCGGCGCAGAGTTTTTCGATGGTCAGCATGCGTCAGCTCCCGATGCCCATATAGATGTCCTGCACCCGAGGGTCGGCCATGACGCTGCGCGGCTCGCCTTCGGCCAGTTTGGCGCCGAAGTTGATCACCGTCAGGCGACTGACCACCGCCAGCAACGCGTGCACGATGTGCTCGATCCAGATGATCGCGACGCCGGATTTGTGGATGCCCTGAATGGTTTCCACCAGTGCCAGGCACTCCGGTTCCGTCAGGCCACCGGCGATTTCATCGAGCAACAGCAAACGCGGTTGAGTCGACAAGGCCCTGGCCATTTCCAGGCGTTTGCGGTCGAGCAAGGTCAGCGAACCGGCCAGCACATTCGCCTTGCGCATCAGGCCGGTGAGTTCCAGCGTCTGCGCGCACCATTGGCTGGCCTCCTTGTCCCGCAGCCGCGCACCGAAGGTCGCGCCCACCAGCAGGTTCTCGAACACGGTCATTTTCACGAACGGGTGCGGGATCTGGTGGGAACGGCCAATGCCTTGCTGGCAGCGCTTGAACACCGGCACGCGGGTAACATCGCGGCCTTCAAAATGAATCGTGCCTTTGTCCGCCGCCACGCCACCGGCGATCAGGTTGAACAGCGTGCTTTTACCCGCACCGTTGGGGCCGATGATGCCCAGTGCTTCGCCCGGTTGCAGGGTCAGGTCGATGGCGTCCGTGACCTTCACCTGGCCGTAGCTTTTGTGCACATCGGTCATTTGCAGAAGTGGTTGTTGCATGGTGCACCCGTGTCCTGTTGCGCGATCAATACGTAATGGCCTGCATCTCGCCGCCCAACGGAATCGCCGGCGCGGTGGCATTGCTGGTGATGATCAGGTCGTATTTGTTGTCCTGACCCAAGCGCCACTGGCCGCTGACCAGCGGGGTCTTGGCGACGTTTTTCACCGGTCCACCGGTCCAGTTGATCGGCCCGACCACGGTGTTGAGGTTGGTCTTGAGCAAGGCATCGCGAACCGCGTGTGCATCACCGACTTCCTCGGTGCGCTTGAGGATGTCCACCGCCAGTTCGAACAAGGCATGCACGAAGCCCAGCGGTTGCGTCCACTGCTTGCCGGTGGCCTGGGTGAAACCCTGAGCCAGTTGCCCGGCACTGGCGCCGGTCAACGATGAACTGAACGGGTGGGTCGGGCTCCACCAGATTTCGGTCGACAGGTTGTTACCGGCCTTACCCAACGCCTCGACGGCGGTCGGGAACAGCAGCGCCTTGCCCACCGACACCGCTTTGGGCTTGAAGCCTTGCTGGCGAGCCTGGGTCCAGAACGTGCTCAGATCCGGTGGAATCACCACACCGGTGACGATCTCGACATCGGCCTTCTTGAATGCGGCAATCTGTGCGGAGAAATCGTCGGTCAGGCTCTGGAAGCGGCCGGGGTCGACCAGTTGGAAACCCTTTTGCGCCAGCACCGGCGGGAAACCAAGCTTCTGGTCGCCCCAGGCATTGCCGTCGCCATCGTTGGGAAACAGACCGCCGACGACTTTGTTCGACGGCATCGCGCCCCACATCGAGCTGTAAGCGCCGATCACATCTTCCAGTCCCCAGAAGAAGTGGTAAGTCCACTCGAAGCCTTGATCCGGTTTACCGCCACGGGTGAAGAACCACGGCTGCCACGGGGCGACGGTGGAGATGCAGGGAATCTCGTTGATTTCGCACTGGTCGGACACCGGGTTGGTGGTTTCCGGCGTCGACGACACCAGCATCAGGTCGACCTGATCCGACAGAATCAGCTCGCTCGCCACTTCCGCCGCGCGGTTGGGGTTGGACTGGCTGTCCTTGACGATGACTTCCAGGCGATAGGCCTTGCCGCCAACGTTGATCGTGTTCTTCAGCACTTGCTTGAGCGATTCGATGATGTAGTTGTCGGCCGCCGCGAACGGCGCCAACGGCCCGGTTTGCGGGCTGACATAGCCGAGCTTGATCACCCGCTCACTGCCGATGGCGAAGGTGAACGGCATGCTCGCCAGTGCCACGCCACCGGCCGCAACGCCGGTGCTGCGCAGGAAATCGCGGCGGGAGAAATTACGGCCAAACAGGTTGTTATCGTTGTTGTCTGTCATGTCAGTACTCCAAAAGCCTGGACGAACGGGGTCGCCACGTGTGGCCGGGCCAACACGCAGGGTCAGGGGTAAACGGAAGAAGTCGGTTTAAAAGAACAAGCTGACGTCGAAGGACGCGACGACCTGCTTATCCTTTTGCCCATCGGCGTAGGCATCGCGACCGGGGCCGGAATGAATGTCGTAGCGCAGTTCCGGACGCAGGCGCACGTTGGGTGTCGGCATCCAGGCCAGGTTGGTGGTCACGCCGTAGAAGCTGCCCCAGGTCGGGTCCGGAATGCCGGTGTTCGGGTCGATATTGGCCATCATCACGTGGACCGGCGCATCGGTGTAGAACCATTCGGCGCGGCTGTTCCACATCAGGTTTTCACTGAGTTTGTGATACCAGTTGATGTCGGTGCCGTACCAGGTCGCATCGTTCTTGTTGGCGAAACCGGCGAACGCGCCCTGCTCCTGGGTGCCGTAGTTCAACTCCAGCGCCACGCGGTTGTTCGGGTCGAGCACTTGCGACAGGGTCAGGTACGACGCCAGGCGTTTGTAGTCATCGTCCTTGGTGCCCGCCGGCAGCGGTGAGCCGCAACTGCATTCGGCAAAGCTGTCGCCGGCGCCGTTGCCGTAGATGTTTTCCCAATCGATCCAAGTGGTGAAGTCCGCCGAGCGCCAGCGCACGTTGGCGATCACGTCCGGGTCGTGGTTGGGGTCTTGCAGGTTGTTCCAGCCCTGCACCACGCCCAGTTCGAAGCCGAGCATGCTTTCGCCGGGCGCCGACGGCAGTTTGAACGAGTACAACGCGCCGGCATGTTTGGCCGGGCCGTGCATGAAGGAATAGGTGTGCGAGTAGAAGTCAGTCGGTGCGGGTGACGGCAAGGCAAAGCCGATTTCGTTCTCCAGCGGCGTGTGGAAAATCCCGACCATCAGCTCCGAACCGCCAAGCACCGGGAAGTAGAAATTGACGTAGGCCTGGGCAACGGTGAATGCCGGATCTTCAGCCTTGTTGTCGCGGTTGACGCTCAGGTCTTCGTCCCAACCATAGGTCTTGAAGTAGCGCGCATCCTTGCCGTACAGCGCGGTGACGTTGAAACCCCAGTCAGCCTCTTGCGGCATCGGACCGGGAAACGGCCCCACGCGGCCGATCACATTGCTCTTGGGTTTCTTTTCCACGGCCAGGGCGAACTGGTTGAGGTTCACGCCTTCGTCGGTGTTGAAAAAGCTCTGCTTGCTGACGTCATCCGTGCCGTTGTTGTTATAGATCACACCGGCCTGCGCCCAGCCGTAGACTTTAATCCCGTGTTCACGCTCAAGGCTGTCGCCGAACACGCTGCGCACCAGCGAACCCATGGGATCGTCTGCCGCCAGCGCCACAGAGGGAAACAAAACGCCGGCACCCAGAACGGGCGCGACCAGGGTTGCTGCGCAAACCCATGCACGAATACTCATACCTGCCTTCCTTATTTTTATTAGGCGCCAATCCCCCGAAGGGGCATGTGGCCGAAAGCAAGGTATGACGTCTTGATGAGCCCTGGCTTGAGCTCCACCCGACCGTTGGCGGATCGTGGTGTTCGGCGTAATGGAGGCTACAAGCCAGCCACTACACCAACAATTCCAATCTCGGCGACTTCAGTGTTTGCGTATTCAGAACAATCCCGAGGGTATTTGCAGGGATCTTTTGTAGGAGTGAGCCTGCTCGCGATGGGGGTGGGTCAGGCAGCATTGATGCTGAAGCTGATGGCCTCATCGCCAGCAGGCCGGCTCCCACAGGGGTTTGTGGCGGGTACTTGGCCATCTGCGGCAACGCCGATCATTGTGGGAGCCAGCCTGCTGGCGATGGCGGTGGGTCAGCCAGCATGGATGTTGAAGCTGATGGCCTCATCGCCAGCAGGCTGGCTCCCACATCTATGGATACCCCCATTTCTGCAATACTGTTTTTGATGTGTGTTTGGCTTGCTTTCATCTATCCGGCGTCTGGGGGACGACCCTGCGCCTCGATGAGAATCGCGCCTGACGGCCCTTCATAGGGAGAAGGCTTTTTCAGCCTTGTGGGAGCCCAGGGTAGTCGTCAGGCCGGTTGGCCGTTCACGTCATCTGTTATCCAGCATCGCAAAACCAGGTGGGTGGTGCTCGGGTGGCAGCGGGGTCAAGCGTTCATCGCGCTTGACCCCGCCTTGAATTCATCATGGTGAGCGGCGATCGACCAGGCGATTCTTGCCAGTTTGTTGGCCAGGGCGCAGACCACACGGTTGGAATGATGGCGAGCCAGTAGCTGGCGAACCCAATCGGCTAGCGCTCCTGTCTGTCGTTCCAGCCCCATCAGATACACACGGGCGCATTGAATGAGCAGTCGCCTTTGATTTCGGTCACCGCGTTTGCTGATACCCAAAAGTACGGTCTTGCCACCGGTGGAATGTTGTTTGGGCACCAGCCCAATCGAGGCTGAATAGTCTCGACCGCACTTGAACTGCTGGCCGTTGCCCAACTCCGCAGCCAGGACGCTGGAGGTGATCGGGCCTACGCAAGGTATCGTCATCAGGCGAGAAGCCAGATCATCTTCAGCGGCTTGGCGTTCAACCTGCTTGTCCAGCGCCTTGACCTGCCCGTCCAGGTAGTTGAAGTGCGCATGCAGTCCCAGCAGGATTTGTTTGATCAGCGCAGAAAATGAGCATTCCTCCAGCAGCGCTGGCAGTTCTTTGATGGAGTGAAAGCCTGGGGACAGGCTGATACCGACCTCCAACAGGCCGGCGTGAATCCGATTGACCGTAGCGGTGCGCTCCTTGATGTAGGACTCGCGCACTGAGTTGAGCATGGCCAGCGCTTGTTGCGCTTCGGTTTTCGGGGACACAAAACGCATGGTCGGGCGGCTCGCCGCCTCGCAAATCGCCATGGCATCGGCGAAGTCGTTCTTGTTGCTTTTTACATAAGGACGCACGAGATGAGGCGCTATGAGCCTGGGCATATGCCCCCATTTTGCTGCTTCTCGTGCCATATAGTGGGCGCCGCCACAGGCTTCCATCACCACCGTGCACGGTTCAAGGTTGGCCAAGTGCCTGGCCAGTCCCGCGCGATTGAATTTCTTGTGGTAGAGCTCATGACCGCGATCATCTTGAGCATGCAGATGGAAGGTATGTTTCCCTAGATCGATAGCGACAATAGTTACGTTGTTCATGGCAATGGCCTCCGAAAGACACCCTGTGAAAGCTTAGAGAGCAATCACAGGGTGTGAGGGGGTAGCCATTTCATTAGGGGTTTGTGGTGGGTACTTGGCCATCTGCGGCAACGCCGATCATTGTGGGAGCCAGCCTGCTGGCGATGGCGGTGGGTCAGTCGACATTGATGTTGAAGCGGATGGCCTGATCGCCAGCAGGCTGGCTCCTACAGGGGTTGTGGGGGTTGATCTGAAAAATCTACCTATCAGTTCTACTAGTACCCGCTTCCTTCAAATCTGCGGATACTCAAACCTCTCGATTATTGAAAGCGTGGAGTGCCGTTATGTATTGCTGCCGCTATCGCTACGACCCACTGGATCGGTTGATCAGCCACATCGAGTCAGCCGCTCCACGACATCGCTTCTATTGCAAAAATCGCTTGGTCACCGAGATAGAGGGCGCGCTCAGGCACTCCATCGTTCAGCATGGCGATCTGTTGTTGGCGCAAAATCAGCACGAGAATGATGCGTTCGGTACCACCTTGCTGGCGACGGACTTACAGCGCTCGGTGCTACTCACGCTTGAGAAGAGCACTGGGCGCCAACCTATTGCCTACTCCCCCTACGGCCACCGGTGCGCCGAAAGCAGGCTGACCGGGTTGCTGAGATTCAACGGCGAGCGGCCAGATCCGGTGACCGGGCATTATTTGTTGGGTAATGGGTATCGGGCGTTTAATCCGGTTTTGATGCGGTTTAATAGTCCGGATAGCTTGAGTCCGTTTGGGAAGGGAGGGATAAACTCGTATATGTATTGTTTGGGCGACCCTATAAATCGAGGAGACCCTGACGGAAAGAGCCCACTGGTGTTTCTCAAAGGAAATTTGACAGGAAAGATGAAAGTGTCTGGCGAAACCGCTTACATCCAACCAGGGATATCTACCAATCAAGCGATGCGGGCGAAAAGCAAAATAGAACTCCAAATGAAACAGATCGACAAAAACACAGCAAATCTTAATGCAAAATTTAAATCAAACATGGAGAGAAACTACTCACCTACAACCAGCGACAACACCCTACAAGAGCTCGCAATAAACACCATCAACTCTAATAACAAAATAAACATCACAGAGCTGCCCAACAAGCTTAAAGATCACATACAAAACATGGATGTAACAACTCGGCACTTTTATGAAGAGGTTCGTATTCTTGATAAAATCGATCTTTCACGCTTGGACTGGGTCGCATTAAGGGGGAGCCATATTCATCTGCATCGAGACCACATGCGACTGAGGCAGTTAGCACTAGCCTACCAACGAGAAGTATCTGCCATACGAGACACTAATGAGGCGCTGGAAATTAACTCCAGAGGGATTTTCAACGACCATTTCACTTCGCGCAGATAAGTACGAAACTTTTCAGGTTAGTTGATCGTTCCACTCATGAAAACGATCAACAGGCAAAGGCCGTTAATCCGGCTCTTATCTCAGATCAAATGTCTGACACAGTGGATACAGTTGTTCATCAAACTCCGCCAACTTCGGAAACACCAACGGATGATCATCACTCAGATGCTGCAACCGCTGCCCATAATCAGCCAGAAATTGCTGACGCGCCTCTTCACTGATATACGGCACATGCCACGCCACAAACGGTTCCAGCACATCAAAACCAACGTAAGCCAAGGTCCCACGCAAAATCGGCCGCAACATGTCTTCCAACGGACCATGAATCGCGCCCTCACCAAACATGTGTTCGCGCCCACCCAATGTCACCGTGACCAGCGCCTTCTTGCCCGCCAATCCTCCCTGATCGTAAAAGCGCTTGCCGCCATAGCAAATGCCCGACACCAGCACCCGGTCAATCCAGCCCTTGAGTATCGCCGGGGTGGAGAACCAGAAGATCGGGAAGTTGAGGATCAGCAGGTCAGCCCACAGGAGTTTGTCGAGTTCGGCCTGGATGTCGGCAGCCAGCGATTGGCTCTTCACGCCAAGGCGTTGTTCCAGTGCATAGACCAGATACTCGGGGTTTTCCCGCGACGAGAAGTCCGCGTCGCTGGCCACCGGGTTCCAGTTCATTTTGTACAGGTCGCTGACCTGCACTTCATGGCCCTGCGCTTCTAGGGTAGCCACCGCTTGGTCACGCAGCGCAGCGGTGAAGGATTTTGGTTCCGGGTGGGCGTGGACGATCAATACTTTCATGGTGATTCCTTAGACTTTTTCCAGCGTATTGGATGAGTTTGCGGTCGCGCGGCTGGCCAGCAAGCGGTCGAGCCAGTCCGGGTCCATTTGTGGTTCGGACGAGAACAGCAGTCCGGTGTAATCCTGATGCGGCGGCGTAAAGATCTGGCTGCGCGAGCCGTGGTCGACCACCCTGCCCCGTTGCATCACCAGCACTTCATCGGCAATCGCGCGCACGGTGGCGACGTCATGGGTGATGAACAGGTAGGCGACGCCGAGTTGTTGTTGAATGCGGTTGAGCAGCTTGAGCACGCCTTCAGCCACCAGTTGATCGAGGGCCGAGGTGACTTCGTCGCAGATGATCAATTGTGGGTCGGCCGCCAGCGCGCGGGCAATGCAGATTCGCTGCTTCTGTCCGCCGGACAATTCACGGGGCTGACGCTCCATGAAGGTCGCCGGGTCGAGTTCGATCATTTCCAGCAGTTCGGCGACCCGCGCGCGCATGGCCTTGCCCTTGAGGCCGAGGTAGAACGTCAGCGGCCGGCCGATGATGTCGACGATGCGCTGGCGCGGATTCAGCGCCGTATCGGGGATCTGGTAGATCATCTGGATGCGCCGCAGTTGCTCCTTGCTGCGCTGACGAAAGTCCGCCGGCAGTGGCTCGCCGTCGTACAGCACTTGTCCGTAAGTTGGCGGTAAAAGGCCTGTGATCAAGCGCGCCGTGGAGCTTTTGCCGCTGCCGGATTCACCAATCACCGCCAGTGTCTGGCCGCGATAGAGCTTCAACGAAACGTCGTGCAGCACCGGTTGCTGACCGTAACTGGCGCAGCTGTTGCGCAGCTCCAGCAAAGGTTCTTCCTGCTGCGGGCAGGCCTTCGGTTCAGTGCGGAAACTGCGCACCGCCCACAGCGACTTGGTGTAGTCCTCCTGCGGATCGCCGAGCATCTTGCGGGTCTCGGCCTCCTCCACCAGTTTGCCGTGGCGCAACACCATGATCCGGTCGGCCATCTGCGCGACCACCGCCAGGTCGTGGCTGATGTAGATCGCGGCGCTGCCGTAGGTCTTCACCGCATCGCGAATCGCCGCCAGCACTTCGATCTGCGTGGTGACGTCCAGCGCGGTGGTCGGTTCGTCGAAGATGATCAGGTCCGGGTGGCAAGCCATGGCCATCGCGGTCATGACGCGCTGCAACTGGCCGCCGGAGACCTGATGCGGATAGCGTTGGCCGATGGTTTCGGGATTGGGCAGGCGTAGCACGCGATACAACTCCACGGCCTCGCGCATCGCCTGTTCGCGGCTCATGCCGCCGTTCTTCACAGCGGTTTCCACGTGCTGATCGATCAGCCGATGGGCCGGGTTGAACGAGGCCGCCGCACTCTGCGCCACGTAGGCAATACGCAAACCACGCAGCTTGCGCAGTGCTTCGGGTTTGGCCTTGAGCAGATCGATACCGTCGAAATGCACCGAGCCACCGGTAATCCGGCAGCCGTCGCGGGTGTAGCCCATGGCCGACAGGCCGAGGGTCGACTTGCCTGCGCCGGACTCACCGATCAGCCCCAGTACTTCGCCGCGTTGCAGGGTCAGGTCGATGCCCTTGATCAGCGGATGCCACGCGTCTTCGTAATGACCTTCGATGTGCAGGTCGCGGATTTCCAGCAAAGGTTTGGTGGTCGTCATGTTCAGCATTCCTTGAGGCCGCTGGATTTGTGCAGCATCCAGTCGACGACGAAGTTGACGCTGACCGTGATCAAGGCCACGGCCAGGGCGGGCAGCAACGGGCTGATGTCGCCGAAGGTGATCAGTACGGCGTTGTCGCGCACCATGCTGCCCCAGTCGGCGGTCGGCGGTTGAATACCGAGGCCGAGGAACGACAGCGCACTGATGAACAGGAACACGAAGCAGAACCGCAGACCGAATTCAGCAATCAACGGCGCCGCCGCGTTCGGCAGCACTTCGCGGGTCACCAGCCAATACAGGCCTTCACCGCGCAGGCGTGCGGCTTCGACAAAGTCCTGCACCACCACGTTCATCGCCACGGCGCGGGACAAGCGGAACACTCGGGTCGCGTCCAGCAATGCGATCACCAGCACCAGTGAGGTCGCCGTGGTGCCGACCACGCTGAGGATCAGCAAGGCGAAGATCAGTTGTGGAATCGCCATCAGGATGTCCACCACCCGCGACAAACCCTGATCGACCCAGCCGCCCTTGATCGCCGCGATCAAACCGCACGAGCCACCGAGCAGAAACGCCAGCACCGTGGTCAGGAACGCAATGCCCAGTGTGTTGCGCGCGCCGTAGACCAGACGGCTGAACATGTCGCGCCCGAGGTTATCGGTGCCCAACAGGAACTGCCCGCCCCATGGCGCAAAGCCCTCGCCCACCACTTGGGTTTCGCCAAACGGTGCCAAAATCGGAGCAAACAGCGCCACGAAGATGTACAGCACGATCACCAGCAGCCCGAACTTCGCGCTCAGCGGCGCGCGCATTAATTGTTTGATCAGGTTCATGGACTACCCCTTCGGATGCATCAGGCGTGGATTGCTGGCAATCGACAGCACATCGGCGCTGGTGTTGAGCAGGATGTACGTCGCGGCAAAGATCAGGCTGCACGCCTGCACCACCGGGATGTCGCGCTTGGCCACGGAGTCCACCAGTAACTGGCCGAGGCCCGGATAGACAAACACCACCTCGACCACCACCACGCCGACCACCAGGTACGCCAGGTTCAACGCGACGACGTTGACGATCGGCGCCAACGCATTCGGCAAGGCATGGCGGAAGATGATTCGCGACTGGCTGATGCCCTTGAGCCGGGCCATTTCGATGTAAGGGCTGGCGAGCAGGTTGATCAGAGATGCGCGAGTCATGCGCATCATTTGCGCGATCACCACCAGGCTGAGGGTTGCCACCGGCAGTACCGAGCGTTCCAGTATCGTGCCGAGGGACGCGTCCGGCGCGAGGTTGGAAATGCTCGGGAACCAGTTGAGCTTCACCGCGAACACCAGGATCAGGATGTAGGCGACGAAGAACTCGGGGAACGACACCGCGCTCAGGGCCGAGGTGTTGAGCAAGCGGTCGAACCAGCTATTGCGGTACAACGCGGCGAGCATACCCAGCAGCAAAGCCAATGGCACCGACACCAGCGCCGCCAGCAATGCGAGGCTGAACGTGTTGCCCAAACGCGCGCCGACCAGTTCGGCAATGGGCCGCTGGTTGGCCAGCGACACGCCAAGATCACCGTGCAGCAGTTGCCAGATCCAGTGACCGAAACGGGTCAGCGGCGGCAAGTCCAGACCCAATTGCGCGCGGTAGGCAGCCACGGTTTCCGGTGTGGCGGACTGGCCGAGCATGGCCTGGGCGATGTCGCCCGGAAGCAGGCCGACGGCGAGAAAGATAATCACCGATACGGCGAACAGCGACAGCAGGCCCAAGGCCAGGCGCTGCCCTAACAGCTTGAAAATACTTCTCATCGTGCGGTTCCTTGAATTGGGCACGCTGGTGAAGATTGCAATATCCCCTGTGGGAGCGGGCTTGCTCGCGAAAGCGGTGTGTCAGTCGCCATATGTGTCAGCTGACAGAACCTATTCGCGAGCAAGCCCGCTCCCACAGTTGATCTTCATGGGTTGATAGATCGAAGTTTCACGCCTGCCACCACCGCTCAATCACCCGCAACCCATCCAGCTCGCCATACGGCGCGGTCTGTCCGCCATGGGCAACCTTGTTGGAACGCGCCGCCACCGAACTGGCAAACAACGGCACAATCGCCCCGCCCTCGTCGCGGCAAAGGCCCTGCATTTCGTTGTACATCTCGCGGCGCAGCGGGTCGTTCATCTCGCCCCGGGCAGCGTTGAGCAGTTGATTGAAACGCGCGTTATCCCAGTGGGTTTCGTTCCACGCCGCCCCCTTGGCGTAACCGATGCTGAACATGCGGTCGGCGGTCAGGCTGGAGTACCAGAACGAGGTGGTGAACGGTTGCTTCATCCAGACGTTGGAGAAGAAACCATCGGCGGGTTCGCGTACCACGTCGATGTCGATCCCGGCCGCGCGCGCCTGTTCCTTGAACAGCACCGAGGCGTCGACGGCGCCGGTGTACGCAGCGTCGGAGGCTTGCAGGCGCACCTTGAGCGAATCCAGGCCGGCCTTTTTCAGGTAGAAACGCGACTTGTCCGGATCGTAAGTGCGCTGCTCCAACGCAGTGTTGATGAAGCGGCTGCCAGGCTGGATCGGGTGATCGTTGCCCACCAGGCCATAGCCGTGCAGCACTGAAGCCAGCAAGGTTTCGCGGTTGATCGCGTGCTTCATCGCCAAGCGTACATCGTTGTTCTGGAACACTTGACTGTCGGTGAGCATCGGGAAGGTGTAGTGCTGCGCGCCTTTGGTTTCTTCGATCACCAGGTTCGGGTTGCGCTTGAGCAGCGCGACGGTTTTCAGGTCGACCTTGTTGATCACGTCCACTTGCCCGGTGACCAGTGCGTTGACCCGCGCTGCTCCGTCCGCGATGGCGATCAATTCGGCGCTGGCGAAGTGCGCGCGCCCCGGTTTCCAGTAATCGGGGCTGCGTTCCAGGGTCATGCGCACGCCCGGCTCGAAGTCCTTGAGCCGATAACCGCCAGTGCCGACGCCGGCCTTCCAATCGGGCACACCGTCCTTGCTCGGCATGATCACCAAGTGATAGTCGGCGACCACGTATGAGAAATCGGCGTTGCCCGACTTCAATTCGAACACCACGCTGTCGCTACCGTTGGCGCTGACTTTGGCGACATCGCCCAACACGGTTTTGGCGGCCGAGGTGGATTTCTCGCCGAGGTGATGCTGGATCGACGCCACCACATCTTCGGCGTCCAGGGTCTTGCCGTTGTGAAAGGTCACGCCCTGGCGCAGTTTGAAGGTCCAGACGCGGGCGTCCGGGGTCGAGGTCCAGCTCTCTGCGAGTTCAGGGATGGCGGTGCCGTCGACGGCGATTTCGGTGAGCGTGTTATAGACCGCCGAGAAACCGACGAAGGTGAAGGTGTCGGCCCAGGAGCCCGGATCCTTGGAGTCCGTGGTGCTGCCACCGGCCAGGCCCAAACGCAAAACGCCGCCCGGTTTCGGCGTGGCCTCTTCGGCGAAGGCGCCAAACGGCAGACCCATGGAGAACGCCCCGGCCACCGCTGCTGCAGTCGCGCTGTACTTGAGAAAGTCCCGGCGCGGAAAGCTGAATTCATGGTTCGCTTGAGTAATCTTGTTTTTGTTATCGCTCATTGCATTGCCCCTGATCAAAAGCTAATGGAATTCCAATTCAAAACCACGCAAAGCACCGGGCCGTGGCCCGGTGCGTACAACGTTTGAATCGCCAACTGTCACACCTGGATCGCCTTCACTTCGACGAATTCGTTCAGCCCTTCTTCCCCCCACTCCCGACCATTGCCCGACTGTTTGTAGCCACCGAACGGCGCCTGATAGTTGAACGCCGCACCATTGAGGAAACACTGCCCGGCGCGCATCTGCCGGCCCAGTTGCAAGGCGCGCTCGGCGCTACCGGCCCAGACGCCGCTGGACAGGCCGAACGGCGAGTCATTGGCAATCTGGATCGCTTGCGCCTCATCGGCGTAAGGAATCAGGCACAGCACCGGGCCGAAGATTTCTTCCTGGGCGATGCGCATGCGGTTGTCGACATCGGCGAACAGCGTCGGGCTGACATAAAAGCCGCGTTCGAACGTAGAGGGCGTGTCACCGCCGCACAGCAATCGCGCGCCTTCCTGTTGCCCGACCTTGATGTAGTCGAGCACGGTGCGCCGTTGCCCGGCCGAGCACATCGGGCCGAGGAAACTTTGCGGGTCGAGTGGATCGCCCATGCGCAGGCTCAGGGTTTCCGCGAGTGCCAATTCCACGGCTTCGGCATAACGACTGGCCGGCAGCAGCATGCGGGTCAACGCGGTGCAGGTCTGGCCGGAGTTAATCATCACGTCCTGCACGCCGTAACGCACAGCGGCCGCCAGATCCGCGTCTTCAGCAATCAACAGCGGCGACTTGCCGCCCAGTTCCAGGCACACGCGTTTCACCGAAGGCGCTGCCGCTTGTGCGACGCGAACACCGGCGCCGGTAGAGCCGGTGAACGACACCATGTCCACGTCCGGATGCTTGGCCAACGCTTCGCCGACTTTCGAACCCGGGCCGCTGACCAGATTGAACACCCCAGCTGGCAGGCCGATGGCTTCGATCATCTGCGCCAGCAAAAACGCGTGCAGCGGGGTTTCCTGGCTCGGCTTGACCACCACCGTGCAACCAGCGGCCAATGCCGGGGCGAGTTTGCCGATCAACTGATGCAGCGGGTAATTCCACGGGTTGATGAAGGCACAGACGCCGACCGCTTCGCGAATCACCAGCGAATTGCCGACTTCGCGCACTTCGTCCATCAGGTGCGCCAGTTCGACGTATTGCTCAAGGCCCTCGATCGGCCCGTCAACCTGCACCGAGCGACACCACTGCACCGGCATCCCCAATTCAGCGGTGATCACCGCGGCCATTTCATCGGCGCGAGTCCGCAGTTGTTCGGCGAGTGCACGGATATAACCGGCGCGCACGCTGGAGGGCGTACGCGACCACGAGGCAAAAGCTTTGCGCGCAGCCGCCACAGCGTTGTCGACATCGCGTTCATCGCCAAGCGGAACGCTGCCGGCCACTTCCTCGGTGGCCGGGTTGATCACCTCGGCGATGCCCTGCCCCGACGGGGTTTGCCAGCGTCCATCAATAAACAGTGCCTTGTGGTTAAGCATGTACCTGAGCCTCCATTAATTCGTGGGCACAACGGGCGATGCGCTGACAGGCATCACGCAGCGGAGCGGCGCCGACTACCAGGCCGAGGCGAATGTGCCCGGCGGCGCTTGGGCCGAAGGCTTCACCGGCCAATACCGAAACGCCGTGGCGATCGAGCAGGCGGTCGGCAAACGCCTGGGCGCTGAGCCCGGTTTCGCGGATGTCGACCATCACGAACATCCCGCCATCGGGCTTCAACGCCCGCACACCGGGGCAATCGGCGAGGCTGTCGCAGACCAGATCGCGGCGCTGGCGATAGGCTTCGCGCATGGCTTCCAGCTCTGGCAGGTTGCTTTCCAGCGCGATGACCGCGGCGTCCTGAATGAAATCCGGCGAACCGTAGAGCATGCACAACGCGAGGTTTTCCAGGTGCGCGGCCAGCGATGGCGGCGCGACCACCCAGCCGACGCGCCAACCAGTCATGGCGTGGGATTTCGACAGGCTGTTGAGCGTCGCGGTACGTTCGGCCATGCCCGGCAGGCTCGCCGGGCTGACGTGTTCGCCTTCGAATAGCAGTTCGCTGTAGACCTCATCGGAAATCAGCCACAGATCGTGGCCGATGCACAGTTCGGCCAATGCCTCCCAAGTACGGCGTGGCAGGCTTGCGCCGGACGGGTTGTGCGGGCTGTTCAAGGCCAGCGCCCGGGTACGTGGGGTGATGCGAGTCGCCACGTCTTCAGGCAGCACGCGGAAACCGTTTTCCGAACGCACCGGCACTGGCACCACCACGGCGCCGCAAGCACCGAACACCGCCTCGTAGGTGACATACATCGGTTCGGCGACGATCACTTCATCGCCGGGATTGAGTACGCATTGCGCGACGCTGAACAGCGCGCATTGCGCCCCGGCCAGCACCGTGACCTGATCCGCCGAGACGGTTTGACCGCTGCGTTGTTGGTGACGCTTGGCGATGGCTTCACGCAAGGCACGCTTGCCGCGCACTTCGGCGTAATGGGTGTTGCCGTTCAGCAGACTGTCGATGGCGCCTTGCACGATGGGTACCGGCGTGTCGAAATCCGGATCGCCCACGGACAGCAACAGAATGTCTTCGCCCTGTTCGCGCATTGCCAAAGCGCGGTAGTGAATGTCCCACGCGGCAGCACCGTCACCGGCAATACGTTGAGTCAGATCGGAAAAGCGCATGGCTTCATCCCCTTGAAATACACATCAATGCGCACAGGCATGCTTGAGTTCGATCAGCGTCACGCCGTTGCGCTTGAAACCGTGGCGCAGGTCGGTCTGCAATTCGGCCAGGCTTTGCGGCTGAGTCACGGTGCAACCGAACGCACGGCCAAGGGCGGCGAAATCCGGGTTGCGCGGCAACACGCCGATCGGTTCGATGTCCAGGCCAAGCATGTCGTCGCGGATCTGCCCCAGGGCATCGTTGTTCCACAGCAGCACCACCAGCGGGCTGTCCAGTTCCTCGACCGCCGTCGCCAGTTCCTGCGCGGTGTAGAGGAAACCGCCGTCGCCCACCAGCACCAGTCCCGGGCGTTGCGGCGCACCGAATTTGGCGCCGATGCCGGCCGGCAAACCGTAGCCCAACGTGCCGTAGCCGGTCGGGTGCAACCAGCTGCGGATTGCCTGACTGTCGAAGGCGTAGTTGCCGGTGTAGGCCAGTTGCGTCATGTCGGTGCTGATGAACGCGTTTTCCGGCAACTCCGCAGCGATACGTTCGAGAATCGATTGATGAATCGACTGCAACGGGCCATGGCTGGCCTTGACCGCTTCACGCAGTGCGGCCACCGAGGCAACGGCTGCGCCGGCGTCACGTACTTCCGACGGCAGACGTTCCAGCAAACCACTGAGGGTCTGTTGCGCATCGCCATGCAACGCCACGGCGCATGGATAGAAGTCGTTGAACTTGCGCGGATCGATGTCCACCCGCAGCAACTCGCCATTGAGCGGCAGGCGTTCGCGCCAGAAATCGGTGTCGGCCATTTCGGTGCCGACTGCCAGGACCACGTCGGCTTCGGCAATCAGGTTCCAGCCCGGTTCTACGCACAGCGATGAACCGGCATTCAGTGGTGCGTCCGGAGGCAGCAAACCTTTGCCGGCGACGCTGGTGAACAGCGGCGCGGCCAATCGGCTGCTGATTTCTTGCAGCTGCGAAACAGCATTCAACGCACCCCCACCGGCGATGATCATCGGCCGTTTGGCGCTGTTGAGTTTGGCCACCGCTTCATCGAGCGCCGTGGTGGATGCGGGACCACGCCCCGGACGACGCACCACGTCATTGCTCCAGTCGCGGGCAATCGGTGCCGCCAACACGTCCAGCGGCACCGAAATGTGCACCGGGCGCGGACGCTCGCTGTCGAACACCGCGTAGGCACGGGCGATCAGTTCCGGCAAGTCTTCGGCGGTCAGTGCCACTGCCGAGAACGCGGTGATCGGCGCGGTCATGGCGCGCTGGTCCTGGCACTCGTGCAGGATGCCCCAGCCCTTGCCGAGGCTGGCGGTGTGGTTGACGCTGGAAATCACCAGCATCGGAATCGAGTCGGCGTAGGCCTGGCCGATGCCGGTGGCGGCATTGGTCACGCCGGGGCCGGTGATGATGAAGCACACGCCGGGTTTGCCGCTGACTCGCGCATAGCCGTCGGCCATGAAACTGGCGCCCTGTTCGTGACGCGTCAGGACGTGGCGGATGCCGCTGCCGGGCAAGCCGCGATACAGCTCCAGGGTGTGCACGCCGGGAATGCCGAACACCGTATCGACGCCGTAGTTGGCCAGCAGGCGCACCAGCGCCTGGCCACCGGTCAAGGTTTTGCTTTGCATGTTCAGATCCTCACGCATGGCCGAGGCGAATCAACGCATCGACCGCAGTCGTGCCATCGGCACCGACCAACAATGGGTTCACATCGAGTTCGAGCAATTGACCGGCGTTCTCGCAGGCGTAATCGGCCACGGCGCGGATCGCCGTAACCAACGCATCGAGATCCGCCGCTTCGCGACCGCGAAACCCTTGCAGCAATGCCGCGCTGCGCAGGCTCAACAAGGCATTGCGGATCGCGCCGTCGGTGGTCGGCAGCAGCAGGCTGCGACTGTCCTTGAGCAACTCCACCAGAATCCCGCCAGCGCCAATCACCAGCGCCAGACCGAAATCGTTTTCGCGCTTGATGCCGACGATCAGTTCGGCCAGCGGTGGCTTGGCCATCGGTTCCAGCAGCAGTTGATCGAACGGAACGCCCGGCGCATAAGCCGCGATGCTCGCGCTCATCTTTTCCAGTGCAGCGCTTAATGCCGCGCCATCCTTGAGGTTCAGTGCCACGGCACCGGCTTCGGTCTTGTGCGGCAATTGCGCGCTGACCGCTTTGAGAACCAGCGGATAACCCAGTGACTCGGCATCCTCCAGGGCTTTCTGCGCAGAGCTCAATACGCCGTTTGGAATCGGCAGGCCGAAAGCTTTCAAGGCCTGTTTGGAATCCCATTCATTGAGCAACTGGCCGTCGCCTTCAAGCGCTTGCGGGCACAGCGGCACCAAGGCCGATTCGCCCAGATCCAGCAACGCCTGACGATTGCGCTGGTAACCGGCAATGCGGCCCCATGCAGCCAAACCATCCTCGACACCTTGCAACGCCGCCACGCCTTGGGCGTGCAGACGTTCGCGGGCATGAGCCGGCAACAACTCAGGGAACGCCGAGGTGACAAAACCGGTCTTGCCGTGACGCACCAGCGCCTTGCAGAACAGGTCCAGCAGCAGGTCGCATTCCTTGCGCTCGCCGGTGAATTCCGCCGGGTAGTCGAGTACCAGCATCGCTGCGTCGGCTGGCGTGCGCAGGGCGCTGTCGAGCATGGTGTTCAAGGCATCGCCATCGCCCCAGATCGCCGTGGTGAAATCCAGCGGGTTTACGAGGTTGGCGTAGGTCGGCAGCACCTGCGCCAGTTCGCCAACCTGGCCGTCATCAAGTTTCGGCAAGCCCAGGTCGTTGCGCTCGGAGTAGTCAGCGATCAGCCCGGCATCGCCGCCGGAACAGGCCAGTGCGATCAAGCTGTTGCCCGCGGGCAGGTTGCCGCACGCGGCGGCTTTCAGGGTTTCGACAAAACTCACCGGGCCACTGACGCGGATCACCCCGAGGCGATCGAACAGCGCGTCGTAAAGCGCATCGGAACCGGACAGGGAACTGGTGTGACTCAGGGCCAGTTCGGCACCGATCTGCGACACGCCGGTTTTCAGCGCGATGATCGGGATTCCCTTCTCCAACGCCTTGTGCGCGGCGCGGGCAAAACCCGGTACGTTTTTCAGGCCTTCAAGGTGCAGGCCGATAGCAGTAACGCGCGGCTCATCGAGCAGCACGTCCAGCAATTCGGCCACGCCCAGTTGCGCTTGATTGCCGACCGAGGCCATGTAGGCCACCGGCAGCGAACGATCGCTCATCGACAGGTTGTAGGCGAAGTTGCCGCTCTGGGTCAGCACCGCCACGCCCTTCTCCACCGCTTTGCCGCCATGGGCCACCGGCCACAGCGCGGAGCTGTGCAGGTAGTCGAGCAAGCCGTAGCAGTTGGGGCCGAGCAAGGCCATGTCACCTGCCACTTCGATCAGTTTTTGTTGCAGGGCCTGGCCTTCGGCCCCGGTCTCGGCGAAACCCGAGGCGTAGCAGATCGCCCCGCCCGCGCCGATGGCGGCCAGTTCGGCGACGCAGCTCAGGGTCAGATCGCGATTGGTGGCAATGAAGACTGCATCAGGGCCACACGGCAATTCAGCAATGCTGCGCACGCACGGCACGCCTTCGAGGCTGTCGTGCTGCGGATTGACCAGCCACATTTGCCCTTGGTAGCCGCCCTCGGCACAGCGCTTGAGCGCGCGCGCCATGCTGCGGCCGCCGACAAACGCCACGTGTTGCGGCGCAAGCATGCGCTTGAGGTTGTCGCGAATGGATTGAGACATGGACATTCTCCGGACGGATCAGCGCAACAGTGGCCGCAGCAATTCGCGGGAAATGATGTGGCGCTGGATTTCCGAGGTGCCTTCCCAGACTCGCTCGATCCGTGCGTTACGCCAGATACGTTCCACCGGACTTTCATCCATCAGGCCCATGCCGCCAAAGATCTGCACCGCCTCATCGGCCGCACGACCGAGCACTTCACTGGCGAACAGCTTGGCCATGCCGGCCTCGCCATCAGTCATGGTGCCCTGATCCATTTTCCACGCGGTGTGCAGGGTCAGTAGTTCAGCGGCGCGGATTTGCGTGGCCATGTCGGCCAGCTTGAACGACACGCCCTGGAAGTTGCCGATGGCCTGGCCGAATTGCTTGCGGTCCGCCGCCCATTGCAGGGATACGTCGAGTGCGCGCTGAGCCTGACCGACGCAGTTGGCCGCGACCATCACGCGCCCGGCGGTCAGCCAGGCGTTGGCCACTTCCCAGCCCTTGCCGACTTCGCCCAGCACTTTGCTGGCCGGTACACGGCAGTCGTCGAAGAACATTTCGAAGGTGTGATAACCACGGTTGCTCACGCACTTCGGGCCACGGCGGATGGTCATGCCCGGGGTGTTGCGGTCGACCAGGAACGAAGTCACGGCGTTACGCTTTTTGCCGTTTTGTTCATAGGTGTCGGTCACGGCGAAGACGATGGCGAAATCGGCGTGGCCGGCGTGGCTGATGAAGTGTTTGCTGCCGTTGAGGACGAAGTCGTCGCCCTCACGCACGGCGCGGGTCTGGATCGCGTTGGCATCGGAACCTGCACCCGGTTCGGTCAGCGCGAAGCAGTCGATTTTCTCGCCCTGGATGCACGGCAGCAGGTAGTCGTTGATCTGGTCGCCGGTGCAGGCCATGAGGATTTTCGACGGACGGGCGACGAACACG
Source organism: Pseudomonas sp. MAG733B (assembly GCF_036884845.1). Lineage (NCBI taxonomy): Bacteria > Pseudomonadati > Pseudomonadota > Gammaproteobacteria > Pseudomonadales > Pseudomonadaceae > Pseudomonas > Pseudomonas sp. MAG733B. The sequence continues at coordinate 3,995,339 of NZ_CP145732.1, forward strand.
TGCAACGCCCAGGACACCTTGGACAGCTCACGCTCGATCAGCGCCTGGGACAGATAGTCGAGACCGCCACCGCCGACTTCTTCCGGCATGTTGAAGGCGTAGAAACCGGCGGCAATCGCCTTGCCGCGAATATGCGCAGCCAGTTCCGGGGAAACCTCATCGGCGCGATCGACCTCGGTTTCGTAAGGCAGCAGTTCCTTTTCGACGAAGCTGCGTACCGAGTCCACCAACATTTCTTGTTCTTGGGTCAGTTGGAAATTCATGCTGCTACCTGTTGTTCGTGTGCTGATAGAGGGGTGCGGGGCTTAGCGGCCAATAAAGCGTGCCGGGCGTTTTTCCGTGGCCGCGCGCAGGGCTTCGCTGCCGTCTTCGCTGCGACCGCAGAGCAGGCCGGCGGCCAGTTCCGCTTGCAGTTGTTCGGGCAGGCTGCGCTCGGCGCCTTCACGCATGAGCTTCTTGGTCTGGGCGAAGGCAAAGGTCGGCCCGGCGGCGAGGCGCGTGGCCAGCTCGTTGGCGACGGTCAGCAGTTGCTCATCGGCGCAGACTTCGCCGACCAGCCCGGCAGCCAACGCACGGTCAGCGCCCCACAGTTCGTCGAGGAACAACAGACGCTTGGCCTGTTCGCTGCCGATCAGGCGTGGCAGGTGCCAACTGGCGCCGGCGTCCGGCGAGTACGCCATGCTGGTGTAACCGGCCTTGAAACGCGCCGACTGACCGGCAATGCGCAGGTCGCAGCACAGGGTCAAGTCCATCCCGGCGCCTACGGCGGTGCCGTTGATAGCGGCGATGGTTGGTTTTTCCAGGCTGTGCAGGCGGGTCATCAGGGCGTGGGCGGTTTCGGTCCAGCCGTAGGTTTCCAGCGCGCCCCGGGCTTCGGCGTCGGCCCACTCATCGAGGTCGGCGCCGGCGCAGAAGCTGCGACCGCTGCCGGTCAACACGACGACGCGCACGGCAGGATCGGAATTGAAGGTATCGAGCAAGGCATGCAGGTTTTTCAGCGTCGGGATGTCCAACGCATTGCGCTGCGCGGTGCGATTGAGCGTGATCCAGGCAACGCCTGCTTCGACCTGACTGAGCAAAGAATCATGGGTAGTCATGCGAATCCTCGAATTATTGTGATTGGTCTGAGGTGATGCGACTTGAGGCCATACTAAACGAGTGTTCAGTAAGGCGGCAATCGGCGAGGAAATAAGCTGTAACAGCTGTATAAATCGACTATCTAACTGTATTTAAAGGATTTTTCTAAGTAGACCTGGTTCGGATGGCTAAAGCTGTTACAACTTCGAACAACTGCCCACAGGCACCACAAAAACAACTGTGGGAGCCAGCCTGCTGGCGATGACGGCGTCACATTCAACATCTCTGTTGACTGATACACCGCTATCGCCAGCAGGCTGGCTCCCACAGGGGATGTGCTGGGTTGAAGGAATTATGCAGTCGGCAAGCTCGGCGCCAACACGCCCTGACGCTTGCGATGAACCAGGAAGTACGCGCCATAGCACAGCGCAATAAACCCGAAGCCCCAGTACAGCGATGGCCGCTGGGTTTCATCCAATGCGAGGAACACGAACAGCGAACAGCACAGCGTGATGCACATCAGCGGCAACACCGGGAACCACGGCGCGCGGTATTTCAGGTCGCTGAGTTTGTTGCCGTCACGCAGCCAGGCCTTGCGGAACTTGTACTGGGCCAGCGCGATGACGATCCAGGTCACGGTGCCGGACATGCCGCTCACCGCCATCAACACCATGAACAAAGTGTCGGCCGCGACGAAACTGGTCATCAGCGACACCAGCGCAAAGCACAAGGTGATGCTCAAGGCGCGCAATGGCACACCACGTTTGCTCAGCGGCGACAGGCTTTTCGGCGCCATGCCGGTTTTCGACATCGCCCACAGAATGCGCGTCGACGCGTACAGCCCGGAGTTGCCCACCGACAGGATCGCTGTGAGGATCACGAAGTTCATCAGGTCAGCGGCGTAAGGAATGCCAACCATGTCGAACACCTGCACGAACGGACTTTCCATCAGCCCCGCCTGCTGCCACGGCACGATGGCCGACAGCACGATGATCGCCAGCACATAGAAGATCAGCACGCGGAACACAACGTTGCGCACGGCACGGGGAATGCTCTTTTCCGGCTGATCGGTTTCACCGGCGGCCACACCCATGATCTCGCAACCCTGGAAGGCGTAGACCACGGTCATCATCACCGCGAACACGGCGGACAAACCGTTGGGAAACAACGAATCGCCAATCAGGTTGGTCGCCATCGGCGCGGGCGCCCCACTGCTCAGCGGTATCGCGCCGAAGATCACCAGCACGCCAACCACGATAAAACCAAGAATCGCCGCGACCTTGATCCCGGAAAACCAGTACTCCGCTTCACCGAACGCACGGGTCGCCATGGCATTGATGCCGAACAGCACCACCACGAACAGCGCCGACCAATACCAGATCGGCACCTCCGGAAACCAGCGGGTCATCAGCATGCCGGCAGCGGTGAATTCCAGGCCGACGGTGGTCGCCCAGCTCATCCAGTAGACCCAGCCGATCATGAAACCGGTGGCTGGCCCGATGTATTGGGTGGCGTGGGTCTGGAACGAACCGGATACCGGCATCTGCACCGACAGTTCACCGAGGCAGACCATCACCAGGTACATCAGGAATCCGGCGACCAGATATGCCAGGATCGCGCCCACCGGCCCGCCCTGATTGATGATCACACCGGAGCCCATGAACAACCCGGTGCCGATCACGCCACCGAGCGACAGCATGAAAATATGCCGGCTCTTCAGGGCGCGGGTGAGTTGGATGCCTTTGCGATCGATGTTTTCACTCATGTCCGGCACCTCAGCAGTTGATGAGGCGGACAGCGCATGACAGGACGTCACGGCGCGGGGATGGATCAGCTTTACGGCAATTCATTATTATTATCTCCAATAAGCTTCGAAGACCGCGCTGCGGCGGTTGCATCGATTATTGGAAAGCCATGTAAGGTCGCGTTGAACGTAAAGATCGAAGTTGTGAAAAGTCGTAACAAACTTGTACGTCAGCTCTGCAACAGATGTTCCAGCGTCTGTAGCGCGTGCTTGCAGTGCTCATGAACCGTAGGCGCCAACTGCTCAATGGCCGATTGATCGTTAATCAGCGCCGCTTCTTCCACTGATCTCAGCACGCCGGCCAAGGCACGGAAACCCAGTGAGTCGCAGCTCCCCGCCAAACGGTGGGCCAGGTGCGCGATTTCAGTGAAGTCGTCGGCTTCAATGGCTTCGTTCAAAGCCTCGCGATGCTGGACGATCGAATCGCGCAGCACCGCCAACAGCCCTTGAACCTTCTGCTCGCCGAGCAGATTGCGGTGGGTTTGCAGCAGCGGCCAGTCGATGGCGACGTCATCCTGCACCGGTTTTGGCGTTATCAATTGCCCGTTCAGCACCTTGCGCAGATTGTCCAGCTTCAGTGGCTTGGACAGCACGCCATCCATACCGGCATCCAGATAACCGCGTACCAGCGCCGGTTGCACACTGGCGGTCAGGGCGAAAATGCGTGCGGTGCGGTTCGGCCCGCCGAGGCTGCGGATCTGTTTGCACAACTCGACGCCGCTCATGCCCGGCAGATGCACGTCCAGCAGAATCAGATCGAATGTTTGCGCGGCGCACTGCACCAACGCCTGTTCGCCCTCCTCGGCCAGCCACACCTGATGGCCATCCCGTTGCAGCAAGCCCTTGACCACTTCGCGATTGAGCGCCACGTCTTCGACCACCAGCACCTTCAATGCCGGCCCGGCCACCGCCATCGGCACCTGCGCCGTCACGCCGGCAGCAGGCTGCAACGTCAGCTCGAACCAGAAACAACTGCCATGCGCGACTTCACTGGTGACCCCGATACTGCCGCCCATTTGCTCGACCAGGTGTTTGCAGATCGCCAGTCCCAACCCGGTGCCGCCAAAGCGCTGCGCCACTTCCTCGCTGGCCTGGGTAAAGCGCTCGAAAATCTTCGCCTGCATCTGCGGCGCAATGCCAATGCCGTTGTCGGTGACGCTCACCCGCAGGCGATCGCCGCTACCCCCTTCGGGCTGCGTAAGCAGCGCCACGTCGACACTGACCTCGCCGCCCTCGGTGAACTTGATGGCATTGGCCAACAGGTTGCTCAAAACCTGTCGTAAGAATTGCTCGGCACCGTGGTGATGTTCGGCCACCCGCTGATCGACCCGGCAATGCAGGATCGTGTCGTTGTTCAGCGCCTTGGGTTCCAGCAGGGTCAGCACTTCGTCGAGCAACTGACGAATCGAGAAGTCCACCGGCTCGGGCAGGCTCACGCCCTCCTCCAGTTTGGCGAAAAACAGCACTTCATTGAGGATGGTCAGCAAACCCTCGCCCGCCTTGTGCAAGGCATCCAGGCGTTTGCTGTCCTGCTGATCCAGGCTCGCGCCGCGCAGTAACTCGGCCATACCGAGGATGCCGTTGAGTGGCGTGCGTAGCTCGTGACTCATGGTCGCCAGGAAACGCGATTTGGCAAGGTTGGCCGCTTCGGCTTCGTCCTTGGCGCGCATCAGGCTGGCGGTGCGCCGCTCGACCATTTTCAGCAATTCATCACGGTTGTCCTGCAAAGCCAGGCGATCGCTTTCGCGGCGATCGATGTCATTGAGGATCGCCCGGCGCATGTCGTCCAGGGCGTAGGCCACGGTGTCGATCTCGTCTTTTTGTGCGCTGCGCTGCTTGTCGAGACGCAGCGGCTCGTGCCAATCACCGGCAGCAATACGCCGGGCAAATTCAGCCATGACTTTCAGGTGTCGGGTCACCAATCGATAAAACAACCCCGACAGCGCCACCGCCAGGCCACAGAGAAATACCGCCATCCACAACAGGCTGGTCAACCCTGTGGCATACAGGCGCTGATACACCGCGCCCAGATCGGTGCTGACTTCGAGTTTGCCGAGGTGACGCAACGGGCCGGATGGCGGCTGATAATCCAGGGCAAATCGCTCGATACGCAGTGGGCCGATCGGCTCAGGATTGCCGTGCTGCAAATCGAAATCGGGGCTGGTCAGGTGTACCCGCGCCACATCGGAAAAATCCACCAGACCGCGCAATTGCACGTTCAACTGCTCCTGGTTCAAATCCCACAGGCTGCGTTCCAGGCTCGCCAGGTAGCCGGCGCGGATCAGCTCCATGCGTGCGTCGATATCGCGCATTTCCCGGCGGTATTCGATGTACAGCTGCACGCTGCTGGCGAGTACGGTGAAGCACAGACTGAACAACAGAATGAACAGCAACAGCCGTCGCAACAGTCCACCGGGTCGGGCGCGGATCATTGCGCGTTCGCCGGCAGGTTGATCATGTCGCGGTAAGTCACTTCGCTTTCATTGAGCAGGCGTTCGATGTCACCGGCATCGACCATGCGCTGCAATTGCTCGTTGATCTGCGGCATGCGCGCGGCCAGTGGAGAACGACGGGAAACCGCGACCCGCAAGTAATCCACGCTCAAGGCCTTGGGCAAGGCCACGATGTCTTGGGCACCGGGCAGGTTCTGCACGTAGAGCTCACCGGTGCGGCGCTCCTGGGTGATGAAATCGATGCGCCCGCGAATCAGCTTGCCGAAGTTCTGGCGGCTGTCGGAGACCCATTCGATGTTGTTGTTTTGCGCGACCATGCGATCGAATTCCACGCCATAGCTTTCACCGAACAGCAGGCCGCCACGGTAACGGGACAGATCTTCCAGCCGCTCGAATTTCACCGGATGCTGGCGATTGACGAACAACGCCACTTCTTCGCGCAACACTGGCACCGTGGAAAACAGCATGCTTTGTTCCCGTTGCGCGGTGCTGTAGGCCAGCACCACGTCGACCCGGCCCTCGGCGGCGTCAAGCAGGCAACGCTTCCAGTTGCCCAGCACCACGATCTCGACTTCGTAACCGAGTTGGCCGAACAGTTTTTTCACCACGCTCGGCGCCAGACCACGGACCTGTTTGCCGTCGCTCCAGGAAATCGGCGGATACACCGGGTAGTCGCAATAACGGACCTTTTCCGCCGCCTGCGCAGTGCCCGCCAACACCAACATAAACAAGAGCAACCACCTCACAGCTATCACGCCGCCAGGCTGGCAGTGAACAGGTAGCCGGCGCCGTGGATGGTGATGATCAGTTGCGGTTCGGCCGGGTCGTCGTGCAACTTGCGGCGCAAACGCCCGACCAGTACGTCGATGGAGCGGTCGTTGGGTACCCATTCGCGGTTGCGGATCTGGTCCATCAACTGGTCGCGGCTGAGGGTGTGGCCGCTGTTGCGCAGGAACACGCTGAGCAACTGGAATTCGCCGTGGGTCAGCAGGGTTTCGCTGCCTGAAGGATCGATCAGGCGTCGACGGTCGGTGTCCAGCGCCCAATCGGCGAACTGTTTGACGGGTTTGGAAACAGCCGCGACCGGTTGTGGAGTTTGCGCATGACGAACCCGGCGAATCAGGTTTTTCGCCCGCGACACCAGTTCACGCGGATTGAGCGGTTTGATCACGTAGTCATCGGCGCCGCATTCGAGGCCGACGATGCGGTCGATTTCATCGTTGCGCCCGGTGATCAGGATGATCCCGACTTCCGAACGCACCCGCAGTTCGCGGGTCAGGGTAAGGCCGTCCTTGCCCGGCAAGCGGATATCGAGCATGACCAGGTCAACGGCCTGGCTGGCCAGAAAGGCTTCGGCCAGCTCCGCCGTGGCGGCGCAATGAACGTCGTAGCCTTCCTGGGACAGGTAGGCGTGCAACAGTTCGCGAATCAGCGGATCGTCGTCGACGATCAGTACCCGAGGAGTCATTGCTGGGTGTCCCGCACAGGCCCGAAGGCGTATTTCTTATTAGAGTGTTTTGTTGCTTCAGCGCCAGAGAGTAGCCACTGTTGAACAGGTGATCAACAGCTACTCGTCTTCCCACAAAAGCGCTGCCGGCCACCAGCCTGCAAACCGTCGACCCAGGCTTCACAAATCTGCATGCCCTGCTCCGGGGTGAAAGTGCCTGGATTCAAACCCAACTCCAGCCAGAGGCCATCGAGCAAGGCACTGAGGCTGATCGCGGCGAGATCGGCGTCGAAGTTTTCCCAGCCTTCTTCCTGCGCCAGTTCCATCAATACCTTGCGCAGGATGGCGCGGTACTCGCCATAGGAATGATCGTGAGCCTGGTTGATCGCCTCGGCGGTTTTCACCGCGCCCCAGAACGCCAGCCAGGCGTCGATCAGTTGCGGGTCGAGCAATTCGGCGGAAAACGAACCACGGAAAAACGCTGACAAGCGCTCGCGGGCGTTGGGTGCAGCTTGCTCCATGGCGTCGCGCAACAGCGTCATGACGCGTCCGGTGATCGCCATGTAAGCCTCGGCCACCAACTCATCCTTTCCCGAATAGTGATGGCTGATCAGGCCAACCGAAACGCCCGCCTCGGCGGAAATCTTGCGAATCGAAGCGCCCTGGAAACCATGACGTTTGAGGCACACCAGCGTTGCCTCGATCAGATTGGCCTTGCGCAACTCCGGTTCCATGCGGGAAAAACGGGCTTCCTGATTCATGGCGACTGCTCCTGGATTCAATCATTAGGGCCCGCGCTGGCAAGCGACGAGCTGAACGACTGTACAGCAAGAGCAGGCAAAATCTCCAGTCAGTCTGGTAAACCGCGTCGCCTGCATCGCGGGCAAGCTTTGCTCCTACGGTTGAGTGGGCCGTCATGCGAACGCGCCCTTGTAGGAGCATGGCTTGCTCGCGAAGAGGCCAACCCATTCAATCTAGAATCCGGATCAATCCCGATACCCCGGAGCCACCCGATCCAACAACCGCAACAACGCCGCCCAAGCAAGTTGCATCGCATCCGGATCGCTCAACTCGCCTTCATCCAGCGGCCGCCCCGGATCATTGAACTGCCGTTCGGTATGCGCACAAATCTCAGCCGGTGGCAGAACGATCTCTCCCGCCGCCTGCGCAGCCAACTGAATTTCACAAGCCTTTTCCAGGTAATACATGCGCAAAAACGCCTGGCTCACGGTTTCGCCGACGGTCAACAAACCATGGTTGCGCAACATCAGCACCGATTTGTCGCCGAGGTCCTGCACCAGCCGTTGCTGCTCGCTCATGTCCAGCGCCACGCCTTCGTAGTCGTGGTAAGCGACCCGGCCGTAAAACTCCATGGAAATCTGGTTCACCGGCAGCAACCCGCACTTCAACGCCGCCACGGCGCAACCGGACTTGGTGTGGGTGTGCAGCACACATTGCGCGTCTTCGCGGGCGCCGTGAATGGCGCTGTGGATCACGAAACCCGCCGGGTTCACCGGGTACGGCGAAGGCTCGACGGCATGGCCATCGAGGTCGATTCTCACCAGATTCGACGCGGTAATCTCATCGAACATCAGCCCGTAGGGGTTGATCAAGAAGTGATGTTCCGGCCCCGGAATGCGCACCGAGATGTGGGTGAAGATCAGGTCGGTCATGCGGAAATGTGCAATCAAGCGATAACAGGCCGCCAGTTCTTCACGCAGACGCTGTTCGGTGGCGTTGCGCTCGGGGGCGGTCAGCGCTGTGGCAATTTTGTTCATTGTTCGGGCTCTCCAAGCTGTTCGGCTGGGCAGACAGTAAGACTGGACGCTTCGACACGTCCAGCCACCATCGCTATTTATTTGCTGGCCCAGGCGTTGAAGCGCTCTTCCAGTTCTTCGCCATGATCGACCCAGAAACCAACGTTCATCGACAACGCACCCTTGAGATTTTGCGGCGCCGTCGGCACCCATTGCGCCAGTTTGTCGTCCAGTCGCGCGGCGGCCTGGGTGTTGGTCGGGCCGTAAGGAATCTGCTCGACGTATTTGACCTGCGCATCCGGCTGGTTGGCGAAGGCAATGAAGCGCTGGGCCTGATCGACGTGCTTGGAGCCCTTGATGATCGCCCAATAGTCCATGCCATACAGGCTGCCCGGCCAGACCAGACCGAGGTGGCTGCCTTTTTGCGCCGCGTCGGCGATGCGACCGCTGTAGGTCGACGTCATCACCACGTCACCGGCGGTCAGCCATTGCGGCGGTTGTGCGCCGGCCTCCCACCACTGGATATACGGCTTGAGTTCAGTCAACTTGGCGAACGCGCGGTCCACGCCCTGCGGGGTGCCAAGCACCTTGTACACGTCCTCGACTTTTACCCCGTCTGCCAGCAAGGCGAATTCCAGGTTGTACACCGCACGCTTGCGCAACCCGCGTTTGCCGGGGGTTTTTTTGACGTCCCAGAAATCTGCCCACGATGTTGGCGCCTGGGCCAGTTTGTCGGTGTCGTAGGCAATCGCCACGCTCCACACCAGCGCAGCGGAACCGCATTCCTGTGCCGCGTCAGTGATCAACTGGTCAGCGTGGCCCAGGCGCGTCCAGTCGAGCCGCTCGTACATGCCCTCCTCGCAGCCGCGCATCAGGTCCGGGCCCTCGATCTGCACCACGTCCCAATCGACGTTGCCGGTGTCGACCATCACTTTGATCTTGGCCATTTCGCCGTTGTATTCGCTCTGGATCACTTTGCTTTGATCCACCGCAGCGAACGGCTGGAAGAACGCCACGTCCTGGGCTTTTTGTCCTGCGCCGCCGTAACCGACCACCACCATGTCCGATGCGGCTTGGGCGCTGCCCAGCCCCATCGCCAGGGTCAACACCAAAGGATAAAAACCGTGCTTGAGCGTTTGCGATTTCATCAGTGGTTCCTCTTGCAGGTGCCACCCGGTCACAGGCCGGTGCAGCCCTTTTTTATTGTTGTGAGGTTCGCCCCAGGAGCGGGCTCGAAACGAAATTACTGCAAGCCACAGTAAAAAAACAAGTTGATTTTTTACTACAGGTAAATTTCTATAGCGCAATAATAACAACGCCGAAAACCCGGCCTTTCGGCTTCAGCCTGCCTGGAGTATCCGCACCATGCCGACCACGACCCCAGCTTTTGCGCACCTGTTCGAACCCTTGCAGATCCGTGGCAAGCGCCTGAAAAACCGCATCATGTCCAGCGGTCACGACACGTCGATGCCCACTGACAATCTGGTCAACGAGCAACTGATCGCCTACCACCGGGCTCGTGCCGAAGGCGGTGTCGGGCTGATCGTGCTGCAAGTGGCCGGGGTGCATGACAGCGCGCGGTACACCTCCCATGTACTGATGGCCACCGACGATGAATGCATCGAGGGTTATCGCAAACTGGCGCAAACCTGCCATGCTCATGGCACCGTGGTGCTGTCGCAGGTGTTCCATCCGGGTCGGGAAATCATGGAGTCCAGCGATGGTCTGCTGGCCGTGGCTTATTCGGCATCGAATGTGCCCAACGAACGGTTTCGGGTGATGCCGCGGGCGCTGGATCAGGCGATGATCGACGAGATTGTCGCCGGTTATGCCGCTGCCGCCCGGCGCTTGCATCAGGCTGGCATCGACGGCGTCGAAGTGGTCGCCAGCCACGGTTATCTGCCGGCGCAATTCATCAACCCACGGGTCAACCGCCGCACCGATGGCTACAACGGTGAACTGGAACAGCGCCTGCGTTTCCTGCGCGAAGTGATCGCCGCCGTGCGTGCGGCGACCGACGAACAGTTCATCATCGGCCTGCGCATCTCCGCCGATGAACGCGACCCCGAAGGCCTGACCGAGGATGAATCCCTGGCCGCCGTGCAATCGCTGCAAGCACAACTCGATTACGTGCACATCGTCGCCGGCACTTCGGCCTCGTTGGGCGGCGCGGTGCACATCGTGCCGCCGATGGCGATAGAGGCGGCTTACCTGGCCAAGGAAGCCGGGACGTTCAAGGCGAGTCTGGACATTCCATTGTTCGTCACCGGGCGCATCAACCAGCCCCAGGAAGCCGAACTGATACTGGCCCGTGGGCAAGCCGATGTCTGCGGCATGACCCGCGCGCTGATCTGCGACCCGCAAATGCCCAACAAGACCGACACCGGCCGCGCTGAAGACGTGCGCGCCTGCATTGCCTGCAATCAGGCATGCATCGGCCACTTCCACAAAGGCCTGCCGATTTCCTGCATCCAGCACCCGGAAACCGGTCGCGAGTTGATTTTCGGCGAGCGGCAACCGGCCAAAACACGCAAACGCATCATGATTGCCGGCGGTGGCCCCGGCGGAATGAAAGCGGCCGCCGTCGCCGCCCAGCGCGGGCATGAGGTGACGCTGTACGAAGCCAGTTCGCAACTCGGTGGCCAGGTGTTGCTAGCGCAATTGCTGCCACGGCGCAGCGAGTTCGGCGGCGCCAGCACCAATCTGCAACGGGAGATGGAATTGGCCGGTGTGCGCGTGGTGCGCAATACCCGCGTCGACCGTGCCTTGGTGGAACAGGAAAAACCGGACATGGTGATCATCGCCACCGGCGCCGAACCGTACTGGCCGACATTCGAACGCGGTGGCGAATTGCAGGTGGTGGACGCCTGGCAGGTGTTGCGTGACGAGGTGCAGATCGGCCGTTCCGTGGTGGTGGTCGACTGGCGCTGCGACTGGATCGGCCCGGGCATCGCCGAGCGCCTGACTCGCGCCGGGCATCAGGTTCAATTGGCGGTCAACGGCACCCATTGCGGGGAAAACCTGCCGCTGTACGTGCGCGATCAACTGGCCGGCGAGTTGCACAAACTCGGGATCCCCATCACGCCATACGCACGCCTGTACGGTTGCGACGACAACACCGTGTACCTGCAACACACCGCCAGCGGTGAGCCGATGTTGATGGAAAACATCGATACGCTGGTGCTCTGTCAGGGCCATCAGCCGGTGGATACGCTGGGCGCCGAACTGCAAGGTCTGGTGGAATTCCGCCGCATCGGCGACTGCCTGGCGCCGCGTACGGCTGAAGAAGCGATTTATGAAGGCTTGAAAGTCGCGTGGGAGCTCTGAGGCTGTTTATACTCCGGGGCCTTAACGGCTAACACCGACCCTGTGGGAGCGGGCTTGCTCGCGAATGCGACGGATCAGTCGCCATTAATACTGGATGACTGACCGCTTTCGCGAGCAAGCCCGCTCCCACAGTGACTGCGTTCCCCTTCCCGGTTCGGAATTTTCCATGAGCAACAACAGCAAATCACAGCCCGCAACCGGCGCCGCCGAACCGCACTTCCTCGGCACGCGGATTCGCGGCCTGCGCAAACGCCGAGGCATGACCCTGGCGGAACTGGCGCAGCAAAGCGAACTCACCGCCGGCTACATCAGCCAACTTGAACGCAACCTCGCCTACCCGTCGATTCCCGCACTGTTCAACATCGCCCGCAGCCTCGGCGTAACGATCCAGTGGTTTTTCGCCAGTGAGGCCAATACGGCTCCTGAAGATGACGGCGTCGTGGTGCGCAAGAACAGCCGCTTGAGCGTGCATTACGAGGACGGCATCGTCGACCAGTTACTGACGCCGCAACCCAATCAACAACTGGAAATGCTTCACTCGCGTTTTCCGCCCGGCACCTACAGCCAGCAAAGCTACAGCCACGAAGGGGAAGAAGCCGGTTATCTGCTTTCCGGCAGTTTTGAGTTGTGGGTCGGCGAGCGTCATTTTCAGCTCAGCGAAGGCGACAGCTTCAGTTTCTCCAGCCAGGAGCCGCACCGTTACGGCAATCCCGGCGATGTCGATGCGGTGGTGATCTGGGTGATCACGCCGCCGACGTTCTAACGCCGCCGACCCACCAGCGCAGTGTTGCCCGCACGTTTCAAGGTGTCGCTCGGCAACTCCTTGAACAGTGCGCGATAACTGCTGGAAAACCGACCCAGATGCCAGAACGACCAATGCATCGCCACTTCGGCCACGGTGGTTTGCGTTGGCGTGCGGCTGAGCAGTTCGCGGCGGGCGCTGTTGAGTCGGCGCAAGCGCAACCATTGGGTCGGCGCCATGCCGGTGTAGGTCTTGAACGCATGCTGCAACTGGCGCAGTGAAACCCCGGCAACCAGGGACAATTCCAGCAGGTTGAGGTGTTCTTCCGGAGTGTCCGCCGCCCATTCCCCTACCCGCTTCATGATCGCCCGTTCCCCGGCCCGGCGCTGCAACGCACCTTGGTCGAGGCAGACACAGGCGTTATCGAGGATGAACAGGCAATCCTCCAGCAATTGCTGAGTGAGCGCTTCGCGCGTCGGTGGATCGAAGGTCTGGGACAACCGCGTCAGCGTGCCGCTGAGCCAACGGCAAAACAGCGCGTTCTGCTGTGAATTGAGCGGTGCCATGAACAACCCTTCCAGCCGAGCCACATCCAGGCTGTTGCGCTGGACGAATTCCGGCCCGAACACCACGGCGATTTCCTGATAGTTCTCCGGGGTGATCCAGATGTTGCGGCTTTCACCATTGAGCACGTAAAGCGCGTTGTCGCTGCGGTCGAAACAGAACGCCAGCGAACCCTCGGGCGCGCTGAAATTCTGCTCGACCCGGGTGTTCATGTGCTCTTCGTAAATCTCCACGCCCTGTAAATCCAGATAGCGCACGAGACCGGCGAAATGCCCCGGCGACATCTGTTGGTAATGCTGGGTCCAGCCCGGCGTGGCGCGGATTTGCTCGGCGACATCGGCGGTACTGAACGCTTGAACCTGTAGTGAATTACAGTTTGTCATGGGTGACCTTGCGCACTCTTTTGGTGCGCTTTGTGCTGCTTAAAGTGGATAGATGGAACCGCAAGGCTCGCCCAAGATAGACGGCAACGCGCTACAGGGGAAGTGTCCGGCGGATGAAACTGGCCTCTCCTGGCGTTAATAAAACCAATAACGAGGTCTTTATGAATGTCCCTTTCGATCAGCTGTTCACTTGGCTGAAAGATCACAAGATTACCGAAGTCGAGTGCGTCGTCAGCGATCTGACCGGCATTGCACGCGGCAAAATTGCACCGACCAACAAGTTCCTGCATGAGCGAGGCATGCGCCTGCCGGAAAGTGTCCTTCTGCAAACGGTAACCGGGGACTTTGTCGACGACGACATCTACTACGACCTGCTTGACCCGGCCGATATCGACATGGTCTGCAAGCCTGACGCCGATGCGGTCTACGTGGTGCCATGGGCCATCGAGCCGACCGCCATCGTGATCCACGACACCTTCGACAAGTTCGGCAACCCGATCGAATTGTCGCCGCGCAACGTGCTGAAGAAAGTCCTGCAGCTGTACACCGACAAAGGCTGGCGCCCAATCGTTGCGCCGGAAATGGAGTTCTACCTGACCCAGCGCTGCGAAGACCCGGACTTGCCGCTCAAGGCGCCGATGGGCCGTTCGGGCCGCGCCGAAAGCGGTCGTCAGTCGTTCTCCATCGATGCCGCCAACGAATTCGATCCGCTGTTCGAAGACGTCTACGATTGGTGCGAGCTGCAAGGCCTGGACCTCGACACGTTGATCCACGAAGACGGCCCGGCACAGATGGAAATCAATTTCCGTCACGGCAACGCGCTGGACCTGGCCGACCAGATCACCGTGTTCAAACGCACCATGCGTGAAGCCGCGCTCAAGCACAACGTGGCGGCGACCTTCATGGCCAAACCGGTCGGCGACGAGCCGGGCAGCGCCATGCACATTCACCAGAGCGTGGTGGACATCGCCACCGGCCAGCCGATCTTCGCCGACGCGAATGGCAACATGAGCGAGCTGTTCCTCCATCACATCGGTGGCTTGCAGAAGTACATCCCGAAAGTGCTGCCGATGTTCGCGCCCAACGTCAACTCGTTCCGCCGCTTCCTGCCGGACACCTCGGCACCGGTGAACGTCGAATGGGGTGAAGAAAACCGCACCGTCGGCCTGCGCGTACCGACCTCCAGCCCGGACGCCATGCGCGTGGAAAACCGCTTACCGGGTGCCGACGCCAACCCGTACCTGGCCATCGCCGCCAGTCTGTTGTGCGGCTACCTCGGCATGGTCGAGCGCATCGAACCGAGCGCCGCTGTCCAGGGCCGCGCCTATGAACGCCGCAACCTGCGCCTGCCGATCACCATCGAAGACGCCCTGACGCAGATGGAAGAAAGCGAAACCATTGGCCGTTATCTGGGTGACAAGTTCGTGCGCGGTTACGTCGCGGTCAAACGCGCCGAGCACGAGAACTTCAAGCGAGTGATCAGTTCGTGGGAGCGTGAGTTCTTGATGCTCAGCGTCTAAGGCTCGCGCTGTTGATCGTTCCCACGCTCTGCGTGGGAACGCAGCCCAGGACGCTCCGCGTCCCTTTTTCAAGCCGAACGCGGAGCGTCCGTTGAAGCATTCCCACGCAGAGCGTGGGAACGATCAACCTGAAGAACCCAATAATTCCAAGAAGGTATCGATATGCGTCTATTGAAATCCGTGGTCCCGGTTGCGCTGGCCGTTCTGTTCAGCGCCGTTGCCCAGGCCCAGCCGCAGGTCAGCGTCTACAACTGGACCGACTACATCGGCGAAACCACCCTCGCCGACTTCCAGGCCAAGACTGGCATCAAGGTGATCTACGACGTCTTCGATTCCAACGAAACCCTGGAAGGCAAACTGCTCGCCGGGCGCACCGGGTATGACGTGGTGGTGCCGTCCAACCACTTCCTCGCCCGTCAGGTGAAGGCTGGTGCGTTCCTCAAACTGGATCGCGAACAACTACCGAATTTCAAGAATCTCGACCCGAAACTGCTGACATTGCTGGAGAAGAACGATCCGGGTAACGAGCACTCGGTGCCGTACCTGTGGGGCACCAACGGCATCGGCTACAACGTCGACAAGGTCAAGCAAGTGCTGGGCATCGACCACATCGATTCCTGGGCCGTGCTGTTCGAACCGGAGAACATCAAGAAACTCAGCGCGTGCGGCGTGTCGATGATGGATTCGGCGGACGAGGTGTTCCCGGCAGTCCTCAACTACATGGGTATGGACCCGCGCAGCGAGAATCCCGAGGACTTCAAGAAAGCCGAGGCCAAGCTGCTGAGCATCCGTCCGTACATCACCTATTTCCACTCCTCCAAGTACGTCTCCGACCTGGCCAACGGCGATATCTGCGTCGCCTTCGGTTATTCGGGTGATGTGTTCCAGGCCGCCAACCGCGCCAAGGAAGCCGGCAACGGCGTGAACATCGCCTATGCCATTCCCAAGGAAGGCGCGAACTTGTGGTTCGACCTGCTGGCCATTCCCGCCGACGCCAGCAACACGAAAGAAGCCCACGCCTTCATCAATTACCTGCTCGACCCGCAGGTGATCGCCAAGGTCAGCGCCTCGGTCGGTTACGCCAACCCGAACCCGGCCGCCAAGCAATACATGGACCCTGAACTGGTCAACAATCCCGAGGTTTACCCGTCCCAGGAAGTCCTCGACAAGCTCTACATCTCGACCACGCCGCCGCAGTCGATCATGCGACTGATGACCCGTTCGTGGAGCAAAGTGAAGTCCAACAAATGAACCAGTACACCCAGGAACATACCCACTCCTACTACGCCGCGTCGGCCCATGGCATAGGGCCCTGGCCGACGCTGGGCGAAGACCTCGTTGCCGATGTCTGCGTGATCGGCGGTGGTTTTACCGGGGTCAATACCGCCATCGAACTAGCCCAGCGCGGGCTCTCGGTGATCCTGCTGGAAGCGCGGCGAATTGGCTGGGGCGCCAGCGGGCGCAACGGCGGGCAACTGATACGCGGGATAGGCCACGACGTCATCGGTTTCGCCAAACACATTGGTGCCGAAGGCGTGCGCTATCTGGAGCACGCCGGGACAGAATCGGTGCAGGTGGTGGGCAATCGCATCCGCGAAAACGCGATCGATTGCGACCTGCGTTGGGGCTTTTGCGAATTGGCCAACACCCCGGCGCAGTTTGCCGGTTTGAAAGCGGAATACGCAGAGCTCAAGGAATCCGGTTACGCCCACGAAACCCGGCTGGTCGAACCTGAGCAGATTCGTCAGCAAGTGGTGAATTCCGGCGTGTATGCCGGTGGCCTGATCGATATGGGTTCGGGGCATTTGCATCCGTTGAACCTGGTCCTGGGCGAAGCGCAGCTTGCGCAATCCCTTGGCGTGAAGATCTTCGAACAAAGCCCTGTACTGGAGTTGATCCATGGCAGCACGGTGCAGGTGCGATGTGCCGGTGGCACGGTACGCGCCGGCAGTCTGGTGCTGGGCTGCAACGCGCATCTGGAAGAACTCGAACCGAAACTCAGCGGCAAGGTGCTGCCGGCCGGTAGCTACATCATCGCCACCGAACCGTTGTCGCCGGAGCTTGCAGCAGAGTTGATCCCGCACAACGTGGCGCTGTGCGACCAGAAAGTCGGCCTGGATTATTACCGGCTCTCAGCGGACCGACGTCTGTTGTTTGGCGGCGCCTGCCATTATTCCGGGCGCGATCCTCGGGACATCACGGCGTACATGCGCCCGCAGATGCTCAAGGTCTTCCCGCAATTAGCCAACGTGCGCATCGACTACCAATGGGGTGGCAAGATCGGAATCACGGCCAATCGTTTCCCGCAGGTCGGGCGCTTGAGCCAGCACCCGAACGTGTTCTACGCCCAAGGCTATTCCGGTCATGGCCTGAACGTGACGCACTGGTGCGCCAAGCTGCTGGGCGAAGCGATCCATGCCGGCCACAGCAAAGGTTTCGACGTGTTCAGCGCCGTGCCGCACATGACCTTCCCCGGCGGCCGCGCCCTGCGTTCGCCACTGCTGGCCCTTGGCATGTTGTGGTATCGCATGCGCGAAATCCTCGGTTAAAACACCCGTCCCTGTAGGAGCTGCCGCAGGCTGCGATCTCTTGATCCTGATCTTTTCAGATCAAAAGATCGCAGCCTGCGGCAGCTCCTACATTGACCGCGTACATTCGCTGCCCCATCTATCTCGTTCAGCCTTTCGATTTGCTCAATTGCGAGTCACTTCTATATTGAGGGGGTGCTCATCAATTCCTGCCTCCTGTCGAGCCTGGCCCATGGCGACGAATGCCCAACTGATCATCTGCGAGCACTGCGACTGCGTGTACGAAAAAGCGACGCTCGCCAAGCATCAGAAAACCCTGTGTACGCGCTGCGGCGGCGTGCTCCAGCGCTATAACGGCCTGACGGTGGAGCAGCGCCTGGCGCTGACCTTCACCGCATTGATGCTGTGGATCTTCGCCAATTTCTATCCGGTCATGAGCATCAGCCTCAAAGGCCTGAAAAACAGCGCAACACTTTGGGATTCGGTGCTGGCCTTGAGCCTCGGGCCGATCACGTTCATCGCGATGGTGGCCGCGATCGCCATGATCATCGCGCCGATTATCCAGTTGTCGCTGCTGATCTGGGTCCTGAGCTACGCCCTCGCCCATCGTCGCTCTCCGGGGTTCAAGTTCTGCATGCGCTGGCTGGAAACGTTGAGGCCCTGGAGCATGCTGGAAGTCTGCCTGCTGGGGGCGATGGTCGCGGTGATCAAGCTTGCCGGATTGCTCGATGTACTGCCCGGCATCGGCCTCTTCGCGTTGGCCGTTCTCAGCCTGATGATGATCCGTATCGCCGGCCGCGACATCCGTGATCTGTGGGACATCCCATGAATACGCCTCCGGTCGCCGACGACCTCGATCTGTGCCTGTGCCACAGCTGTGGCCTGGCCTGTGACATGACCAGCCAGCCTCACGAATGTGAGCGCTGCGGTGCACCACTGCATCGACGCAAGACCAATTCGCTGACCCGGACCTGGGCCTACATGATCACCGCGCTGGTGTTTTACGTTCCGGCCAATCTGCTGCCGGTGATGAACACCAAAATGGTCGGCAACGGTGCCGATAGCACGATCATCAGCGGCGTACTGGAGTTCTGGGAGGCTGGTGCCTGGGACATCGCCCTGATCATTTTCATCGCCAGCATCGCGGTGCCGGGCATCAAGTTCGTGGCGATCACGTTGCTGCTGGTCACCGTGCAGCGCGACAGCGAGTGGGCGCGCAAGGAGCGCTCGAAGCTGTACCGCTTCGTCGAGGTGATCGGCTACTGGTCGATGCTCGACGTGATCGTGGTCGCCCTGGTGGCCTCACTGGTGAAGTTTCAAGCCCTGGCCGACATCGAGCCGCGTGCGGGCATTCTGTTTTTTGGACTGGTGGTGGTGTTCACCATGCTATCGGCCATGAGTTTCGATCCGCGCCTGATCTGGGATAGAGAGGCAGAGCGGGATAAACCAAATGAGGAGGTCAAGGATGCAGTCTCAAGCCACTGACGGGCCACAGGCCCCCGGTCAGGCCCCGATCAAGACCCGCCGTTTCGGCGTTTCATTGGTATGGATCGTGCCGATTGTCGCAGTACTCGTGGGGATTTCGCTGGTGGTCAACAGCATCTTGAAGGAAGGGCCGACCATCACGGTCACCTTCAAGACCGGTGACGGCCTGACCGCCAACAAGACCGAGGTCAAGTACCGCAACGTGGTGATCGGCCATGTCACGGATGTGGATCTGAGCAACGACCAGAAAAGCGTCAACGCCACCATCAAACTGGCCAAGCAGGCTGAAAGCTTCACCCGCGAAGACTCGCAGTTCTGGGTGGTGCGTCCACGTATCGGTGCGGGTGGAGTGTCCGGCATCGACACACTGCTGTCCGGCGATTACATCGGCGCCGACATCGGCCAGGCCAATGGCCGCGCGAAGAATTTCAAGGGCCTGGAAAACCCGCCACCGATCACTTATGGCGAACCGGGCAAGCGCTTCACCCTGCATACACAGGACCTCGGATCGCTGGATATCGGTTCCCCGGTCTACTACCGCAAAATTCCGGTTGGGCAAGTCGTGGCGTATGAACTGGACCCGGACGGCAAAGGCGTGAACATCGAATTGTTCATCCACGCGCCCAACGATCAATACGTTACCGAAAACACCCGGTTCTGGAACGCCAGCGGTATTGACGTAAACGTCGGCGCCAACGGTTTCGCGGTCAAGACCGAGTCCTTGTCCTCGATTCTGGTGGGCGGCATCGCGTTCCGCGCGCCTGAATACAGCCCCAACGACAAACCGGCGCCTGAGGAATACGCCTACGAACTGTTCGACGACCAGCAAACTGCCCTCGCCCCACCCAATGGCAAACCGCAATACCTGGCCTTGCGCTTCGATCAGGCACTGCGCGGGCTCAAGGTCGATGCGCCGGTGGAATTCCTCGGCATGGAAATCGGGCGAGTGGTGTCGATCAATCTCGATTTCGATGCGAAAAAGCGCAGCTTCCCGCTCAACGTCGGCATCGTGATCTACCCGCAACGTTTGGGGCAGGCCCATACGAAAATGCTCGCCGCGCTCAATCATGATCCCAATGACGAGGCCGGCGGCGTGCGCCTGATCGGCACGTTCATCGAGAACGGTCTGCGCGCTCAGGCCCGCACCGGCAACCTGTTGACCGGCCAGTTGTACATCGCGCTGGATTTCTACCCGAAAGCCGAAAAAGTCGCCTTCAATGCCACGGCGCGTCCGGTCATGATTCCGACCGTTCCGGGTAGCCTGGAGCAATTGCAGGAAAAACTCGAAGCCATGGTCGACAAGATCAACAAACTGCCGGTTGAGCGGATTGCCGGCAATCTTGACGGCAACCTCGTGGAAATGCGGAAAACCCTGAGCCAGTTCAATGGCAAGACGCTGCCAGGGGTACAAAACACCCTGTCAAACGTGAGCAAGACCCTGGAGTCGGCCAATACCACCCTGCAATCCGCCAACTCGACCCTGGCCGAAGATTCGCCGCAGCGGGAAAAACTGGGGCAGACGCTGGACGAGTTGGGACGCACGTCGCGGTCCTTGCGTGACCTTTCGGATTACCTCGGGCGGCATCCGGAATCGTTGATTCGCGGTCGGCCCAACAATGCCGCGCCGATGGACCTGCAAGCGCCACCGCGCAATTGACCACAGGAGCAACACCCATGGCTTTTTCGCACAAGCTGACCTTGATTACCGCTGTGTTGCTGCTTGCCGCTTGCCGCAGCGACCCGATTCAATTCCACACCCTTACCCCGGCTCAAATGACCGGTAACGCAAGGCCGACGACGGATATCCAGATCGAAGGCCTGACCGTCCCGCCGCAGGTCGACCGGCCGCAGATTGTGGTGCGCGAGGGCAACACCGGCATGGCGATTCTCGAAACCCAATGGTGGGGCGCCAGTCTGGTGGATGAGCTGCGCAGCGCCCTGCTCGACCAGATGATCAACAGCAATCCGCAACGTCGGGTTTCGGTGCGCCTGGAGGTGCAGCGCTTCGATTCGATTCCCGGCCAATACGGCTTGATCGACGTCAAATGGCGCTTGCGCGGCGCCAATGGCGATGAAAACACCCTGCTGACCTGTCGCAGCACTTTGCAGACACCTTCTGGGCCGTCCATTGATGAATTGGTGGCGGCCCAGCAGAACAACGTCAAGCGTCTGGCAGCGGTGATCAGCCAGGCGGCAAGCGGCTCGCAAAAAGGTTGTCCATCGACCCAATGATTTGACGAATTTTTCTCATTTGGCCCTTTACATTTGCCGCGCCGCAAACATGCAAATGATTCCTATTGATCTACAATAATCGACGTCTTCCCCGTCAAATCTGCTTGCTCGATTAAAAAGCCAGGAGCTGCCACAGCATGATTTCCCGTATCCCGTCTTTCCTGAAAAAAGCCCTGCTGGCCACCGCGTTGGTGAGCGCCGGCCATGTGTACGCAGCCGATGGCGTCGGCATAGTGGTCTACAACGCGCAGCACGAAGGCCTGACCAAGGCCTGGGTTGAAGGTTTCACTCAGGAAACCGGGATTCCGGTCACCATGCGCAACGGTGATGACACCGAAATGGGCAACCAGATCGTCCAGGAAGGTGCCGCCTCGCCAGCCGATGTGTTCCTGACCGAAAACTCCCCGGCCATGGTGCTGGTCGACAACGCGGGGCTGTTTGCGCCGGTCGACAAAACCACCCTTGAGCAAGTCGATTCCGCCTACCGTCCGGCCCACGGCAAGTGGGTAGGCATCGCCGCACGCTCCACGGTGTTCGTCTACAACCCGAGCAAACTGCCGGAAGCGCAACTGCCGAAATCGATCATGGACCTGGCCGACCCAAGCTGGAAAGGTCGCTGGGGCGCATCGCCGGGCGGTGCTGACTTCCAGGCCATCGTCGCCGCCATCCTCGAACAGAAAGGCGAAGCCGCGACGCTTGACTGGTTGAAAGCCATGAAAACCAACTTCACCGCCTACCGTGGCAACAGCTCGGTGCTCAAAGCGGTGAATGCCGGGCAGATCGACAGCGGCGTGATCTATCACTATTACAGCTTCGTCGATCAGTCCAAGACCGGCGAAAACAGCAAGAACACTGCCCTGCATTACTTCAAGCACAAGGACCCGGGTGCGTTCGTCAGCATTTCCGGTGGCGGCGTTCTGGCCTCCAGCAAACACAAGGAACAAGCCCAGGCGTTCCTGAAATGGATTACCGGCAAGGACGGCCAGGCCATCCTCAAGGACGGCAAATCGTTTGAATACGCCGTGGGCAAGAACGCTCAATCCAATCCAAAACTGGTGCCTTTGCAGCAGCTCGACGCGCCAACCGTTGATGCCTCGAAACTCGACAGCAAAAAAGCCGTGGAGCTGATGACTCAGGCCGGACTGCTTTAATTGATGCCTGAAATCCTGCCAGCGGGTGTCACAGACGCAATACCCGCCAACCTGCGCCGACGATCACGCGGCATGTTCGCGAGCCGTGGCGGCGCGTGGGTGGTCGGTTTGTCGGTGCTGGTTTCGTTATTGGCGCTGCTGCCGATTGCCTATGTCATCGGCGTTTCCTTGCAGACAGGTTGGTCGACGGTGGTCACGCTGGTGTTCCGGCCACGGGTTGGCGAGTTGCTGGTCAACACCGTGTTGCTGGTGATCATCACCGTGCCCCTGTGCATCGCCCTCGGGGTGACGCTGGCCTGGCTGACCGAACGCACCAACCTGCCGGGGCGGCGCTGGTGGTCGTTGCTGGCGACGGCGCCACTGGCGGTACCGGCGTTCGTGCACAGTTACGCTTGGGTCAGTCTGGTGCCGCCGATTCACGGGTTGTTTGCCGGGGTACAGGTTTCGGTCATCGCCTATTTTCCGTTTTTGTACCTGCCGGTTGCCGCCACGTTGCGCCGACTGGACCCGGCCATCGAAGACGTTGCCGAATCGCTCGGGCTCAAGCCCTGGGCGGTGTTTTTCCGGGTGGTGTTGCCGCAACTGCGCTTGGCGATCTGCGGTGGCGCGCTGCTGGTGGGCCTGCATCTGCTGGCCGAATACGGCCTGTACGCGATGATTCGCTTCGATACGTTCACCACGGCGATCTTCGATCAGTTCAAATCCACCTTCAACGGCGCTGCGGCGCACATGCTGGCCAGCGTGCTCGCCCTGTGCTGCCTGGCCATGCTGACCGCTGAATCCGCCGCTCGTGGTACGGCGCGCTATGCTCGCGTCGGCTCCGGCAGTGCCCGTGAACAGCGGATCGTGATCCTGCGCACCCCGTCGACCGCACTCGGGCTTGCGTTACAGATCATCACCTGCGCCCTCGCGCTGGGCGTGCCGTTGATCACCCTGAGCCAATGGCTGATTGCCGGTGGCTTGCAGGTCTGGGATTTGAGCGAACTGTTGCCGGCCCTGGAACAGACGCTGTTGTTCGGCGTGGCCGGTGCAGCCCTGACGACTTGCGCGGCGATCCCGATTGCCTGGCTGTCGATTCGCTATCCGGGCCGATTGCAACGGGTTCTGGAAAGCTGCAACTACATCACCAGCTCGTTGCCGGGAATCGTCGTCGCGTTGGCCCTGGTCACCGTGACCATCCACTTTGCCCGGCCGATCTACCAGACCACCATCACCGTGCTGCTGGCATATCTGCTGATGTTTCTGCCTCGCGCGCTGGTGAGCCTGCGCGCCGGCATCGCCCAGGCGCCGGTGGAACTGGAAAACATCGCCCGCAGCCTTGGCCGTTCGCCGGTCCGGGCGTTGTGGCTGATCACCCTGCGATTGGCTGCACCGGGCGCCGCTGCCGGCGCTGCGCTGGTGTTCCTGGCGATCACCAACGAACTGACCGCCACCCTGCTGCTCGCCCCCAACGGTACGCGCACGCTGGCCACCGGGTTCTGGGCGCTGACCAGCGAAATCGACTACGCCGCCGCGGCACCCTACGCGCTGCTGATGATTGTGCTGTCGCTTCCGTTGACCGGAATCCTTTATCACCAATCCAAAAAAACGGCTGGCCGATGAACGCTCTAGAACTGCATTCGCTGAACAAATCCTACGGCGCCCACCGAGCGCTGGACGATGTCAGCCTGTCCGTGCCCAGCGGCAGCCGCACGGTGATCGTCGGCCCTTCCGGGTCGGGCAAAACCACCTTGCTGCGGATGATCGCCGGCTTCGAATTCCCGGACTCCGGGCGTCTGTCACTCAATGGTCAGACACTGGTCGACAGCACCCACGAAGTGCCGGCGCATCAACGCCTGATTGGTTATGTGCCGCAGGACGGCGCGCTGTTCCCGCACATGACGGTGGCCGCCAACATCGGTTTCGGCCTGGCGACCAAGGGCAGCGAAAAACAGCAGCGTGTCGAGGAACTGATGGACAGCGTGGCGCTGGATTCGAACATGGCCGAGCGCTGGCCCCACGAATTGTCCGGCGGCCAGCAACAACGGGTGGCGCTGGCACGAGCGCTGGCCCAACAGCCACGGCTGATGCTGCTGGATGAACCGTTCTCCGCGCTCGATACCGGCCTGCGCGCGAGCATGCGCAAACTGGTCGCGCGCTTGCTGGCAGAGGCCGGGGTCACCACCATCCTGGTCACCCACGATCAGAGCGAAGCGCTGTCCTTTGCCGATCAACTGGCGGTGATGCGCCACGGTCGACTGGTGCAGTCGGGGCATCCGCTGGACCTTTACCGTTATCCCGACGATGTCCAGACTGCGTTGTTTCTCGGCGATGCGGTGGTGATGCCCGCCCGCATCGAAGCCGGTTGGGCCCATTGCGATCTGGGCCGGATACCGGTCAACAACCACCGCAATAACAGTGCGGCGCAAATCATGCTGCGGCCCGAGCAATTGCAGGTCGCCAGCGTCCTGCCCAATAGCGCGGAAGTCGCCGGTTGCCGCGCGGTGGTGACCGACCGAGATTTCAGCGGCAACACCTGCACCCTGACCGTGGAATTGCAGGCCATGGCCCCCGGCGAAGACACCGGTCGTTCACTGCTGGTGCGGAGCTCGGGCATGTACGCGCCACCAGCCGGTAGCGCCGTGCATGTCTCGACCATCGGTCACGCCCACGTATTGAGCGAGCCTTGAACCCTTCCGATCAAAGATCGAAGCGATCCACCGCACGGCGCCGCTCGTTGTCATCGCGCACGTCGTAATTGGCGGTGGTCTGGATGTTGCTGTGGTGGGCCAGTTTCTGTGCGATCGACAGGTCGTGTTCCTCGATCACCCGGGTGATGAACGAACGCCGGAAATCATGGGGCATGATTTTTACCCCCACCTGCGCCCCACGCTGCCGGGCGATGTAGTAGATCGCATGCTTGGTGATGCGCTCGCGGGTGATGTGGCTGCCCCGGCGAATGCGGTTGAACAGGAACGTATCGTCCGCTTCGCCTTCCTTGAGCTGTGAACGACGCAACTCCAGCCAGGCATCGAGTTTGGCGAAAGCCCAGGCCGGGGCGTACTTGATCAACTGCTTGTTGCCCTTGGCCGTGACCCGCAGGCTGCGTTCGGTGAAATCCACCTGGTTCAGGTCCAGGTTCACCGATTCCGATTTGCGCATCCCCGAACCGTACAGAATCCCGATGATGGCCGCATCGCGCAGGCCCTGTGGCCGTGGATCGGCGGCGCAGACTTCCATCAACTCCTGAATCAACGTACGTCGCAGATTGCGCCCTTGGGACAAACGCGTGCCGGCAATGCCCTTGACCGAGCGCATTTTCAGCAAGTGTTCCTGGCTGATCAGGCTCATGCGCCACGCTTCGTTCATCACCCCGCGCACTGCGTTGACGTATAGCGACGAGGTATTCGGCGCATAGCCATCCGTGCGCAACGTTGCCACCAGCGCAATCACATCCTCGGGCTGCAACTCATGCCAGGGAATTTCCTCGATGTTCACGTCTTCGAAGCCCAGGCGGTCGGCGGCGTCCTGCAACACGTAACGCATGGTCAATTGGCTGGACGGTGCCAATCGCGCCAGATACACGGTCAGCGGGTTGGTCTTGGGGGTACTTGAATCAACATCGGGTAGGTCAATCAAACGAAACGGCCTTGAAAAAGAAGTAGCAACAAACGGTGTGCAGACAAAGAGGGTCGTTACGCTGCCGGTCATGGCCGATAAAGTCAAATGTCGCCGACAGGGGCCACCACTCTGCTGATAGATGAATTGAAACATGGTGATGCAATCCTCGAACGCAGTCGATCGCGGCAGGAGCAAGCCATGAAAATCAGTGTATTTGGTAGCGGTTACGTTGGCCTGGTGCAAGCCGCCGTCCTGGCTGAAGTCGGCCATGACGTGGTGTGCATGGACATTGACGAGAAAAAAGTCGAGTTATTGCAACAGGGCCACGTGAGCATTTTCGAACCGGGCCTGGCCAGCCTGGTGCGCGAAAGCCTGGACGCCAAACGGTTGCAGTTCACCACCGACGAAAAGGTCGCCGTGCAACACGGCCAGGTGTTGTTCATCGCGGTCGGCACGCCATCTCGGGACGATGGTTCGGCGGATTTGCGTTACGTGCTGTCGGTGGGTGAAGCGGTGGCGCGGCATCGTGAACAACCGGTGATCCTGGTGGAAAAATCCACGGTGCCGGTGGGTACCGGCGACACCTTGCGTGCGCACATCGACAAGTGCCTGATCAAGGTCGGCCGTTTGCTGCAATTCGATATCGTCTCCAATCCGGAGTTTTTGAAAGAAGGCTCGGCCGTGGCCGATTGCCGGCGCCCGGACCGTATCGTCATCGGCTGCGAACGCGAAGAAGTGCGCGACGTGATGCGCGATCTGTACTCGCCGTTCAACCGCAATCATGAGCGCATCATGTTCATGGACCTGCGCAGCGCCGAGCTGACCAAGTACGCCGCCAACTGCATGCTGGCGACCAAGATCAGCTTCATCAACCAGATCGCCGAACTGGCCGAACACCTGGGTGCCGACATCGAATCGGTACGCCTGGGCATCGGCGCCGACTCGCGCATCGGCTACCACTTCATCTACCCCGGTTGCGGTTATGGCGGTTCGTGTTTTCCTAAGGACATGCGTGCGCTGATCCACAGCGCCGAGGAGGCGCACTGCTCCAGCGACCTGCTGCAAGCGGTGGAGGCCATCAACCAGCGGCAGAAACACAAACTGTTCGAACGCATCAAGGCGTTCTACAAGGGCGATTTACGCGGCAAGACCTTTGCCGTGTGGGGCCTGGCGTTCAAACCGAACACCGACGACATGCGCGATGCACCGAGCCGCGTGCTGCTCGAAGCGCTGTGGGCTGCTGGCGCCAATGTGCGAGCGTTCGACCCGGAAGCGATGCAGGAAACCCAGAACCTGTATCCCGAGGAATCAAAGCTGATGCTGATGGGCACGCCGGAATCGGTGTTGAACGGCGCCGACGCGCTGATCATCTGCACCGAGTGGCAACAATTCAAGGCCCCGGATTTCGAGCTTATTCGCCAACGGCTCAATGCACCGGTGATCTTCGACGGCCGCAACCTGTACGACGCCGAACGCCTGGCGCGCAATGGTTTCATGTACTTTCCGATGGGCCGGGGTGAATCGCGCAAGTTGCCGATTCCATTGCAGCGGTGGCCTGCAGTGTCAGTGGCTTGAGGGCATTGTTTGCAATAACTGCGGCGGGGTTGGAAGTTACTGTTTGCTGTCTGTGAATACGCAACTCCTGTGGGAGCGGGCTTGCTCGCGAAGAGGGTGTATCAGACAACATTCAAGTCGATTGACACACCGCCTTCGCGAGCAAGCCCGCTCCCACATCTATGGATACCCCCATTTCTGCAATACTGTTTTTGATGTGTGTTTGGCTTGCTTTCATCTATCCGGCGTCTGGGGGACGACCCTGCGCCTCGATGAGAATCGCGCCTGACGGCCCTTCATAGGGAGAAGGCTTTTTCAGCCTTGTGGGAGCCCAGGGTAGTCGTCAGGCCGGTTGGCCGTTCACGTCATCTGTTATCCAGCATCGCAAAACCAGGTGGGTGGTGCTCGGGTGGCAGCGGGGTCAAGCGTTCATCGCGCTTGACCCCGCCTTGAATTCATCATGGTGAGCGGCGATCGACCAGGCGATTCTTGCCAGTTTGTTGGCCAGGGCGCAGACCACACGGTTGGAATGATGGCGAGCCAGTAGCTGGCGAACCCAATCGGCTAGCGCTCCTGTCTGTCGTTCCAGCCCCATCAGATACACACGGGCGCATTGAATGAGCAGTCGCCTTTGATTTCGGTCACCGCGTTTGCTGATACCCAAAAGTACGGTCTTGCCACCGGTGGAATGTTGTTTGGGCACCAGCCCAATCGAGGCTGAATAGTCTCGACCGCACTTGAACTGCTGGCCGTTGCCCAACTCCGCAGCCAGGACGCTGGAGGTGATCGGGCCTACGCAAGGTATCGTCATCAGGCGAGAAGCCAGATCATCTTCAGCGGCTTGGCGTTCAACCTGCTTGTCCAGCGCCTTGACCTGCCCGTCCAGGTAGTTGAAGTGCGCATGCAGTCCCAGCAGGATTTGTTTGATCAGCGCAGAAAATGAGCATTCCTCCAGCAGCGCTGGCAGTTCTTTGATGGAGTGAAAGCCTGGGGACAGGCTGATACCGACCTCCAACAGGCCGGCGTGAATCCGATTGACCGTAGCGGTGCGCTCCTTGATGTAGGACTCGCGCACTGAGTTGAGCATGGCCAGCGCTTGTTGCGCTTCGGTTTTCGGGGACACAAAACGCATGGTCGGGCGGCTCGCCGCCTCGCAAATCGCCATGGCATCGGCGAAGTCGTTCTTGTTGCTTTTTACATAAGGACGCACGAGATGAGGCGCTATGAGCCTGGGCATATGCCCCCATTTTGCTGCTTCTCGTGCCATATAGTGGGCGCCGCCACAGGCTTCCATCACCACCGTGCACGGTTCAAGGTTGGCCAAGTGCCTGGCCAGTCCCGCGCGATTGAATTTCTTGTGGTAGAGCTCATGACCGCGATCATCTTGAGCATGCAGATGGAAGGTATGTTTCCCTAGATCGATAGCGACAATAGTTACGTTGTTCATGGCAATGGCCTCCGAAAGACACCCTGTGAAAGCTTAGAGAGCAATCACAGGGTGTGAGGGGGTAGCCATTTCATTAGGGATCCAACCAAGTCTTTAGGTCGTTGCTTTCAAATCAACCCCCAACGCCAGCGCAAATGCCTTCACCAACGGACTGCGCACGGTGTTGTGCCGAAGGATCAGATTGAACGGCGTGACGATGTTGATCAGGTCCGGGCGCACCGCGCGAAACTCTCCCCTCTCTACCATCGGTGCCGCGTAATGCTGCGGCAGGAAACCCACGAAACGGCCGGTCTTGATCAACAGCGCCACGGCTTCGACCTGGGTTGCCGAGGCGGAAAAACTGTCGTAGTGGGCAAAGTTGAGCTTGTCGCGATGAATCGCGTAGCGGTGATTGATGCACTCGTGATCCTTGAGCACGTTGCTGCCCATTTCCGTGTCGGCCATGGTGAACAACGGGTGGCCGACCGCACAATACACCTCCGAACGTTCTTCATATAAGGCGTAGTAATCAAACTCTTCACGTTTCTGATAAACCGGCACGATTCCAGCCACTAACCGACCCTCTACCACCCCTCTTTCCACTTCATCCAACTGAGTGGCCTGAAGTTGAAAGCGGACCTTGGGTGATTGCTCGTTAATTATTCTAAGCGCGGTAACTAACGGTGAATTAACGTCGGATATCGTGTTATCGATAACGCCCACACCCAGGTCGCCAATAAGTTCGTTCTGCGCTGAACTAAGCCGATCACGAAAGTTGTCCACCGAGGCAAACAGATCAATCGACGCCTGATACACCAGGCGCCCTTCTTCGGTCAGGTGAAACCCCTCGCGACCTCGCGTACACAAGCGCATGCCGATGCGGATTTCCAGGTCGGAGATCTGTTTGCTGATGGCAGCCAGCCCCACATTCAGTTCGTTCTGCGCCGCACTGAAACCGCCCGCTTCGACCACGGCCTTGAACACCTTGAGCAATTTGAAGTCCAGCCCGCTCAGGGCCAGCGGTGCCCGTTGCAGCGTTTTCGGCGGCGGGTTTCCGGAATTGGAAAGTGGGGTTTCCATAATGCTTATTTACCTCTGGCGCCGTATTCAACACTCTGTGCCCAACAACAAAAACATAGCTGGCCTAATAATAATGAACACAGAAAACCAGGCTTGGCAACCGCCAAAAAATCCCGAACATCAGTGCCAACTCACTGATCTCGAAACATTAAAAGCTGACACTTCGATCAGCTCTCGCCCCTTTGCAACTGCGCTGATCCCCTGCCCTTGATTTTTAACTGACCTGATTACGGCCGATTGATTTTCGCCACGTATTTCAGGTCTGGCACACCGATTTCAGTTCGCGTTACCGACGAGGAAAAAAACAATGTCTCAAGCTACCGACCGTCTCTGGGGTGCTCGCTTCAAAAGCGGTCCGTCCGAAGCCCTGGCCGCTCTCTCCCGTTGCCCCGAGCGCTACTTCCGCCTGACCCCGTACGACCTCGCCGGCTCCAAGGCCCACGCCCGGGAACTGCAACGCGCAGGGCTTTTGAGCGAGCAAGAAACCCTGACCATGCTCGACGCACTGGAGCGCATCGGCGCTGACTTCCGCGCCGGCAGCATTGCCCCGACCCTGGACGACGAAGACGTTCACACCTTCATCGAACGCCTGCTGACCGAACGCCTCGGCGCGCTGGGCGGCAAGCTGCGCGCCGGCCGTTCACGCAACGACCAGACCGCCAACGACCTGCGTCTGTTCCTGCGCGATCACGTACGCACCCTGGCCGTCGAAGTGCTGGCCTTGCAGCAGGCGCTGGTGGATCAGGCCGAGCAACACATCGAGAGCATCTGCCCCGGTTTCACCCATTTGCAGCAAGCACAGCCGATTGTCTTCGCCCATCACCTGCTGGCCCATTCGCAATCGATGCTGCGTGACGTGCAGCGCCTGGTGGACTGGGACGCACGCACTTCGTTGTCGCCACTGGGTGCGGCGGCCATGGCCGGTTCGGCCATCGCTCGCCTGCCCCAGCAATCAGCAAAAGAAATGGGTTACAGCGGTGTATGCGAAAACTCCATCGACGCCGTGGCCAGCCGTGATCACGTCGCCGAATTCCTGTTTATCGCCAGCATGCTCGGCATCAACATTTCGCGCCTGGCTGAAGAGTTCTGCCTGTGGTCGTCGCGGCAGTTCCGCTGGGTCGCGCTGGACGACGCCTACGCCACCGGCAGCTCGATCATGCCGCAGAAGAAAAACCCGGACATCGCTGAACTGGCGCGGGGCAAGGCCGGGCGCCTGATCGGCAACCTGACCGGCCTGCTGTCCACTTTGAAATCCCTGCCGCTGTCGTACAACCGCGACTTGAGCGAAGACAAGAACGGCGTGCTCGACAGCGTCGACACCCTGCTGCTGGTGCTGCCGGCCATGGCCGGGATGGTCGCGACCATGACCGTCAACGTTGAAGAACTGCGACGCCAGGCGCCCCTGGGCTTCACCCTCGCCACCGAAGTCGCCGACTGGCTGGCGATGCGCGGTGTGCCGTTCAAGGAAGCCCATGAAATCACCGGCGCGCTGGTGAAGGCTTGTGAAAAACACGACATCGAATTGTGGGAAGCCTCGCCGGCCTTGCTGGCCGAGATCGATCCACGCCTGACCCCGGAAGTCCGCGAAAGCCTGACCCTGGAAGCCGCCATCGCTGCCCGCAGCGGCTGGGGCGGCACCGCGCCGCAACAGGTGCGCGAACAGATCGGCCGCCTGAAAACCGCCCTCGCCGCGCAGCACGCGTGGACCGAGGACTATCAGGGCTTCCGCCTCTAACGGCCACAACACATAACCCTGTGGGAGCTGGCTTGCCAGCGATGGCGTCTAGCCAGTCGACATTGATGCTGGATGGCCCACCGCAATCGCTGGCAAGCCAGCTCCCACAGGGACCGTGGTGGATTTGAAAGAAAAGTGTACGGAGAACCAACATGAGCCAGACACAGGCAGAACGACTCCAGGCGGAGCGCAAACTGGCGGAAAACCAGTTCGACATTACCCAGTACCAACACGTGCCACGGCGCTACTACGGGCGGATTTTTTTCGCCACGCTGATCGTCATCGCTATCTTGGGCCTGGTGCGCGCCTTCGCCGAAGGCAAGATCGAATGGTCGTACATCGGCCAGTTCCTCACCTCTCAGGCGATCATGTGGGGTTTGCTCAACACCATCGTCATGGCCGTGCTGGCGATGGCGCTGGGCATCGTGTTCGGGGTAATCACCGCGATCATGCGCATGTCGGCCAACCCGATCCTGCGCTACGTGGCGGTGACCTACACCTGGCTGTTTCGCGGTACGCCGCTGATTTTGCAACTGCTGTTGTGGTTCAACCTGGCGCTGATCTTCCCCACCATCGGCATCCCCGGCCTGATCGAAGTCGACACCGTGAGCCTGATGACGCCGTTCGTGGCTGCGCTGCTCGGCTTGAGCATCAACCAGGGCGCCTACACCGCCGAAGTGGTGCGCGCCGGTCTGCTCTCGGTGGACACCGGCCAGTACGAAGCCGCCAAGTCGATCGGCATGCCACGCTTGCAAGCCTTGCGCCGGGTCATCTTGCCCCAGGCCATGCGGGTCATCATTCCGCCGGTCGGCAACGAGTTCATCGGCATGGTGAAAATGACCTCGCTGGCGAGCGTCATCCAGTACTCGGAGTTGCTCTACAACGCGCAGAACATCTACTACGCCAACGCCCGCGTGATGGAGCTGCTGATCGTCGCCGGTATCTGGTACCTGGCCACCGTCACCGTCCTGTCCTTCGGTCAAAGCCGTCTGGAGCGTCGTTTCGCTCGCGGCGCCGGCAAGCGTTCTTGAGGAATCCGACATGAGAAGCATCGTCAAGGCCGTGAGCCTGAACAAGTATTACGACCAGTTCCACGCGCTCAAGGACGTCAACATCGAAGTCGAGCAAGGCGAAGTGCTGTGCATCATCGGCCCGTCCGGCTCCGGCAAGAGCACCTTGCTGCGCTGCGTCAACCAACTGGAAAAGATCGACAAGGGTGGCCTGTGGGTCGACGGCGAACTGGTGGGTTACCGCGTCGTCGGCAACAAACTGCACGAACTCAACGAGTCGCAGATCGCCCGCCAGCGCCTGTCCACCGGCATGGTGTTCCAGAGGTTCAACCTGTTCCCGCACATGACTGTGCTGCAAAACATCATCGAAGGCCCCTGCCAGGTGCTCAAGCGTTCGCCCAAAGAAGCGCACGAAGAAGCCCTGGAACTGCTGGCCCGCGTCGGCCTGGCCGACAAACGCAACAGCTACCCGATCGAGCTGTCGGGTGGTCAGCAACAACGCGTGGCCATTGCTCGTGCCTTGGCCATGCGTCCCAAGCTGATGCTGTTCGATGAACCCACTTCGGCACTCGACCCGGAACTGGTCGGTGAGGTGCTGTCGGTGATGCGCGATCTGGCGCAGACCGGCATGACCATGATCGTCGTCACCCATGAACTGGGCTTCGCTCGCGAGGTTTCCAACCGCATGGTGTTCATGGACGGCGGGCAGATCGTGGAGGCTGGAAGCCCCGAAGAAATTCTAATAAGTCCGCAAAACCCACGCACCCAAAGCTTCATTTCTGCCGTTCGAACCTAAGCGTCTGTTGGCGCTCACAACACTCATAAGAGAACGACCATGAAGAACTTCGTCATCCCAGCAGTACTCGCAGGCGTCATGGCCTCCGGCTTCAGTTTCGCCGCCGAATTGCCGGCCAGCATCAAGGAAAAAGGCGAGATCGTCGTCGCGATCATGCCGAACTACCCGCCGATGGATTTCAAGGACCCGGCCACGAACACCCTCACCGGCCTCGACTATGACCTGGGCAACGCCCTGGCCGAGCGCTTGGGTGTGAAGATCAAATGGCAGGAAACCGGCTTCGAGCAAATGATCAACGCGCTGACCACCGACCGCGTGGACATGGTGCTGTCGGGCATGACCGACACCGCCGAGCGTCAGGCCAGCGTGACCTTCGTCGACTACTTCACCAGCGGCCCACAGTTCTACACCTTGCAGAAAAACAAGGACACCAACGAGATCGTCGACCTGTGCGGCAAGAAAGTCGGCACCAGCCGTCGCACCACGTTCCCGGCGGAAATCGCCGAGTGGAGCAAGGCCAACTGTGAAGCCGCCGGCAAGCCTGCGATCAACGTGATCGGCACCGAAGGCTCGGCCGACGCCCGCGCACAACTGCGTCAGAGCCGTATCGATGCGGCGATGCAGGGCAGTGAAACCCTGTCGTATCTCAAAACCCAGGAAAAGGACATGTACAAGACCGTGGGCCTGCCGATCTCCGAGCAGTTCACCGGCCTTGGCGTGAGCAAGAAAAAGCCTGAGCTGAGTGAAGCGGTGAAAGTTGCGCTGCAAAGCATGATCGACGACGGCAGCTATCAGGCGATCCTGAAGAAGTGGGACCTGGAACTGGGCGCGATCAAGACTGTGACGATTAACGCCGGGAAATAAAGGTCGCCTCAGAACCACTGTAGGAGCGAGCCTGCTCGCGATGAGGCCTTTCAGTCGACATCAATGCTGAATGACAGACCGCTATCGCGAGCAGGCTCGCTCCTACAGGGGCTGGTGTTAACTTGAATATTGTTGGAGCACCTTACAGATGTCCTCCTCACCCCAACCCACCTGGCCCGACCAGCACAAGGCCTGTCTGGCCCTGGCCTTCGACCTTGATGGGCCGACCGGCGATGCCATGCTCAACGGCTCGATCTGGCGCAAGCCCGAGTACTTCGGTTTCGGTGGCTACGGTCCTTATCGGGCATTGCCACGGATTCTGGATCTGCTCGATGAG
Organism: Pseudomonas sp. MAG733B; assembly: GCF_036884845.1. Lineage (NCBI taxonomy): Bacteria > Pseudomonadati > Pseudomonadota > Gammaproteobacteria > Pseudomonadales > Pseudomonadaceae > Pseudomonas > Pseudomonas sp. MAG733B. Next base: position 4,030,211 of record NZ_CP145732.1, read on the forward strand.
TTCAAAATCCCGACGACGTTTTTCGTCCCGGCCTGGGTCGTGGAAAACTGGCCGAGACAGTGCCAGGCGATTGTCGAGCGCGGGCATGAGGTGGCGTATCACGGCTACAAACACGAATCTTTTTACGCCCTGACGCTGGAACAGCAAAAGGACGTGATGAAGCTGTCCCGCGAGGTGTTCTGGAAGCACCTGCACATCCGTGCCGAAGGCTTTCGCACACCGTCCGGCGACTGGCGCGCCGAAACCCCGGCAATGCTGGTGGAAGCTGGCGTGACCTACTCCAGCAGCATGCGCGGCGATGATCGTCCCTATCTGGTCAACGTACCCGGCCACGCCACGCCACTGGTGGAAATCCCCGGGCGCTGGGAAATGGACGATTACGCCTCCCTCGCCTACACCCGTGCGCCGAACTTCCCTTCAGGGCTGGACCGCACCGCGAGCTACGAGCTGACCCTCGACAACTGGTGCCGTGAATTCGACGGCGCGATGAACGAAGGCTTGTGCCTGACCACCTTGTTCCACCCCAAGATCACCGGCAAACCGGGGCGCATCCTGTTGCTGGAAAAACTCTTCGAACACATGCGCCAACGCGAGGACGTGTGGTTCGCCACCTGCCGCGATGTCGCCCACTGGTGGCTGAAGGAGCATCACCATGGCTGATTCCGCTCACTGGCCCAAAGGCTATCGCTGCGCCGTGGTCGTGACCGTCGACTACAACGACATCCACGGCATCCTCACCCAGGCCCCGGAAGTCGCCGGACGCGACAAGACCCTGTCGGTCTGGCGCTACGGCACCCAGCGCGGCGTCGAGCGTTTGCTCGGCCTGTTCAAGGAACTTGGGGTTGCGAGCAGCTGGTTTGTCCCCGGCATTGTCGCCGAGGAAAACCCTGAGCACATCCGCGCGATCCAGGCTGGCGGCCATGAAATCGCCTGCGCCGGATATCGCCATCAGGACTACGACACGCTTGACCTTGCTGCGCAAAGTGCTGATATCGCCAAGGGTTGCGATGCGCTGACAGCGCTGACTGGCCAGCGTCCAACCGGTTTTCGCATTCCCGCCGGCAACGGTGCGCCGGGTTTCATCGAAGCGTTGCGCGATCAGGGCATTCGCTGGTCGTCGTCATGGCGTGGTGATGATCTGCCGTTCGCTCACCCGACCGCGCCGCAGGTGATCGAGCTGCCGTTGCACTATGAACTGGAGGACGACCCCTACTTCGCCTTCAACCTCAGCCCCGCCGTGCCACCGGCGCAATCGCGCATCGCCTCTTACAGCCACACCCTGGGCAACCTGCAAATGGACTTCGCCGGGTTCCATCGTTTTGGCCTGTGTTACGTGCTGCGCCTGCACCCGGAAATCATTGCCACGCCGGGACGGATCGGCGTGCTGCGCGAGCTGCTTGAAGGGATTTTGCAGCACCAGGACGTGTGGGTCACCACTGGCGCCGAAGTCGCCCAATGGTGGGCCGAATCCGCTGCGCCCGTGACTGAGGATCATCCGGCGTCAGTGTATGAACGGCATTACCGGGATTACCTGCTATGACCGAACGCATGCAACGGCTGGCGCAGTTTTGCGTCGACACGCGGTTTGAAGACCTGCCACCGGCGCTGGTCGAGCGAGCCAAACGGCACATCCTCGACACCTTCGGCGCGACACTGGCCGGGGCTGGCAGCGATGTGGCGAAAACCGTGCGACAGGTGTTCGAAGGCGAAGCGGGCAACAGCCTGGTTTGGGGCACCGATTTGCGGGTCGGCGCGGCGCAGGCCGCCATGCTCAACGGCATCGCCGCCCACGCCCTGGAGCTGGACGACACCGGTGGCTGCGACCATTCCGGCGCGGTGGTATTGCCGGCAGTGATGGCGGCTGTGTCGATGACCGAAAAATCGGTGAGTGGCCGTGAGTTCATCACCGCCGTGGTCATCGGCTACGAAATCGGTCGGCGCGTACTGGAAGCCTGCGGCGGCTATTCGGCCCACAACGGCGCCGGCTGGCACTCCACGGCGACTTGCGGCGTGTTCGGCGCGGCGGCGGCCAGTGCGCGGATTCTCGGGCTGGACGCCGGGCAAACCTTGTCGGCACTGGGCATCGCCGGGAGTTTCAGTGGCGGTTTGTGGGCTTTCATCCACGACGGTTCGCAAAGCAAAAAACTGCACAGCGGTCGCGCCGCCGAAGGTGGATTCCTGGCGGCGCGGTTTGCCCAACAGGGCATCAGCGGGCCGAAGCAATTATTTGACGATGTCTGGGGCGGTTTTCTGAAAACCCTCGCTCCGGCCACTTCGACTGCCGAAGCGCTGGATACCGGTCTCTGCGAAGTGTGGAAACTCGCCCGCTGTTCGATCAAACCGTACGCGTCGTGTCGTGGTACTCACTCGGCAATCGATGCATTGGGCCTGTTGCTCGATCAACTGAAGGTGCCGGTCGATCAGGTCGAGGACGTGCAGGTTTCGCTGTGCGGGTTTCTGCATGACATGTGCGGTGGTCAGGATGTCAGCAGCCTCGCGGCCGCGCAGATGAGCTTGCCGTATGCACTGGCATCGCGGCTGGTGCACGGTCATTGCCGATTGCAGGCTTATGACGATGAGCAACGCCGTGATCCGCGCATTGCCCAGTGGATGCCGCGCATTCGCCTTGAAGTAGACCCGCAACTGTCCGAGGATGGCGAGCCCGTGGTGACGCTGCGGACCGTGGACGGTCGGCAGGCGAGTCTGTGCGTTGAAGTGCCGTTGGGCGCACCGGGTAATCCGTTGAGTGACGCGGCGCTGGAAGAGAAGTTTTTCAGTTTGGCTGAGCGGGTGATTCCACAGCGGCAGGCTGAGGATTTGCTGGAGCAGTTGTGGCGGATTGAAGAAATGGAATCGGTGCGTGCGCTCGAGCGGTGGCTGGCTTGACTCTTATGTCTGCCGCAAGTGCCTCTTCGCGAGCAAGCCCGCTCCCACAGGAGGATGCATTCCAAATGTGGGAGCGGGCTTGCTCGCGAATGGCAGCAACTCGGTATCGCGCCAGACACTACGAAATCTGAATAAGGACATTTGCACTCACCGTGGCCACTTACTCGCTCGTTATTCGCCGGTTGATGATTGTTTCGCTGACCATCGTCGTCAGCCGCGCCATCACCAGCCCATTGCTCACGCTGTTCCTGAGCAACAAGCTCGGGCTCAACCAACAGGATGTTGGTTTGCTGCTGGGCATCGCGGTGTTCATCGCCACCCTGCTCGCCCTGTATGGCGGCTACATCATCGATCGTCTGGAAAAACGCCGGTTGCTGATTCTGGCGATGCTCTCCAGCGCCATCGGTTTTGTGTTGCTGACCTTCGCCGAAAACCTCTACCTGACCACGGCCACCCTGGTGATCACCGAGACCGCGTCGGCGTTGTTCCTGATCGGCTCCAAAGCGATCCTCAGCGAAAACCTGCCCATGGGACAACGCGCCAAGGCGTTTTCCCTGCGCTACACCCTGACCAACATCGGCTATGCCACCGGCCCGATGCTCGGCGTAGTGATCGCTGGCGTGTATCCGATTGCGCCGTTCCTGATTGCCGGCGCTATCGCGTTTTTCAGCATCTTCTTGATGATCGGCATCCCGAAGGATTCGGCGCAGACGCCAGCGATTGGCCAACCGCAGAGTTTCCTCAAGACCCTGGTCACCCTGAAGAACGACCGCACGCTGATCATGTTCACCTGCGGCTGCCTGCTCAGCACCGTCGTGCACGGACGCTTCACCCTGTACCTGTCGCAATACCTGCTGGTGACCCACGACTCCAAACGCGCCCTGGAAATCATGGCCGCCCTGCTCGCCTGCAACGCCATCAGCGTGATCCTGCTGCAGTACCAGATCGGCCGCTTCCTCAATCGCGAAAAGCTGCGCTACTGGATTGCCGGCGGCACCAGCCTGTTCATTCTGGGGTTGATTGGCTTCAGTCTGGCCGACAGCATGCTCAGTTGGTGCGTGGCGATGTTCATTTTCACCCTCGGGGAAATGATCATTTACCCGGCCGAATTCCTCTTCGTCGACACTCTGGCCCCGGAAGAACTGCGCGGCAGCTACTACGGTGCCCAGAACCTGGCGGCACTCGGCGGCGCGCTGAGCCCGGTGATTTGCGGGTTCCTGTTGATGCACACCCCGGCGCCGACCATGTTCTACGCGTTGAGCGCACTCACCGCTATGGGCGGGTTCCTGTGTTTCATGAGTGGGCGTCGCGTGGCTTTACATCAGAATTAATGAACTGAAGCCTCATTAATATGAATTTGTCAGCATCAGCAAGTAACGGCACACTGTGCTCGTTCCTCCCCCAATAGTTGGAACAACCTTCAAGGGCTTTCTGGGTATCCCAGATAAGCCTTTTTTTTTCCTCAGGTTTTGTCTACGGAACGATCTTAATCATGCTCGCACGCTGGTTACCCGCCGCTATCAACACCCGCCCGACTGAATGGAGCCGTGCTGCCATCGGTATGTCACTGGGAACGATGCTCAGCGTCTGGGTCTGTGCTCAGGTATTCGGCATGGAAGTGGCGCAGCATCTGGTCGGTCCGCTGGGTGCGTCGGCGGTGTTGTTGTTCGCGGTGTCGTCCGGCGCACTCGCACAACCCTGGTCGATACTCGGCGGTTACTTGAGCGCCGGGGTCGTCTCATTGCTGGTCGCCCACGTGCTCGGACGAACCCTCGGCAGCGCTTGCCTCGCCGCCGGCATGGCAGTGATCCTGATGTGCTGGCTGCGTTGCCTGCACCCGCCGGCCGGAGCACTGGCATTGTTGCTGGTCCTGGCCGACCCGGCGACCATTGCCCTGGACTGGAAAGAGCTTGGCCCGGTGATGCTCGCTGCATCGACCATGCTGCTCAGCGCCCTGGCCTATAACAACCTGACCCGCATCCGATACCCCAAGCGCGCCAGCGAACCCGTCGCCGTGGTCCCGGCCGACCACCCTCCCGTGGAATCCCAGGCGATTACCGCCCAGGACCTGAAACTGGCCCTGGCTGAAATGGAAGCCTTCTTCGACGTCACCCCCGAAGACCTCGAACAGCTGATCCATGCCAGCGAACTGCATGCCAAGCGGCGCAGTATTGGGGAAGTCCTGAGCCGCAGTGCCTGAACCCCAAAGCGTCTCTTTTCTGTAGGAGCAAGGCTTGCCCGCGATGGCGATCTAAAGGGCCCCATCGCGGGCAAGCCTTGCTCCTACAAAAGCCTCACCCAAAATTCTGTACTGCAAAAACGCAGACAGCACCTGCACATATCCCGGTTGTACATCACAAATTTGCACTGTTACGATCCAGCATCGCTCGCGCGCGAGCTTCTCTATAAAGAACAATAAAAGCAGGGAGTTAGTGATGACTGCTCAGGTTTCATCGAAGGCGAGCTGGTCCATGGATGCCACGCAAAACGAAGTGCTGGCCGAAGTACGCAACCACATCGGTCACCTGACCCTCAACCGCCCCGCCGGCCTCAACGCCATCACCCTCGACATGGTGCGCAACCTGCACCGCCAGCTCGACGCCTGGGCTCAGGATTCGCAGGTGCATGCAGTGGTTTTACGCGGTGCCGGTGAAAAGGCATTTTGTGCCGGTGGCGATATCCGCTCGCTCTACGACAGTTTCAAAAGCGGTGACACGCTGCACGAAGATTTCTTCGTCGAGGAGTACGCCCTCGACATCGCGATTCACCACTACCGTAAACCGGTGCTGGCGCTGATGGACGGGTTCGTCCTCGGTGGCGGCATGGGTCTGGTGCAAGGCGCCGATCTGCGGGTGGTCACCGAAAAAAGCCGTCTGGCGATGCCGGAAGTGGGCATCGGTTACTTCCCGGACGTCGGCGGCAGCTACTTCCTGCCACGCATTCCCGGTGAACTGGGGATTTATCTGGGCGTCAGCGGCGTGCAGATCCGCGCGGCGGATGCGCTGTATTGCGGCCTGGCCGACTGGTATCTGGACAGCAGTAAACTGGCCACGCTGGACGAAAAGCTCGATCAACTGGAGTGGCGCGACACGCCGTTGAAGGACCTGCAAAGCCTGCTGGCGAAGCTCGCCGTGCAGCAGTTGCCGGATGCGCCATTGGCGACTTTGCGCCCGGCCATCGACCACTTCTTCGCGTTGCCTGACGTGCCGAGTATGGTTGAGCAAATGCGCGAAGTAACGGTCGCCGACAGCCACGAATGGGCGAAAAACACCGCCGACCTGTTGGAGACGCGTTCGCCGCTGGCCATGGGCGTGACCCTGGAAATGCTGCGTCGCGGTCGGCGCCTGAGCCTTGAACAATGCTTTGCCCTTGAGCTGCACCTGGACCGCCAGTGGTTCGAGCGCGGCGACCTGATCGAAGGCGTGCGCGCCCTGCTGATCGACAAAGACAAATCACCGCGCTGGAACCCGCCCACTTTGCAGGCGCTGGACGCCGAACACGTGGCGAGTTTCTTCAACGGTTTTGATGAGAGCGGGAGCTGAGCCATGCACGATCTCGAATTGACTGAAGAACAAGTAATGATCCGCGACATGGCCCGGGACTTTGCCCGCGGTGAAATCGCGCCTCACGCCCAGGCCTGGGAAAAGGCCGGCTGGATCGACGACGGTCTGGTGGCGAAGATGGGTGAATTGGGCCTGCTGGGCATGGTGGTGCCTGAGGAATGGGGCGGCACCTACGTCGACTACGTTGCCTACGCGTTGGCGGTGGAAGAAATCTCGGCCGGCGACGGCGCCACCGGTGCGTTCATGAGCATCCACAACTCGGTGGGTTGCGGGCCGGTGCTCAATTACGGCACCACAGAGCAGAAACAAACCTGGCTCGCGGATCTTGCCAGCGGCCAGACCATCGGCTGCTTCTGCCTGACCGAACCCCAGGCCGGTTCCGAAGCACACAACCTGCGCACCCGCGCCGAACTGCGTGACGGTCAGTGGGTGATCAACGGCGCCAAGCAATTTGTCAGCAACGGCAAACGGGCGAAACTGGCAATCGTGTTTGCCGTGACCGATCCGGACCTCGGTAAGCGCGGTATTTCGGCGTTCCTGGTGCCGACCGACACCGCGGGTTTCATCGTCGACCGCACCGAACACAAAATGGGCATTCGCGCGTCCGACACCTGTGCCGTGACGCTCAACAACTGCACCATTCCGGAAGCCAACTTGCTGGGTGAGCGCGGCAAAGGCCTGGCCATCGCCCTGTCCAACCTCGAAGGCGGCCGCATCGGCATCGCCGCGCAGGCATTGGGCATCGCCCGTGCGGCCTTCGAAGCGGCGCTGGCTTACTCCCGTGATCGTGTGCAGTTCGACAAACCGATCATCGAGCACCAAAGTATCGCCAACCTGCTGGCCGACATGCACATGCAGCTCAATGCGGCGCGATTGATGATCCTGCATGCGGCTCGCCTGCGCACGGCCGGCAAACCGTGTCTGTCGGAGGCGTCACAAGCCAAGCTGTTCGCCTCGGAAATGGCCGAGAAGGTTTGCTCCTCAGCGATTCAGATTCATGGCGGGTATGGGTATCTGGAGGATTACCCGGTGGAGAAGTATTACCGGGATGCGCGGATCACGCAGATCTACGAAGGGTCGAGCGAGATTCAGCGGATGGTGATTGCCCGCGAGCTGAAGAACTACCTGGTTTGAAACCCTAAAAGCATCGCTGGCAAGCCAGCTCCCACAGTTCCGGGATGTACACAGTATGTGTGAACGACCGAAAACCCTGTGGGAGCTGGCTTGCCAGCGATGGCGTCCTCAAGAACGCTACATCACTTACCTTTGAACTCCGCCTCACGCTTGGCAATAAACGCCGCCATCCCTTCCTTCTGATCCTGCGTCGCAAACGCCGCGTGGAACACCCGACGCTCGAAACGCACACCTTCAGACAGGCTCACTTCAAAGGCACGGTTGACGCTTTCCTTGACCATCATCGCAATCGGCAAGGACTTCTTGGCGATCAGCGCAGCGACTTTCAGCGCCTCGTCCAGCAGTTCATCGCTCGGCACGATCCGCGCCACGATCCCGCAACGTTCTGCTTCCACCGCATCGATCAGGCGCCCGCTCAGGCACATTTCCATGGCCTTGGCCTTGCCCACAGCGCGGGTCAGGCGCTGGGTGCCGCCCATGCCCGGCAGCACGCCGAGGTTGATTTCCGGCTGGCCGAATTTGGCGTTGTCGCCGGCCAGGATAAAGTCGCACATCAGCGCCAGTTCACAGCCGCCGCCCAAGGCGAAACCGTTGACCGCCGCAATGATCGGCTTGCGGCGGTTGGCCACACGATCGCTGTCGCTGAACAGGTCGTCCAGATAGATTTGCGGGTAGGTCAGCTCAGCCATTTCCTTGATGTCGGCACCGGCGGCAAAAGCTTTTTTCGAGCCGGTCAGCACGATGCAACCGATGTTCGAATCGGCCTCCAGACCATCAAGGGCGTGGTTCAGTTCGCTGACGATCTGCGCGTTCAACGCATTCAGCGCCTGCGGACGGTTGAGGGTGATCAGGCCAACACGGCCGTGGGTTTCCAGCAAAATCGTTTCGTAGTTCACGTAATGGTTCCTTCTTTCAAAGATTGCGCGAAATGACCATGCGCTGAATGTCGCTGGTGCCTTCGTAGATCTGGCAGACCCGCACGTCGCGGTAGATCCGCTCCAGCGGGAAGTCGTTCAAGTAACCGTAACCGCCGAGGGTTTGCAAGGCCGAGGAACAGACCTTTTCGGCCATTTCCGAGGCGAACAGCTTGGCCATCGACGCTTCGACCAGCGCCGGTTTGCCGCTGTCACGCAGGGCGGCGGCGTAATGCACCATTTGCCTGGCCACGGCGATCTGGGTCGCCATGTCTGCCAGACGGAATGCCACGGCCTGATGCTCGATGATCGGCTTGCCGAAGCTCTCGCGTTCACAAGCGTAATCGCGGGCCGCTTCGAACGCAGCGCGGGCCATGCCCACCGATTGCGAAGCGATGCCGACACGCCCGCCTTCGAGGTTGGCCAGGGCAATCCGGTAACCTTCGCCCTCTTCGCCCAAGCGGTTGGCCACCGGGACTTTGACGTCTTCGAAGAGGATCTGGCAGGTGTCCGAGGCGTGCTGGCCGAGCTTGTCTTCGACCCGCGCGACTTTGTAGCCCGGCGAATCGGTAGGCACGATGAACGCGCTGATGCCACGCTTGCCGGCAGTCGGGTCGGTCACCGCAAACACGATCACGATCCCGGCGTTCTGCCCGGAGGTGATGAACTGCTTGCAGCCGTTCAGGACGTAGTGATCGCCGTTCAGTTTGGCGCGGGTTTTCAGGCCGCTGGCGTCGGAACCGGCCTGCGGTTCGGTCAGCGCGAAAGCGCCGAGCATTGCGCCGCTGGCCAACGGCTTGAGGAAGCGTTCTTTCTGCTCATCGTTGCCGTAATGCAGGATCGGCACGCAGCCCACCGAGTTGTGCACGCTCATGATGGTCGAGCAGGCGCCATCGCCGGCGGCGATTTCTTCCAGGGCCATGGCGTAGGCCAGGTAACCGGTGTCGCAACCGCCCCACTGCTCCGGCACCAACATGCCGAAAAAGCCCAGCTCGGCCATCTCGCCGATGGCTTCCTTGGGAAAGCGGTGCTCACGGTCCCACTCGGCGGCGAACGGTTTTAGCCGTTCCTCGGCGAATTGCCGGGCCATGTCGCGGATTTGTTGTTGGTCGTCATTGGGGATCATGGTGAATCCTTAAAATCGGGTACGACATAGAACAATGTGGGAGCCAGCCTGCTGGCGATGACGGTGTGCCATAAAGGTAGACGTTGACTGACACGACGCCATCGCCAGCAGGCTGGCTCCCACAGGGGTGGGGTTGGCTTAGTAGAGGCATTCCACGGCCATCGCCGTCGCTTCGCCGCCACCGATGCAGATCGCCGCAACGCCACGCTTCAAGTTCTTTTGGCGCAGGGCCGAAAGCAAGGTCACCAGAATCCGCGCGCCGGACGCACCAATCGGATGACCCAGGGCGCAAGCGCCGCCGTGCACGTTGAGTTTCTCGTGGGGGATTTCCAGATGCGTCATCGCGGCCATGCCGACCACGGCGAAGGCTTCGTTGACTTCCACCAGATCGACTTCATTGAGCGACCAGCCGGTTTTTTTCATCAACTTCTTGATAGCGCCAATCGGTGCGACGGGGAACAGACCCGGCGTATCGGCAAAGGCCGCGTGGCCATGGATCACCGCCAGTGGTTTCAAACCACGCTTTTCCGCTTCGGAACGGCGCATCAGCACCAATGCCGCCGCGCCGTCGGAGATCGAACTGGAGTTCGCCGCCGTCACCGTACCACCGTCGCGAAACGCCGGTTTCAGCGAGGCGATCTTGTCCAGCTTGGCTTTTGGCGGCTGTTCGTCGTTGCTGATCGTCACCTGTTCTTTGCCGACGGTCACGGTCAGCGGCACGATCTCGTCCTTGAAGCTGCCGTCCTTGATCGCTTGCTGAGCGCGGGTGGTGGAGGCGATGGCAAAGGCATCCTGAGCTTCACGGCTGAAACCGTTGGTTTCGGCGCAATCCTCGGCAAAGGTGCCCATCAGGCGGCCCTTGTCGTAGGCGTCTTCCAGGCCGTCGAGGAACATCGAATCCTGTATCTTGCCGTGGCCCATGCGGTAGCCGCTGCGGGCGCGGTCCAGCAGGTACGGCGCGTTGGACATGCTTTCCATGCCCCCGGCAATGACCACTTCGGCGCTGCCGGCGACCAGCATGTCGTGGGCCAGAATGGCCGCTTCCATGCCCGAACCGCACATTTTGTTGAGGGTGGTGCAGCGGGTGGACTTGTCCAGCCCGGCGCCCAGCGCAGCCTGGCGGGCCGGGGCCTGGCCGAGACCGGCAGGCAGTACGCAACCGAACAGCACTTCATCGACGGCATCGCTGGCAACACCGGCGCGTTCGACCGCTGCTTTAATCGCGGCAGCACCGAGTTGCGGTGCGGTCAGGCTTTTCAGTTCGCCCTGAAAACCACCCATCGGGGTGCGGACGGCGCTGACGATGACAATCGGATCGTTGGAAAGGCTCATGTCAATTCCTCCTTATTTCGCGGCCATGCGCAAGGCACCGTCGAGACGGATCACCTCACCATTGAGCATGCTGTTTTCAATGATATGCCGCACCAGCGACGCGTACTCGGCAGGTTTGCCCAGACGCGGCGGGAACGGTACGCCAGCCGCCAGGGAGTCGCGGACTTCCTGGGTCATGCCAGCCATCATCGGCGTTTCGAAAATGCCCGGGGCGATGGTCATCACGCGGATGCCGAAACGCGCCAGTTCACGGGCGGCAGGCAAGGTCAGGCTGACGATGGCGCCTTTGGATGCCGCGTACGCCGCTTGACCAATTTGGCCGTCGTAGGCCGCAGCGGACGCGGTGTTGATGATCACGCCACGTTCGCCATCGGCGTCCGCTTCGGTTTCGGCAATCGCCGCCGAAGCCAGGCGCAGCATGTTGAAGCTGCCGATCAGGTTGACGTTGATCACCTGGCTGAAGCTGGACAGCGCGTGTGGACCGTTCTTGCCGAGGATCTTCTCGCCACGCACGATGCCGGCGCAATTGACCAGGCCATTGAGGCCGCCAAAGGCTTTGACTGTCGCTTGCACCGCCGCTTCGGCCGCCGCTTCGTTGCTGATGTCCGCCACCACGCTTTGCGCGCCGAGGCGCTGGGCCTGAGCTGCAACGGCGTCGGCGTTCATGTCCACCAGCATCACTTTGGCGCCGGCCGCGACCAGCATTTCAGCGGTGGCCGCACCGAGGCCGGAAGCGCCGCCGGTGACGAGAAAAACCTTGTTTTCGATCTGCATCATTGTGTCCTTGGATTCAAGCTGAGACGTTCTTTGCCGCCGCCTCTTGGGCTTTGGCGATTTCCTGATTACGCAAGATAAAGCGCTGCAATTTGCCGCTTGGGGTTTTCGGCAACTCGCTGACAAATTCGATTTCTCGGGGGTAAGAATGCGCCGCCAGACGCTTGCGCACGTGTTGGCGCAACTCTTCGGCCAACTCCGGCGCGGCGCGGTATTGCGCGCTGAGCACGACGAAGGCTTTGACCAGTTCGGTGCGCTCCGGATCGGGCTTGCCGACGACGGCGGCTTCCACCACTGCCGGGTGCTCGATCAGCGCACTTTCCACGTCGAACGGGCCGACGCGGTAGCCGGAGGTGGTGATCACATCGTCACTGCGCCCGACGAAGCTGATGCTGCCGTCCGGGTTCCACTCGACGGTGTCGCCGCTCAAGTAGTAGTCACCAACGAAGGCTTTGGTCGGTGCGCCTTCGTAACCGGCGAACCAGCACATCGGCGACTGCGTGCGGTCGATGGCCAGAATGCCCGGCTGACCGATGCCCAGTTCCTTGTATTCGTCGTCCAGCACCACGATGCGGTGGCCCGGCGAGGTAAAACCGGCGGCGCCCATGTGGATCGGATGCTCCAGACCATGATGGTTGCACAGCACCATGCCCAGCTCGGTCTGGCCGTAATGGTCGTGGATGACCACGCCGAGTTGATCGGCAAACCAGCGGATCACTTCCGGGTTCAGCGGCTCACCGGCGCTGCTGACAATGCGCAGCTTGCCCTTGATCGACTTGGCGAACTCGTCGCCGCCAGCAATCAACAGACGATAAGCAGTCGGTGAACCAGTGAGGTTGGTAATGCCGTATTTGTTGATCACCCGGCAGGTGCTTTCGAGGGTGAACGGGCCATCGTAGAAGGTGATCGGGTGCCCCATGGACATCGGTCCGGTCACACCGAAATAGATGCCGTAGGCCCAACCCGGATCGGCGACGTTCCAGAATGCGTCTTCCGGGCGCAGGTCCACGGCGTCGCGGGTGTAGCTCTGGAACGCAACGATGGCCTTGAGTGGCACCGACAACGCTTTCGACGGGCCAGTGGTGCCCGAGGTGAACATCAGCAGGAACGGGTCTTCACCGGTCAGCATCACCGGTTCGCAGTCGTTGGAATAGTTGGCCAGTTCGGCCCAGAAACTGAAATCGCCCTGAACGATGCCTTGGCCTTTCGGGCCACCGACGGTAACGACGGTCGGGCAATCGGCGACTTCGCTGAGTTTCGAGCGGTTGACCGCGTCGGTGACCACCACTTTGGCGCCGGAGCAGCCGAGGCGATGTTCGATGGCTTTCGGACCGAAGGCGGTAAACAGAGGTTGATAGACCGCGCCAATGCGCCAAGTGGCGAACACGGTGATCAGGAGTTCGATGTTACGTGGCAACAGGCCGGCGACCTTGTCGCCTTTTTTAACGCCTTGCGCTAACAGGAAATTGGCAAAGCGCGCGGCTTTGTCTTGCAGGTCGGTGAAGGTGTACGTGGCGCTGGAGCCATCGCGACCTTCCCAGAACAAAGCGATCCGGCCGGGCAACGCATGCCGGTCGCAACACTCGACGCAGGCGTTGAGGGCAGTCAGATCACCTGCGAGTGCGGCGTCGACGGTGTGCTGATAATTGAACTGTGAAACAGCAGACAAGTAATCGCGCATTGCCAGAATCCCTCTGTGTTTTTTATTGGTTGGGGGAACCGTAAACAACAGGGAAATACTCGCCCCGCGCGGGGCGTCGGGCAATGGTCAAAGTTATCAAGTTGTCTGACTGGTTTGGCCAAGATTTGAGAGGTGTGGCGCCTGAATGGACGCTTTCGCGAGCAAGCCCGCTCCCACAGGGGAACGCTTTTCAAAATGTGGGAGCGGGCTTGCTCGCGAAGAGGCCCGACCAATCAATACAAAATCCGGATCAGTCAGCCTCGTTAAGAATCAAACTCCGGTAATGCCCCGGATTGGACCCCGACCATTTGCGAAACGCCTTGTAGAACGAACTCGCATCGGCAAACCCCAGCCGCGTGGCGATGTCGGCGAAGCTGATGCTCGGTTCAGCCAGCCAGACAATCGCCAGTTCCTTGCGCACGCTGTCCTTGAGCCCTTGGTAGGTCTGGCCTTCTTCGGCCAGTCGGCGGCGCAGGGTCGAGGCCGACATGCACAGGCGTTGCGCCAGGGCTTCGGTTTCCGGCCATTGCTCAGCGGGTAATTGCCGCAGGTCATGCTTGATGCGGCTTGCCAGGCTCTGCGGGTCGCGATACTTGACCAGAATGTTCGCCGGCGCATGGGCCAGGAAACGCTTGAGTTCTTCTGCCGTGCGTTTGATCGGCAAATCCAGGCAATCGGCGGAGAAAATCATCCGCGTGCGTGGCCGGTCGAACCGCAGGTTTTCGGAAAACATCACTTGATAGTCGTCGCAAAAATCCGGCTGCGGACAGCGCAATTCGATGGCCAGGATCGGAATACGCCGCCCCGCCAGCCAGCACGCCACACCGTGCACGATCATCCAGTAAGTGAAATAAGTGAAGGCGCGGCGCGGGTCGTGGTCGTCCTCAAGCAGCACGATTTCCGCCAGGCTTTGCTGACGCACCAGTTCGGCGGGCATGCGCTCAAGCATCAACGACAGGAAATTCAGGCCGCTGGTGAGTCCCGTCGCCACGCTCGGCTGGATCATGGCGCTGCGACACAGAAACTCGAAACTTCCGGATTTGAGCTTGCGTGGGTCCATCCCGAAAAACTCATCATCCCCACGCCGGGCCAGCAGCCGCCAAAGCCGCGCATAGGCGGTGGCCGGGACGCGAACCTCGGGATTGTCCAGTTGCGTAGGATCGATGCCGACCTTGCTCAGCACCTCTTCCGTGGCAGCACCCGGCGCGCAACACTGCAACAGCGCCTCACGCGCCAATTGGATGGAGATGGTGTCTTTTTCCGACATTGAGCGCGGCAAGCCCTGTTCTTGTTTGAGTGGTGGGCATATTAGCGCAGCCAAGATCAAAAGATCGTCCGAAGGCTCGGGCGGCGATCGGACGATCTTTTGATTTGTTCAGCTTACGTTCAGGTAATTGTCAATCACTCCCATATGGGAATGAGTGTCATTATGTTACAAATTAGCACCCTATCTAAATTAGAGACGCTGCTGAATGCTCGTTCCTTTTCTGATCATGTTGCGCGAAGGCATCGAGGCCGCGTTGATCGTTGGCATCATCGCCAGCTACCTGAAACAAACGGGCCGCGGCCAGTGGATGCCCGCCGTATGGATCGGCGTATTTCTTGCCGC
Source organism: Pseudomonas sp. MAG733B (assembly GCF_036884845.1). Taxonomy (NCBI): domain Bacteria; kingdom Pseudomonadati; phylum Pseudomonadota; class Gammaproteobacteria; order Pseudomonadales; family Pseudomonadaceae; genus Pseudomonas; species Pseudomonas sp. MAG733B. The sequence goes on from NZ_CP145732.1 coordinate 4,045,230, forward strand.
CGCCCTCGCCCTGCTGGTGGGTGGCGGTCTGGAACTGGTCAGCGCTGAGTTCCCGCAGAAACAACAGGAACTGTTTGAAGGCGTGGTCGGCCTGGTGGCCGTCGGCATCCTGAGCTCGATGGTGTTCTGGATGCGCAAAGTGGCGCGTTCGATCAAGCATTCGCTGCACGTGTCCCTCGATCAGGCATTGACCGGTTCCAGACATCAAGTGACCGCGCTGATCGCCATGGTGTTTTTCGCCGTGGCCCGGGAGGGCCTGGAAACGGTGTTCTTCCTGCTCGCGGTGTTCCAGCAAAGCGAAGGCCCGGCGGCACCGATCGGCGCCCTGCTCGGCCTGATCCTGGCGATCATCGTCGGTTTCCTCATCTACAGCGGCAGCATGCGCCTGAACCTCGGCGCGTTCTTCCGCTGGACCGGCCTGTTCATTCTTGTGGTGGCGGCCGGAATTCTCGCCAATTCCGTGCAGGCATTGCATGAAGCCGGCGTGTGGAACCACCTGCAAACCGTGCTCTTCGACATCAGCGCGACGCTGCCGATGGACGGCCCGTTGGGCTCGGTGCTGGCCGGCATGTTCGGCTATCAGGACGCACCAACCGTCAGCACCCTCGGCGCTTACCTGATTTATCTGGCGGTGGCGCTGGTGATGTTTTTTCTCCCGACCCCGGCGCCAGTCAAACAGTCTTCCTCCGTTTCCAGTCAGTAAGGGCAACCATGCCAAATCCAGCCCCTCCCCAGCCTTCCCCTCCCCGCGCCTTGCGCTGGGCGGTGGCCGGTTCGGTGATCGTGATGATCGCCGCCGGTGGCCTGTTCTACTACGCCTCGAAAATGGCCGCCGCCAAGCGCCAGGCCAACCACGATGAAGTGCTGGTGACGATTCACTCGCACAGCTGCGAACCGAATGCCCTGACGGTGCCGGCCGGTCGCGCCAGTTTCCGCATCGTCAACCGCTCCGATCGTGCCGTTGAATGGGAAATCCTCGACGGCGTGTTGGTGGTCGAAGAGCGCGAGAACATCGCTCCGGGCCTGAGCCAGGTGATCAACGCCAACCTGCTGCCCGGCGACTACGCGATCACCTGCGGACTGCTGAGCAATCCGCGCGGCACCCTGCACGTCACGCCGACTGCCGAGTCCGATGCGGCAGCCAAAGCCAAGCCGTCGATGGTGGCGTTTGTCGGGCCGTTGTCGGAGTTTCGCGTCTTCCTGAGCAGCCAGAGCACGGCGCTGATCGAAGCCGTTACCGCGCTTGATCAAGCCATTGCAGCCGGTGACTTGAGTCAGGCTCAAGCCTTGTACCTGCCGGCCCGCGCCGCGTATCAACGACTGGCCCCGGCGGCTCAGCGCCTGGCCGAACTGGACAACGCCATCAACGCCCGCGCCGACTATTTCGAGAAACGCGAACAGGACCCGGACTTCAGCGGTTTCCATCGCCTCGAATACGCGCTGTTCCAGCAACGCAACGTGGACGGACTGGCGCCGGTCGCCCAGCGACTGCTCGCCGATGTCACCGCCCTCAAGCAACAGTTGTTGGCCCAGACGCTGCCACCGGAGCAACTGGTGAGCATCGTCGTGCGCAACCTCAACACCCTCGCCGACGTGCGCGCCGCCAGCGGCGAAGAGGAGCGCTACAGCCACAGCGACCTCAACGGTTTTGCCGGCAATCTCGACGCCGCACGCAAAGTCGCCGAGTTGTTGCGCCCGTTGTTGGCCAAGTCCGCCGCCGAGCTACTGCCGACAATCGACACTGCGCTCAATGCTTTCGATACCGAACTCAATGGCTTCAAGGTCGACGACGGCTACGCCAGCTACGACAGCGTCAGCGCCGAACAGCGCAAACAGATCGCCGACAAGGCCAAGGCCCTGGCCGACGCACTCGACGGAATCGATCCCGCCCTTGGCCTTTCCGGCCTGTAAGCAGAAGACCACTTTCAGATGAACGATTCAGAGCAACTCAACCTTCAGCGTCGCCGGGTATTGATGGGCATGGGCGCCGCCGGTGTCGCCCTTGCAGGCTCCGCGTTGAGCTGCCCGGCCATGGCCGCCAGCCCCGCGCAGGTCACCGAAGCACCGAGCAGCGACCGCACCGAAGATCGTCACGACTTCCACGGCAAACACCAGAGCGGCATCGTCACCCCACGCCCGGCGTCCGGCATGTTGGTGTCGTTCGATGTGCTGGCCAGCAACCGCGAAGATCTGGAGCGTCTGTTCCGCACCCTCAATGAGCGCATTGCGTTCCTGATGAAGGGTGGCCCGGTCACTCAGGTCGACCCAAAATTGCCACCGGTGGATTCGGGGATTCTCGGCCCGGTCGTCACCCCGGACAATCTGACCATCACCGTGTCGGTCGGCGAATCGCTGTTCGACGAGCGTTTCGGGTTGGCCGACGCCAAACCCAAACGTCTGATCCGCATGGTCGGTTTCCCCAACGATGCGCTTGAAGCCGATTGCTGCCATGGTGACCTGAGCTTGCAGTTCTGCGCCAACACCACCGACACCAACATCCACGCCCTGCGCGACATCGTGAAAAACCTGCCGGACCTGCTGTTGGTGCGCTGGAAACAGGAAGGCAGCGTGCCGCCCCAGGCCCCGGCGAAACCCGGTGTACCGGCGCAGAGCGCGCGTAATTTCCTGGGGTTTCGTGACGGCTCGGCCAACCCCGACTCCAACGACGCCAAGGCCATGGACAGCATCGTCTGGGTCCAGTCCGGCAGCGATGAACCCGTCTGGGCGGCGGGTGGCAGCTATCAGGCAGTGCGGATCATCCGCAACTTCGTCGAGCGCTGGGACCGCACGCCACTACAGGAACAGGAAAGCATCCTCGGCCGGATCAAAAGCACCGGTGCGCCCATGGGCGGATCCCATGAAACGCAAGTGCCGGATTACGCCAAGGACCCGGAAGGCAAGCTGACCAAACTCGACGCACACATTCGCCTGGCCAACCCGCGCACCGCCGCGACCCAGGCCAACCTGATCCTGCGCCGGCCGTTCAACTACTCAAACGGCGTGAACAAGAACGGTCAGCTCGACATGGGCCTGCTGTTCATCTGCTACCAAGCGGATCTGGAAAAGGGATTTATCACCGTGCAAACCCGCCTCAATGGCGAGCCGCTGGAGGAATACCTCAAGCCCGTTGGCGGCGGTTATTTCTTCACCCTGCCCGGCGTTACCGGCGACCAGGATTTTATCGGTCGTTCACTGCTTGCTGCCACACAACCCACAAAAACCGCATAAATACCCAACACGGAGCCGTCCCATGAAAAAGTCGCCACTGGCGTTAATGCTGACCCTAGGCTTGCTCAACACCCCGCTTTCCGCTTTCGCGGCGACGGCACCGCTGGAGTTGGTGCAACCGATTTCCGACTACAAAATCTACGTCACCGAGCAACTGGACGAACTGGCCAGCCACACTCAGCAGTTCACCGACGCGGTGAAAAAGGGTGACCTGGCCACCGCGAAAAAACTCTACGCGCCAACCCGGGTTTACTACGAGTCAATCGAGCCGATTGCCGAACTGTTCAGTGACCTCGATGCGTCCATCGACTCCCGCGTCGACGACCACGAAAAAGGCGTGAAAGCCGAAGATTTCACCGGTTTCCACCGCATCGAATACTCGTTGTTTTCGGAAAACAGCACCAAGGGTCTGGGCGAACTGGCCGACGGTCTGAACAAAGATGTCAAAGACCTGCAAACCCGCGTCGCCAGCCTGACCTTCCCGCCGGAAAAAGTCGTCGGCGGTGCTGCTGCACTGCTGGAAGAAGTCGCGGCCACCAAGATCTCCGGTGAGGAAGACCGCTACAGCCACACCGACCTTTACGACTTCCAGGGCAACATTGACGGCGCGAAGAAAATCGTCGACCTGTTCCGTCCGCAGATCGAAAAACAGGACGCGGCATTCGTTGCCAAAGTCGACAAGAACTTCGCCACGGTGAACACCATTCTGGCCAAGTACAAAACCAGGGACGGTGGTTTCGAGACTTACGACAAAGTGAAGGAAAACGACCGCAAGGCGCTGGTCGGCCCGGTGAACACCCTGGCTGAGGATTTGTCGACGTTGCGGGGCAAGCTCGGCTTGAATTAAGGATCGGTCTGTTCAGGACCACCTTCGCCCTGCGACTGAAACTCACGTTCAGCCGCAGGGTCGTCTGACCGCACGGGCAGGACCGAATCAGTGCTCCACCCGCCCCACCGTTTCATTGCTACTGCGCAGTTGCCGGAACTACGAAATTATCGATTACGCGCCCCACCGGCGTTCCGTTTTTATCGAGCGCATACCATTTGCCGTTATCCAGAGTGGCCATGATTTGGGTACTATTTACCCGCCCCATGACACCGACGATCCTGGACTGACGAGATAACCTGGCAGCCGCTTCAGCGGCGAATCCTCCAAAGTATCCCCTCAGTCGATCCACGCATGTTTGTAAACGGCTAATCCCCGATTCTGTTAAAGCAAATACGCCAGTCGTCAACATTTTACCGAAGGAAGTGATAGCTCTTCCTCCACCCGCGATCATATCCACGACACCATCCAGTGGATTGATCATGGAAACGAAGGTTGTTCCGGTGATTTTGAAGGCTTCAAACGCCTTGACGCTGACGGGTCTGACAGGCCTCAACACACTGGAAATTTTTCCCACGCCACCTCCCAGGGCATTCAACCCTGAAACAAGGTCCGTGAAGCAACCAAAAGCGCCATTGATGAACCCCATACGTTTCCCGGAATTCAGGTCATCAACGCAACCTACAAACGGAATAAGCTGGACCAAAAAATTTTTGACTTTTTCCCAGTACGCACGATTTTCTTCTGCGCTGGTTTGCCCTTTTGCTTTTTTGAAAAGAAACTCTTCATACCCCTGTAAAAAGTTATCGCTCACGATGCGTTTGGCGATATCTCCGGTTTTGGCCGAGAAGTAACTATCGGGCACGTTCGCCGTTTGCTCGGCAGATACGTCCTTGGCGGGAATGGTTTCTCCCAACTGTTCGATGATCAGTTTTTTGGACGTGGCGCCGGCTTTCGGTTCTGCTCCTTCAGAATAGGCGGAGAAATCAAACGGCAGTTCAGTTCCACGCTGTATGGGAAATCTACCTGCGGGACCTCTGCCACTGACTTTTACCTTTATTGTTTTAATCTCACCATCGAGTGGCAAGTCATGGGGTAAATCCGTGCGTTTGATTATGGTCATCCGCCCCGGAAATACCTCGTAGTAACTAACCTGCTGATTATATTCGCAGCGTAAAAGCACCCCTTGATGCCCACGCATCGCCGCCTGATCCTCCGCTGTTTCGTCTTCCTTGAGCTTTCCGGTTTCCTCGCGCAACGTGAACAACCTGATCTCGCCAAGTTCAATGCTCTGGCGCTCGTCCAACGGTAACGCTGCGATCATGGATTTTGTTGCACACAAAAAACTGGCAGTGTCCGACTCGAAATGCCTTTTGACTGACTCAGTTAACAATTTGTCAAGGTCAGGCAACTTTATTCGAAACCAGTCGAAGGTATGGCGCCCCATCGAAATATTGGACATCTGCCAACCCGCGCTAGACAAATCTCCATCTATATATGCCTCTACGAATGACTTTTCGGTACTTCCACCGCTAACCTTTATATCTTCGATCGGCACACTGACATACGGGCCGTAAAGTTTATTAAGTTCTTTTATCGCAATTTCATTTCGCGTCACAAGATCGCGTTTGAAACCTTCAATAGCCTGGGCCATTTCCTTGCGCTGAGTCGAAAATTTGCTCGCTGCGATGTAATAGTCGTCAGAAGAATAGGAGGCGCGTTGAGGGATAATCCCGTTCATGACTCCCCATATCATCAGGATATCAACGGCGAGGGTCTTGAACAGCATTTGCTGCTCAGGGGTATGGGGCGTAAGAAGTGCGAGGTCCATCAACTGGGACATCGTCATTGCTCGCGAGCACCCGGGTTTCTGAGTCTCGGCAATCGCGACGCCCAAGCGCAAAGTCATCCAGCCAGCGGTGCCTACCTGCACCCCTTTGGCGATATCGTATGCCAGAAATTCTGGTGCGGCATCCACTAGAAACAGATGGGCAATCAGTGGCGCAGTGCGTTCGCTGACACCTTTATGTTGCACCAGATACCGTTCAATTTCCGTCAGCACTTCATTGACATCACGTCCCAGGTTTTTCGGCTGATAGACGTCATAACCTACGACCGTTCCGGGCTTGCCAGAGGCATCGGGATCGACGGCCAACTTGATTGCAGCCAGCAAAATCTGTTGCTTGATTTCAACCGAGGCCGTTTGCCCTTCCAATGCACCATACCAACCAAGCTCCCTGAGCATTTGCTGCGCCCAGGAATTCGATTGTTCTGATGCCAACATGTCTTCCAATATGGATTCAGCATTATCACGCCGATATTCAACGGGACGGTCGAGTTCGGAGGCATTACACAGCCCGTCAATAATTGATGCTGCACCATTTAATAGTTTTCGGGAAACCCCAATGATTGTCGTTCTTTCAACCGTTGTCAGTGTCGCCGATGATGGAGTGAGAGCCAACAACCCTGCGCCGAAATCGCCCAGAGGCATGGATGTTGGCAACGAAGTTTGCAGCCATCGAATAACATTGCGCACTTCTCCCGCCGTCTTTGGAGATCCAAAACCTCTGAAGTTCACTGTCTGCTGCAGATCAAAAGATAACGTTGAATAGAGCGCATTCCCCGTGTCCTTGACCTGTTGCAATAGCATGTTGAATGGCGCCAGCAAATGACTGTCTGCACTGACGGAATTCGTTATGTCGTACCACAGGGCGGGTGGCATCAGGACCTGAATTCTACTTTCGCTAATTCTCACTGGTGCGGCAGCACAATCGATTTCAAGACGTTGACAGAGTGAGATCATGCCCGGCAGTGCTATAAACTCATGCAAGTGACCAACGATGCTTTTGCATTTTTCATCCAGAGGTGAGCCGTTGGCGACTCTGCTGAACAGGCTGGACAACGAAACCGGCGCGTTATCTGCGAGATTTTTCACGCTTTGTTCAAGCTCATAACTCAACTGCGCACGGGTTTTTTCCTCATGGATCAGCGCCTTGGCCTTATTTAACAGTTCGTCATTTTTGATCGTATCGAACGCCGGCCAACCCTCTGCGCTTAAACGACGGACAAGTTCCGTCGCCTCCTCGGTCGAGGTCGGCGAAGTCTCCCCGTAGAACTGGATGATCACATCGCGATAAACAAGTTCAGGGCCTTCATTCGTATAAACAAGTCCGATGTCTCCAGGATCAAGTAATTGTCTGGCGATCAGAACTTGCGCTGATACCTGCCACCACCCGGAGTCATCCCATATGGAAAAGCTTTCGTCGCTGCTGACACCATCACGGATGACCTTTCCAGAAACTCTATCCGCAAAAACTTTCAATGTATTAAGGGCCAAACCCTTGGATTCAAACCATTCCAATACCTTTGGGTCGTTCATCGCGTCCCGGAAAAGGCTCGCGGGTTTGCGGATCGAACTGTCGGTAGAAACAGGCATCGGCGTATTTCCAGCCGAGGTCAGTTCCTTCACCACTCGCGCTTGCAGGGTTCGATCCGCGTGCAACGTGATGTCTGCATCGCTCATGGCATCGAGCACCCATTCGGCACTATCGAGCGCGCTATCGGTACGTTGGGAGTTTGCGGATACGTCTTCGGTCTCGACAAAAGGGTTCCCATCGATGTCCACGTCCATTCTTGATATTTGCAGACGAGCGTAGTGAACCCGAGCAATGGACTCGTCGACCAGTTCCGCGACCGTGATGTCTGGATCCGATGGCGCTGGCTGTTGCATAAGGGACTTAACGTCCGCTACCAACATGGGATCGTCATGAGGGTTCGTATAACCGGAAGCCTCACGTCGTGCCCTGACCGATTGTACGAATGTCGGCATTGCGTCCAGGGTCAATTGCACTTCATCGATAATTTGTTGGCGTAACCCGGGATCCGCCTCGGCGGCAAAATGAGCCTGGTTGCCTGCCCCCTCGTAGGGAAACCAGCGGCTGTAAAATTCATTCAACGCTGCGTGAATGGCTGCGAACGCCAGTGTTGCAGATGCGTTCGGGTGTTGCCGGGTGAGATGGGTAACCCCGGCCAGCATCGTCACTCCCATTGATCCCAAATGGGCGGCTGACGAACGTAGCCATGCTCCAAGGCTGGCCCCCAACGCTGTGAAATGGCTGTCAGCGTTAGTTTCGGTCGTTTCTGCATAGGGATTATCCAGGGAGCCAAAGGACGAACCTGGCGTCCTTTGAAACGGAGTTCGTACGTTCAGTCCTTCCATTGTCTCGGCAATCTGACTAAGTAATTGCAGAGGTTCTTGCAAATCAAATGCCTGGGTGGGCCTCCATCCAGTCAGGGCGTTAATGACTTTTGTTAACAGCGCATCCGCCTGCCGGGCCATCTCCAAAGCTTGCTCAACACTCGCAAAGGGAACCACCGATTTGCGTTCAACACCGGGTTCAGGAGGGGTATCGGGGTTAACAGGAACATCTTTGACGATGAACGGTTTCGAAGGTTTTTCCGGCAACAACATGATGGATTTGGGATGAGGTTTTTCTGGATACGCATGAAAATTCGAAACATTAACTATCTGGAGTAAATACGCTGCCTGGGCCACTAACCCTTTCGGAACACGATTGGCGTTGATGGTTACAGGGTGGAAGTCGGATTTGCGCTCTATTTCCTCAAGAATCGCCAGCAGTGGGAAGTGCCCGTTGCTTGTGCCTTCTCGGTGTCGTGAAGTCGGCGCAAGAAACTCGAACATCGCCGTCTCTTCCTCACGACTACATAGTTGTACTGCCGGATCGGTTTTGTCCTTGATGCACTCAATGAGCTCGCGGACCTGGCTTGCGTACTCGCCAGGCGCCGTTTCTTCTGAGCGATACTCATCTATGACCTGCAAGCATTTTCCCAGCAGAAGTTGCGTGGCAGCGGACGATGGCCTGAGCGCTGGAATATCCTCCAGGTCCATCCACGGCATATTGGGATCTGCCTGCTCCAAACGCTCATTCATCCATACCGGACGTTGCTCCAGCACCTCGCAGAGCCGCTGCCACTGCGCGTCGGTCAACAATTCACCAGAGGCGATGTTTTTATCCCTTTCCTCCCGCGATAATTGCAATTGCGCCTGTATAAAACCGGCAACGCCATGACTGCCGCTGGTTCGGGAAAAGTTGAGATGCTCGCCAAACTCGACGGCCCATTGGTCCGGGGGCAGGTGACAAATAGCCTCGAAAATTTCACCCAACCGTTGCGCAGTCATGTCGCCTTTGGGCTGGGTCGAGCGCACCATCGCCTCGAGGAAAACCTGTTCCAGGTTTTTGCCCATGTTTCTTTGCAAAATCCCACTTTTCAGAACGCTTAGCACTTCGCGCTCTGACAGGATCTGAGTAGTTAAATGCTCGTACAGCGCGCCCCAGGTTTCACTGAAAGAGTTCAGATCATCAATCAGATCGCCTTCGCGTTTGCTTCCCTTGCAATATAAGGGAATCTGCACGTCATCACAGTGCACAGACCCACTTCGGGCGTTGTCACCCAAAAAAATGAACGGTTGCGAGCTGTGACGGGTAGCTAAAATCTGCTCGGCTAACCGGGTTGGTGCCGCTGGCACCGGTGGGGAGTTAGAGGATGCTGCGGGACTGGTGGTGTTTGTGGGGCCAGATGAGACAACCATTTTTCAAATTCCTTTTTGCATGGGTGCATCACGTCAGCCTAAAAGCCTCACCCAAAAGGAAATACAAAAAAGCGCTCAATTCCTGGTTGTCCCCCACCTCCTCCCAGCAGGGCATCCCGCCTGCTTACAGAATGCGATACAGCAGCCGCTCAATCCGCACACGACTGACACGCTTGAGAAACTTGGCAACACCCGCCGGATACTCCGGCAATGTTTCCAGATCCTGATATCGCTCGATACGCAGGGTATGCTGGAAAATCTCTGCCAGTTCGGTGCGGCGTGGCCCCAGCAATTCGCCTTTCGGGTCATCGATCAACAAGGCGTTTTCCAGGTCGAGGCGAAACGCGCGCGGGTTGAGGTTGTTGCCGGTCAGCAAGGTGTAGCGCTGATCGACCCACATACCCTTGAGGTGATAGGTGTGGTCGCCGTCCTTCCACAGGTGCAGGTTCAACTGGCCGCTGTCGATGTTGCGCTGATGGCGCTTGGCGAAGCGGCGCAGGCTGATTTCGTAGAGATACGGCAGCGCAGAGATCACTTTGAACGGCTCGCTCGGCGGGATGTAGAAGTCATTGGCGGTCTTGTCGCCGACCACGATGTCGATCTTCACACCACGCGCCAGTGCCCGGTTGATTTCCCGGGTCACGGCCAACGGCAGGTTGAAGTACGGCGTGCAGATGGTCAGTTGATGCTGGGCGCTACCGATCAGCTCACCGATCACCCGGCTCAGCGGGTTGTTCTTGCCGACGCCCAGCAATGGGCTGACCGACAGACCGCTCTTGTCCGTTGAACCCTGGGTGGTGTCGTACGCGGCATGCTTGAGGCGGCTGCGCAGATCGCCGATGTCGTTGCGCAGGCTGCGCGTGGTCGGCAGGTTCGGCAAATCGAGGCGATGCACCGCTTTGGAAGCCACCAGCCCATGCTGAACCAAGTGATGCATGGAATCGGCCAGTGCACGGTTGTTCAGCAAGTGATAACGGTCGTAGCGGTACTTGTCGAACTTGTGCAGGTAGACGTTATTAAGGCTCGCACCGCTGTAGATCACGCAGTCATCGATGACAAAACCCTTCAAATGCAACACGCCGAACAGCTCGCGGGTCTGCACCGGCACGCCATACACCGGCACTTCACTTTCGTGGGTACGGGTCATCTCCTGATACCAGGCCGAGTTGCCCGGCTGCTTGCCGGCACCGATCAAACCGCGCTGGGCGCGCAACCAGTCAACGACCACCACCACGTCCAGTTGCGGACGCGCCAGTTTGGCCGCGTGCAAGGCATCGAGAATTTCCTGGCCAGCCTCGTCCTGTTGCAGGTACAGCGCGACGATATAGATGCGCTGGGTGGCGCTGGCGATTTTTTCCAGCAGGCAACGACGGAACTCGGCAGCGCCGGAGAGGATGGTGACGGCATCGGCGGTCAGCGGAAAACTGCGCAGTTTTGGCAGCAGGGAGCGTTTGAAAAGCGACGGCATAGGGCTCGCAATGGGTCGAATCCAGAGAGTTTGAGAGCTTACACCATGGATCGGTTCGGGTCTTGTTACTGTCTGTAAAGGCCCCACCGCCAGCAGGTTGGCTGTGCTCCCACATTTGCTTTGTGTATCCGCCTCAAGATTGTGTCGTGCCTGCTATCATGCGCGACACCCCATCGTACAGGACCGCGTCGCCCCCCATGGATTACCGCAAACCCTCCGACCGCAAAAGCATGCACTCGCGCATCGTCCAGGAACTGGGCATGCAGATCGTCTCCGGACGTTTCCTGCCGGACGACAAACTGCCCGCCGAAGCCCTGCTGTGTGAGGAATATGCCGTCAGCCGGCCGGTATTGCGTGAAGCCACGCGGGTTCTGGTCGCCAAGGGCCTGGTGTACTCCCGCCCGCGGGTCGGCACCGTGGTCAAGCCGCGTCGGGAATGGCACATGCTCGACCCGGACGTGCTGCACTGGCTGATGCAAAGCAGCCCGCAGAATGAATTCTTCAGCCTGTTGACGAGCGTACGCAGCATCATCGAACCGGCGGCCGCCGCCCTCGCCGCGCAATTTGCCACCGACGACGACATCGTCTCCATCGGCGAAGCCTACCAACGCATGGAAGCCGCACCGACGCCGGAAGCCTTGCTGCAACCGGACCTCGACTTCCACAGCCGCATCGCCGATGCGACCCACAACGACTTGCTGGCCAACCTGTGCAACATGCTTTCGGTGGCCATCGCCGAAGCCTTGAAGCATTCCAACCAGCGACCGAACCTGCATGAACTGGCCTTGCCGCGGCACAAGGCAATCCTCACTGCCATCGAGAACCGCGATGCCCTTGGCGCGCGGCATGCGACGCTGGTGCAACTCGATGATGCGCGCAGTGCGTTGAATGTGGTGCTGGGTAGCGATCCTGCCTGACCACGTCAGCCCGGTAGCAGTTCGTCGATGTGTCGATAGTCGGACTGCAACTGCGCCGCCAACATCTTGCTGCGTCCGAGTCGAATCGGGCCGCGTTCGATATCGATCAGCAGCCCCGGACACTCAAGTGCGGGCAACGCCTGCCAGTCCTTCAACCGACCATCAGTGAGCAACAGTAGCCGTTGCTGCTCCGCCGGAAAACGCTTTTGCCGCACAGTGAGCCAGCGCCCCGCTTCGCCCAGCGCTGACAGCAACGGCGTGCCGCCACCCGCGCCGAGGCCATCGAGCCAATGGCGCAAACCGCTGGACGCTTTCAACCCTTGGACCTGCCACTTCGGCACATGCCCGCTGGCCGTGAGCAAAGCGAGGCGCGCGCGTTGCCGATAGGCGTCATCGAACAGCTGCGCAAGCAAACCCTTGGCATCACTCAACGCCTGATGCCGGCGGGTCGACGCCGAGGCATCGGCGATCACCAGCCACAGCTCATGGGGCGAACGGGTACGCAGATGGAACAGCAGCTCTGAGCGCTGACGCGGCCGGCCGTTGAGCAGCGTGCCAGGCCAGTTGACCGTGCCGTTGCGGGCGGCGTGACGCTTGCCTTGTTTGCCGTGATCCAGCCGTCCGGCACGGGGTCTGGCATTCGCCCCCGCGTCAGATCGAGGGCGAATGCCTAGGGCTTTTTTGGCCAGCTCGGCACTTCACGTCGGGCGCCGATCGGCAGTGCTTGAGCAGGCATTTCGCCCCACTGGCCCTGACCTTCGCTCGGGTTGGTGTTTTGCGGAGCCGTCTGTTGCGGCGCTTGCAAGGATTGCTGCGCGGGCGATATGTGTTCGCGACGGCGATGGCGCAAGGCGAACTCGGCAACGGCGTCGATATCTTCCTCGGCAATGTTGCTCGCCCCGCGCCAGGCAGCGTGGGCACGTGCGGCACGCAGCCAGACCAGATCCGCACGCAAGCCATCGACCCCGGCAGCAAAACAGCGCTCGGTGATTTGCGCCAGCGCTGCATCGTCGAGGGGAATCGTCGCTAAAGCGCTGCGCGCCTTCTGGCATCGCTCGCGCAGGTTCGCTTGCTGGCTCTCCCACTCGGCACAGAAGCCTTGAGGATCATTGTCGAAATCCAGGCGTCGACGGATGATCTGGCCGCGCTCGGCAGGTTGAGTGTGACCGCTGAGCGCGACGTTCAGGCCGAAACGGTCGAGCAGTTGTGGACGCAACTCGCCCTCTTCCGGGTTCATGGTGCCGATCAACACGAACTTCGCGGAATGCCGATGGGAAATGCCATCGCGCTCCACCAGATTGGTGCCGCTGGCGGCGACGTCGAGCAGTAGATCGACCAAGTGGTCGGGCAGCAGATTGACTTCGTCAACGTAGAGCACGCCGCCGTCAGCCTTGGCCAACACACCGGGAGAAAACTGTGCACGACCTTCGCTCAGGGCCGCATCCAGGTCGAGGGTGCCGACCAGACGCTCTTCGGTCGCGCCCAAGGGCAAGGTAACGAATTGACCGCTGGCAAGCAGGTCCGCCAGGCCTCGGGCCAGGGTCGACTTGGCCATGCCGCGCGGGCCTTCGATCAGCACGCCGCCGATCTTCGGGTCGATGGCGGTCAGGTACAGCGCGAGCTTCAAATCGTCGGCGCCGACCACGGCGGAGAGCGGGAAATGCGGGGTGTCGGTCATTGTTCTATCTCAGTCATGGTCGGTGATGTCATGAACGGCGATGCCGTCAGCCATCTTCTTCTATATCCAATAGCAGGTTTTCCAGCGCCTCTCGGTACTCGCCCGGCTCTTTCCACATTCCGCGCTGTTGCGCTTCGAGCATGCGCTCGGTCATATCGCGCAAGGCATGGGGATTGTGCTCGCGGACAAAATCCCGGGTGTTCGGGTCGAGCAAGTAGGCATCGGCCAGCAACGCGTACTGGTGATCGTCGATCAACTGCGTGGTGGCGTCGAAGGCGAACAGGTTGTCGACCGTCGCCGCCATTTCGAACGCGCCTTTGTAGCCGTGACGCTTGACCCCGTCGAGCCACTTCGGATTGGCTGCCCGCGAGCGAATCACCCGGTTCAGTTCTTCCTTTAGCGTGCGAATTTTAGGCAAGTCCGGCTGGCTGTGATCGCCGTGGTAGCTGGCCGCGGCTGCACCGCTGAGGCTTTCGACCGCCGCGAGCATACCGCCCTGGAACTGGTAATAGTCGTTGGAATCAAGCAAATCGTGTTCACGGTTATCCTGATTTTGCAATACGGCCTGCACCTGGCTCAGACGCTGGGCGAACTGCTCGCGGGCGGCGGTGCCTTCGTCGGAACCACCATAAGCGTAACCGCCCCAATTCAGGTAAACCTCGGCCAGATCCTCACGACTCTGCCACAGGCGACCGTCGATGGCGCCCTGCACGCCCGCGCCATAGGCACCGGGTTTGGCGCCGAAGATCCGCCAACCGGCCTGACGCTTCGCAGCTTCTTCATCGAGGCCCGATTTCAGCAACGCTTCTCGCTCGGCGCGGACCTTGGCTGCCAACGGATTGAGGTCGTCCGGCTCGTCCAATGCGGCGACGGCTTGTACGGCGGCATCAAACAAACGGATCAGATTGGCAAAGGCGTCGCGGAAAAAACCCGAGACTCGCAACGTGACATCTACTCGCGGGCGGTCGAGCAGGCTCAGCGGCAGAATTTCAAAGTCATCAACCCGCTGACTGCCGGTGGCCCACACCGGACGCACGCCCATCAACGCCATGGCCTGAGCGATGTCATCGCCGCCGGTGCGCATGGTCGCCGTGCCCCAGACCGACAGGCCGAGCTGGCGCAAATGATCGCCGTGATCCTGCAAGTGCCGTTCAAGAATCAGGTTGGCCGACTGGAAACCGATGCGCCATGCGGTGGTGGTCGGCAGGTTACGCACGTCCACCGAATAGAAATTGCGCCCGGTCGGCAGCACGTCCAGACGACCACGACTCGGCGCGCCGCTGGGGCCGGCCGGGACGAAACGACCGTTCAGGGCGTCGAGCAGGCCGCGCATTTCGGCTGGGCCGCAGGCATCGAGGCGCGGTGCAACGATGTCGCACAGGCTGTCGAGGATGGCCGCCACTTCAGCGCAATCTGCCCCTTGTGGGAGCGGGCTTGCTCGCGAATCGGTTGATCCTTCAACATTTATGTCGATTGACCCACCGTTTTCGCGAGCAAGCCCGCTCCCACAGGGGTCCCCCAACACTCGTGAGATCAGTTGTGCGGCGAACAGCTCAAGGCGTTCTCGGGTATCGCCCGCCGTACGCCAAACCTCATCACTGACCATTAACAAGGCGTCTGGACGCGGCCCACTCCACGGCTCGGCCAACGCACAATCCAGCGGATCGAACCCCAGTGCAAACGCCTTGGCCAACGCGCGCAGCAAACTCGATTGCGCCCCGCGCCCATCGCCGCGCGGAATACGCAGCAGCGCGAGCAAGGTATCGATGCGCAAGCGACCGACCGGCGACTCGCCAAACACATGCAAGCCGTCGCGAATCTGCGACTCCTTCAAGTCGCACAGGTAAGTGTCCAGACGCGGTAACCAGATCGCCGCATCGGCGTCGCTGTCGAGTTTTTCGTCCAGTTGCAGTTCGCGATCGATGTGCGTATCGCGCACCAGCTGCAGGATGTCGCGCTGCAACTCCCGGGCGCGGCGCGGATCGAGCAATTGCGCTTCGTAATACTCGTCGGCCAGCAGCTCAAGATTGCGCAGCGGGCCGTAGGTTTCGGCGCGGGTCAGCGGCGGCATCAGGTGATCGATGATCACTGCCTGGGTGCGGCGCTTGGCCTGGGCGCCCTCGCCCGGATCGTTGACGATGAATGGATAGATATTCGGCAACGGCCCGAGCAACGCGTCCGGCCAGCAATTCTCGGACAACCCGACACCTTTGCCCGGCAGCCATTCAAGGTTGCCGTGCTTGCCAACATGGATCACGCCGTGGGCGCCGTAGGTGTTGCGCAGCCAGAAATAAAACGCCAGATAGCCATGGGGCGGCACCAGGTCCGGGTCGTGATACACCGCGCTCGGGTCCACTTGATAACCGCGCGCCGGTTGAATGCCGACGAACGTCAGGCCAAACCTCAAGCCGGCGATCATCATCCGCCCGCTGCGGCACATCGGATCGTTTTCAGGCGCGCCCCAACGCTCCAGCACCGCGGCGCGATTGGCTTCGGGCAAGGCATTGAACATCGTCAGGTATTCATCCATTGCCAGACTCTGCTGGCACGGACGCTGGTCGAGAGTATCCAGATCGTTGCTGACACCGCCGAGCAGTTGCTGGATCAACGCGGTGCCGCTGTCCGGCAAGTCCGCCGGTAACGGGTAACCTTCGGCCTGCAATGCTCGCAGGATATTCAACGCCGCCGCCGGCGTGTCGAGCCCGACACCATTGCCGATACGACCGTCGCGGGTCGGATAGTTGGCGAGAATCAGCGCCACACGCTTTTCCGCGTTGGGCAGACGCGCCAGATCGATCCAGCGCCGCGCCAGTTCGGCGACAAAATCCATGCGCTCCGGTTGTGGCCGATAACAGACCACATCGGACTGACTGCGCTCGCTGCGCCAGGCCAGATCCTTGAAGCTGATCGGTCGGCTGATGATCCGCCCGTCCAGTTCCGGCAGCGCAATGTGCATCGCCAGATCACGCGGGCCGAGGCCTTGTTCGCTGGCGCGCCAACCCGGTTCGTTATCCTGGGCGCAAATCGCCTGGATCACCGGAATATTGCGGCGAAACGGTCGCAAATGCGGCGCTTCGGGACTGGATTGGGCAAAACCGGTGGTATTCAGAATCACCCCGGCCTCGACTTCATCCAGCCAATCCTCGACCACCGACAGGCAGCCGGGCTCTTTCAAACTGGCCAGCGCGATCGGCAACGGGTTCAACCCCGCCGCTTGCAAGCGCTGGCAGAAAACATCGATGAATCCGGTATTCGCCGCCTGCAAGTGCGAGCGGTAAAACAATACCGCCGCCACCGGCTGACCGGCCTGCCAGTCGGCTTGCCAATCCTGCAGTGTTGCGGGGCTTTTATGGGGATGGTAAATCGCCGTGCGTGGCAGGGTTTGCGGCTCGGTCCAAGCGTAATCCCGCGCCAGGCAACGGTTGGCCAGACAGCGGAAGAAATCCAGAGCGTTGCCCATGCCGCCTTGACGCAGATACTGCCAGAGCCGGTCGCGATCATCGACGCCGACGGTGCTCAAGTCACTGAGTTCCGGGTCGGGACGGTCATCGCCCGGCACCAGAATCAGTTGCACGCCCCGTTGCGACAACTCCACCAACCGCTCGACGCCATAGCGCCAATAGGCAATGCCGCCGTGCAGCGAAATCAGAATGACCTTGGCGTGACGCAAGACCTCATCGACATAGAGATCGACCGAGGCATGGTTCTGCACCTGCATCGGATTGGCCAGACGCACGCTCGGGTAATCGTCGGGCAACTGCTGTGCCGCTTCGGCGAGCAGCGCCAGGCTGGAATCGCCGCTGCACAGGATCACCAGCTCGGCAGGGGTTTGGCCAAGGTCGGCGATGTTGTCATCCGACACGAAACCGCCGGGCTGGGTCCTGAGCAGGTGCATGGTTTACACGCTGAGCGCAGCGCGCAATTGCGCTTCGAGCAGTGCCGCGTCCAGTGCCTGGCCGATCAACACCAGACGGGTGACGCGCGACTCTTCGGCGCCCCACTGACGGTCGAAGTGTTTGTCGAAACGCGTACCCACGCCCTGGATCAGCAGACGCATCGGCTTGTTCGGGATGGCGGCGAAACCTTTCACGCGCAGGATGCCGTGCTGCACCACCAGTTGGGTCAACGCGTCCATCAGCAGGCTTTCGTCGGCTTGCGGCAGTTCGATGGAGATCGAATCGAAAGCATCGTGGTCGTGGTCATCGTGATCGTCATCACCGTCGTGGTGGTGATCGTGGTGACTGTGACGGCTGTCGATGTGCTCTTCGGAACCGGCGCCAAGGCCGATCAGCACGTCCAGTGGCAGGCGACCGCTGCTGGCTTCGATGACTTTCACCGCTGGCGGCAATTCTTCAGCCACTTCCAGGCGCACGCGGGCCAGGTCTTCCGGGCTGATCAGGTCGGCCTTGTTGAGGATCACCAGGTCGGCGCTGGACAGTTGGTCGGCGAACAATTCGTGCAGCGGCGATTCGTGGTCCAGGTTCGGATCAAGTTTGCGCTGGGCATCGACCTGATCCGGGAACGCGGCGAAAGTGCCGGCGGCCACGGCCGGGCTGTCGACCACGGTGATGACTGCGTCGACGGTGCAGGCACTGCGGATTTCCGGCCACTGGAAGGCTTGCACCAGCGGTTTCGGCAGAGCCAAACCGGATGTTTCGATCAAGATGTGGTCGAGATCGCCACGACGGGCGACCAGTTCGCGCATTACCGGGAAGAATTCTTCCTGGACGGTGCAGCACAGGCAGCCGTTGGCCAGTTCATAGACGCGGCCATTGGCCTCTTCTTCGGTGCAACCGATGGAGCACTGCTTGAGGATTTCACCGTCGATGCCCAGCTCGCCGAACTCGTTGACGATCACCGCGATGCGGCGGCCCTGAGCGTTGTCGAGCATGTGCCGCAGCAAGGTGGTTTTGCCCGAGCCGAGGAAGCCGGTAACGATGGTGACGGGGAGTTTGGCCAGTGTTTTCATCGGATGCCCTTTGGCAAGGTGGCGGGCATACGGGACGAGTACCGGCAACGCACATGCGCGCCGGAAGCGTTCGCCACCGGATCACCCCGCCCGGTTGTAGTGAGAATCTGTATCGAGGCAGGTCTCCTGGCTGACGGTGTGCCAGTCGCTTGACTGGCGTTTGCTGCGCCTTCCCGCGGGCTCAAGGGTTGAGCGTGCAGTGGCGTGGCAGCGAACATCACCGTTCACAGTTGCGGGGGCAGCCGCGGCATTGACCGCGTTCCCTTCTTAGCTTCGACAAACGCCGAAGAACCTCGAAAGCGCAAGGCTACGCATGGTATTGGGGCGGGTCAATGTTCAAGCGGAGAATGCGATCATCTGTGGCGAGGGAGCTTGCTCCCGCTCGGCGGCGAAGCCGTCGTGAAACCGAGCGCCGCGTTTCTACAGGAAGAACACATGAATCCGATTGCGACCGCTTCGCGCTCGAGCGGGAGCAAGCTCCCTCGCCACAGAAGCTCAAACGAGAACCCTTGCCAATTGACGTCCAACCCTCGCCCATGCTCTCCTACACGCCTTGTTACGGGTGCCCTTCACAGGGTGAAACGGGAAACCGGTGAATCATGTGCTTTACTCAAAGCCATGTCAGTCCGGTGCTGCCCCCGCAACGGTAAGCGAGCGAAGCGTCGAATCCACTGTGCCGATCAGGCATGGGAAGGTGATGCTTGCAGGATCAGGCAGACGCCTGCGCCCCTCGTGAGCCCGGAGACCGGCCCGCAACACAAAGTGAAAACACAATCACTGAATGACAAACCCGCGGTGGGCGGGCGCTGTTCGAATCTCTGCGCGCCCGGTCGTGCGGAGGCTCTGCATGCGCTTTTGATTCCCCGCTGACAGACCAGAGGGAAACGCCATGTCGATCATCAGCAGCACCGGCCACAGCAGCTCTTCCAGCGCCACCACAACCTTGACTCAACGCCTGACCGCCGCCGTTTGTGCGTCGATCCTTGGCGCGTGCCTGGTGTATTTCGCCGGTTTCTCGCACATCGAAGCGGTGCACAACGCCGCGCACGATACCCGCCACAGCTCTGCATTCCCGTGCCATTGAGACCTGCCGACATGATCAAGCGTATTGCGCAAACCGCAGGTTTCACCGGGCTGCTCGCCGCCCTGCTGCTCACCCTGCTGCAAAGCTTCTGGGTCTCCCCGCTGATTTTGCAGGCCGAAACCTACGAGAAATCCGAACCGGCCGCTCTTGAAGTCCACGAACATACCCACGCCGAGGGCGCTGTCGCCGCTCACACCCACGATGCCGAAGCCTGGGAGCCGGAAGACGGCTGGCAGCGCGTGCTGTCGACCACTGGCGGCAATCTGGTGGTGGCTGTCGGTTTCGCCCTGATGCTCGCTGGCCTCTACACCCTGCGCGCACCGACCAAAACTTCTCAGGGCCTGCTCTGGGGCCTGGCCGGTTACGCGACCTTCGTACTGGCGCCAACCCTCGGCCTGCCGCCTGAACTGCCAGGCACCGCTGCCGCCGATCTGGCACAACGACAGATCTGGTGGATCGGCACTGCCGCGTCCACCGCTGTCGGCATCGCCCTGATCGTGTTCAGCCGCCACTGGCTGATGAAAATCCTTGGCGCAGCAATCATCGCCGTTCCTCATGTGATTGGCGCACCGCAACCGGAAGTGCATTCGATGCTCGCGCCGGAAGCACTGGAAGCCCAATTCAAAATCGCTTCGCAGCTGACCAACGTGGCGTTCTGGCTGGCCCTGGGCCTGATCAGCGCCTGGTTGTTCCGCCGCAAAAGCGATGGTCAATACCACGCATGACTGATGTCAGCGCAGCGCCGACCTTGGTGGTCGGCCTGGGCTGCCAGCGCGGCTGCCCCCTCAATACGTTGCGGGCGCTGCTGGATCAGGCGTTACAAGCGCATCAAATCGGGCTGCATCAAATCAAGGCCCTGGCCAGTATCGACTTGAAGCGTGATGAACCGGCGCTGATCGAGTTGGCTGAACAACTGGCGCTGCCGCTGATGTATTTCAGCAGCGAACAACTGGCCGGTTATCAGCCTCAACTGAGTCACCATTCCGAGATCGCATTCGAGCGCACCGGCTGCTATGGCGTGGCGGAAAGCGCCGCCCTGGCCTTGGCCGAACAACTGGCCAACGCACCGGCCAAGCTTTTGATCCCGCGACAAAAATACGCCCAGGCCACCCTGGCATTGGCCAGCGCTGCATAAAATCCCCGATAATCCACGCATTCGATCATGAGCAATCTTCATCTGAAGCCTTGCGCAGCCCCTTTTTCCCACAGGAACCGACGATGACCGTCTACTTCATTGGCGCAGGTCCCGGCGACCCGGAACTGATTACCGTCAAAGGCCAGCGGCTGATTCGCAGCTGCCCGGTGATCATCTATGCCGGCTCACTGGTGCCCGCTGCGGTGCTTGAAGGCCATCACGCCGAAACGGTGGTCAACAGCGCCGAACTGCACCTGGAACAGATCATCGATTTGATCAAGACCGCCCACGCCAACGGCCAGGATGTGGCGCGGGTGCATTCCGGCGATCCGAGCCTGTATGGCGCCATCGGCGAGCAGATTCGCCACCTGCGCGAACTCGGCATCGCGTTCGAAATCATCCCCGGCGTGACCGCAACCGCAGCCTGTGCGGCGTTACTTGGAGCGGAACTGACACTGCCCGACGTGTCGCAGAGCGTGATCCTGACCCGCTATGCCGACAAAACCGCGATGCCGCCGGGCGAGGAGTTTTCCAGTCTGGCGCAGCACGGCGCGACCATGGCGATTCATTTGGGGGTTAATCACCTGACGAAGATTGTCGAGGAACTGCTGCCGCATTACGGCGCGGATTGCCCGATTGCGGTGGTTCATCGGGCGACATGGCCGGATCAGGATTGGGTGGTGGGGACGCTGGCGGATATTGCCGGGAAGGTTGAAGCCAAGGGTTTTCGTCGTACGGCGTTGATTCTGGTGGGTCGGGTGCTGGGCAGTGATCATTTCAGCGAATCGTCGCTGTATCGCGCCGGGCATGCGCATCTTTACAGACCCTGAAGCACCTGTGGCGAGGGAGCTTGCTCCCGCTGGACCGCGAAGCGGTCCCAATATCAGCTAACGCATTCATCACGGGAAAATGCATTGACTGACTTTGTGATGGCTATGCCATCAAGCGGGAGCAAGCTCCCTCGCCACAGCGCCGTTTTTTCATTTCGCAGCGAACACCTTAGTAGTAGGCGTTTTCTTTCTGCGTGTGGTCGGTCACGTCGCGCACGCCCTTGAGCTCTGGAATGCGCTCGAGCAAGGTGCGCTCGATGCCTTCCTTCAAGGTGACGTCTGCCTGGCCGCAGCCCTGGCAACCGCCGCCGAATTGCAGAACGGCGATGCCGTCTTCAACGACGTCGATCAGGCTGACCTGACCGCCGTGGCTGGCCAGCCCCGGGTTGATCTCGGTTTGCAGGTAATAGTTGATGCGCTCGTTGACCGGGCTGTCGGCGTTGACCATCGGTACTTTGGCGTTTGGCGCCTTGATGGTCAGCTGGCCGCCCATACGGTCGGTGGCGTAGTCGACAACCGCGTCGTCCAGGAACGTTTCGCTGAAGTGATCGATGTAAGCGGTGAAGCTTTTCAGCCCCAGCGCCGTGTCTTCGGGTTTTTCTTCGCCCGGCTTGCAGTAGGCAATGCAGGTTTCTGCATACTGGGTGCCAGGCTGGGTGATAAAGACGCGGATGCCGATGCCCGGGGTGTTCTGCTTGGAGAGCAGATCAGCCAGGTAATCGTGGGCGGCGTCGGTGATGGTAATAGCGGTCATGGAAACTCCTCGCAGGCTTGGGCGCAGTTTACGCCAATCATCGCCGCGGACAAAGTCCTAGTATTTTTGTCGGGAAAGAAAGCACCAATTTCCCCTGTGTGAGCGGGCTTGCTCGCGAAAGCGGTGGGTCAGTCCCATTGATGTTGCCTGACACGACGCCTTCGCGAGCAAGCCCGCTCCCACACTGGTTCGTTGGGGGTCAGAGATTCTCGTAGCGATTCATGTCCAGCACGCCCTCTTCCACTGGCTCTGTCTCGTGGATGTAGCGGCTCAGATCATGAAAATACTGCCAGAACTGCGGATGACTGCGGCGGATCCCCCAACGTTCGACGATTTTCTCGAAACGGTTGGCGTCCTTGGCATTTTCCATCGCATCCACAAACGCCGGAACCTGATCAGCCGGGATGTTGAACATGAAGTTCGGGTAACTGCTGAGTACGCCGGGGAAAATAGTCAGAGTGTCCAGCCCCGGCTGATAACGCAGCGATTCGCCGAGCAGGAAAGCCACGTTGCTGTGCGCGCGGTTGCGCAGCAGGCTGTAGATCACACGCTGACCGTTCGCGGTTTCGATGCGCAGCATCGTTGCTTCCGGCAATTGATCGATGACTTTCAGCCCGGCAGCCGGTCGCGCCGTGAGCGTGCTCAAGGCTTGCTCGGCATTTTGCAGGTCTGGGTCGATGTTCGGCCGCGAACAGTAGGCGCCGTCACAACGATTGATCGGATCTGGCTTGGCATTGAGCTCGCCGTAACGCGCCAGCAACTGCATGGCGAAATCGCGTTTGGGGTCCTTCCCGTCCAGTTTCAGCGCGGTCGGCTTGTCGTCGTCGATGGCTTCATAGTCCATCCACATCTTGAATTTGCCGCCACTCTGGTACCAGTCATTGAGGTAATCGTCCCGCGAATCGGCAGGCATGAGGCGCAGGAAATTCTGCTCGGCACCATTGCGGATCAGGTCGAAATACAGACGTGTCTGGGCTTGATGGGAGACGTTGCCGAACACGTCGAAATTCACCGCCAGCTGATAATACGTGCGCTCCAGCAAGGGGTAATCGAACAGCCACATGGTCTGCGGCACCTCGCCGATCAAGCCTTTGGTCACGGCGGCGCTGTCGAAATGCCGGAAGATGCTCAGCAGGGCATTGTCGTTTCCGGCCCACAACGTCGACCAGCTCGGTGCCGGCTCGTCGGCGTAGCTGTCCCGGCGCAAGGCCTCGTATTCGTTACGTTTGTCGCGGTAGTCGTGCCAAAGGGTCAGGACGCTGCCGACATCATCGTTCTGCCCCGGCATCGCCAGCAGCGGCGTGGCCTGGCCGCGATAGTTCGGGTCGGTGATGTAGAGGTCGTGTTCGGGCGCCTGGAACATTGCCCAGAAGTTGTCGCGGATCACGTCCGTGGCGATCTGCCCCCGACACACCGGGCCACGAATAAAGGTGCGCACGAAGTATTCGGCGTTATCGAGCATGAACTGGTAGCGTGCCTGGGCCGGGATCGCCTCGAACGTGGAAAACGGATTGGCCCGGCGTTCAGGCCCATAACCCGGCAACGCGCTGACCTGCCAATTGCCGCTGTAGAACAGGCTTTTGACCCGGGCCATTTTCGCCGCGCTCAGCGGATAGGTGATGTGGGTCTTGTGCACGATCACACCCTGCACCGGCCACAAGCGGTAATAGAACTGCACGCCCGGATCGTCGTTCGGGCGACGGGTATTGATCACGTCGATGGGCTGGCCGGTCGGCGTGCGCGAACGCACCCACTGGAAGAAATGCCCCGGTTCGCCGTCCTTGAAATAGATATGCGCGAGAAACCAGTGCTCGAACAGCCAGCGCCCCACCAGGCTTTGCCGGGCACCCGGCGCGTTGAGCAGATTCTCCCACTGCACCACCTGCAACGCTTCTTGTGCGCTCGGCACCAGGCCTTGCTCGTCGATCGGCGCGCCAGAGGCCAGCCAGCGTTGCAGCGTCTGGTATTGCTGATCGGTCAGGCCGGTGACCGCCAGCGGCATACCTTCCTTCGGATGGGCACTGGCGTAGCCGTCGAACTCGGCGGGCATGGCACACATGTTGTTGCGGTTCAGGCCCAGGACGATGTCTTCGGGAAGCTTGGCGTTAGGCTGCAACGGTACGCTGTGGCCCAGTTCAAGCATTCGCGCCATCAGTGCAGCCTGGCTGCCTTGGGCGTCGAGTACCGAATAGAAGCCTTTTTGCTGCCAGGCCCGCTTGCCCGAAGCGTCATAAAACAACCGGGTCGGTGCAACGGCCTGACTGCGGTCGCCGTCATACACCGGGACTTTCGTTGCGCCACGTGCCGCACCTTCGCCGCTGCCCAGATTGAGCTGACAGGCGGCGTCGTTGCAGGCATGGCAGGCCACACACTTTTCGGTGAAGATCGGCTGAATATCGCGGGTGTAGGAGATTGCAGGGGAAATCGCCGGACTTTGCGCGACCGCGCCCCAGCTTAAAAACATCAACACACTGCTGATGACGACGCGATACGACATGTCCCTGGTCCCGATCCTTTGAAAAACGCCGCGATTCTACCGGTCTGATGCTCGTACCAACATGAGCGATATTCATGCAAAACCCGAACATGCTCTAAAAGCGCACAGGTTTGCTATTATCTCGGCCCTTCGTCATGGCCTTACCGAGTAGTCCAAATGTCCGATCGCAGCGTTCGCCTTCAAGCTCTCAAGCACGCCCTTAAAGAGCGCATCCTGATTCTCGATGGCGGCATGGGCACGATGATCCAGAGCTACAAGCTCGAAGAGCAGGATTACCGTGGCAAACGCTTCGCCGACTGGCCGAGTGATGTCAAAGGCAACAACGACCTGTTGGTGCTGACACGCCCGGACGTGATCGGTGGCATTGAAAAGGCTTACCTGGATGCCGGCGCCGACATTCTGGAAACCAACACCTTCAACGCCACTCAGATTTCCCTCGCCGATTACGGCATGCAAAGTCTGGCGTACGAGTTAAACGTAGAAGGCGCGCGCCTTGCCCGCAAGGTCGCCGACGCCAAGACCCTGGAAACCCCGGACAAGCCGCGCTTCGTCGCCGGCGTGCTCGGTCCGACCAGCCGCACTTGCTCGTTGTCGCCCGACGTCAACAACCCTGGCTACCGCAACGTGACCTTTGATGAGTTGGTGGAGAACTACACCGAATCCACCAAGGGCCTGATCGAGGGCGGCGCCGACCTGATCCTGATCGAAACCATCTTCGACACCCTCAACGCCAAAGCCGCGATCTTCGCCGTGCAAGGCGTGTTCGAAGAACTGGGCATCGAATTGCCGATCATGATTTCGGGCACCATCACCGACGCCTCCGGTCGTACGCTGTCGGGCCAGACCACCGAAGCCTTCTGGAACTCCGTGGCCCACGCCAAACCGATTTCGGTCGGCCTGAACTGCGCCCTCGGTGCCAGCGAACTGCGTCCGTACCTGGAAGAGCTGTCGAACAAGGCCAACACCCACGTTTCCGCGCACCCGAACGCCGGCCTGCCGAACGAATTCGGCGAGTACGACGAACTGCCGTCGCAAACTGCCAAGGTCATCGAAGAATTCGCCCAAAGCGGCTTCCTCAATATCGTCGGCGGTTGCTGCGGCACCACGCCGGGCCACATCGAGGCCATCGCCAAAGCCGTGGCCGGTTATGCGCCGCGCGAGATTCCAGAAATCCCCAAGGCCTGCCGTCTTTCGGGCCTGGAACCGTTCACCATCGATCGCAACTCGCTGTTCGTCAACGTCGGCGAGCGCACCAACATCACCGGTTCCGCCAAGTTCGCCCGCCTGATCCGTGAAGACAACTACACCGAAGCCCTGGAAGTCGCCCTGCAACAGGTCGAGGCCGGCGCCCAGGTGATCGACATCAACATGGACGAAGGGATGCTCGATTCGAAGAAGGCCATGGTGACCTTCCTCAATCTGATTGCCGGCGAACCGGACATCTCCCGCGTACCGATCATGATCGACTCCTCCAAATGGGAAGTGATCGAAGCCGGCCTGAAATGCATTCAGGGCAAGGGCATCGTCAACTCGATCAGCATGAAGGAAGGCGTCGAGCAGTTCATTCATCACGCCAAACTGTGCAAACGCTACGGCGCCGCCGTGGTGGTGATGGCGTTCGACGAAGCCGGCCAGGCCGACACCGAAGCGCGCAAGAAAGAAATCTGCAAACGCTCCTACGACATTCTGGTCAACGAAGTCGGCTTCCCGCCTGAAGACATCATCTTCGACCCGAACATCTTCGCCGTGGCCACCGGCATCGAAGAACACAACAACTACGCTGTGGACTTCATCAACGCCTGTGCCTACATCCGCGATGAGCTGCCGTATGCGCTGACCTCGGGCGGCGTGTCCAACGTGTCGTTCTCGTTCCGTGGCAACAACCCGGTGCGTGAAGCGATCCACTCGGTGTTCCTGCTCTACGCGATCCGCAATGGCCTGACCATGGGTATCGTCAATGCCGGTCAATTGGAGATCTACGACCAGATCCCGGTGGAACTGCGCGACGCCGTTGAAGACGTGGTACTCAACCGCACCCCGAACGGCACCGACGCCCTCCTCGCCATCGCCGACAAGTACAAGGGCGACGGCAGCGTCAAGGAAGCCGAGACCGAAGAGTGGCGTAACTGGGACGTTAACAAGCGCCTGGAACACGCATTGGTCAAAGGCATCACCACGCACATCGTCGAAGACACCGAAGAGTCGCGTCAGTCGTTCGCCCGCCCGATCGAAGTGATCGAAGGCCCGCTGATGTCCGGCATGAACATCGTTGGCGACCTGTTCGGCGCCGGCAAGATGTTCCTGCCGCAGGTGGTGAAATCCGCCCGCGTGATGAAGCAGGCCGTGGCGCACCTGATCCCGTTCATTGAGCTGGAAAAAGGCGACAAGCCGGAAGCCAAGGGCAAGATTCTCATGGCCACGGTGAAAGGCGACGTGCACGACATTGGCAAGAACATCGTTGGCGTGGTGTTGGGCTGTAACGGCTACGACATCGTCGATCTCGGCGTGATGGTCCCGGCGGAAAAAATCCTCCAGGTGGCCAAGGAACAAAAGTGCGACATCATCGGCCTGTCCGGCCTGATTACCCCGTCGCTGGACGAAATGGTCCACGTCGCCCGCGAGATGCAGCGCCAGGATTTCCACCTGCCGCTGATGATCGGTGGCGCGACCACTTCCAAAGCGCACACGGCAGTGAAGATCGAACCCAAGTACAGCAACGATGCGGTGATCTACGTCACCGACGCCTCCCGCGCCGTGGGCGTGGCGACGCAGTTGCTGTCGAAGGAGTTGAAACCGGCTTTCGTCGAGAAAACCCGCCTGGAATACATCGACGTTCGCGAGCGCACCGCCAACCGCAGCGCCCGCACCGAACGCCTGAGCTATGCCGCGTCGATTGCGAAAAAACCGCAGTTCGACTGGAGCACCTACGAGCCGGTCAAACCAACGTTCACCGGCACCAAAGTGCTGGATAACATCGACCTGAAAGTGCTGGCCGAATACATCGACTGGACGCCATTCTTCATTTCCTGGGACCTGGCCGGCAAATTCCCGCGCATCCTTCAGGACGAAGTGGTCGGTGAAGCGGCTACCGCGTTGTACGCCGATGCCCAGGAAATGCTCGCCAAACTGATCGACGAGAAACTGATCAGCGCCCGCGCGGTGTTCGGCTTCTGGCCGGCCAACCAGGTGCGCGACGACGACATCGAGCTCTACGGCGATGACGGCAAGCCATTGGCCAAGCTGCATCACCTGCGTCAGCAGATCATCAAGACCGACGGCAAGCCGAACTTCTCCCTGGCCGACTTCGTTGCGCCGAAGGACAGCGAGCTCACCGACTACGTGGGTGGTTTCATCACCACCGCCGGCATCGGCGCCGAAGAAGTGGCCAAGGCCTATCAGGACGCTGGCGACGACTACAACTCGATCATGGTCAAGGCCCTGGCCGACCGTTTGGCCGAGGCCTGCGCCGAATGGCTGCACCAGCAAGTGCGTAAAGAGCACTGGGGCTACGCCAAGGATGAAACCCTGGACAATGAGGCGCTGATCAAAGAGCAATACAGCGGTATCCGTCCGGCCCCCGGCTACCCGGCCTGCCCGGACCACACCGAAAAAGCCCAGTTGTTCGCCCTGCTCGACCCCGAAGCCGCCGAAATGCGTGCCGGCCGCAGCGGCGTGTTCCTCACCGAACATTACGCGATGTTCCCGGCGGCGGCTGTCAGCGGTTGGTATTTCGCTCACCCGCAGGCGCAGTACTTCGCCGTGGGCAAGATCGACAAGGACCAGGTGCAGAGCTACACCTCGCGTAAAGGCCAGGAGTTGAGCCTGACCGAACGCTGGCTGGCGCCGAACCTTGGTTACGACAACTGAGATGCTATGCCAACCGCAACATTGTGGTTGGCAAAGATCTCATGTGGGAGTGAGCCTGCTCGCGATTGCGGTCTATCAGTCAACATCGATGTTGAATGTTATTCCCTCATCGCGAGCAGGCTCGCTCCTACAGGTGATGCGTTTTAGCTGTTTGATCCACCCGCCTGCTCCGCCACCTCCTGTCGGGACAACTCGATCATCTTCGCGTTGCGCGCCGCCGCCTGTTCGAAAAGCTGGCTCAAGAAGGCAGCTTCATCGGCGTTGTCCACCTCCTCCTGAACATCCATCTCATCAAGTGCCTGGAAGACCTCAGGGTATTTCTCCTTGAGATAATTCACCCAGTAATCGCGCTGGATCAGGTCTTCAAGAAAGGTGTCGGAGCGTTCTGCATTAAGGATCTCAGTGCGCATTTCCGCCATTTGCCGAGGCGTGACGCCCGAGGCATAAGTCATGTGTTTCGGTTGCCCTGGCAGGCTCAGGCCATCATCCCATCCATCCGTCAGGCCGATTCGATAACCCAGGCGTACCTCAGCCTCATCCTGACCAGTACGAGTGGCCTTTGTGGCCAGCTCATCCACCTTGTCCAGACGAAACAACTGCCGGGACAACCTCAACAGTGCTTCACCTTTCACGCTCAGACCTCCAACAGGAATATCGAGCAAGGCATTGTGGGTGAACACTTTGCTTTCCAGCCCGCTGAACGTCAGGATCCGACCGTCGACACAGGTACCATGGGTCGCGGAACTGGCGAACAACACCTCACGCAATTCGGTGTTGCTGGCGGCGGCGTCCATGACTGTCCACACTCGCCGGGTCAGGTCGGCATTCGCCACTCTGAACTCTTGCGTATCCTGCAATCGGGCAATCAAATGGAAGAACGCCGCGTTGTCCGGTTCCGCCGCCAGTTGATTCCAGATCTCGTTTTTACCGGCCAATTCCTCGGGGGGAGCATTGGCTAACCAGGGCTCCTTTTGTGCGGCGTCAGGCTCGGTTTCAGCGAGTTCTTCATCAGATTCGACGGTTTCGCTGCCCTCTTCGTCGAAACCATGGGCATCATCAATCAAGTCATCCAGATCAGTGCGCGTGAACCCCAGAACGGTCTCGTGCAAACCCTGTTCGCGATAGGTCCTCAGCCGCTCAAGGCTCTCCAGCGACAGGTTGTAGTTGTCGCTCAGATCGATACCGCCCAACAGAACTTCGTGGCTGCCATCCAGCGCCTGTTCAGGAATCGATGTGATGTCATTGCCACTGAGGTTCAATACTCTGAGCCGATAGGAGTCGAGCACACCGTCCGGCCATTCGGTCAGATTGTTGTTGCGCAGATCGAGCGTCTCCAACGCTTCAAAAGTACCGACATCAAAGGTATCCAGTTCGTTGTAGCTCAGGTCCAGCCGTTTCAACCGCTCCAGATGAGCCAACGAGGCATACAATTGCTCGTTATCGCTTACAAGATTCGAGGACAATTCGAGCCATTCCAGCTTACCCATGTATTGAACCGGGTCAGGCACAAGTTCCAATTCATTGCCATTGAGTTCCAGTGTTTTCAGTTGCGTAAATGCCCTGAGGAACCCATCTGAACCTTGGGTGGTAAGTTTTACACTCGTTAGATACAAGCTACCCACATGGTCGAACGCTACGGGCAGCTCGGGCAGGTCTCCCAGTTGCAGACCATTCAGATTCAACACGGAATCCGAACTGCCGGATGTGCCGGCCAAACCTTCGCGCCAGCACTCAAGGATTCGTAAAGCACCCAGCCTGCGAGTGCCCGAAGACGTCATCCAGCCAGCTCCTTGAATGCCTCGCGTATACAGCCAGCCATTCAAACGACGGGTGAGCAATTCAAAGGTTTGCTCCCATTCGGCAAGTCGCGAGCTGAGTTGCGCGTCCGTTAAGCCATTCGTGCGCATCTGTTCGATCACCTGCACGGCGTCTTCATCGGCGAGGTCAGGTTTCAGACGTTGCAGGCGTTTAGTCAAAACCGCAGGCCCTTCTCCCACCGGGACTTCTGTCAACGGCAGCAAATGACGAGCGATCGATCCCCCGCTCTCGGACGGCGGAAAAACCGTCGGCACCTCTTCCAGATCAAACCGCTCGAGGGTCCCGAGTGGCAAACCTTTGGCGAGCTCCACACGCTGTCGGGCGAGTTTTAGCGTTGCGATGGATTGCACGGTCAACGGCGTGCCGGTCAGATTGGTCTTGAGCAGCATGTCATCCGCAAGCTGCACGGGCAGTTCACTGAGCTGACTGTCACGCAGATCCAGCCAGGTCAGTTCTGGCAAGTTTTGCGACCCTATTGGCCATTGATGCAGATTCGTGCCGCGCAGACTCAAGGCTTTGAGGCGAGTCAATGCACTGACGTCCAACGATTGCAGCGGATTGTTACGCAGGTCCAGGTACTCGAGAGCCTGCAACCCCTCAATATGTTGCACAGCTGCTGAACCGGCACCAATGCTGTTGTCGGAAAGGTTCAGATGAATCAATTGCCCAAGTTCACCGGGCGCTATCGGCACTTCAGTCAATTCATTGCGGCTTAAGTCGAGCCTTTGAAGTTCAGTGAATCCACCGATGAAGCTGCGAATCCGTTCTGCGGACGCTTTGCTGCCCTTCAAGTACAAGGTCTGCACATGTGGGAAAGCACCGGCCTGCAGCTCGGGAAATTCACTGAGTTCCAGATTCGGCAAATCCAGCACCGACGCATCGCCTGTCGAGCCATAACGTTTGAAGACACCATTGCGCCAGCAGTCTTTCAGGGCATTTTTCGCCCACGTCCGGCCCATCATCTCCTTGATCATTGGCGTCTGTATCGCACGACTGGACCAGTCATCGAGTTGTCGGTCGAGCACGCTGTATTGCTCACTCAAGGCCTCAACAGCCGCAAACCTGGACTCGGCGTCCTGCCATTGCTCGGCAAACTGATTGAACACCCCGTCGAGAGAGTCGTTGATACCTTTGCCAAGACGTTTTAACTCACCCTTGCTGTAGCCCCTGACCATTTCCTCCAGATCAATTAGGTGCGCAGGATGATTCTTGACGTACTCATACGCCGGCTTGAAGTTTTCCCGCAGGAAGCTTGACCAGTCCAGCGACAGTCCGGACCAGAGTTTTTCATGCCCTTCGAAAACGCTATCGGGCAATGTTCTGATCCCTGTGCCTTTCAAGCTCAAACGCTCAAGCCGCGGCAGTTCGAAAACCCCGGCAGGCCATTCGAACATTGAAGGGGCAAGGACCTCCAGGCTACGCAATTTGTGCAACCGGGAGACATCCAGGGTTAGCGGCGCATAACTGGCGGAAGAAACCGTGAGGTCTTCAAGCCCCGTCAACGCATTCAACCTCGACGGCATATCCACCGCGTATGAAGTCGCTGAGAACAGGCTCAGGTCCCTGAGGTCGCGCATTTCGCTCAATGCTTCGGGAACGTTGCTGAACTCGTTGCCTGTGGCATTGATTCGCAGCCGTTTAAGCTTTGGAAACCTCGTCAAAAGGGCATCGGCGTTGGCGTCAGTGATGCATTGGCCCCGGACATTCAGATCACGTACATGGGAAAAATCCGCCGACAACTGAGGTATCGGGTCGTGGCAGACCAAATCCAGCAACCTGAAGCGGGAGTGTTCCCCGGCCAACGGCGAATTGCGCCAACTCTGTTTGATGTTATGCGCGACCGAACTCCTGCTCCCCAGCATCGACTGCAAAATGGAATCCGGCACCGGTTCGCCAACCCATTGATCGAGCGTCGATTCCAGTACTTCCCACTCACGCATGCGCGCCTGCAAAAGGCTGTAAATCTGTGCGTCGGTTTTGCCCGCGCGCAACTGCGCCAGGATAAATCCGCTGGCTTGCTGATCGGTGAGCGCCGGATACACATCCTGCACCCGCGTCACCAGCGAAGGATTCAAACCTTGCCCGCGCCCGCTGGCGAAGTAACCCACCCTGCGCTCGGTGATACGTTCAGGTGACTTGAACGACTTGCGGTTACCGGCGCGCTCCGCCAACAGGCGTGACAACGTCGCTCGATGTTCGATGGCCGAGTCGATGACGGCCTGCTGCAGACTGGCACCCTGACTGACGTGGGGAACACCCAGTGCCTGACGGGATTCATCGGGCAAGGCGTGCATGATCGAAGCAAAAAAGTTGTCGCCGCTCACCGGCACACCATTGAGCGCTTCGCCACGCTCATCAAATGCCTGATAGGAAGGTCCCTGTTTCACGAGGTACTTGCGACGGGTGGCTGTTTCGCTGCCGATGCCATCGATGAGTGGACCGTTGATATGACCGTCGCGAACCTCCAGACGTACCTCGCTGGACCATCCCGGCAACTTTTCCAGGGCATGCAGGGCGAGCAACCGGCTGTCTGCGGACGTCATGTTGCCCGTCTGCAAGTCGAGGAAAGCGCGTGCCTCACGCCCCTGCTGCGTGTACCAACGGGCCTCTTCCAGCATCCTCAACGGTATTCGGCGTGTTGCTTTGACACGTGACAACTCTTCGGCATTAGCGTCCAGCAAAACCCTCCGGGCGGCCGCGTTACTCAGCCCCGGGCTGGCAC
Source organism: Pseudomonas sp. MAG733B (assembly GCF_036884845.1). NCBI lineage: Bacteria > Pseudomonadati > Pseudomonadota > Gammaproteobacteria > Pseudomonadales > Pseudomonadaceae > Pseudomonas > Pseudomonas sp. MAG733B. The sequence continues at coordinate 4,078,634 of NZ_CP145732.1, forward strand.
GCCGCAACTTTTCGACCAGTTCGCCACCGATGCCAGGCTCGCCTTCGAATAGCCGCAAGGCGTCCGCCAGTGCTGGAGGCGGCGGCATATTGTCCATGTGCATCTTGCGCAAGGCGTTGTCTTCGACGCCACAGGCGTCGGCGATGTCGAGCAACTGCTCATCGGAGAAGCCCTCGGTGATGTGGCCGATGCGCCGCAGCAGCGTCAGGCGATCCCATGTTCGCGGGCGCTCCAGCGTATGGCGCCAGGCGCCGTGCCCGTTGTGTTCGAGGATCGGCTGCCAGGCCTGCTTGTCCGTCGGATGCCGGATGCGCCATTTCTCCAGCGATGGGTCAAAGGTTGTTTCATAGACCTTGCCGCTCTGCCGGATAAAGGTTTTGCCATTGACCGGATACTGTCCCAGCTCATCAGGCATTGAATGGCGATCCAGCGTGATATTGCTTTCGTAGGCGCTAAGGTCAGGTTTCCATAACCGGGCTTCACCATCGGCACGCTTGACCGGCTCCAGGCGTTCGATCACCGCTTCAGGTTTCACCGCCGTCAACCTGGCCAATCCTTTACCGCCACCGGCCATTACCGCGATCAGTGCCAGATTCTCGGCCACATCGACCAGATGCCCTTTGGCTGCAACCCGATCGCCCTCGCTCCACTCGATCGCCCCCTCGAACGATTCGTATAGCAGTTGACCTGCCATGACCGTCAGCATGATCTCGCCCAGCACCGGTACGAACATCGACACCATGTTCAACCCCAGCATGCCGACTTCCAGCAGGTGATTGAGCTTTTCTGCCCGCACCCTGGCGTCGACATCAGCCGTGGGCACCGCATGACTGCGTGCATCGGCGATCACCTTGGCGCGGTTTTGTTCGTAGAGATAAGTCCACAGATCAGTGTTGGCGGACCAGATACCGTCCACGCCTTCGCGAGTGATCCCGAAAGGATTGAGGTAGGGATCGTCGACCGGCTCACGTTTGCCCGGCCGTTCGGGTGGCAACTCTTTGATGTGCGCTGCCGTTGATAGCGGCGGTAGGTATTGGACGACTTTCATCCAAAACGAACGCAAAGGATCGACGGGAGCGTCAGCGGCTTTGCGGGTGAACTGGCTGAAGTAATAAGGACGGTCGGCGTAGGCCACGAACTGGCTGAAAAAACGCTGGTGAGCCGTCGGCCCGTCATCGGGGGCAGGCGATGCATCCCGGGCGGTGAACTGGCGCTTGAACTCTTCACGCATCTGCTCGGAGGTGTAGCGCTTGAGCGGGTGCTCCGGGTCATGGGGAATGTAGACGATGAAATCGCTGGTGTAGCGATATTGCTCACTGATGCTGAATACCACGCAGCCTGTCATCCGGCGCTTCATCAAATTCAAGTCACGAAACCAGACGGGCTTGTTACCGACCTTGGGATGAATTTCGCCCTCAGTGACTGAGAGGATCATTGTGTAGTCTTCGGGCTCGATGTCCTTTTTCAGCAGAGCCAGTTCGGCTGCGGCCCGCATTGCCGCTTTCTGACTGGCAATGAACTGCTGACGAAGTGTCTGCACATCCGCTGACTGGAAAAACGCTTTCACACGGGTCTGGTACTGCGCGCCGATATCCAGTTGGCGACACAGTGTCAGGAACTCGCTGACCGTCATTTCGAAGGTAGCAACCTGGAACGTGCCCGGAGTCGATGTCTCGACAACAAACCCGGACTGGCGATGAAAGGCACCCTCCTCACACTCGGATGCTTCGAAGTTATGCAGCGCCGCCTGTAATAGCGACAGCTTCAGCACCTCAAACGATGAAACTTCTATTTCAAACACGCCCACCTCCAGCGGGCGCCTGAGACAGACTTGGGTTTTATTGACGTTTACTTCAACGCCAAAACGTTCCTTCAAGGCTTTGGTGAGTATCGGTTCGGCAAAGGTGTCGATGTCTTGCAGCGCTGACATCGTCTTGTCCAGTCGGGACTGCGCAGCAAAACTGGCGTTGAAACTGTCCTTGAGTGTCTGCTGTTGCCCGGTTGACGACCGCTGATACCAGTCCGGTGCACGCGTGCCGGTGTCCTTGATTTCGGCCCGTCTTTGCGGCGTGGCATTGATCAGCCATTGGGGCGTCAGTTGTTCCAGTAGCTCACTGTGAATGCTGCTTTGGCCTGGAAGCGGCCGGGACGAAATCGGCGGATGGTTAGGCATATTGTCTCTCCAAAAAAGTGGATCGACAGGACACCATTTCGCCAAGCCGCAACTGCGGTAGATAGTTATCGCATTGAGAAAAACCGGTAACGAATTGCGTCGATCCGCAGGCAGGTTCAGCACAACAGGATTCGTCGTATTGGCTATGCTTTGAGGACTTATTTCCAGGCGAGGGATATATGGACGATCCAGTCGACAACAAGCCGCCGACGTTCTGGCAGATGCTGCACAGTGTAATGGCCGCCGCATTCGGCGTGCAGAGCGGAAAGAATCGCGCGCGGGATTTCACCCACGGCAAGCCGAGTCATTTCGTGATTCTGGGGATCAGCTTCACCGCCGTGTTTGCGCTCGCGCTGTTCGGCATCGTCAAACTGGTGCTGTATCTGGCGGGGATATGAAGCGGCTCAGTGCATCAGGGTTTGCAGGGTGAACGGGTAACGCCAGGACGTCGGTCGCCCTTTTGCCGAGAGCTTGTGAAAATCCACACCGAAATCCTGCTTGGCGCCCATTGCCAGCAGGCGCTTGGCTTGTGCCCGGTCAATCAACTGCAACAACGGAATCTGCCGGTCGCGACCGCCGTACTGGCTGATGTCGACACCTTCGTCGTAGTCGTGTAATTGCACCAACGCCCAGCCGCCCAGGCTGAAGTGCCCGCCGAGCAGCACGCTCAAACGGTTGTCCAGCAACGCCTGCAATGCTGCGGGCGAATTGTTGATGGTGCCGAACAGCGCGTCCTTGCCGGGTTTGCCGCCAGACTCTTCAAAGGCGTGCATGACGCCAAAACCCATTTCGTCATTGGCGGACCACACCAGCGAGGTCTGCGGGTAGCGTTTGAACAGGACCTTGGCCTGTTCGTAGGCGCGCTCGCGGGTCCAGCCGCCGTACACCATCTGCCGCAGGCGCACTTCAGGATGCTCGGCCAATGCCCTGCGCATGCCTTTTTCACGCAACTGCGCGGACGGCGTGATTTTCAACCCCGAGAATGCCAGCAGGTCGATGGACTGACCGGGAGCCACCGGACGGTGCAGCCGAATCAGTTCCTTGAGCATCAGGTAGCCGCCCTCCTCGTCGTTGGGCACAAGGCTGCCGACCCAATCGGGGTATTTGTCGGGCCGGGCACCGAGCAATCGCATCTGGTCCGGGGTCAGGGCGTTGTTGACGATAAACAGCTTCACTCCGCTGCCCTGGGCCAGGCGCAGGATTTCCGGGGCGATGTATTGCTCGTTGACGAACACCAAGTAGTCAGGCCGCTTGGGCCCTTGCAGCGCATCGCGCGCCTGTTTGATGGTGATGTCGGAGTTGCGGTCGGAATATTCAATGTGCAACTCCATGCCCAGGTCCTTTGCGGCCGCCTGCATGAATTGCGAGTAACTGACCCAGAAAGCTTCTCGGGTGGTTCCTGGATTAAGGAACAGCACCGACGCCGCCTGAGCGCAAGGTCCCACGACCGTACCCAGCGTCAGCAATACGCCACACAGAAACTTCAACATTTGTCGTCCGAGCCCCCGGAAATTCGCCGCGCATTATAGCCAGCGAACGCCCGCAAAACGGCGTTTATTCCGGTTTTTGTCCGACAATCGTCGGAACGAGGCCCGGACGGGGTCGCTTATTGGTGACTGACCCAAAATACCGCAGTGCCGACGACCAGAATGATCAGGAACAGAATCGCCCAGGCATCGACCGTGCTATCGCTTTTCCTTGCTTTGGTTGGGTTGCTCATTGCATCGCCTCTTGTCGGTTTTATCGGTGATTGCATAAAGACTCGACCACAGTTAAGACGATGATTGTCCGCACGACAAATGTGGGTTAGTTGACAACAATTCTCGTTAGTCGATTTGGTTCTTTACATATACTCAAACATCACTTTTGCGCATAACTGCAAACTGGTATCTTGCCCCGGCTCCATAGGGAGTGCGCGGCCGTGCGCGCAGAATTGCAGAGGCTCTTTCGGACTCAAGCAAGCACAAAAACGCAGCTGTATCCGAGCGACCCAAGCCTGAGAACAGGACTTATATGTACGTATACGACGATTACGATCAGCGGATCATCGAGGACCGCGTCAAGCAGTTCCGTGATCAGACCCGACGCTATCTGGCAGGCGAGCTGAGCGAAGAAGAATTCCGCCCCCTGCGCCTGCAAAATGGCCTCTATATCCAGCGTTTCGCGCCGATGCTGCGAGTCGCGGTGCCTTACGGCCAACTGACTTCGCGTCAAATGCGAATGATGGCCAAGATTGCCCGCGACTACGACAAGGGCTACGCCCACATCAGTACCCGGCAGAACGTACAGTTCAACTGGCCGACCGTGGAAGACATCCCGGACATTCTCGCTGAACTGGCCACCGTGCAGATGCACGCGATCCAGACCAGCGGCAACTGCCTGCGCAACGTCACCACCGACCAGTTTGCCGGCGTCGCTGCCGATGAGTTGATCGACCCGCGCCCATGGTGCGAGATCGTCCGCCAGTGGACCACGTTCCACCCGGAATTCGCTTACCTGCCGCGCAAGTTCAAGATCGCCGTCAACGGTTCGACCTCGGACCGTGCCGCCATCGAAGTCCACGACATCGGCCTTGAGCCGGTGCACAACGCCGCCGGCGAACTGGGCTTCCGTGTGCTGGTCGGTGGCGGCCTTGGCCGTACGCCGGTGGTGGGCGCGTTCATCAATGAATTCCTGCCGTGGCAAGACCTGTTGAGCTACCTCGACGCCATCCTGCGTGTTTACAACCGCTATGGCCGTCGCGACAACAAGTACAAGGCGCGGATCAAGATTCTGGTGAAGGCACTGACGCCTGAAGTCTTCGCACAGAAAGTCGACGCGGAAATGGAACACCTTCGCGGTGGCCAGACCACGCTGACCGAAGCCGAAGTGCATCGCGTCGCCAAACACTTCGTCGACCCGGACTACAAGGCACTGGAAAACCAGACTGCCGCACTGGCCGAACTCGATCAGCAAAACCCTGGCTTCGCCCGCTGGCGCACGCGCAATACCCTGGCCCACAAGAAGCCGGGTTATGTTGCCGTGACCCTGTCCCTGAAGCCGACCGGCGTTGCACCGGGCGACATCACCGACAAGCAGCTCGACGCCGTGGCCGATCTGGCCGACCGCTACAGCTATGGTCAACTGCGCACTTCCCACGAGCAGAACATCATCCTGGCCGACGTCGAGCAGGACAAGCTCTTCACCCTGTGGGGCGAGCTGCGCGAGAAAGGTTTCGCCACGCCGAACATCGGCCTGCTGACCGACATCATCTGCTGCCCGGGCGGTGATTTCTGCTCCTTGGCCAACGCCAAGTCGATCCCGATCGCCGAATCGATCCAGCGCCGTTTCGACGACCTGGACTACCTGTTCGACATCGGCGAACTGGACCTGAACATCTCCGGTTGCATGAATGCCTGTGGTCACCACCACGTCGGCCACATCGGCATCCTCGGGGTGGACAAGAAAGGCGAAGAGTTCTATCAGGTGTCCCTCGGCGGCAGCGCCAGCCGTGACGCCAGCCTGGGCAAGATCCTCGGCCCGTCCTTTGCCCAGGAAGCCATGCCTGACGTGATCGAGAAGCTGATCGACGTGTACATCGAACAACGTACCGAAGACGAGCGTTTCATCGACACCTATCAGCGTATTGGCATCGACCTCTTCAAGGAGCGCGTCTATGCAGCGAATCATTAAGAACAACGAAGTCGTCGACGAAACCTGGCACCTGTTGCCCAAGGACTTCAACATCGACGAGATCAGCAACTGCGATGATCTCATCGTGCCGTTGCAACTGTGGCGCGAACACAGCCGCATGCTGTTGGCCCGCGATGGTGGCCTGGGCGTGTGGCTGGATGCCGATGAAGAAGCCGAAGAGATCGGTGAAGACGCAAACCAGTTCAAGGTGATCGCCCTGAACTTCCCGGCCTTCACCGACGGCCGCAACTACTCCAACGCCCGCCTGCTGCGTGACCGTTATGGTTTCAAAGGCGAACTGCGAGCGATTGGTGATGTGCTGCGTGACCAGTTGTTCTACATGCACCGCTGCGGCTTCGATGCGTTCGCGGTTCGCCCCGATAAAGACCCGTACGAAGCCCTGGAAGGTCTCAAGGACTTCTCGGTGACCTATCAGGCTGCCACCGACGAACCGCTGCCGCTGTTCCGTCGTCGCTGATCAGCGAATCGACATAAAAAAAACCGGGGATTTCCCCGGTTTTTTTATGGCTGCGAGATAACGTTCAGCGTTACCAGAAACGTTGCTGGGTCAGACGACTCCACCAGCTCAGCAGAACGCGGTCGACCGACCCGCTGGCCGCCATGCCGATACGCTCTTGCAGGCTTTTACGCTCGGCGTAGTGCAAGTGATAGAGCTCGGACTGCTTGGCGCGCTCGGCCAGGTATTCGTCGCTGGTCTTGAGTTCGTCCACCAACTGCTTGTCGAGCGCCGCGACGCCGAGCCAGATTTCCCCGGTGGCCACTTCGTCGATGGCCAATTGCGGGCGATAGCGGGACACGAAGTTCTTGAACAGTTGATGGGTGATGTCCAGATCTTCCTGGAACTTTTCCCGACCCTTCTCGGTGTTTTCGCCAAACACCGTCAAGGTGCGCTTGTACTCGCCGGCGGTCAGCACTTCGAAGTCAATGTCGTGTTTTTTCAGCAGGCGATTGACGTTGGGCAACTGCGCGACCACGCCGATCGAACCGAGGATCGCGAACGGCGCGCTGATGATCTTCTCGCCGATGCACGCCATCATGTAGCCGCCGCTGGCCGCGACCTTGTCGATGCACACGGTCAATGGCACGCCGGCCTCACGGATACGCGCCAGTTGCGAGGACGCCAGACCGTAGCTGTGGACCATGCCGCCGCCGCTTTCCAGGCGCAGCACCACTTCATCCTTCGGCGTGGCGAGGGTCAGCAGCGCGGTAATTTCGTGACGCAAGCTTTCGGTGGCCGAAGCCTTGATGTCGCCGTCGAAATCCAGCACGAACACCCGGGGTTTGGTCTCGGGTTGTTTCTTCTGCTTTTTCTCGGTTTTAGCCTGGGACTTGCGCAGGGCCTTGAGCTGGTCCTTGTCGAGCAAGGTTTGCTCCAGCCGTTCACGCAGCCCTTTGTAGAAATCATTGAGCTTGCTGACCTGCAACTGGCCGGCGGACTTGCGCCGACCTTTGCTGCGCAAAGCGGCAAAACTGGCCAGGACCACCAGAATGGCGATCACCAGGGTCACGGTCTTGGCCAGAAAAACGGCGTACTCGGACAAAAACTCCATAAGACATCCAATGAGGCTTGAAAGGCTCATCATATGGGTTCGAGGCGAACAATGTCTAACTCATTGGTGACAGTTTGTGGCGCTGTTGTGACACTCAGAGCATGGCCTTTGGCCTCAGACCAGCACCATCTTAGCCCCCGCCTCGGCCACCATTTGGGACCACAGCGGGACCGACCTAAAGAGGCGCACATGCGTAGGCGGCAAGGACCCATGCGGGCACGCGGCAAGGCTCAGGCGCGAGGCCTACGGGGGTATTTGCATGTCAATTAAGACTGAGGTGGTCTTAGAGAAATTTTCTCCATATTTTCCTCAGACTTTATGGGCCCTCATGCCACCGCATAGACCTCAGCGACCAGCTCACCAAGGACCTCAGAGATGGCCTCAGCGTTAGCGATCCCACAGGTCGCCCCAAGGATGCCGACAAGCTTCCAGAACGCTCTGGACGTTAGGACAGCCTTCACGACTGCCCACGGTTTCATATGGACCATCGTTAAGGCTCCTGTTGATATGGTTCGTGTTGCAGTAGGTATCGTGGTGAAGCCTCAAACACCCGGATTTGTAGCGGATGAAACTCAAACCTTAAATTGGCTTGAGGCTTCCCACGAGACCCACGAGGTCCCCGCGAAGGGACCCCAATGGTTCTTGATGGTGGTGTTGTTACTCTTCTTCAGGCTCAGCGAAGACCACGCGAGTGATTAGCGGAAAGCTAACTGTCTCGGTCTGCAACTTCTCGGTAGGGTCGGCAGGGTTAGCCAGCTTCAAGCGAACTTTGCCCTGAGCGATTACGTCAGCCACACCGGTGACCTCAAGATCCCAGCCTTGAATGGCCGGATTGCGAGTGGTCCTTACGTCCCAGATGTCGCCGTCTGGTCCCTCACGGAAGGACAACGAAGAGAAGCCCATAGGCAGCATGAACACACCATGGTCTTCGCCTGAGTAGAACTGAGTACGGGTCCCCAAATAGTCTTCAAGGTCATCGTGTCCAGCACGCTGAGCGGCACGGTTCAGGACAGCAGACAAGGCCACAGGCATCAGCAGCACGAAGGACTCAAGGTCGCGACCCACTGCAAGGTTCAGGTTCATGGTCAGGGCGTCCACGATGTCCTCTGCACGCTCACGCGGAGTGGCACTCAAGGCACCCGTAAAGGTCTTGGTCTCAGTGGACTGAGAGTCCTTCAAGATCCCCGCAACGACACCACCACAGGTCAGCTCAAAGTCATCCAGCAACTTCTTACCGGTCTGCTGTAAGCCCTCACCGGACCAGCCAGCAATGAGATGAGCGTCCAAGAAGGTGGCACGGAAGGAGAACAATGCGGCCTTGTCGCAAGGCTCCGTGAAGATCACGTCCCCGACAATAGCCTGACCATTGGTGAACTCTGATTTGTCACCGTAGATGCTGGTACGAGGGTCGAAGGTAACCGAACGGTTCTGCATCACGACCAGTTGTTGAGCGGTTGGCTCAGTCTTGGCCGGACGGAACTCGCAAGGGATCGCATTAGCCGCTTCTTCCTTCCAGTCGCCCTCATTGAAATACTCGTCGAGGGCCTGAGAGAAGATCTCGACGTAAATACTGGTGTCCGCTGCCATTCCTTCCTTGATCTTGTCGGCACGGGTGAACTGAATACGGGTCGAGCCCTCAGTTTGGGACACGGTATATGCGTTGGGTGCTTCGTATTGATCGCGTTTCATGATGGGTATTTACTCCTGAATAAGTTGTCTTGAAGGGTTCGTAACGAGGGACGCTGTGGGGATCAGTCAAAGTCGGGGAAAGAGGACCATGCACCACCACCTCGGGCAGCTCGGGTCTCTGCACCCATACGGCGAATGCGCTCGTTCTGAGCGTTCTTCACAGCACGCTTACGCTCAACTTCAAGACGCGTCGGAAGGACCTGCTCTTTGGCTCGTTCAGCGAACCATGCAGCCTCAGCGATGCGTTTGGCCTCCTGCTGTTCTTCCTTAGCGAAGACCGTGAAGGCCCGACGGGTCTCTACAGGGAACGCGGCGGTACTCAGACCAGCATCACGGTACTGGCGGACGATCTCGGTGACCTTGGGGTCGTTCTTGCCAGCCATAGCCAACAGACCAGCCAGCATTACGCCCTCGGCATATTCTCGGGATACGACTTGGCCTTGAACTTCAAGACGATCAGGGGTGTTAACGATGTTCAGTTGCATGGGGTTGTGTCTCCTAATAGACACATAGATCAAGCCGTGCCGCATGGGCGACGAAGACCAGAGGCCAAGGAGTAAGCCACTCCGGCGCCGTCACGGCTTGTCTATATGTTCTGGGTTTGAGGGATGTATTCGACGACTGGGGGTGAAGCTTTTGCGGGTCGTCAAGGGACCTTCGGGCAGCATGGCGGACTGACCTAATGGGCACTTTTGGGTAGGGTCTTGCGGGTGCTGTTGGGGTGGTCGTTAAGCGATATGAGCGGACTCAGGAGAGAGGTCCAGGAATCGGGGGTACGCAATTGGTTGTCGGTTCAACGGTACGGACAAAGGCACCATCAAGAGAGCGTCCAGATGGATACCAGCGGCTATAAGGCTGTGCATGAAGGTCACCAAGTAGGCGCCGTGTTTCTCCTTCAAGAAAGCCTCAAGGGCCGCTTGATCGACTACACGACCACCCAAGGGATGGATCATTGAGATGGCCTTGCGCTTGTAGATATCGGTCCACTGATTGCGGATGGTGATGAGCTTCATACGTGACGCTGGGGTCGGGCATAGCTTGTTGAGTAGGTCGAGGTAGCTCATTGCTGGACCACCTGAGAGGAAAAACTGGGACGTCCTACACGCTTAACTGTCGATTGCTTGGCAGCTATCTTTGCCCTGCTCTTCTGAGCCTTCGTCTCAGCTACCTTTAGGTTGATCTCTTCGGCCTTGTTACGGAGCCAATCCAGACCACGAGGTTTTACCCGCCAGCCTTCACGATTCCCAAACTCCGAAGAGGCTTTCACAAAGGCACCCTTTTCAAAGCCGGACTTGTGTGGGCGTGGCGAGCCCTCACGGCTACCGAAGTTATCCATGGGGTATACAAAGGAGCCCATTGAGACCAAAGCGTCCAAGGCGAGTCGAGGTTGTTGAATACCAGCCACACGAGAAGCCTCAGTCCATGTCAGACCAGCACCACGGGCTTTCATGTCGAGGGTCGAGGCCTTGGGCATGTTGGCGTCAAGGTCTGCCCTGAGGCTACGGGACTCGGCTACAGCATTATTACGCATGGCAACAAAGGCATGGACGACCATCAGATAGAAGTCAGTTGAGACCCACATGGCATAGGCAATGGTCCCGGCCTCAGTAGCGAAGGTGCCACCAAGATCACCGTTTACGGTCTGCAAATTTGCAGAGCGTCGCAACTCATCAGCCACAGCATTACGCCATTGCGACGGTGCTTTTGACTCAGAAAGGTCAAGGCCCTTTTGAATCTCGTTGAGGTTCCACATACGATCTTGATTGGCAGAGAAAGTCCGACCGTTAATGACCACAGGTAGAAGTTCGGAAGTTTGCATTTCATGGTTTCCTTTTGATTGCTCCCTGAGTTCGCATCCACAGGCCAGCACAGAGACCCCATGACGGGTTCTGGCGAGTAGCACAGGGAGCAATCAGAAAGACTCTGTTGGCGTAGTGACCATGCGAATGGCCTTAGAGGTGGACGGTGTGTCCGGTGTATGTGAGGGTTTTTAAATGGCATCCAATATTGAGGACACCTGAGAACTCAAGACTACATGACGCGTTACGATGAGTGACCCTATGAGGCCGTTGCTTGCAATCATGGTCTGAGAAGACCTGAGCCTTTGTACTTAAAGGACTCTTAAAGTCTTTTAACTTAGAGAGAGAATATAAAGATTACTATCTGATATTCATCATAGAGGATCTTTAAGTTAAAAGGCCCCTGTAATCACACGATCAGCAATAGGAGGCCCAAACCTATTAATGGTCCATCAAGCCATTCAGAGGCTCGATAGACAGTATCGTTGTGATGGTCCTCGTAACTGGACCTCAGAGGACCCCGAAGGGTTCTGACTTGGTGGTCTCATGTGTCTGGTGGAGTGAACCACGCTGTCACGTTGAGCCTTGCCCACTGGGATCACCTTGAGGGTGACTTAGCGGTTACGGTGGGGTGACTGTGGGTCATCCCGGTATATGTGAGGGTTTTTAAATCCCTGTCGCAATAGTGAGGGGTTTTGACAGCTAAGGTCTATCAACGGCGCCCTTAAAGAGCTTCGCCCCGAAAGTAACAATATCAATGCCCCCTCTTTTCTAATGAAGCCAAGCACAACAGCCTGCTCAATCGAGGCGCCTCACTAAAACCTCACAAACTTTTACCATTTGCCTTTTTTATGCTTTCGTCGGCAACCTCACAAATAAACTGAGCAATAGACGAGGCGACACTTCCGCTATCAAATAAAAAATCAGTCTCGTATTGATATTCACCACTAACATCCAAAGATATCAGCTTACCCATTTTATTTTTGCAATCCCCAGCAGTGACATACCACTTCGCAGATCTATAGTTGATGGCTTTGAGTTAACCACCCTCCCCGTCAATACCGCAATAGGTATACCACTCCTATTTTTTGTAAATTCAAATGAGCCGGGCTTGGCTTCCCACTTTGTACCATCGTCTGACACTGCAAGATCGATCCAATTTTTTTCAGCAAACGCGGAAAAACTGACGAGTAAAAACAAAGCACTCACTACAGCAACCATGCACCTATTAAACACCCTCAACATTTCACTCACCCCACTGGTCAAGATCACTGGAATCTAATATATTTTTTTATATCCAACAAACCAAACTTAGAACCTCATCATCAAAGGGCCGCATTTCGTAGACTTTGATAGCACGTACAGCCTCTCGCTCATCTTTTAGGCTCATCTACGCCTGTTCATTGCCTACCTGTAGATTTGAAGTAGGGCTGCCTCAACCCGAAAGCAGGCCGCATCGCAAAGCAATACCGACACCATAAAAACGCATCTGAAACTCCTTATTTTGAATGCTCGATCATAGCTGCCTGCCATTATTTAGCTATCAGCCAGAGCAATCTTAAGCGCCTCAACCATCCTGCCCATCTGTACGGACCTTGACGACCCATAAAGGTCGAACGCAAGGGTCCCCGAGCTGTGTCCGAGAATCTCCTGAACGGTCCCGGCTGGAACCTCAGCGGCCTTCATGGCGCCCGACAAGTGATGACGTATTGAGTGGAACGTCCGACCTGTATTGGCCTCAGTCCCCAGCACATCCCGAAGCAACTGATTGAGCATAGACGTGAAGCCACTTGAGGACATCTTGAACAGCCGACCGTTGGAAGTCTCAATGAAAGCCTTCAACGCCTTGAGGTCCAACCCATAGGCCGACACTACGGGCACCTTCCTGACGCTGTACTTGTTCTTGGTGGTCTTCTCGTCGTTGGTATTGATGTCCATGACCAACACGCCTTGAGCATCCTCAACGAGGTCCTTAGAGGTCAACTGGTGAAGCTCACCGATACGCGCCCCAGTGACTACAGCCAACGACAATGCCCAGCGCTGCCATGAAGTTGCAGGCAGACCATTGGCGTGAGTCATTAGTGTCGCTATTTGGTCCGAAGAGAAGGCCAGACGCCCACTGTCAGTTCCTCTGGCAATCTGAAGTTTCTTATCGAATGACTTCGAGATGTAGTCGTTGACCACGGCCCATGTCATCACGGTAGAAAGCTGAGTAAGGATCTTATTGACCGAGGACGGCTTACGACCCTCCAAGAGCTGCTCCCGCAGAGCAACCATATGAGCCCGTGTGTGATGCTCCAAGTCCAGGTCACCAAGACCAGCACTGAGGACTGCGCAAGTGGATTTGATGTTCTTCATGGTCGAGGGCGCCACGTCATCCTTGCGTTCCTTAATGTACAGATCGGCCAGCGCCCTGAAGGTCCTTTGGGGGCTTGTCTCTGTGGGGACTTCACGGATGCCTTGAGGAGCCCTTACAGATAAGGACGGAAAAGGAAGAGAAATACTATTATTAGACCCCGATCCATTCAGTTCCTCTATGACATCCACGAGCCCCTTCAAGTCCCCTTGAAGTCTCCCCTCCGCTGCCTGAAGAACTCGACTACCAGCGCTCACAGCCTTCGCCTGAGGGACCGTTAAGGGCACCGTGCGGGCGATTTCCAACAGATCTTCACGAAGGTCCGAATAGACCTGACCCAGCCCCATGTCCTCACGATCCCACACCGATCCGGTCGCCAAGGCATCCTCAGCGATCTCCTTGAGGCGCTCCCTTAGTTGTTCCCAAGTGGCCTCAGGGTTGTCGAGGTGGAAGGTTCTGAGTGTGGTCAGCAAGTGCTTAGCGGTGGTCATAGCAATAGGTCGATCCGTGGTGCGCAATGAGAGCTGAACAGCGTCCGTACAGGACCCTTGAAGTCGAACGCGCAGAGTGTATCGCCCCTGTCGACGATAGATCCAAGGCTTAGCGAGTTGTGACAGTTTGTGGCGGTTTGTGACAGTGCTGCCCTGAGGTGGGAGGTGGTTCATGGTCAGAATCCCGTGTGCGCTGGGGTTGACCTCACTGGTCGGAGTTGGACAAAAACTCCACAGGGACTCCTTAGACGATGCGCGGCATCAACGCGCGCGGGATACCACCAGCATACTCATGCGCCGGCCTTGCGACCAGCCGTGAAACCTCTGGCAACAGGCGTGTAACGGGCATTTCAAACAAGCGTATGTTTTTTCATTGACAGCTCACCGCCATCCTCATAACCTCGCCAAACCTTCAACGTACCGGGATGACGCGGACGTGGGCAGCATCTATTTGATTCGACATGGCCAGGCCTCCTTTGGTGCAGACGACTATGACGTCCTGTCGCCGACCGGTGTTCGCCAGGCAGAAATTCTCGGCCAGCACCTGGCCGAACTCGGCATCAGCTTCGATCGCTGCCTGGCCGGAGACCTGCGCCGCCAGCAGCATACCGCCAACAGCGCGCTGGAACAGTTCGCCGCCGTGGGCTTGCCGGTGCCGATCCTGGAAACCGATTCCGCCTTCAATGAATTCGATGCCGACGCGGTGATTCGCGCGTTGTTGCCCGCCATGCTGGCCGACGAACCTGAAGCCTTGGACATCCTGCGCAACGCCGCACAAAACCGTGCCGAGTTTCAGCGCATCTTCGCCCTGATCATCGAGCGCTGGCTGGCCGGCACCTACGACACACCGGGCCTGGAGAGCTGGCTGGGTTTCGTCGAGCGCGTCCAGGCTGGATTGCACCGCATCCTCGAACAGGCCGACAACACGCAGAAAATCGCCGTGTTCACTTCCGGCGGCACCATCACCGCCCTGCTCCACCTCATTACGCAAATGCCTGCCAAACAGGCCTTTGAATTGAACTGGCAAATCGTCAACACCTCGCTCAACCAACTCAAGTTTCGTGGTCGCGAGGTGGCCCTGGCTTCCTTCAACAGTCATGCGCACCTGCAACTGTTGAAGGCCCCGGAACTCATCACGTTTCGCTGAGTCCGGACTATTGTGACCCTGGCTGTAATCACCCTGCTCTTATTACCCTGCTTTAAATACCAGAAAAAGGATCAAACCATGACCTCCGTAGCAGATGCCGTACAAGCAATGAAAGCCAAGTTCAACCCAGCCGCCGCTGCCGGTCTGGACCTGGTCTTCGGTTTCCGCATCGACGACACCAAGAACTTCTCGCTGGTCGTCAAGGACAGCACCTGCGAGCTGCTGGAAGGCGAAAACCCTGACGCCCAGGTCACTCTGGTGATGGACGGCGAAACCCTGGAAGGTATCGTCAGCGGCGAAACCGACGGCATGCAAGCCTTCATGGGCGGCAAACTGCGCGCTGAAGGCGACATGATGCTGGCGATGAAACTGTCCGAGCTGTTCCCGTCGTAAGACGGAGCTTCTCAGTTAGCGATTCTGTTGCACACGAAACCCGCCCCTTGTGGCGGGTTTTGTCGTTTTCGAGGCAGCGACGGTCCAACCGGGATCAAGGCTGTAACAACAACGCCACCAACGCACTCCACCCTGTCTGGTGACTGGCCCCCAGACCACGGCCGGTTTCACCGTGAAAATACTCATGAAACAACACCAGGTCACGGCTGGCAGGGTCAGCCTGCAGTTGCGCATACGCCGCCATCGATGGTCGGTTGCCCTCTTCATCGCGCAAGAACAGTCGGGTCAGACGCTGGCTCAGGCTGTCGGCCACCTCCTCCAGTGAGGCCAGAAAACCTGATCCCGTGGGGTATTCCACCGAAAAATTCTGATCGTAGTAGCGGTGGAACTCGCGCAAGGACTCGATCAGCATGTAGTTGATCGGCATCCACACCGGTCCGCGCCAGTTGGAGTTGCCGCCATACAGCCGTGAGTCAGACTCCCCCGGCTGGTAACGGGCACAGAACCGGTCACCATTGATCTGCGCGCCGAAGGGCTGGTCAGCAAATGCTTTGGACAGCGAGCGAATGCCAAAGCCAGAGAGAAACTCATCTTCACCCAGCATGCGTTTGAGCAAATCCTTGGTACGTTCGCCACGCAGCAGGGCCAGCAGAAACCGGTTGCCTTCACCCGGCTCGGTCCAGCGCGAAACCAGGCTCGCCAGATCCGGTCGATGGCGCATAAATCCCAGCAAGCGCTCGCGCAAACCCGGCAATCCCTCGTGTTCCTGCTGCTCAAGCACTTGCACGGCAAACAGCGGCATCAGCCCAACGATGGAGCGCAGGCGAAGCGGCTCGTTGACACCGTCCGGGCGATGCAGCACGTCATAGAAAAACCGGTCCTGCTCATCCCACAAACCTTCGGCGTCGGAGTCGACTTTATTGATCGCACCGGCGATGTAGAGAAAATGCTCGAAGAACTTCACCGCGATGTCGACGTACACACTGTTGCGCTTGGCCAACTCAAGGGCGATGCGCATCAGGTCCAACGCATAGGCAGCGACCCACGCCGTGCCATCGGCCTGATCGAGTTCGTAGCCGGGTGGCAATGTCGACGAGCGATCAAACAACGCGATGTTATCCAGACCAAGAAACCCTCCCTGGAAAAGATTGCGACCCTCCGCGTCCTTGCGATTGACCCACCAGGAAAAATTCAACAGCAATTTATGGAAAATCCGCTCGAGGAAATCCATGTCTCCTACCCCGGTCAGCCGCTTGTCCTGCTGATACACGCGCCAACAGGCCCACGCGTGGACCGGCGGGTTGGCATCGTCGAAGCGCCATTCATAGGCCGGTAACTGGCCATTGGGGTGCATGAAGCGATCTTTGACCAGCAGCAACAATTGATGCTTGGCAAACTCCGGATCGATCAGCGCGAAGGCCACCGCCTGAAAGCCCAGGTCCCACGAGGCGTACCACGGATATTCCCAGGTGTCGGGCATGGAGACGATGTCAAAATTCGACAGGTGCCGCCAATGGGTGTTGCGAATGTGCGAGCGTCCGGACGGCGGCGCAGGTTGTCCCGGATCGCCGTCGAGCCACTGATTGACGTCGAAATAATAAAGTTGCTTTGACCACAGCAATCCGGCCAGCGCTTGGCGTTGTACGTTGCGCGCATCGGGGTTGTTGATTCCACGTTGCAGCGCTGCATAGAACCCGTCGGCCTCGGCGCGCCGACGCTTGAACAGCGCCTTCGCGTCCACTTCAGCTGAACCCGACCGGGCGAAACGCAGATAAACGCTGCGACTTTGGCCACCCTCGAATGCCAGTACAAAATGCGCCGCCACCCGTGTGCCAGCGTCACGGCGGATCGCGGCGTCGATGCCATCGACCACAAAGTCGTTGATCCCGTCCTTGTACGGACCGGCCGCCGCCACACCATCAAGTTTCGGGAAATTTCTCTGGTTTTCGCAGAACAGCCACTCGCAATCTTCCTCGCCCCAGGCCGTGGCCTGCCGATCTGCCAGTTGCGGATGCCGGGCCAGAACCTGATCGCCGGCCAGTGTCAGGCTCGGTTTCTGCCCGTCGACCACCCAGCTCCAGGTGTTGCGCGCCCAGAGCTGAGGCAATACGTGCAAACGCGCCGGCTGATCGGCGCGGTTGTGCACCGTGACACACATGAAGATGTCGTCGGGCGAGTGTTTGGCGTACTCCACTGTTACGTCGAAGTATCGGTTGTCCTCGAACACGCCGGTATCGAGAATCTCGTACTCGGTATCGGTCAGTCCACGCCGGGCGTTTTCCGCGATCAGGTCGGCGTAGGGAAATTCGGCCTGAGGGTATTTGTAGAGCATGCGCATGTAGGCATGGCTCGGCACGCCATCGACATAAAAATACAGCTCCTTGACGTCTTCGCCGTGGTTGCCTTCGGTGTTGTTCAGGCCGAACAGACGTTCCTTGAGAATCGGGTCGCGCTCGTTCCACAGCCCCAATCCCAGGCACCAGTGCTGAGCCTTGTCAGAAAACCCCGCCAGCCCGTCCTCGCCCCAGCGATAAGCGCGACTGCGGGCATGGTCGTGGGGAAAATAGCGCCAGGCATCGCCATCGGCGCTGTAGTCCTCGCGCACCGTGCCCCACTGACGTTCACTCAGATACGGCCCCCATTCGCGCCAGGCATCGGCCTCGCTGCCGAGCAGACGCTGGCCTTCGACGGTGCCTTGGATGTTCGCAGCGGGTTTGGCGGTCATGGCGGGGCCGTTGGGCGAGAGACCGTTGCAGTGTAGTGCCTCGGCTGACCGCTTGACTGAACACCAACGTAGCAGCTGGCGTCACCTGCTCTTACAATGCAGCACTTCCCCAACCGGCCACCCCATGGACATCGACCTCGCCCGCACCTTCCTGGAAATCGTCCGCCACGGCAGCCTTGCAGCCGCCGCCGAGAAACTCCACGTCACCCAGACCGCGATCACCGCTCGGGTGCAGAAACTCGAAAGCCAATTGGGCAGCACGCTATTCGTGCGCAACCGTGCCGGGGCGCGGCTGACGCCCAATGGCGAGGCCTTCGTGGTGTACGCCAATCAACTGGTGGAAACCTGGGAAGCGGCGCGACGGGACCTGCCGTTGCCCGAGGGTTACCACGACGTGTTGCACATCGGTGGCGAGGTCAGTCTGTGCAACCCGCTGATGCTCAGTTGGGCCGGCGAGTTACGAGAGAAAATTCCCAGCCATGCCTTGCGCATGGAGATCCGCGACGGCGAAAACCTGCTGCGCCAACTGGAACTGGGGGTTCTGGATGCGGCACTGGTCTATCAGCCCGAGTACTGGCCGCGCCTGCAAGTCGAGCAGATTCTGGAGGAAAAACTCATCCTCGTACGGCTACCCGGTCACCCCGATCCTTACGTGTACATCGACTGGGGCCCGGATTTCCGTCGCCAACACGATGCCGCGTTGCCGGAAAAAGCCAAAGCTGCCCTGAGTTTCAACCTCGGTCCACTGGCCTTGCAGTACATTCTGGAGAATGGCGGCAGCGGCTACTTCCGCACCCGCGTCGTGCAGAGTTACCTGGAAAGCGGCGTGCTGGAGCAGGTGCCCAAGGCCCCGGAATTCAGCTACCCGACCTACCTGGTTTATTCCCGCGATCGCGATTCGGAAACCCTGCAGCGAGCCTTCGATCTACTGCGCGAAGTGATCCGGTCCGATGATGACTGGTCGCAACGCTGGAACCCGCTGACCTGAATCCGCTTTGCACCGGATCATGGCAGTTGTGTCCTCAAGGTTCGGCCCGCCAAAACGCCGGAATCGTCTAATCTGCTGGAGATAACAATAACGACAGGTGATTGCAGTGAGGCAGACCACCGAAGCATTCCGCAGCCGTTACCGCGCCAACATCCATCCGCTCTACAACCCCTGGCTGCACGGCACCTTTGTGCTGTTGTTCGGCCTGTTGTCCATCGCCGCATTCTGGAGCACCGTGCAGCAGGTGCAACCGCTGGAGTGGCTGGCGGTGCCGCTGACCTTGCTGTTTTTCAACCTCGGCATTTACATGGTGCATCGGCACCTGGGCCATCACAAAAAAGCCTTCGCGCGGATGTTCTACGCACGCCACGCCGGTGACCATCACAGTTTTTTCGCCCCCGGGCACATGACCTACGACAGCGCCCGTGACTGGCGGGTGATCCTGTTTCCGGCCTGGCTGATCGTGTTGCACACACTGGTCATCAGCCTGCCGATCTGGTGGTTGCTCAAGCAGTTCGATGCCAATGTCGCCGGGCTGGTCGGCGGTTGCCTGGTGCTCGGTTACCTGACCTATGAGGTGTTTCACGCCTGTGAACATCTGCCGCCGCACAATCCGTTGACGCGCCTGCCGTGGATTCGCCAGATGCGTCGCCTGCATGAGCTGCATCACCGCCGCGAGATGATGCAGGAGCGCAATTTCAACATCGTTTTTCCGTTGATGGATTACCTGTTCGGCACCCTCTACTGGGAACCGGAACACGCCACCCCGTACCTGACGAGAACGCCCATGACCCGCATGCAGCACCAGATCGAGATTGCCGGAACCCCCATCGACGTACTCGCCTACGCCAGCACCGTGACCCGTTGGCCGGAATGGCATCCATCGTCGCTCAAGATCAATGGCCAGAAAGGCTCACTGCATGCCGGCGCACGGTTCGAAGAGGACATTCGCGCCGGCGGCCGTGATGGGCATTTGAGCTGGGTGGTCGACGAGTATTTGCCCGGGCGGCGCTGGAGTGCCCGGGCCGATGGTGATCATGGTCTGTCGTTGGTGGTGACCTATGAATGCGCGGCCGAGGGGACTGGCACGCGATTCGTTCGTACCCTCGAATACCAGTTCAGTGGCCTGGGGATGCGCGTGGCCAATGCACTGCTGCTCAAGCGGCGGATCGATCGCGAGTCGGCCGAATCGATGCTGGCCCTGCGCGAAATGGCGCAAAAGCATCTGGCGCAATCGGGAGTCAATGCGTGAGTCGATTCATCAGGTTCCGCCATTGGCTGCTGCTGGTGATCATCGCCATCGGCGCATTCCTGCTGCTGATGCCGACCAAAGTGCAACCGGTGGCCTGGACGCCGCCGCCCGCACCCTCCCTCACCAGCGGCGTTTATGCCGATAACACGCGACTCAAGGGCGTGGAACGGGTCGGCGCCGCAGACATCGACGGCCCCGAAGCGCTGCTGCTGGAAAACGATACATTGATCACCGGCTTGCATGACGGCCGGCTGATCCGCACCAGTCTCGACGGCAAGGTCACCAAAGTTTTGGCCGACACCGGTGGTCGGCCGTTGGGGCTGGCCCGTCATCCCAATGGCTTGCTGGTGATCGCCGATGCGGTCAAGGGTTTGCTGTCGCTCGACGCCCAGGGTCGACTGGTAGCGATGACTACCGAGGCCAACGGCGTGCCCTTCGGTTTTACCGACGACGTGGCCATCGACAAACCCGGTCACTACGCCTATTTCAGTGACGCTTCCAGCCGCTTCGGCTACGGCAAGGACGGCGAGGCGATCATCGAGCACGGTGGCGACGGTCGTTTGCTGCGTTACGACTTCCAGACCGGCAAGACTTCGGTGTTGCTGGATAAGCTGGAGTTTGCCAACGGCGTCACGCTGGGGCCGGACGATGCCTTTGTGCTGGTCAACGAAACCGGCGCCTATCGCATCAGTCGCTACTGGCTGAGCGGACCGAAAGCCGGCACCCACGATGTGTTTATCGATAACCTGCCCGGTTTGCCGGACAACCTGTCATTCAACGGCCGCGACCGCTTCTGGGTCGCCTTGTATGCACCGCGCAATGCCTTGCTGGATGCCACGGCGGAGCACCCATTCGTTCGCAAGATGATCGTGCGGGCCATGACCGTCCTGCCCAAACCGGTAGAAAAACGCGCCTTCGCATTGGGGCTGGATGTTGAGGGCAAAGTCATCGCCAATCTGCAGGATAGTAGCGACGGCAACTATTCCCCAATCACGACGGTGAGGGAGTATGGCGACTGGTTGTATTTCGGATCGCTGAAGGCGAAGAACATGGCTCGATTGCCGTTGACCACCGCATTGCAATAAACACCACAAAACCTTGTGGGAGCTAGCCTGCTAGCGATAGCGGAGTGTCAGACATCTGTTGATCAACTGACAGATCGCTATCGCTAGCAGGCTAGCTCCCACAGGGTACAGGGCACAGAATTCAATTCAGATCGGAGTCGATACCCTCGTCCTCCGGCACATCATCAATGCCCGGTTCTTCTTCAGGATGTTCAGTGGTATGGGCCGGGCTTAACGGTTGCGGACGGGTCGGCATCGGGTCGAAGCCACCCTGTTCTTCACTGGGATATTTCTGTTTCATGAGGCACCTCGCCTGCCGCCCGTCTTGTCGGGTTCTGAACATTCGAGGTGCCGGTTCTTATCGCCGTTCCAACTTTTCAGTCACCGGTCGTCGGTGACTCATGACCAGGGGTCAGGACGGCGACTGCAGTTGTTTGACGATCTTGTCCTTGACCTCCAGGCGCTTCGCCTTGAGCTTTGTCACCGCGTCATCGCTGGATTTGGCTTGCTCCGCCTTCACCACCTCGGCATCTGCCAGGGAATACTTGTTGATCAGCGAATCCAATAACGGATCCTTGGTGCGTTTCTGCTGGATTTCTTCCTTTGTGCAACTCAGGTCCTGATAAAGGTCATGGGACACCGGCATGGAACACCTCCGTTTGTTGATCGGTAGCAAACGCGACTGATTGCGTTCGCCAACTATCAGAATGGCCTCGGTTGGCCGGTTCTGTCGACCATCTGTCAGACCAGCGGTGTCCATTCGTCGTCCTCCGGCAAATGCGATAAAACCTTTCCCCAGGCGCCGGCCTCCACTAATTAACGATCACCGTGATCATCTGCGTGGAGAAGCACCAATGGACGGATTTAACCTGCGCCACCTTGCTATGGCCGTTGCTTTGAGCACTGGCATGATGGGTGCGGCATTTGCCGCGACTTCCAATGATTTTGTCGACAAGGCAGCCGCCGGCGGCATCGCCGAAATCGAGGCCAGTCGACTGGCCCTCGAAAAAAGCCAATCGGCGGACATCAAAGAGTTCGCCAACATGATGATTACCGATCATGGCAAGGCCAACGACGAACTGGCGACCATCGCGAAAAAGAACGACATTGAAGTGCCGGACAGCACGACGCTGGTGAAGCAGGCCAAGGAAAAGATCCTCGACATGCGTGACGAATCCTTCGATGCGGCTTATGCCAACAATCAGGTCAAGGCTCACGAAGAAGCCATTGAGCTGTTCAAGAAAGAAGCCAACACCGTGACGGACGACAAATCCAAAGGCGCGGTGGAACTCAAAGGCTTTGCGCAGAAAATGCTGCCGGGTCTGGAAAAGCACCTGGATATGGCGAAAAAACTCCAGGCCGCGCATCCGAGCAAATAATCACGCTGCCAATGCAAAAGCCGCATCCAGGATGCGGCTTTCGTGTTTGAGGATCACCTAACCGCCATCGGTATCGATATCGGCATCGGTGTCATCACTGGGCTTGGGTCGATCCGGATTGGGCTTGAAGCCTGGGCTGAATTCATTGTCGTTGTCGGTATGGCGGTTCTTTTGATCAACCGTTCCATCGCCGCTTTGCGGCTCCGGTGTGCTTTCCACGGGCTTGCCAGGGTTTTCGCTCTGCGCTCGATCCCTTTGCGGTGTCATCGTTTGGTCTTTCATGGCTACCTCGCTCGTCACTGCATGTACGCGGCCGGAATAGTCGAGTCTTGAGGTTTCGAAGTCGGCTGGCCGGCAGGGTTCCCTCGGACCGCTGATTTGCAATGAAAAACCGCCATCAGAACCGGCGCCGACTACAGTCCATGTGCAGCGGATGAAAAATGCTCTCGAAAGCGAACAACTATTTCATCCGGCAAATGTCATTGATTTGCGCCGGTCATTTCTTGGGGAGTCGGCGCCTACACTACAAGGAGTCAAGTCTCATGGCGGCACTGCAATCCAGCACTCTCGATGCGATGAAGAAGAACCAGGCACAACTGCTTGCCGAATGGACAACCGGCCTCGAAGCCAGTGGCGCCACCCGCAATATCAAAGACCAGGACCTGCAACAGCAAACTTCGCAATTCCTGCAACTGATTATCTCGGGCCTGCAGGGCGGTAACGGGCAGAACATCGCTGCCTCAGACTGGGACGAGATTCGCCAGTTTCTGGAAAAGCTCTCCCATAGCCGTGCCCTGCTCGGCCAGGACTCACAACAGACCGCCAGTTTCATCTTCGCCTTGAAAGGCCCGTTGTTTGCGCTGCTGCAAAATCACTATCAGGACAGTCCGGCGCTGTTGGCTGAACAACTCTGGGAAATCTCAGAACTACTCGACGCCCTCGGCATGCACACCATCCGCACATTCCAGAAGTCCCGTGAAGCGGTGATCAAGCGCCAACAGGAAGAACTGCTGGAACTGTCGACCCCGGTGGTGAAGCTCTGGGACGGCGTACTGGCGCTGCCAATGATCGGCACGCTGGATTCGCAACGCACTCAAGTGGTGATGGAATCGCTGTTGCAGCGGATCGTCGACACTGGATCGGAAATCGCCATTATCGACATCACCGGCGTGCCGACCGTCGATACGCTGGTGGCGCAGCACCTGCTCAAAACCGTCACCGCCATTCGCCTGATGGGTGCCGATTGCATCATCAGTGGTGTGCGCCCGCAGATTGCCCAGACCATCGTGCATTTAGGCCTCGACCTGCAAGGCGTCGTCACCAAGGCCAATCTGGCCGATGCCCTGAAACTGGCCCTGACCCGTTTGGGACTGACCATCAGCAAGGCGGTATGAGCCCATGGAGCGCATTCCGATATTGCAGATGGGTGACTTCCTGCTGGTGACCATCCAGGTCGACATGCATGACCAGTTGGCCCTGACCCTACAGGACGACTTGTCCGAGCGGATCAGCCGAACTTCCGCCCGTGGCGTGCTGATTGATATCTCTGCGCTGGACATGGTCGACTCGTTCATCGGCCGGATGATCGGGACCATTTCCGGACTCTCGAAAATCATGGACGCGCAGACGGTGCTGGTCGGCATGCAACCGGCGGTGGCCATCACCCTGGTAGAGCTTGGCCTGACGCTGCCGGGGGTCAGTACCGCATTGAATGTCGAGCGCGGGATGAAACTGCTTCAGGATCGAGTACGTGACCAATGAACGTACGCAGCAGTGGCTCTCATCCGATTCATATCGAGCAGGATGTGGTCCTGGCTCGGCAACTGGCGCGCAAGCTCGCCCAGGAATGCGGCATGCGCCTGATCGACCTGACCAAACTGGTGACCGCCGTCAGCGAACTGGCGCGCAACACCATGGTGTACGGCGGTGGTGGCGACATGGACTGGCAGATCCTCGACGACCAGACCCGCTGCGGCCTGCGCCTGGTGTTTCGCGACGAAGGTCCCGGCATCCCCGATATCAAGCTGGCGATGACCGATGGCTGGACCTCCGGCAGCGGTCTTGGCCTGGGCCTGACCGGCGCCAAGCGTCTGGTGGACGAGTTCGAGCTCGACACCGCGCCTGGCCAGGGCACTCGCATAACGATCACCCGATGGACATGAACATTGGCAGTTCGCTGACGCAAGTGCTGGTGATCGAAGACAGCAGTCAGATCGGCCACGCACGGCGTACCGCGCAGCAACTGGCGGAAAAAAACGGCTTCGACAGCACTGATGCCGGGCGCGTGGCGCTGGTTGCCACCGAACTGGCCAGCAATATTCTCAAACACGCCAGCCATGGCGAGCTGCACTTGCGAGTATTGCCTCGTACAAACGGCGCCGGCATCGAAATGCTTGCCGTCGACCGCGCGCAAGGCTTTGATTTGCAGGCATGCCTGACCGATGGATTCTCCACCGGAGGAACCCAGGGCATCGGGTTGGGCGCCGTGTCGCGTCAGACCGAAGTGTTCGACGTCTACGCCGATTCCCGAGGTGCCGTGCTGCTGGCACGCTTGTATCCGCGCCAGGACAAGGCCCCGGATCGACGCATTGGCATCAGCCAGCACTCATTGCGCAACGACCCGGCCTGCGGCGATGTCTGGCACTTGGCGTTCGACGGACCACGCACCAGCGTGCTGGTGATCGACGGCCTGGGCCATGGAGAAGAAGCCGAGCGAGCTGCCCGCGCTGGCGAGAAAGCCTTCGCACTGTCGCCCTTCGCGTCACCGATACTGGCACTGGAAGACATGCATCACGCCATGACCGGTACCCGTGGCGGTGCAGTCGCCGTCGCGCAATTTGACGGCGACGCACTAAAATTTGTCGGTATCGGCAATATCGGCGCCTGCGTGATTGCAGCGGACAAGTCCCGGGGGCTGGCCTCCCATCCCGGCATCGTCGGCGGCCAGTATCGAAAGGCGCAAGCCTTTGACTATGCTCAAGTGAGCGGACAGCTGTTGATCATGTACAGCGACGGCCTGCAATCGCGCTGGAACCTGCAGGATTATCCCGGTCTGGTGCACCGCCATCCCGCCGTGATCGCCGCCATTCTGCACCGTGATTTCTGTCGTGGACGGGACGATGTCACGGTGTTGGTCATTGCTCTGGAGGCCGCCCATGCCTGAAGCACCGATGAGTCAGACTGACGAACAAACGGCGCTGATCGCCCGGCTGCAAAACGAAGCCGAGGCCCTGCGCGCGGAGCTGGATGAAACCAATCAGGGTGTACTGGCGCTGTATGCGGAACTCGACACCCAGGCCGAACAATTGCGTCAGGCCTCGGACCTGAAAAGTCGCTTTCTTTCCTACATGAGCCATGAATTTCGCACCCCGTTGGGCTCGATCCTGAGCATCGCCAGCCTGTTGACCGATGAACTCGACGGGCCATTGAGCCCCGAACAGCACAAACAAGTGGCCTTCGTCAGCGGTTCCGCCCGTGAGCTGAGCGATATGGTCGACGATCTGCTGGACCTGGCGAAGATCGAAGCCGGGCGCATCACCATTTCCCCGGCGTGGTTCGACATGTTCGACCTGTTCGCAGCACTGCGCGGTATGTTTCGGCCAATTGTCGATGCAACCGCCGTGGACCTGATTTTCGAGGAGCCGGTGGGACTGCCTCGGCTGTACACCGACGACAAGAAACTCGCGCAGATCCTGCGCAATTTCATTTCCAACTCGCTGAAGTTCACCACCCGTGGAGAAGTCCGGGTGTCGGCGCGTCTGGAAAACAGCTCCCATGTGCGCTTTGCCGTCAACGACACCGGAATAGGTATCGCTGCCGAGCTACATGGCGCATTGTTCGAAGACTTTTCCCAGGTCGACTCACCGCTGCAAAAGCGCCTGCGAGGAACCGGGCTCGGATTGTCCCTGTGCAAGCGCTTCGCCGGTTTGCTGGGTGGCGAAGTCGGGCTCCAGAGTACGCCGGGCACTGGCTCGACCTTTTTCGTGATCATCCCGCTGGCCATCGCCACGGAGCCTGCCGATGAAACGTGACCTGCGCCTGCTGATCGTCGACGACAACGTCGCCACGCGCTATGCCCTGCGCCGACGCCTGGAGCGTCATGGCTATGAAGTGCTCGAAGCCGGTACCGGCAGCGAGGGCCTGGAGTTGATCGACAGTGTCACCATCGAGGCACTGATTCTCGACGTCAACCTGCCCGACATGAGTGGCTTCGACATCGTCCGCATACTGCGCTCGGACCCCGCGACCGCCCTGCTCCCGGTGATCCACGTGTCGGCCGCCTCGATCCAGACCGGCGACATCATCACCGGCCTGGATGCCGGCGCCGATGCTTACCTGATCCACCCGGTGGACCCGGACGTGTTGCTGGCGACGCTGCGCACCTTGCTGCGGGTGCGTGAAACGGAAAATGCCCTGCGGGAAAGCGAGGCGCGCTTTCGCGAGATTTTCATCAATGTGTCGGCGCCCATCGCTGTGCTGGATGCCCAACTCAAGGTGCATGAATGCAACCATGCCTTTTCCCGGTTGATTCAGGACAACCTCACGCCTGACACGCTGCGCGAGTGCTTCGCCGACGACCAACCCGGCATCATCGACGAACTGCGCCTGCGCCTGAGCTATGGCGAGCGCTGGAAAGGCACCTTGAGCATGCGGGTCCAGGGCGAAATCCGCGAAACCGAGTGGCAGATCTCGCCCTACCGTTCACCGGAACTCAGCCTGGTGTTTGTCGAGGATGTCACCGAGCACCGCCACCGCGAGCGCTCGCACCTGGCGCGCCTGGACGACGCAACCACTCAACTGGCCAAGGAAGTCGCCGAACGCGTGCGCACCGAAGCCCAGTTGTTGCAGGTGCAGAAAATGGACGCATTGGGCAAGCTCACCGGCGGCATTGCCCACGACTTCAACAATTTGCTCACCGGCATCATCACCAGCCTGGAACTGATCCAGAAACGTGTCGCCGATGCGCGTACCGACAAGGTTCAGTTCTATACCGAAGCGGCGTTGAACTCGGCGATGAGTGCGGCCTCCCTGACCCATCGCCTGCTGGCATTCGCCCGGCAACAGCCGCTCGACACACGACCCGTTGATATCAACGAGAACATCCGCTCCCTTGAAGAACTGCTGGTGCGGACCATCGGCGAACGCATTGCCCTGAAACTTGAATTGACGAGCAAAGCGGCGATTGCCCTGGTCGACCCGATCCAGCTGGAAAGTGCCGTGCTCAATCTGGTGATCAACGCGCGCGATGCCCTGCCCCAGGGCGGCAATATCTGGGTCAACACCTATGCGGCCTATTCCCATGGTGATCCCAACCTGGCCGATGGCGCTTACGTCGCGTTGTCAGTGCGCGACGACGGCACCGGTATCGAGCACAGCGTGATCGACAAGGTGTTCGATCCGTTCTTCACCACCAAACCGCTGGGTCAGGGCACCGGGCTCGGGTTGTCGACCATCTATGGTTTCGCCCGTCAGTCCGGTGGCGATGCACACATCCGCAGCGTGGCGCGGCGCGGCACCGAAGTGACCATCATGCTGCCGGCCAGCTCCGATCCGACGGCCAGCGAAGTGTTGCCCACCGCTGTCGATCCGCAAGGCTCCGGCGAACACATATTGATCGTCGAGGACACGCCGTCCGTGCGCATGTTCGTGGCCGAAGTGCTGGTGGACGCCGGTTACCGCTGCACACAAGTGGCTGACATCGAGGGGGCTCTGGAACGCCTGCAAAATGATCAAACCATCGACCTGCTGCTGACCGACGTCGGCCTGCCGCGCATGAGCGGCCGGGAACTGGCCGATGTCGCCCGAGGCTGGCGCAACAAACTGCCGATCCTGTTCATGACCGGCTACGCCGAAACCGCGATCAACCGTCAGGTGTTTCTGGGGGAAGGCATGGAAATGCTGATCAAGCCGTTCCAGATAAACGAACTGCTGGACAAGGTACGGCGCACGATCGACGGCGCCTGAAAAATCGATTCGCGAGCAAGCCCGCTCCCACATTTAACCGAGTCGCCCACGGATACTGTGATCAACACTAAACCCATGTGGGAGCGGGCTTGCTCGCGAAGAGGCCCGCATGATCGCCGAAAATTAAACCATACCAAGCACCCTGGCCAAAAACGGCGCCGTCCGGCTCTTCTTGCTCTTCGCCACTTTCTGCGGCGTCCCCGCCACGACAATCCTGCCGCCCTGATCACCGGCCCCGGGTCCGATGTCGATCACCCAGTCACTCTGCGCCACCACTCGCATCTCATGTTCGACGACGATCACCGTGTGCCCTGCCGTCACCAGATTATTCAACTGTTCGAGCAAGCGATCGACGTCCCGCGGATGCAGCCCGGTGGTCGGTTCGTCGAGCACGTACAGCGTCGCCCCGCGTTGATTGCGTTGCAGTTCGGTGGCGAGTTTGATGCGCTGGGCTTCGCCGCCGGACAGCTCTGTCGCCGGCTGGCCGAGGCGCAGATAACCCAGGCCGATATCGCGCAGCACCTCCAGCGAGCGACGGATCGACGCTTGTTCAGCGAACACTTCCACGGCTTGATCCACGGTCAGTTGCAGCACCTGGGCTATGTTGCGGCCCTGCCAGGTGATCGCCAGCGTATCGGGGTTGTAGCGCGCGCCGTGGCAGGTTGGGCATGGCGCGTAGACACTGGGCATGAACAGCAATTCGACGCTGACAAAGCCCTCGCCTTCACACGTCGCGCAGCGGCCCTTGGCGACGTTGAAGGAAAACTGCCCGGCGTCGTAGCCCGCCGTCTGCGCCTCGGGCGTGGCGGCGTAGAGCTTGCGCACGTTATCGAACAGCCCGGTATAGGTCGCGAGGTTGGAGCGCGGGGTACGGCCGATGGGTTTCTGGTCGACTTGCACCAGACGCTTGATCGACGCCAACCCTGCCGTGACTTGGCCGCCACTGGTTTGCGGCGCATCGTCTTCCAGGCTCGGTTCTTCCGTTTCACTCTCGATGACTGGGCGCCCGAGGTGCGTGCCGACCAGTTCGAGCAAGGCCTGGCTGACCAGACTCGATTTACCGGAACCTGAAACGCCAGTCACCGCTGTGAAACAGCCCAAAGGAAACTCGACACTGAGATCATTCAGATTATTGCGGGTGATGCCTTCCAGCCGCAGCCAGTCGCTGGCCTTGCGGCTGACTCGCGGCTGGCTGACTTGCTCGGCGAACAGATAGGCGCGGGTTTGCGAATCGGCAACGTCAGCCAGCCCGGCTGGCGCGCCGCTGTACAGCACCCGCCCGCCATGCTCGCCCGCCGCCGGACCGACATCGATCAACCAGTCGGCGCGGCGCATGGTTTCCAGATCGTGCTCGACCACAAACAAGGTATTGCCGGCAGCTTTCAAGCGCTGCAAGGCTTCGAACAACGCCTCGCCATCCGCCGGGTGCAGGCCGGCAGAAGGCTCGTCCAGCACGTAGATCACGCCGAACAATTGCGACCCCAGCTGCGTGGCCAGGCGCAGGCGCTGCAATTCGCCGGACGACAGCGTTGGCGTGCTGCGCTCCAGCGCCAGATAACCGAGGCCAAGATCGGTCAGGGTACTGACCCGCTCCAGCAAATCCTGGGCGATCCGCTGCGCGGCCAGACGCTTTTCCACTGACAGGTTCGGTGTGTGCCGCACATCCGGGGCATTGGCGTGGCCGCTGGCGCCGTGGGCTACACGCTGTTCACGGGCCTCGCGGGTCTGGTTGTGAGTCAGCACTTCGCCCGCCTCTTCACCTTCTTCAAGGTAATGCTGGGCTGCGACCGGTTTCAGTACTTCGGCCACCTGCAGCAACGGCATCTGCGACAACGCGCCAATGTCATAACCGGCGAAGGTCACCGATAACGCCTCGCGCTTCAGACGTTTGCCGTCGCACAGCGGGCAAGGACTGCCCAGCATGAATTGCGAGACACGCTTCTTCATCAGTGCACTTTGCGAATGGGTGAACGTGTGCAGGATGTAGCGGCGCGCGCCGGTGAAGGTGCCTTGGTAACTCGGCTCCATTTTGCGCTTGAGGGCGACGCGGGTTTCTTCCGGCGTAAGCCCGGCGTAAACCGGCACCGTCGGGGTTTCTTCGGTGAAGAGAATCCAGTCGCGCTGCTTTTTCGGCAGATCGCGCCAGGGGATATCGACGTCGTAGCCCATGGTCACCAGAATGTCCCGCAGGTTCTGGCCCTGCCACGCCAAGGGCCATGAGGCGACCGCGCGCTGACGGATGGTCAGGCTCGGGTCCGGCACCATCAACGCTTCGGTGACTTCATACACCCGGCCCAAGCCGTGGCACTCGGGACACGCGCCTTGCGGCGTGTTCGGTGAAAAGTCTTCGGCGTAAAGCATCGGCTGCCCCGCCGGGTAACTGCCGGCGCGGGAGTACAGCATGCGGATCAAGCTCGACAAGGTCGTCACGCTGCCCACCGAAGACCGCGTACTCGGCGTGCCCCGTTGCTGCTGCAAGGCTACCGCTGGCGGCAGACCTTCGATGGAATCCACGTCGGGCACGCCGACCTGATCGATCAACCGCCGCGCATACGGCGCCACCGACTCGAAGTAACGACGTTGTGCTTCGGCATAGAGGGTCGAAAACGCCAGGGACGACTTGCCCGAACCGGACACCCCGGTGAATACCACCAGGGCATCGCGGGGGATATCGACGTCGACATTCTTGAGGTTGTGTTCCCGGGCGCCACGCACCCTGACCATGCCGGAGTGAGAGTTGGAGGTGCGCGTTGAGGTCATCGGGAAGCCTTAATGAGATAACTGAAAAATACCGTTCCCCTGTAGGAGCTGAGCTTGCTCGCGATGGCGGTGTGTCAGGCACAACATTGTTGAATGTGCAGCCGCCATCGCGAGCAAGCTCTGCTCCTACAAGTCTGAATGTGTTTAGCCATTGAGCACGGTACGAATCATTCGAGCCAGCGATTGCGGGCTATAGGGTTTGCTCAACAAATGGGTATCCGGGCTGAGCTGGTGATTGCGCGAGATAATGTCACGGGTATGCCCGGAGGTGAACAGCACCGCCACCGGAGGATTTTGCACCTTGCCCCATGCGGCCAGATCGGAGCTCTTGATCAGGCCGGGCATGACCACATCGGTGAAGATCAAGTCCACCTGCGCGCCCTCCAGCAACATTTGCATCGCGATGTCGGCGTTGGCAGCCGTCAGCACCTGATAGCCCTCTTCACGCAGCAACTCCACCGACGAAGCGCGCACCGCTTCGTTGTCCTCCACGACCAGCACCCGCTCGTGTCCGCCCCGCTGATGCGCTTCCGGCGTGGGTGTTTCACTGTCCATCGAACGCAAGCTGCGGGGGAAATACAGCTGCACCCGCGTGCCCTCGCCGACAACGCTGGACATCTCGATATGGCCGCCACTTTGCTTGACGAAACCGAACACCATGCTCAACCCCAGCCCCGTGCCCTGGCCGTCGGGTTTGGTGGTGAAAAACGGCTCGAAGGCCTGCGCGAGTACCTGCGCTGGCATGCCGACTCCCGTGTCAGCCACGCAGACCTGCACATAGTCCCCGGCCACAATACCTTTGCCTGCGCAAAACGCGCGATCGAGGCTGATGTTGTCGGCGCTGAGGTCGATCGTGCCTTCGCCCTTCATCGCGTCGCGGGCGTTGATCGCCAGGTTGAGGATGGCGTTTTCCAGTTGATTACGATCGACGAACACCGGCCAGCAATCAACCGGGGCGGCCATGTTGACCTGGATTGTTTCCCCCAGCGCGCGCTGCAACAGTTCGCCGAGGCCGTCGAAGATCTGCTGTGGCGTACAAGTCGCCGGGGACAGCGGCTGGCGGCGCGCGAAAGCCAGCAACTGTGAAGACAACTTTGCACCGCGCTCGACGGCGGCAATGGAAGCGCTGACCCGACGCTGCACATTGGCGTTGCCCGCTTCATGCCTGGCCAACAAGTGCAGGTTGCCGGCGATCACTTGCAGCAGGTTATTGAAGTCATGGGCCACGCCACCGGTGAGGCCACCGATGGCTTCGAGCTTCTGTGACTGGCGCAATTGCTCTTCGGCCGCCAACCGCGCTTCGACTTCGTCGGCCACCCGTTGCTCCAGGTTGCGGGTGAACCGGAGCAGCGATTCTTCGGCGGTCTTGCGTTCATGGATGTCGATCAACACCCCGGGAAAACGAAAGGCCTCGCCCTGCTCGTTGAACTCGCAACAACCGCTGGCCAGCACCCACAGATAACTGCCATCGGGACGCAGAATGCGGTACTCGGCGTTATAGGCCTCGCCGACCTCGACCGACCGTTTGACCCGCTCTTGCACCCAACTGCGGTCATCCGGATGAATCCGCGTTTCGGCGAATTCCTGTGACAGATTGTTCAGGTCTTGCCCCGTCGGATAGGAAAAGGTCCGGGCGAATCGCTCATCGCCGGACAGCACATTGGCCTTGATGTCCCAGACGAAGGAACCAAGCAGAGCCCCGGCATTCAGTGCCAGGCGCACCCGTTCGTTGTCGGCGCGATAGGCATCTTCGGCAGTTTGGCGGCGTTGCTCGGAAATCACTCGTTCAGTGGTTTCGACCACCATCGCCATGACTCCGGCCGGACGTCCGTCATCATCGGCAACCGGGCTGTAGTAGAGGTCCATCCAGACCTGTTCGGGAACCCCGTCGCGCAGCAGCACCAGTTCTTTATTGCGATAGGACAACGTTCCCCCGGCCAGGCACGTATCCACCACATGCCGGTTGAACTCGGCGACTTCCGGCCAGCCCAGCTCCACCGGAGAACCCAACAGATAAGGATGGCGCCCGCCGGCGAATTCTGAATAGGCGTCGTTGTAGATCATGTAGCCGGGGCGCCCCCAGAGCATCACCATCGGCAACGGTGAAGCGAGCATCAGTTGCACTGTACTGCTCAGGCTCCGAGTCCAGGAATCAAGAGCACCCAGCTCGGTCCGACTCCAGTCGAACGCACAAATGCGCCCGGCCATTTCGCCGCTCCAGCCGGAACATCCGTGGCTATCGTCTAGAAACTGCATCGCTTGGCTCTATCCCGGTCATCCGCACCCGTTTGTTTCGAGCACAGTGAACGTTATTCGTTTCATAGAGGTATAGCTGAATCTCACGGGCCACTGCAGATCCCTTGTGGGAGCGGGCTTGCTCGCGAATGCGGTGTGTCCGTCGGTATTTGTGCTGTCTGACACACCGCATTCGCGAGCAAGCCCGCTCCCACAGGTTGAATTTTCAGTGACTGGGGAATTGGGGGCTAAACCTCAATGAGGTGTTTGAGCGGGTTGTAGCTGCTTTTCAAAGTCGCCGCCACATCGAGAATCGCCTTTTCGATGCCATTCAAATGCATACACGTCAGCTCAATTGCCGCGCTCTGGTTGCCCGCCTCGATGTACTCGATCAGCCGCAGGTGTTCATCGTCGCGGCAGGCTTCGTGGCTGTCGTCATCCAGCGCAGCGGCGTACAGCGAGGCGCGGGAGATCAGTTTCTGGAACCAGTCGAGCAGCACCGGATTGTTCAGGCTGCGGGCCAGTTTGATATGGAACTCACCGAGCAGATGGATCAGCCGCTCGTGATCCCCGCTTTGATGCGCCTCATCCTCCAGCAGCAGGTGATCGCGCAAATCCTGCGTCACCGCTGTATCGCGACGACGGCAAAGCTCACTGACGATGCCGATCTCGATCAGGCGCCGAGTTTCGAACAGCGAACGAATCTCTTCGTCACTCGGCAACGACACCGACGCACCTTTATTGGGCTCGGTGGTGACCAGTCCGTCGGCTTCCAACTGCTTGAGCGCCGCGCGAACCGACGTTCGGCTGACATTGAAAAGTTCGGCCAACGAGGCTTCGCCGAGCTTCATCCCCGGACGCAGCGAGCGTTTGCTGATCGCCTCGTAAACCCCTTGGTAGACGCGGTCGACCGTGGTTTCCAGTTTCTTTTCCGTCATTCATCAACTCCTTGCGCCCTGTGCAACCAACCCTGGCGGATGAACAGCCATTGAAAAAGGGGCTTGCACGAGCAGGTTAATCCGGGTATTTCTAAATTGCATCCAGATTTTGCATACAATAATTAGAGGAATGCACCATTATGGGTCATCCAGTTGCAATTGAAGTGCGAAACGTCTCAAAGCGGTATTCCGACGATCCGGGACTGGCCCCAGCGCTGGACAACGTTTCTGTCGACATTGCCGACAACGAATTCTTCACCCTGCTCGGCCCCTCCGGCTGTGGCAAAACCACCCTGTT
Organism: Pseudomonas sp. MAG733B; assembly: GCF_036884845.1. Taxonomy (NCBI): domain Bacteria; kingdom Pseudomonadati; phylum Pseudomonadota; class Gammaproteobacteria; order Pseudomonadales; family Pseudomonadaceae; genus Pseudomonas; species Pseudomonas sp. MAG733B. The sequence goes on from NZ_CP145732.1 coordinate 4,113,528, forward strand.
GCGCACCATCGCCGGCTTCGAACATGTCAGCGAGGGTGAGATTCGTCTGGCCGGTGAACCGGTCAACGATTTGCCGCCGTTCAAGCGCCGGGTCAACACGGTGTTCCAGAGCTACGCGCTGTTTCCGCACATGAGTGTTGCGCAGAATATCGCCTTCGGCCTCGAGATGCAGGGTCTTGAACGCAAACTGATACCGCAGCGTGTCGATGAAATGCTCGCGCTGGTGCAAATGCAACACCTGGCCAAGCGCAAACCGGCCGAACTGTCCGGCGGACAACAGCAGCGCGTGGCTCTGGCCCGGGCCTTGGCGCCGAAACCCAAAGTGCTGTTGCTGGACGAGCCGCTGTCGGCACTGGACCTCAAGCTGCGTAAGGAAATGCAGGTCGAACTCAAGCGCGTGCAGAAAGAAGCCGGGATCACGTTCATTTTCGTCACCCACGATCAGGAAGAAGCGCTGACCCTGTCCGATCGCATTGCCGTGATGTCGGCCGGCAAGATCCTGCAGATCGGCACGCCCAACGAGATCTACGAGCGGCCGCAGCATCAGTTTGTCGCGCAATTCATTGGCGACATCAACTTCCTGCCCGGCCATCTCAAGCGCGGCCAGCAAAACGAAAACCTCTTCGTGCCCAACGGCATGCCGGTGGAAATCCCCTGCCCGCCGCAAGGCTTCGACGGTTCGCGGGTGCAGCTGGCGTTTCGTCCCGAGCGCTCACAATTGGTTGACCCGACGCAGCCACATCACCTGCGCGGCGTGATCGAAGCCGTGCTGTATGTCGGCACCGCGACGCTTTACCAATGCCGGTTGAACAACGACATCAAGGTCATGCTGCGCGAGAACAACGAAGGCCTGAACCATGGCCGGGTGGTCGGTGATCGCGTCGCGGTCAACCTGCCGCCCCACGCCTGCCTGCTGATGGAGGCCTGAGATGAGCGTCAGCAGCACTTCCCCAGCCCTCAACCGCGCGCTGTTGCTCAGCCCGGTGGTTCTGACCCTGCTGGCCTTGATCGCCATTCCGTTGGGCATCATGGGCTACATCAGCCTGTTGCCGCGCAACGTCTATGGCGGCGTCGACTGGCAGGCCGACTGGCAATTGCAAAGCTACGTGCAGCTGTTTTTCCAGGAAGGTTTCGACGGCGAACTGGAGCTGAACTGGGTCTACGCCCAAGCGCTGCTGCGTTCGGTGTTCCAGGCCGGTGGCACCACGATCCTGTGCTTCCTGTTCGGTTTTCCGGTGGCGCTGTGGATGTCGAGCCTCACACCGCGCCGGCGCAACCTGATGGTGTTGCTGATCACCATCCCGTTCTGGACCAACCTGCTGATTCGCAACTACGCGTGGCTGATCATCCTGCGTGAACACGGCTGGGTCGCCCAGAGCCTCAACGCGCTGCTGCCCCAGTCCGGTGGCATCACCCTGCTCTACAACGACTTCGCGGTCAGCGTCGGCCTGGTCTACAGCTTCCTGCCGTTCATGATTCTGCCGATCTATTCGACCCTGGAAAAACTTGACTGGCGCTTGGTGGAAGCCGCCTATGACTTGGGTGCCAACCGCTGGCACGCGTTGCGCCGGATCATCCTGCCGCTGTCGATGCCGGGAGTGATTGCCGGCTCCCTGCTGGTGTTCGTGCCGAGCCTCGGTGCCTTCATCACCCCGGCGATTCTCGGCGGCGGCAAGACCTTGATGATCGGCAACCTGATCCAGCAACAGTTCGGCACCGCACGCAACTGGCCGCTGGGCAGTTCGCTGTCGTTCCTGTTGCTGGGGATCATGTTGGTGTCCCTGGTGCTCTACGCCCTCTATAGCCGCAATGCCGCCAAGACCCTGCGTCGGGGAGCCCAAACATGATCGCCCTGCACCTGAAAAAACTGCCGCTGACCCGCGAAGTCAGTCTGCTGATCCTGGCCTATCTGTACCTGCCGATCTTCGTGCTGATTGCCTACAGCTTCAACGCCAACCGCTCGGCGACGGTGTGGACCGAGTTCTCGTTCGACTGGTATGGACGAATCCTGGCCAACCCGTCGATCCAGACCGCCGCGCTGAACTCGATCATCGTCGCCAGCATCGCCACGGTCTGCGCCACGGCGATTGCATTGCTCGCGGCATTGGCGACTTACCGGCCGTTCTACGGGCAGAAAATGGTCGAGGGCGGAATCAACCTGCCGTTGATCCTGCCGGAGATTGTCACCGCCGTTGCCACCCTGCTGCTGTTCATGGCGCTGGGGATCAAGCTCGGTTTGCTGACCGTAATCGTCGCCCACATCGGCTTTTGCATTCCCTTCGCTTACCTGCCGATCCGTGCGCGGCTCAATGACCTGGACAAGAGCCTGCTGGAAGCGGCGAACGACCTGTATGCCAACCCGTGGCAGGTGTTTCGCCGGGTGACCTTGCCGCTGCTGTGGCCGGCGGTGCTGTCCGGTTCGGTGCTGGCGTTCGTGGTCAGCCTCGACGATTTCATCATGACCTTCTTCGTCGCCGGCCCCGGTTCCACGACCTTGCCGGTGTACATCTTCTCGGCGATCAAGGCCGGTGTGACGCCGGAGATCAACGCGATTTCAACGCTGATGCTGGTGATTTCCATCGTGCTGGTGGTGCTGGCCTTCTGGCTGGGACAGCGCGGCAAACAACAATGAGTCTGGAGCGTTCTTGCATGAAACTGAAAAATATTGGTTACGGTGTCGCCGGTCTGGCCCTCAGTTGCTTTACCGTTTTCACCGCCCAGGCCGCCGAGCCCAAGGAACTGTTCTTCTACAACTGGACCGATTACTACCCGGTCGAGCTGCTGGCCAAGTTCGAAAAAGAGACCGGCATCAAGGTCACCATGGACGGCTACGACAGCAACGAAACCCTGCTGGCCAAGTTGCAGGCCGGCGGCGCGGCGTATGACGTGATCGTGCCATCGCAATCGATCATGCGCACCCTGATCAACCAGAACCTGCTGCTGGAAATCGACGCGTCCGCCCTGCCCAACTTCCAGTACGTCAAACCAGCCTTCCGCGACCCGAGCTTCGACCCCGGCCGCAAGTTCTCGGCGCCGTACTTGTGGGGCACCACCGGCTTCTCCTATGACAGCGCGCGGGTGCCCGGCGGCAAACTGGACGACTCGTGGAAAGAGTTCTTCGAACCGCGCAAGGAACTGCAAGGCCAACTCGCCGCCCTCGACACGTCCAGCAGCGTGATCAACGCCGCCAGTCACTACCTGAATGTCGACGAATGCAGCGAAAACCCGCAGGACGCCAAGCGCATTCTCGAACTGCTGCAAAAACAGAAACCGTTCCTGAAGATGTACAGCTCGGACAACACCGTCGACCGCATGGCCTCCGGTGAAGTGATCATGATGCAGAACTGGAACGGTTCTACAGCGCGGGCCACCTTGCAGAAGAGCACGATCAAGTACGTGTATCCGAAGGAAGGACTGGCGATGTTCCAGGACAACTTCGCCGTACCGAAAAGCGCGCCGCACCCCGGCAACGCCAAGATCTTCATCGACTGGATGATGAAACCGGAAAACGCCGCCGCCGTGTCCAACGCCATCGCCTACGACAACGGCATCCAGAGCGACAAATTGATTGATGCCAAATGGCGAGTGATGGACGCCATCAACATGCCCGACGAATTCGCCTCGCGCCTGCGTCCCGAGAAGGAATGCAGCAACAAGGCGCGGGAGCTGCAGGACCGGATCTGGGCGAAGCTCAAGGGCTGATTGCCTGACTTGAAACCGAGTCGCGGCCATCGCTAGCAGGCTAGCTCCCACAGTGGTTTTGTGTGGACACAGAATCCGGGGCAACCCCAAACCCTGTGGGAGCTAGCCTGCTAGCGATGAGGCCCGCCAAGACACCACTGAATTTGAGGTACGCAATGAATCAACCCCGCTGGCTACGCAACGTGCGCCCTTACGGCGCACCCGCCGAAGACCTGCTGATCGAAAACGGCCGATTCACCCAGCGCCGCCCGGCCTCGACCACCGAGCTGCTCGCCACCGACATCGACGGCCAGAACCAACTGCTCACCGGGGCCTTGGTGGAAAGCCACGTACATCTGGACAAAACCCTCTGGGGCCAACCCTGGCGCCCGAACAGCGCCGGGCCCACTCTCAAGGACTATATCGCCAATGAGCGGCGCATTCTGCGCGAAGTCACCACACCGATTGCGCAACGGGCCGGCGCGCTGCTGGAAAACTGCATCGCCCGGGGTTCGCTGACCATGCGCTGCCATGTCGACATCGACCCGGAGTTCGGCCTGCGTCACGTCGAGGCCATGCAGCAATTGAGGGAAAAGTATCGCGACCTGATCGACCTGCAACTGGTGGTGTTCCCGCAAACTGGCCTGATCAGCCGTCCCGGCACCGCCGAATTGATGCGCGAAGCCATGGCTCTGGGCGTGGAAAACGTCGGTGGACTGGACCCGTGCGGCATCGACAACGATCCCGTCGCACAACTGGATTTCGTGTTCAAACTGGCCAGCGAGTTCGACCGTGGCGTCGACATTCACCTGCACGACAAGGGTGAGCTGGGCCTGTGGCAGATCGCGTTGATCGCCGATTACACCGAGCGATTCACGCTTCAGGGGCGGGTGATGATCAGTCACGCGTACTGCCTCGGCATGCTGCCGTGGAGTCAGGTCAAACCGGTGGCCGAACGCTTGGCGGCGCTGGGTATTTCGCTGATGAGCTCTGCGCCGGCCGATTGCGCCGTGCCGCCGTTTCTTGCCCTGCGCGAAACCGGGGTCAATGTCTGCCTGGGTTCCGACGGCATTCGTGACGCCTGGTCGCCGATGGGCAACGGCGACATGCTGGAGCGGGCGATGTTGTTGGCGTTCCGTTTCGATTTGAACAAGGACGAAGAACTGGCGGCGGCCTTCGACGCCGCGACGGTCAATGGCGCTCGTGCATTGGGTTGTGAAGGTTATGGTTTTGAGATGGGCCGGCCAGCAGACTTTTTGCTGATGCCGGTACAAACGCTCGGTGAAGCGGTTGTCTCGCGGCCGTTGCGCCAGGTTTATCGCGGCGGGCAGTTGATTGCGGCGGGCGGCCGTTTGCTGGACAGCCGTTTGTGAAGCGCATCGGCTTGCGGGCCAGCTGCGTGGTCGGCTTCGACGGTACGCAGCATGTTTTATGGCGCGACGGCGAAGTGGTTTTCGAAGGTTCGCGCATCGAGTTCGTCGGGCGCGGTTATGCAGGCGCGGTGGATCAGTGGATCGACTACGGCAACGCGTTGATCGGTCCGGGATTTATCGATCTGGATGCACTGGGCGATCTCGACTCCACGGTGCTAACCCTGGACAACGGCGACGAGCGCGACATGGGCCGCATGTGGTCGGCGGAGTATCTGGCGCGCGGCTCACGGGAAAGCTATAGCCCCGACGAAGAAGTCTTCAAATACCGCTACGCCTTCACACAGTTGATCCGCAACGGCATCACCACGGCCATGCCGATCACCTCGATGTACTACCGCGAGTGGGCGGAAACCTACGATGAATTTTCCGCAGTCGCCGATGTGGCGGCTGAACTGGGGCTGCGCACGTACCTCGGTCCCTGCTACATGAGCGGCATGAGTTACTGGCAGGCCGACGGCACGCTGGCTCACCACTGGGATGAAGCCCGAGGTATGGCCGGGCTCGATGCGGCCGAGCGATTTTTCCGGGATTTCGACGGTTCTCACCATGATCTGATTCGCGGCGCGCTGTTGCCCGATCGTATCCAGACCTGCACGCCCGCTCTGCTTCAACGTACCGCCGCACTGAGCCGGGAACTCAACGCGCCGATGCGCTTGCATTGCTGTCAGGGCCTCGGCGAAGTGGCGATGGTCGAGCAGTTGCGCGGTGTTTCCCCACTGGGTTGGTTGCAGCAATTGGACCTGTTGACTCCACGCAGCCTGTTGCCCCACGGCATCTACACCCGTGGCGATGACGACCTGCAACGGCTGGTGGATGGCGGCGCGAGCCTGGTGCATTGCCCGGTGGTGTTTGCCCGGGACGGCGAGGCGCTGAACTCGTTTGGTCGTTATCGGGCCAAGGGCATCAACTTCGCCTTGGGCACCGATACCTGGCCGGCGGACTTGCTGGAAAACATGCGTCAGGGTCTGAACATCGCCCGGCTGATGGAAGGCGGCAATTCACTGACCCGCACGCTGGACCTGTACAACGCCGCCACCCTCGGCGGCGCTAAAGCGTTGGGTCGCGACGACCTTGGACGTCTGGCGCCGGGAGCAAAAGCCGACATCACCGTGTTCAACCTGCGCGGCCTGCGCCTGGGGCCGCTGTTCGATCCACTGAAAAACCTCGTGCTGGCCGGGCGCGGTGATGACTGCATCGCCAGTTTCATCGACGGCCGCTGCGTCATGCACAACGGTCAGGTCAACGGTATCGATTACCCGGCCCTGCAACGCCAGGCCCAACAGCAATTCGAAAAACTGATGCGCAGTCACAGCGACCGGGCCTTCGGCCAACCGGACTGGAAAAGTCTTTTCCAACCGGCCATCCCGTTCGCCGACGACTACAGCGCGCAAGCGCCACTGAGCGCGATTGATCCACTTCTTTAGAGATTTCTGCCCATGCAAAGCTTCGACTTCAGCCAACTGAGCCCACGGGACAAATACAAGATTCTGATCGGCAGCGTGGTACCACGGCCGATTGCCCTGGTCACCACCATCGACGGTGAAGGCCGCATCAATGCCGCGCCCTTCAGCTTCTTCAACGCGCTCTCAGCCGATCCGCCGATCCTCGCGCTGGGCGTGGAAAACTACGGTGACCAAAGCCCCAAGGACACCACGCGCAACATCCAGCTCAACCAGGAATTCACCGTCAACATCGTCAGCGATGCACTGGTGGAAGCCATGAACGTCTGCGCCGTGCCCTTCGCTCCCGGCTTCGATGAACTGACCGCGGCAGGCCTCACCGCCATCCCCGGCACCACGGTCAAATGCCCACGCATCGGCGAAGCCCCGGTTGCGCTGGAATGCCGACGGATGATGGCGCTGAACATCGGTCAATCCCGGGAGATCATCTTTGGTGAAGTGCTGATGGCCCATGTGCGCGATGAATTGATCGATCCCAAAACCCTGTACATCGATCAACTGGGGCTCGACGCGATCGGTCGAATGGGCGGGCATGGTTATGCGCGTACGCGGGATTATTTCGATTTGCCGACACGGTCGTTGCAGGCGTGGACGGATGCGCCTGGGGGCGGCGAGCGGTTTTGGCCGGTGTCCAAGTAAAAGGAACACCCCACATACCCTGTGGCGAGGGAGCTTGCTCCCGCTGGGGTGCGAAGCAGCGCTCAAGGTAACCACCGCGGTCATTCAATTGCATCGCGGTGAATGGTTTTACACCTGCTGCGCAGGCGAGCGGGAGCAAGCTCCCTCGCCACAGAAGCCCGCTCACCGTGGATCAGTGGAAATCCCGGCTCCGCACGCTGATGCCATCGAGCAGCGGACTCAGGTCGCTCAAGCGCCCGGCAATCAGATGCCGAACCTCGCCCTCCTTTTCCCAACGCCCATCGACCTTGAGCAACTGCGAGCCGACCAGTACCTTTCGCTGCCGATCGGCCAGGTCGTGCCACACCACCACGTTGACGTTGCCGAACTCGTCTTCCAGGGTGACGAAGGTCACACCACTGGCGGTGCCCGGCCGTTGTCGACCGGTCACCAGCCCCGCGACGCTGACCGGCCGTCCGTGCTCGACCTCCAGCAACTCCTTCGAACTGCGGCAACGCCGGGCTTTCAATTCAGCGCGCAACAACGCCAGCGGATGCGGCCCGAGGGTGGTGCCGACGCTGGCGTAATCGGCCCGCAGGTCTTCGCCGACAGTGGGTTTGGGCAGCGCGATCGCACCCTCTTCCTGGCTCGGCAGCCCGGCGAACAACCCAAGCTGTTTCTGCACCCCCGCCACTTCCCAGCGTGCCCGATGACGATCACCGGCCAACCCGCGCAGCGCACCGGCATCTGCCAGTTGCTCCTGGGCGCGGGCATGGAGCCGCGCCCGTTCGCCGAGATCGGCGATGTCGGCAAACGCGCCCTTGGAGCGCGCCACCTCGATGCGTCGGGCATCGTCCTCGCGAAAGCCCTTGATCATGCGCAGGCCCATGCGAATCGCCGGTTGCGCACCGGTGATCGGCTCCAGGCTGCAATCCCAGTCACTGGCCCGCACGTCCACCGGGCGAATCTGCAAATGATGACGGCGTGCGTCCTGCAGAATCTGGTCCGGGCTGTAGAAACCCATGGGCCAGCTATTGATCAGCGCACAGGCGAACGCTGCCGGCTCATGGCATTTCAACCAGCAACTGGCGTAGGTCAGCAAGGCAAAACTGGCGGCGTGGGATTCGGGAAAACCGTAACTGCCGAAGCCTTTGATCTGCTCGAAAATCTGTGTGGCGAAGTCCGCGGTATAGCCTTTTTTCTTCATCCCCGCTGCCAGGCGTTCCTTGTGCGGTTCGAGCCCGCCGTGGCGTTTCCACGCGGCCATGGAGCGGCGCAGCTGATCGGCTTCGCCGGGGCTGTAGTCGGCGGCGACAATCGCGATCTGCATCACTTGCTCCTGGAACAAAGGGACGCCGAGGGTGCGTTTCAACACCTCCCGCAACTCTTCTGACGGATAGCTTTCGAGTTCTTCCTTGTTTCGGCGACGCAGGTACGGATGCACCATGCCCCCCTGAATTGGCCCGGGGCGAACGATGGCCACCTCGATCACCAGATCATAGAACTTGCGCGGCTTGAGCCTGGGCAGCATCGACATTTGCGCCCGTGATTCGATCTGGAACACGCCGACGGTGTCGGCGCGGCCAATCATGTCGTAGGTCAACGAGTCTTCGGAGGGGATCGACGCCAGGCTCAAGTCCAGATTGCGATGACGACGCAGCAAATCGAAACAACGACGAATCGCGCTGAGCATGCCCAGCGCGAGGATATCCACCTTGAGCAAACCGACCGCATCCAGATCGTCCTTGTCCCACTGGATGATGGTGCGCTCGGCCATGGCGGCGTTTTCCACCGGCACCAGACTGTCCAGCGGATGCTCGGAAATCACGAAACCACCGGGGTGCTGGGACAGGTGCCGGGGAAACCCGATCAACTGTTGGGTCAAACTCAACACCCGGCGCAGCACCGGGCTCTCGGGATCGAACCCACCTTCACGCAGACGCTCCACGGGCGGAGTTTCATCACTCCAGTGACCGCAACAATCGGCCAGGGCGTTGATCTGATCCGGCGGCAAACCCAGCGCCTTGGCCACATCGCGCACGGCGCCTGCCGCGTGGTAGGTGCTGACCACGGCGGTCAATGCCGCGCGGGTCCGGCCATAGCGCTGGAACACATACTGCAAGACTTCTTCGCGGCGTTCGTGCTCGAAGTCCACATCGATATCCGGTGGTTCATCGCGCTCCCTGGAGAGAAAGCGCTCGAACAACATGTTCATCCGGTCGGGGTCGATCTCGGTAATGCCCAAGGCAAAGCACACCGCAGAGTTAGCCGCCGAGCCTCGACCCTGACATAGAATTTTTTCGCGCCGAGCGAAGGCGACAATGTCTTGGACCGTAAGGAAATAACTCTCATAGCCCAACTCGGCGATCAGTCCCAGTTCCTTGTCGATCAGCCCGCGCACCTTCTCACTCGCACCTTGCGGCCAGCGCGCGCGAATGCCCTCCTCGGTCAAATGACTCAGCCACGACGTGGCCGTATGTCCATCAGGCACCAGCTCCCGTGGATATTGATAACGCAACTGGCCGAGGTCGAACGTGCAACGCCGGGCAATCGCCAGCGTTTCATCAAGCAAGGCTTGCGGGTACAGGCTGGAGAGAACGTCGAGGCTGCGCAGATGCCGTTCGCCGTTGGGGTGCAGGCGCAACCCGGCGTCGGCCACCGGCAGGTGATGACGGATCGCGGTCATGGTGTCCTGCAAGGCCCGCCGCCCGCGCGCGTGCATGTGCACATCGCCGCTGGCCACCGGAGTAATTTGCAGCTTCCGGGCCAGGGTCAGCAGGTCGTTCAGCCGACGGGTGTCGTCCTGGCTGCGATGCAGTTGCACCGCCAGCCACAGGCGTTCGGCGAAAACCTGCTTCAGCCAATGGCCCTGCTCGTAATCATCGACCGCGTCCGGCACCCACAACGCCAACAGCCCCGGCAGCGGCTCGCTGAAGTCATCGCGCAGTATTTGATACTGACCTTTCTGCGTGCGCCGTCGGGCGCGGGTGATCAGTCGGCACAGCGTCTGGTAACCCTCAAGGCTCTCCACCAGCAGCACCAGTTTCGGACCGTTCTCGATGCGAATCTCGCTGCCGATAATCAGCGGTAGCTCCACGGACTTCGCCGCTTGCCAAGCGCGGACGATGCCGGCCAAGGTGCATTCGTCGGTGATCGCCAGGGCTTGATAACCCTGTTTTTTCGCCCGCTGGAACAGCTCAAGGGCACTGGAGGCACCGCGCTGGAAACTGAAGTTCGACAGGCAGTGCAACTCGGCATATTCGGCGTTCATGCGAACCAGCCCTGCAACCACAACGGGCCGTCTTCACCCACCGCCCGATAAGCCCAGCCCTGCTGGCCGGCACGGGTTTCGATCAGGTAGTAATCGCGGCGCACATCATCACCGTCCCACCAGCCGGACTCGATACGTTCCGGTCCCATGAGGATGCGGGTCGAGCCTTCGTGCACCGCCAGCGGTTCCGTCAGCAACCAGCCCGGTCGCTGCACGGTCGGGAATCCGCCGCAGGGCTGACTGTCGGCACTGGCCTGCCACGCGCACTCGGGTCGGTGATCGGCCTGAAACCGCAGGCCGTGCACCGCGTCATCGCCCAACCGTGCGCGCAGGCGTTCGCGCAATTGCTCCCAAGGCAAGGACTGCTGCGGGCGGTCGTCGAACAGTTCCTGACACTGCGGCACGAAGGCCGGCAAGTCTTCGGCGCGCAGGCGAAAACCGCGTACCGGCGCCTCGACCTGAACCTGCTCCAGCCGCCCCCGGGCCAGTTCGAACAGCATCGCCGGATCGCGCTCGGCGCTGAGCAGGCCGACCTTGATGACCGTGTCCGGCAATCCGGCGTGTTCCAGATGCAGGTCGAAACGCTGTACGCCGCTGTCGCGCCCGCACAGGAACGCCGACAGGTCACCGGTCAACCGGCGTAGCGGAAACAGCAAGGCCTGATGGGATTGCACATCGAAATTGAGCTCGATGCGCACATCGAAGCGATCCGGCGGCAGGTAGAACGCCAGCGCCAGCCGCCGCACCCCGAGCAAGGCGTCCAGATGCTTGAGCACCTGAGCTTCGAAACGCCGGGCCAAACTCTGCCGGGGCAACGCCTGCAGCTGACTCAAGGTGCGCAGCCCCATGCGCGACAACGCCGTGGCGACGTTGGCCTCCAGCCCGATGCGGTCGACGGGCATTTGCCCGAGGTGACGCTGCAAGGCTTGATCGTCGGGCACCACCAGACCGTCATAGGCATTGGCCAGCATTCGTGCCGCCACCGGATTGGGTGCAGCAACGATGCGATGGCGAAAACCCAGTTCGCCGAGTTCGCGACGCAAGCGCGCCTCGAATTGTGGCCAATTGCCGAACAGGCCGAGGCTGGACTCGATTTCGAACACCAGTGCCCGCGGGTAATGCACGCTGACCTGAGCGCTGAACCGATAGGCCCAAGCGGCCAGAAACTGCTGCCAGTGTTCGATTTGAGCGGCGTCGTACTCGGCGGTGGCAAAGCCTTTGCTCAAGGCCTGCGCGGCGCTCATGGACTGGCCGGGGCGCAAACCCAATTCCCGCGCCGGGCCGTTGACCGCCTGCAACACCCGGCGTTGGGCCGGACCGGTCAGCAGCGCCAATGGCTCATCGGGATCGGTGCGCTGACGCAGTACCGCGTCCAGCGCCAATTGCGGAAAAAGAATACAGACCCAGCGCATGGCAACCTCAATGCCCCACGGCGAAGGCAATCGGCGCCGAACGGGCCAACCCGCCCCGGCACTTGAGTACCCGCAATTGCGCAGGCTTGGCATCGATGGCGATGCGCAGGGCCGCGGGCGACGGGTTGATCGCTTCACTGAGCGAGCGATAGGCGAACGCCAGGGTCTGGCCGGTTTCCGCTGCCACCTGCAATCGACGCAAGGCGCGATCATCGGCCTTGTGCGGCCAGCACAGCACCGCGCCGCAACTGCCCGAACGCAGGCATTGCTCCGCGGCCCACAGCGCATCGCGCTCGCTGGCCTGGATGATCGACAACTGCCGCAGATCAACCCCCGCGTTCTGCCAGGCCTGGGGGTACGGCACGTAAGGCGGCGCCACCAGCACGATGCGCTCGCCCGCCGCCGACAGCCGCGCCAGCGCCGGCCACACCAATTGCAATTCGCCCACGCCCTGCCCGCTCAGCAGGATTTCCGTCAGCGCCGCCTCCGGCCAGCCACCGGTGGGCAGCGCCGCATCCAGCGTGGCATGCCCGGTGGGTTGCGGGCTGACGGCCGGCGGCGCAGGCCGGCCCTTCCAGACCTGGCCGCCATTGAACAGCGTATCCAACGCAACGACGGCGCCCATCAGCCTTGCCTCACCAGACCGCAGAACACCCCTTCGATAGCGAGGTCCCGGTCGGCTTCGACGATGATCGGCTGATAAGCCGGGTTGCGCGGCAACAGGCGAACCGTGTCACCGACCCGCTCGAAGCGCTTGATGGTGACTTCGCCGTCGAGGCGCGCCACGACGATCTGGCCGTTGACCGCCTCGGGGCTGCGATGCACGCCCACCAGATCGCCATCGAGAATGCCGTCCTCGATCATCGAGTCGCCGCGCACCCGCAACATGTAGTCCGGCACCCGCGAGAAAATCGACGGATCAAGCAGCAAGCGGCTATGGATTTCGGCATCGGCACCGATCGGCGCACCGGCCGCCACCCGGCCGAGTACCGGGATGTCCAGCAGTTCGGGGCGCGGCGGTTGCCCGAGCAGGCGAATGCCCCGGGCCTGATGCGGGTTGACCTCGATAAACCCGGCGTCGGTGAGCGCCAGCACATGCTTGCGCGCCACACTGCGGGAGGCGAAGCCGAACGCCTCGCTGATTTCAGCGAGGCTCGGGGACTGACCGTGCTCCGCGATGCGCTCGCGGATGAAGGTCAGGATGGCGGTACGGCGGGGAGTAAGAGTCGTCATGGAGTACATTTGTACTCTTTTGGCATTTTCCTGGCAAGGACCGCCAGTCAGCTCAACCCACGTGACGCCAAAAACCCTGCAATGTAATCGATGAACGCCAACACCTTGGCCGTGGCCCGTCGATGGCTCGGGTACACCGCCAGAATGTACGGGCCGAAGCTGTCCGGATCGATGTCGTAGTCGGCCATGACCCGCACCAGTCGCCCATCGGCAATGTACGGCGCGGCGCTCCACAGCGGCGTGTGCAGCAAGCCGCGCCCGGCCAGGGCATTGGCCAGCAACAAGTCGTAATTGTCGCTGCGCAGGCGCGGTGCCTGAGGTTGCGGCAGGCTCAGGCGCTGCCCGTCACGCTCGGCCCACCAGAATTCGCGACTCAGCAACGGATGGCGATACAGCAACCACTCGTGGTCATCGACGGTCTGCGGGGTGACCGGCAGCCCCTTGCGCGCCAGGTACTCCGGGCTGCCGCACAGTGCCAGGCGATTGCTGCCGACCACGCGGGCGATCAGCCCCGGCAAATCGTCGTGGCCTTCACGCAAGGCCAGGTCGTAGCCGCTTTCCAGCAGATTGACGAACTCGTCGCACAAGTCCACTTGCAGGTTGATCTGCGGATACTGCTCAAGAAAACCGCCACAGACCTGATCGAGAAAAGCCTGCCCATAGGCCAGCGGCGCGGTGATTTTCAGGCTGCCGCGCAAACCATGCTGCAACTGCTCGATTTCCTCGCCGGCCTCGTCCAGCCGCTGCAATACCTGGCGCGCGGTTTCCAGATAAAGCCGCCCGGATTCCGTCAGCAATATCCGCCGGGTGCTGCGCTCGAACAAACGCGCACCGAGTTCCGCTTCCAGGTGATTGACCGCTTTGGTCAGCGCCGACGGAGTCTTGCCCAATTGCTCGGCGGCGCGACTGAAACTGCCCAGTTGCGCCGTGACCACGAACATTTTCAATGCACCCAGCTTGTCCATACTTTTTCCATTCAGGCAAAAATGTTTTTCGTGAGCGAGGCGTTCTACCGAGCACGGCAAGCCACTAATCTGGCCATCAGACGCAATAACAAGGAAACATTCAATGAAAAGATTCATCCCGAATCTCTTGGTGGCCGCAGTGAGTTTTGCCTCGTTGGAAGCCATGGCGGCGACTGATCTGGTGTTGTTAAACGGCAAGATCTTCACCGCCGACCGCAGCCAGCCCAAGGTTCAGGCACTGGCGGTGCAGGACGGCAAAGTGCTGCAAGTGGGCAGCGATGCGCAGATCAAAGCCTTGATCGAATCGGGAACCAAGGTCATCGATCTGCAGGGCAAGACCTTGATGCCCGGCCTGATCGACAGCCACTCCCACGCGATTTTCGGTGGCCTGGAAATGGTCTCGGCCAACATGGCCGATGAAGTGGTCGAGCTCGACGAACTGGAAAAACGCCTGCGCACCTGGCGCGATGACGGCACGGCGAAGCACGGTGACGTGCTCAGCATCGCCGGCATGAGTTCGGTGTATTGGGCTCAGGCCGAAGCGTTGGGCAAGAAATTCAACAGCGGCGAATGGGCCAGTGTGCCCGTAGTCTTTATCGGCAGTGACCACCACACAGCCTGGGCCAACGACGTGATGCTCAAGCGCGCGGGTGTCGATGCTGCGCTGATCAAGTCGTTGCCGAAGGCTGAAGACGGCACCATTGGCAAGCTCAAGAACGGCGCGCCCAATGGCTTTCTGGTAGACGCCGGTTGGGACCGGGTCGCCTCGAAAATGCCGGCGCCGAGCGCCGCCGACATGCTCAAGGCTGCGCAAACCGCCGTGAGCTACAACAACAGCGTCGGCATTACCGCGTGGATGGACCCCGCTGCCAACGCTGCGCCGGGCGAACCGGTGTTCGCCCTCAAGCCCACGGAAAAAACCGTCGGCGTGTTGCCGGTGTACAAGGCGCTGGCCGAAAGCGGCGGCATGACTGCCCACGTCGCGGCGCTGCTGGTGGCCAACTCGAAAAGCGTACCCGCCGACCTCGACACACTGGACAAGGTTCGCCAACAATTTCAGGGCATCCCCAACCTGACGCTGCCCGGCATCAAGATTTTCGCCGACGGCGTGATCGAGTACCCGGCGCAAAGCGCGGCGATGATCGATCCCTACAGCAACTCGCACAAACAGGGCGAGTTGCTGATCGATCCCAAGCACTTTGGCGAGTTGGTCAGCGCCATCGATCAACGGGGTTGGCTGGTGCACATCCACGCCATCGGCGACCGAGCGGTACGTGAATCGCTTAACGGTATCGCACAGGCACGCAAAGACCGGCAGAGCGGCGTGACCCACTCCGTCACGCACCTGCAAATGGTCAACCCGAAAGAGTTCGCCCGGTTCAAACCGCTCGACGTCATCGCCTCGATGCAACTGCTCTGGGCCAGCGCCGACGACTACACCACGGACATGATCAAGCCTTACGTCAGTGCCCTGGCGTTCCGTTACCAGTACCCGGCGCACTCGTTGCTCAAACAGGGCGCGACCATCGCCGGCGCCAGCGACTGGCCGGTGTCGTCGCCGAATCCGTTCAACGCCATGGCCCAGGCCATGACGCGGGTCGGCCCTTTGGGTGTGCTCAACGCCGATGAACGCATCGACCGCGAAACCATGTTCTACGCCTACACACTCAACGCTGCGCGCACCATCGGCCTGGACAAGACCATCGGCTCGTTGAGCGCCGGTAAACAGGCCGACTTTATCGTTCTCGACCGCGACGTGTTCAGCGTCGACGAGAAAGCCCTGCACGACACCCAAGTGCTGCAAACCTGGTTCGCCGGTCGTCAGGTCTACGCCCCAACCCTCTAATAAAAAACCGCAACCACCCCGCTGCCCGACCTCGTGTTTTTCGACATGAGGTCCGGCGCAGCCTTGTCTCAAATCTGCCCATAACAATCACAATAGCGGGACGTAACCCATGAAAGCCTTCACCCTGATCGCCCTCGGTTCCTTGACTTTGCTGCCCTTGAGCAGCCAGGCCATCACCTTGAACGATGATTTCTCACTGTTGCTGGATGCAACCCTGGCCAGCGACTACCGCACTCGCGGCATCTCGCAGACCCAGAACGATCCGACCATTCAATTCGGCATGACCCTGGCCCACAGCAGTGGCCTGTACCTGGGCGCGTGGACATCCAACGTCGACTTTGGCGGCGGCCTGAAAACCCGCCAGGAAGTCGATTACTACGCCGGTTGGCTGTGGCAGGCCACCGATGACGTCAGCCTGGATCTTGGCTATCTCAAGTATTCGTATCCGAAGGAGAGTCAGTTCAATCAAAGCGAGGCCTACGGCATTCTCAGCGTCTACGGTGTGAAGCTGGCGGCCTATTACTCCGCCGATGCGCCGGGCATCGACAGCGAGCAGAACTCGCTCTACAGCTATGTCGGTTATGAAACCGAGCTGCCTTATGGCGTGGGTCTGAAGCTGCGTTACGGCGACATGGATTTCAAGGACCCGCACCTGTACTCACGCTCGGGTGAGGCCGAAGACTCGTACCGTGAATGGGAGGTCAAACTGACTCACGAGTTGGCCGGGGTGATGCTCGGACTGAGTTACATCGATACCGATTTGTCGAAGAGCCAGTGCGCCAGTAACTGGGGCTTCGATGATGTGTGCAGCGCGACAGTAGTGGCGAGTGTCAGCAAATCCTTCTGATCTCCATGGATCCCCATGTGGGAGCGGGCTTGCTCGCGAAAGCGGTGGATCAGTCGATATCAAGATTGAATGTTCGACCGCATTCGCGAGCAAGCCCGCTCCCACATTAGTTCTCTGTGGCTTCAGAGTTGAGTTGCGCCAGATAATCCCACGGATAAATCCCGCGTTCATGCCCGTCGCTGAACACCAGCTGCAAACCATATCCCTGCGGATTCAGTTCGACCACGCACACACGCTCATCGACCAGCGGCGTCATCCCGCGCAAACGAAACGCCCGGCATTGCGAACACGGACACAGCCGACGCAGTTCGGCGTGGCCGAGCAGTTGTTCACGACCATCCGGCCAGCCCAATCGCAACTGCTGTTTGCTGCGGGAATTGCCAATCGCCACGGGGTTCATTGCAGCTGACTCAAGGCGATGCGTACGGCTTTGCGCACTTCCGGGTCGCCGTCGTCCTGTGCGGCCTGCAACGGTGCGATGGCGCCGCGATCGTTCAATTCGCCAAGGGCCAGCGCGGCTTCCTTGCGCAGGTTGCTGATGCGATGGCCGAGGGCTTCGATCAGCGGATCGAGGGCCGGGGCGTAGCGCAAGCGGCCGAGACTGCGGGTGGCGCGCAGGCGCACTTGCCAGTAATCGTCGGTCAAGGCTTCGACCAGCGCCGAACCCGCATCAACGTGCCCGACCTTGCCCAGCGTGGTGGCGGCTTCCTCGCGCACTTGCCAGGCTTCGTCCCGCAGCGCCTGACGCAGCGCCGGCAAGACTTGTTCGTCGGAGGCAAGACCCAATGCCCCGGTGGCGGCGCGGCGAACTTCGACGTCCGTATCGGCGCTGGCCAGTCGCGCCAGTGCCGGCAAGGCATCGAGTTGTTTGAGCCAGCCCAGCACACCGACCGCTTCACGCCGGACGCTGGCGTCCTTGTCGTCCAACGCGAGCAACGCCGCTGGCGCCGCCTCGGCAAAGCGCAACTCTCGCAAAGCCCTGAACGCCGCGATACGCACGCCGATGTCGGCATGCCCGGTCCACGGCAGAATCACCTTCCCCGCCGCTTCACTCTTGAGCAGGCTGAGGCTTTGCGCAGCGGCAGCTTGCACCGCATCCGATGGATCGGTGAGTGCCTGGCACAGCGCCTCGACCACCGGCGCGTCCTCCCAGGCTTCGAGCAACCGCGCGGCTTCGGCGCGGACTTCCGGAGCCGGGTCTTCGGCCAATCGATTGACCAGCCACAGCAGGCCGTCCGGCTCTTCCAGGTCAGCCAGCTCGATCAGCGCAATGCGGCGCACGCCCGAATCGTCATCGGTCAGGCGCGGTTGCAGGGCGAGAATGTCTTCGTTATCGGTTACATCGAATAGTGAGGTCATAGGGCAAATCGCGGCAGTTTGTTTTCTGGGGGAAGTCCGAGAGGGTTCAGGCGAGGCAGCTGCCGACCGTCTTCGTGACGCAACAGTTCGAGGCAGTGACGCTTCAAACGGGAGAACTCATGGCTCGTCACCAGTTCAGTGGTGCGTGGCCGGGGGAAATCCAGGCGCAGGTCTTCGATGATCCGGCCGGGACGCGAACTCATGACCAGCAGGCGATCGGCGAGAAACAGCGCCTCGTCGATGTCATGGGTGACAAACACCACGGTGGTGCGAATGCGCGTCCAGATGTCCAGCAACAGTTCCTGCATGTTCAACCGGGTCAAGGCATCGAGCGCGCCAAAGGGTTCGTCCATCAGCAACAGCCGTGGACGATTGACCAGCACCCGGGCGATTTCCACCCGTTGCTGCATGCCGCCGGAGAGTTGATCCGGCCAGCGCTCGGCAAAACCTTCGAGGCCGACCAGGGCGAGGATTTCGTCGGCGGCCCGGTGCCGCTCAGCCTTGCCGACGCCGCGCATTTTCAGGCCGAAGGCGACGTTGTCGCGCACCGTGCGCCAGGGAAACAATGTGTGCTGCTGGAACACCATGCCACGCTGCGGCGACGGACCGGACACCGCCGAGCCATCGACGTTGAGGCTGCCGGTACGCGGTTGCAGATGGCCGGCCAGGGCACCGAGCAACGTGGATTTACCGCAACCGGACGGCCCGAGAATGCACACGAACTGCCCCGGTTCGATCTGGCAGTCGAGGCCCTGCACGGCTTCGAAGGCCGCATTGCCCTCGCCCAGGCTGATCGACAGACCGCGAATATCGATACGCCCTTCCGGGTGTTGAAATACGCTCATCAGGCTTTTCCTCGTGGTCGATGCCAAGGCGTGAACAACCCGCCGAGGCGTTTGATCAGCAGACTGCTGCCCATCCCGAGTACGCCGATCAGCAACATGCCGACCACGATGTCGGGGTAGTTCTGAATGGTGTAGGACTCCCAGGTGTAATAGCCGATGCCGTATTGGCCGGAGATCATCTCGGCGGTCACCAGGCAGAACCACGAGGTGCCCATGCCGATGGCGAGGCCGGTGATGATGCTCGGTGCGGCGCCTGGCAGAATCACTTCCAGCAACATCGCCCGGCGCCCTGCTCCGAGGCTTTTTGCCGAAGCGATCAACCTCGGGTCGACACCTTCCACACCGTGTACGGTGTTGAGCAGGATCGGAAACAAGGCGCCGGTAAAGGTGATGAACACCATCGACAGTTCCGACGACGGGAACATCAGAATCGCCAGTGGAATCCACGCCACGGCCGGAATCGGCCGCAGCACTTCCAGCGGCGGCAGCAACAGATCCTCGGCCCATTTCGAGCGGCCGATCGCCAGGCCCAACGCGACGCCGATGATCAGCGCCGCGAGGTAACCGGCGAACACCCGGCTCAGGCTGCTGCTCAGGTGCCGGGCGAGTTTGCCTGAATCGCCAAGGCCGAATGCGGCTTCGATCACCGACAGCGGCGTGGGCACGTTGGCGAAGGTAACGAGGCCGAGGTTCCAGTGGTGGCTGGCGGCGAGTTGCCAGAATACGAGGCAGAACAGCAAGGATGCGGCTCTTGGAATCCAGCGTGAATATGATCGGTACACAATTTTTCCTCTCTACCGAGATCCTGTGGGAGCGGGCTTGCTCGCGAAAGCGGTGTGTCAGTCAACAAGGATTTTGAATGTTGGACCGCATTCGCGAGCAAGCCCGCTCCCACATTTGACCGGGGTGTTCCGGGGGTTAGCGCACCGCCACAGCCTGCGCAGTGGCATCCGTGAAATCGAACACCTTGCCGCCCTGTGCCGAGGCAAATTGCTGGGCCTGGCCCTTGAGCAGGAATGCGCTCAGGCGTCCCTTGGCATCACTGGCAAACCACGCCTGATCGGCCAGCAGCTTGATCCCGCTGTCGCTGGCCTGGGTGTACACCGCGCGGATGTTCTTGCCTTCCTGTTTCAGCACGGTCAGCGCAGCAAACGCCGATTCCGCCGAGGCGTATTGACGGACTTTCGGCTCGCCGCGCACCCAGATTTCGGCCACATGGCTGAAATCAGTGATGGCCTTGCCGCTGGATGCATCCACGGCTTTGAGCGGCGTCTGGGCGTAGTTCGCCAGTTGCGCGGTGTAATCGAGGTTCGACGCCTTGAAGGCAGCACGGATGTACTGATCGTCGATGAAGGTATTCAGATCGAGACCTCGATCGGCCTTCTTCAATAGCTTGAGGGTGTCGATGGCAGTGCCGACAGCCTGGCGGTATTCCGGTTTCCAGCTCAGGTCGCGGGTCTGCACGCCAAGCGGGCCGTGGAACAGGTAGTTGACCTCGGCATCGACGCCGGTGACTTTGGCGATCAGTTCGCTGTACTTCTCAGGCTCGGCGGCGAGCAGTTGATTGGCTTCGATGCTGGCACGCAGATAAGCGACAACAATCTCCGGGTACTTTTTCGCGTAGGACTGATCGACCAACGCTCCGTGGAAGGTCGGCGCGCCGGCCTGGGAGCCGTCGTAGATCTTGCGTGCGAAGCCCCGGCTCGGGAACAGCTCGGCGAACGGCACGAAGTCGGCGTGGGCATCGATCTTGCCCGCCTGCAACGCAGAACCGGCGACTTCCGGCGGCTGGGCGATGATGTTCACATCCTTGAGCGGGTCCCAGCCTTGAGCCGCCACGGCACGCAGCAACATACCGTGGGCGGTGGAAGCGAACGGTACGGAAATGGTCTTGCCCTTGAGCTCGGCCAGCGACTGCACGCCCGATGCGCTCGGCACCACGATGCCGTTGCCACTGCCCTTGGTGCTGCCCGACAACACGCTGATAAACAGGCTGTGCTTGCCCGCTGTTTCAAACGCCACGCCGTTGAATGAACCCGGGAAATCGGCCATGGCGCCGAAGTCGAGTTTGCCGGCGACCATCTCATTGGTCAGCGGCGCGCCACTGGTGAAGTTCTTCCACTCCACCTCGTACTTGGCGTCTTTGTATTGGCCGTCGTGGGGCAAGTATTTGTCCAGCAGACCGAGCTCGCGAATCAACAGACCGCCGGCGGCACAGTTGATCGTGGTGTCCTGGGTGCCGATGGCAATGCGGATAGTTTCGGCCGAGGCCGACAAGGTGAATGAAGCCAGTACCAGACCGGCCAAAGCTGCACGCAACATCATGAGTGTTTCCCCTCGAATCATTTATAGGATGTTCGTCTCCGCCACGATCAGGGCGTGGTGGGAAACGAGGGGTGTTTTGAAGCAAGCGTCCGGGGGTGGCCGGATGGCGTTTTTGTGAGGCTGCTCTCGATCCCCTGTGGGAGCGGGCTTGCTCGCGAATGCGTCCGTTCAGTCAATGGAGATGCCAGTTGTGCCGGCCTCTTCGCGAGCAAGCCCGCTCCCACATTGATTGTGTTTCAGCGCAGTAAATACGGGATTTCGACCTTCACCGCCCCGGTCGGGCAGTCCTTTTCACAGGGCATGCAGTACCAGCATTCGTCGAAGGCCATGTAGGCCTTTTGCGTGGCCGGGTTGATCGCCAGCAGGTCCATCGGGCAGACGTCGACGCACACGGTGCAGCCCTTGTGGGCGATGCATTTGTCCTCGTCGACCGTGACGGGGGCGTTGGAACGGAAGAAGATTTCCTGAGGTTGGTAGGCCATTTCACGGTTTCTCTCTAGTGTCTTGCTCAAGCCGCATCGGCACCGACCCGCAACCGGTCGTAAGCCTGCATTTCGTCCACGTCGAGCGGGATGATGTAAGGCTCGACGGCTTTCTTGAAACTGGTCATCAGGCCGTTTTCGCCCTTCTTCAGGTGGCAATGGCAGAACCAGTCGCTGTCGTTGCGCTGCGGGTGATCGACCCGATAGTGGTAAAGCCCCCAGCGACTTTCGGCACGGAACAGCGAGGCCCTGGCGGCCATTTCGGCGCAGTCGCGGATCATGCTGACTTCCATGGCGCGCATCAGTTCGTGGGCGTTGTGGGCCTTCATCTGATCGAGGTCGCGCTGGATGTCGCTGAAACGTTGCAGGCCGATCTGCATCTTCTTGGTCACTTTCGGCGGTTGCAGGTAGTCGTTGACGAAGCGCCGCAGCTTGTATTCGACCTGAGCCGGTGGCAGTCCGTGTTCACGATCCAGCGGTGCGTAGACCCGTTGTTTTTCGGTTTCGATCTGCCGGGCATCCAAGGCTGAAAACTCGCGACCGGCAACAAAATCCGCCGCGTTGTTACCGGCAAACCAGCCATAGGTGAACGCGCCAAGCATGTAGTTATGCGGCACGGCAGCCATGTCGCCCGCCGAGTACAAACCCTTGACCGAGGTCTCGGCCTTCTCGTTGACCCATACGCCGGACGCCGAATGACCGCTGCAAAAACCGATCTCGGAGATGTGCATCTCGACCATCTGCGTGCGGTAGTCGGTGCCGCGATTGGCGTGAAATTGGCCCCGACTCGGGCGCTCGTTGCTGTGCAGGATTTCTTCGATGTTCTGGATGGTTTCTTCGGCCAGGTGATCGAGCTTGAGGAACACCGGACCGTTGCCGCTTTCCAGTTCCTGGTGGAACTCCCACATCATCTGCCCGCTCCAGTAGTCACACTCGATGAAGCGTTCGCCCTTGTTGTTGGCGGTGTAGCCGCCCAAGGGACCGGTGACGTAGGCGCAGGCCGGGCCGTTGTAGTCCTTGATCAGCGGGTTGATCTGGAAGCATTCCAGGTTCGCCAGTTCGGCTCCGGCGTGGTAGGCCATCGAGTAACCGTCGCCGGCGTTGGTCGGGTTTTCGTAGGTGCCCATCAGGTAGCCCGAGGACGGCAGGCCCAAGCGCCCGGCGGCACCGCAGGCGAGGATCACTGCCTTGGCCTTGATCACATGGAAGTCGGCCGTGCGGCAATCGAAACCCATCACGCCGTTGACCGCGCCCTCTTCATCCGTGAGCAAACGGGTGCAGACCAGGCGATTGGTGATGCTCACCCGCGCCCGCTTCAACTGGCGATACAGGACTTTCTTGATGTCGTGTCCTTCCGGCATCGGCAACACATAAGCGCCCATGTGGTGAACCTTCTTCACCGCGTAATCGCCGGTCTCGTCCTTCTCGAATTTCACGCCCCAGCGGTCCAGTTGCTCGATGGTTTCGAAGCTGTGGGTGGCATAGGCGTACACCGCTGCCTGATTGACGATGCCGTCGTTGGCGATGGTGATTTCCTTGGTGTACTGCTCCGGTGTCGAGTGGCCGGGAATGATCGCGTTGTTCAGACCATCCATGCCCATGCTGATCGCACCGCTGCGCTTGACGTTGGCCTTGTCGATCAACAACACCCGCAAGTCGCGGTTGCGTTCCTTGGCCTTGATCGCTGCCATCGGGCCGGCCGTGCCGCCGCCGATGACGACGATGTCGTATTCCTGTTCGAGGGTGTTTCGCGTCATGCCTGCTCCCCTTTTTGCCGGTCGATCCGCAGGCGGTACTGGAAGGCATCGCCACGGTAGTAAAGGTGTTCGAAGTCCAGCGGCTGGCCTGCGGCGTCGTGGGTCAGACGCTCGATGCGCATGATCGGCGAGCCCGGTTCGACGTTCAGCGCCTGGGTCAGGTCGCTGTCGGCCAGCACCGCGTCGATGGCCAGATCAGCATGGCCGAGCGAAACGCCGCAGTCGTTTTCCAGGATCAGGAAAATGTCGCGAGTCACCAGATCCGCCTTCTCCAGGCGCTCGCCGATGGCTTTGGGCAGGTAGGTGATTTCCAGCGAAATCGGCTCGCGGTTGATCAAACGCACCCGTTTGATCTGCGCCACGGTCTCGCCTTCGGCAACCTGCAAACGTTCGGCGACCAGCTTGTCGGCGGCGATGAATTTGAAACTGCGCAGGCGGTTGATCACTTCATAGCCGCGCCCGGTCATCGACTCGGCGAGGCCTTGCAGGGTGCTGACGTTCTGGAAGGTTTTCGGCTTGGCGACGAACGTGCCCTTGCCGTGGATCTTGAAGATCAGCCCTTCCTTTTGCAGATCGCCGAGCGCCTGGCGCACGGTGATGCGGCTGACCTTGAACAGCGCGCCGAGCTCGCTTTCGGAAGGCATCTGGCTGTCTTGCGGATATTCGCCGTCGAGAATGCGGGCACGTAGTACGTCGCGCAGTTGGGTGTGCAGTGGGACGCTGCTCAGGGATAGAACGTTATCGGTCATGAAGATCACTTGTTATAACGAGTTATGACGTGATCTTAGAGTTCTAATGACGGGCTTGAGAAATATTGTTTGGGCATAAGGTTAGATGCGCAGCGCAATCCCAATGTGGGAGCGGGCTTGCTCGCGAATGCGGTATGTCAGTCGACGTTTACGGCACAGATAGACCGCATTCGCGAGCAAGCCCCACAGGGGATTGGGTGTGATCTGCAGGTTCAGTGGCGCTTGAGGATCTGGTCCATCACCCAATCGGTTTTCAGCGCTTCCCCAGCCACCGACGGATGCTGCGCTTCACCGCGTATATGCGCGTTCATGCCCAACACGTGATGCCACTGGATGTGCGCGTGGTTATCGATGTTCAGGCTGAGCTGTTCATCGGCATGCAACTCAACCGGATACTCATCGAACACCGAAAAACTGATCCGGCCCTGGCTACCGATCACCTCGACACGGTCTTCGCGGCGATCGGCAACGAAGTTCCAGCAGCCCAAGCCCATCGCTCCCGAAGCAAACCGCCAACTGGCGCTGACCGCATCTTCGGCAGCATACAAACCGGCCTGCCGCGCAGTGAAGCCGGCGACTTCGACAATATCGCCCAGCAGGTACTGGAAGAGGTCAAAGCCATGGCTGGCCAGATCGGCGAAGTAACCGCCGCCGGCAATCGTTGGATCGGTTCGCCAGTTGCTCACGCCCTGCAGATCCGTCGCCGACGGCGCTTTGGTCAGTGTCCAGGTCAGGTGCCGAACCTCGCCAATCCGCCCCTGTTGCAGCCACTGCCCCACTTGCTGGAAGCGCGGCAGTGAACGTCGGTAGTAGGAAACGAACAGGTGCAGCCCGGCATCGGCAAAGACCTTTTGCATTTCACGACTTTGCCCGGCATTCAGCGACATCGGTTTTTCGACGCAGCAATGCTTGCCCGCGGCGGCTACCTTCAGGGCGTAAGCGTGATGACTGTCGGGCGGCGTGGCAATGTACACCGCGTCCACTTCGGGATCGTTGATCAACGCGTCGACATCGGTGTAGACCCGGGCGATGCCGTGACGCGCGGCATAGTCGCTGGCCGCCTCCAGCCGCCGCCCCATCACCGCCACCAGCGCCGAGCCGGGTGCCTTGTAGAAGGCCGGCCCGCTCTTGCGCTCGGCAACGCTGCCGCAACCGATCATGCCCCAACGCACCACGTTCATAGTCATTCCTTGATGATTAGCCGATACGCAGTGCACGCAGATCCAGTCGTCCGTCGTTCAGCGGTGGACACCAGTAGTAGCCACCGGTGATCGGCCGGCTGATGCGGTACAAACCGTCGGTGATGCCGTCTTCCAGCCCGCTCATGCGCCGCAGCTGAACTTCGAAGGCGTCGAGGGAAAAACCGAAAGCGAGGAACATCAGGCCGGCACGCTCGTCTTCGATCCACGGCATCGAACGACGGACCACGAACGCCTCGGGAGCAAAGCTTTCCTGGGCGGTGCGTTTGACGTGGGCAGAGATCGGCGCGTCATCGAGTTCTTCGTTGTCACTCAGGCGTCGACCCATGATGTCGTCCGTTTCATGGGATGGCATCGCGTGAAAGCGCTGGAGGTCATGCTGCCATTGCTGGATCGCGGCGAAGCTGCCGCCGATCATGCCTTCAGCGCCCTGGCCAACCAGTGCGGCAGCCGCAGCGGCTTCGTCGCGAGGATTCTCGGTGCCGTCTTCGTAGCCGGTCAGGTCGTGGCCGTCGCGGTGGCGGAAGCCTTCGGTCACCTGCACCAGGCGCAACGCCGGTGCCAGGGCAGCGGCAAAGGCGTTGCTGCGATTGAGCAACTCGCCACGGTCAGTGCCGTGCAACCAGCACCACAGCGCCTGTTGCGTAGACGGATTGTCCACGCCAACGCCGGTCATTGCCGGAAACACCCGCAACCCTTCGATGTTGCAATCGAGCGCCTTGACCAGGGATTCACCGAAACCGACCACTGCCGACTTGCCGTCCACCAGCTGCATCAACTTGTCGAGTGCCGCCGGCAGTTCAGCAGCAGATTCGAGAGCAAAGAACATGTGGCGGGCGTGAGGCGGAACAGGGGTGGCGAGAATGCCCGGCTGGTAGTGACTCATGTGAACTCCTTTAGAAAGAGCGCGAAGTTTAACCGCAGCATCGGCTGTTGTGTGCTCAAAGGTCAAAAGTCGCGTTTCAAGAACCGGGTAAAGCGGTCTACGCTTGAGGCACAAGATCCAAACCCTTAACCCCTCTACTCTGCCCATCGCCGCTCGATTGACTTAAAAAGTCGGGTCATTAGGGCGTATAACCTTTGAAGCGATTTCCGAACGGCAAGCCATCAGCGTACGGCTGACATCTCACACGGGGTAGCGACATGAGCACAGCAGATCTCCTTGGCAACCTGTTTCCCGAGGCCGGCAGCATCCCGGAAAAATACCGTCTCGAAAGCCAGATCGAGCAACGCGAATACCTGGTCGACGGCGTCCTGAAAACCTGGTCCGGCCCCCTCGCCCAGGTCCGCAGCCCGGTGTACCTGACCGGCGAAAATGGCGACGAACAAGTGATCCTCGGCAGCACGCCGCTGCTTGACGCCGAAACCGCTTTGACCGCCCTCGACGCCGCCGTCCGCGCCTATGATCGCGGCCAGGGTTTGTGGCCGACGATGCGCGTGGCCGAGCGTATCCAGCACGTCGAAACCTTCCTCGGCCGCATGCGCGAACAGCGTGAGGCCGTGGTCAAATTGCTGATGTGGGAAATCGGCAAAAACCTGAAGGATTCGGAAAAAGAGTTCGACCGCACCTGCGATTACATCGTCGACACGATCAACGCCCTGAAGGAACTCGACCGTCGCTCCAGCCGCTTTGAACTGGAGCAGGACACTCTCGGGCAGATCCGCCGCGTGCCGATGGGCGTGGCACTGTGCATGGGACCTTACAACTATCCGTTGAACGAAACCTTCACCACCCTGATTCCGGCGCTGATCATGGGCAACACCGTGGTGTTCAAACCGGCGAAACTCGGCGTGCTGTTGATTCGCCCATTGCTGGAAGCCTTCCGCGACAGCTTCCCGGCCGGGGTGATCAACGTGATCTACGGTAGCGGTCGCGAAACGGTCAGCGCGCTGATGGCCAGCGGCAACATCGATATCTTTGCGTTCATAGGCACCAACAAAGCCGCCAGCGACCTGAAAAAACTGCACCCGCGTCCGCACCGCTTGCGTGCGGCGCTGGGGCTGGATGCGAAGAACCCCGGCATCGTCCTGCCGGAAGTGGATCTGGACAACGCCGTGAACGAAGCCGTTACCGGCTCCCTGTCCTTCAACGGCCAGCGCTGCACCGCGTTGAAAATCCTCTTCGTCCACGAAGACGTGGTCGATGCGTTCATCGAGAAATTCAACGCCAAACTCGCCACCCTCAAACCGGGCATGCCGTGGGAAAGTGGCGTGGCCCTGACGCCGCTGCCGGAATCGGGCAAGGTTGATTATTTGCATTCGCTGGTGGCCGACGCCGTCGGCAAAGGCGCGAAAGTGGTGAACCCCAATGGCGGCGAGGCTCGCGCATCGTTCTTCTATCCCGCCGTGCTGTATCCGGTGACGCCGCAGATGCGTGTCTATCAGGAAGAACAATTCGGCCCGGTGGTGCCGATCGTGCCCTACCGGCATCTGGACACGGTGATCGATTACGTCCTGGAATCAGACTTCGGCCAGCAACTGAGCATCTTCGGCACCAACCCGGTCGCGGTTGGCCGCCTGGTCGACACCTTTGCCAACCAGGTCGGGCGCATCAATCTCAACGCCCAGTGCCAGCGCGGCCCCGACACCTATCCGTTCAACGGCCGCAAAAACTCCGCCGAGGGCACCTTGTCGGTGCATGACGCCTTGCGGGTGTTTTCGATCCGTACATTGGTGGCGACCAAATTCCAGGAGACCAACAAGGATCTGATCAGCGAGATCATCAGCGGCCGCAGTTCGAGCTTTTTGACCACTGATTACATCTTCTGAGGAGCGCAAACCTGAGCACATCCATCGCGCTTCGCCTGCCACCGCTGCTGCGCCGGTTATTGCGTCCGCTGCTGGACCCGTACCGGCGCTATCGCCATGCGCGGATGATCCATGCGGTACGCGTGTCGCTCGGATTATTGGCGTCGATCGCGCTGACTACCGGCATCAACCTGCCTCACGGTGAGTGGGCGTCGGTGACGATGCTGGTGGTGATCGGCGGCTTGCAGCATCACGGCAACATCGGCAAAAAAGCTGCGGAACGGGCGATCGGTACCCTGGTCGGAGCGGCTGTCGGCCTGGTCCTGGTGGTCCAGCAATCCTGGCTCGGCATGCCGTGGCTGACCTACTTCGCCATGGCCGTGGTGTGCGGTTTTTTCTCCTACCACGCCATCGGCAAAGGTGGATACACCGCGTTGCTGGCGGGAATTACCGTGTTTATCGTCGCTGGGCACGGTGACAATCCAGTCGCTGACGGGTTGTGGCGCGGGGTGGATATCCTGATCGGTATCGCTCTGGCATTGGCGTTTTCCTTCGCCCTGCCGCTGTATGCGGTTTATTCCTGGCGCTACAACCTGGCTGACGCCCTGCGTGATTGCGCGACAATCTACGCGCGCATTATCAACGGCCAACCCGTCACCGCTGACGAACACCTCAAACTCATGGGGCGCCTGAATACCGTGATGGTGCAACTGCGTTCGCTGATGCCATCGGTATCCAAGGAGGTGAAGATTTCCATGAACGAACTCGATGCCATTCAGCGTCAGCTACGCCTGTGTGTCAGTACGCTGGAGATTCTCGCCAACACCCGACCCGATACTAGTGACCCCGAGACCGTGGCTCGCCTGCGCTCGGCGTTGAAAGCAGAGCACCGGCTGATCCACGTACAACTGATCGGCATGGCCCGGGCGCTGAAGACCGGCGTCGTCCATCGCTTGAATCGTCCTATGGAGTTGCCGATCGTCAGCCTCGATGCTCCGGTCTACAACGCCCTCGACGGTTACCGTTTGTTGACTCAACAACTGGCTGCGAACATTGGCGAGATGCGCCAGCGACTGGCCAAAACTGCGCCGCGCTGGAACATCTGACGCACTGTTAAACAAGTTAAAAATCCGAGCAAAACGAAAACGCAACCTTATAAGCGATACTTTATATTTACTGAAAACACCACAAAACCGACATGACTTTTTATAAGCACAATAATGAGCCTTTTTTAATAGCCAGCAGATCGCCCCTTATTACAATGAGGCGAGCCATAAAGCCAAATACAATAGGGATATTAAATGCTTAGCATCAGCCGCACTAGCTTAACGCCCACCGCGTCCTTCAAGTATATAGAAGCTGAAACTGCCTACGGCGACCAACGCTTGATATTCGACGACACAAACAGAGTTCTTTATTCATTAATAACAGCATCCAACACAACAAAACCCACGCTCCAACTTCACAGTGCAATACCAGAAATAAGAGACCTCGGCATTACGTTCATCAAAAAAATCATCCATTGCGACACCACGACAATGCTGAAAGAGCCTGGACTGGTTCGTACCATTCTCGGCCAATATAACAACAACAGTTCAATTCCCGATCGATTTCGAGCCATCACTGATCTGAGTAAAATTGAAAAAACGCAGTACAAACAAATTTCCGACGCAAAATCAACTGAAATTCTTCGCCGCGACTTAATCTCGCTCATTGACGAAGACTTAAGAGAACAATTCAATATCGTGTTGAACGAATGGGCAACATACGGAATATCAGCAAGTGAAATCGACGCCCGCACCTATACAACCTTCAAGGCTTTTTATGATGAAGCCATGGATAGCTATGCGACAAAAAAAGAAGATTATACAAAGCTCGACTTTGCCACACAAAATGTCAAGCCGCTCATAACAGACAGCCGTTGTCTCGACGCAAAACTGACGCCCCTACAAATCTTTAAAGCCGCGTACCAATTGGGTGACATTCCAGCCGTGTCAAACTTTCGCTTCATGGACAATCCTGCCAGCAAAGATGACGGAAAATACAGAGAGTGGATGTTTCACTTCGACAACAGCAACTACGCTGCAGAATTCAAACTGATCACGACCCGGGTGACGGATACCTGCCAAGCGAACAAGGAACAATGTTTGGCAGCCTTCCCCTATGACACTTCCCAATCCATTCGATTTACCAAAAGCGAAGCCGCCACCAAATTTCCTGATTTCGAGGATCTGGAGAAGGAATTTCACAACGTACCTGGTGCAAGCTACGTAGTCATTCAAAATTCGGATAACGATACACCAATCGAAACCGGTATCCGAACCGAAATGATCGTTCATCACCGATCGGCCAGCAGTACCGACGATCAGGGTGAATCCAGAAGTTCCGAGCTAATGACCTTTCATGGAGTGGATCGGTGCAAGCCCTTTCTCTCAGCCCCTGAACTGACGGTGGCCAAACACCTTACGCCGTTACAACTATTTGTATTAGGCGGATTCAAAAATACTGACCCTAAAAAATTCATGGAATACTTCACAGCGGAGAAGCAAACCCTTAATTTGCAAATTCGAGATCTTGTTGAAGGGTATCGGATCAAGTCTCTAGATAGCTTGATAGTAGCAAGATTCAACGAGACAGATACAACAGTGATTAATAAATCTTTGTTCAACAAGCAGATTGACACTTACGAAGATCTCCCGGAAGTACTTGATAGAATTCCTGATCTGGCAGATGAAAGCCGTTGGCAAAAAGAAACTATCTTCAAGATGGTTCCGATGCTGATGAATTACGACCAGAACGCAGAACTCAAACCTGACTGCACAGAAAACGATGCCTTTCCGGCCCGAACCCAACTCAGAGAACGAACCTACGAAGCATTTGTCAGACCACTGGAAAGGGACTTGCCTGAAGTAAAATTTGGTACGGAACAGCAACATATCCTCCCTTTGGACAAGATCATCGATGCCGTACAACACATCCATGACTTCTACATCACCTACAACTCCCTTTTGAAAGCCACCCAGCCTCATAATAAGCTGCTAAGTTTATTTGAAAGTCGCGCAGCGCTCGCAAAAGAATACACCGAACAGTTCCAATCAAGGGCGACCCTCCCGGAAACGCACCAGACACTCACACTTTTTACATATTACATGCTTGACGACCTGGATACCGTCAGCCAGGAATTCTCCGACAACAACATAAAAATCGACAACACCACATTTGAAACAATCAAACAAGCAAGAATACCGCTATTACAACACTTCATCACTCATCGAGTATTAAGCGACAGATTGAAAATCTGATATTGAATCAAACCCCCTATATAAAGTGAAATTGGCATCTGCATTGATACCCCAATCACTTTAAAAGCGTTATTTCAAGTTTGGACCAGACCAATGATCAACAACAATTACAGATCAACGATACAGAATTTCATTTCAGTCGCCGAAAACGATCAAGCGCACGTGGATCAACTAGTAGAAAAAAAGAACAACTACTACTTTACCGATATGAGTCAGGTGCGAGGCCACAGCGATAGCAACATTGAAAAAATGACTCATCCACTTTCCCAAACTGATGACGTGGATTATTTATCACCCTACATGATTGACCTGTTAGGCAGAACGACAACTTTAGCTTTTGCCGAGAAGGTGCTCCAGTCCCCAAGAAAACAGATACTGGACCAATTGGGTATTGACGACTCACAACAAACACAACGTCAAAGCAGGCTACACTCCGATCAGATCGCAATCTCAAGATTTTACAACCATAGACCCGAAGCGCGCCCGCTATCCCTGACATTAAATGGTTCTCCATTTCTGGAGCAGGAGCCCACAACGCCATACTTCATCGGTCAAAAAATCATCACTCCTGATTTCACCATACACAGACGTGAAGAAAGTACTCACTTGCTGGACTTGCTACGGTGCAAGTTTCGTGATGATAGCGGAAAACCGTTTGATAAAGCTCCGATCGAAAGACTGCAAAAATACAACAGCACCGTACATTTAAACGAATCCCGCCGAAACGAAAATGGAGCATCCAACAAGGCAGACTACTTTGTTGAGATGGCAGAGTACCTAATACAGAGAGGAAACCCTGGAGATTTTATCGTACAAAATTCACTGGAAAGCAGTAGCGATAAGAACACACCCCATTTTCAATACGTCCCGAACCAGGTACCCCTCCCCATTTTCTTTCATATACCGCCATACGATGAAAGCATCGACACACAACGAGTCGATTGGCATCTACCGTCTCTTTACCAGAAGGTCGACCTACGGCAACCTGACTGGAGAGCAAAAATCATTTATCTGCAACAGTCATCTCAACAGCTGCTGAACCATAACAACATTAGCACCACTCCCGTGTTCAGGATGGTAGATCAAAGCCACATTGAGGTTCTTCTTGTTTTTAAGAAAGACGGTACTCCCATTTGGAATATGGCATTAGAGGACTCCCAACACACTCCCGGATGGCTAGAAGCCTGCGGTATATTTATCGCCAACACCCCCAAGGCTGAAGTATTCAATCTCAAAGGAGCACAACAATATTATGCAGTTTATAGCGTGCCGGCAGAGTGTATAGGCGATTTTTTTTGAAACTACTGCGTTACTGTGCGCCGAAACTTCAGGCTCCAGCCCTGCTGCATGCCCGCAGCCGCCAGCAGAATCGCGGCAACCCCGAGCCATTGCAGTGGTTCCAGACGATGGCCGAAGGCAAACCAGTCGACGAAAATCGCTGCGATCGGATAAATGAACGACAGCGCGCCGGTCAGCGCCGTCGGCAGTTTCTGGATCGCGCCGTACAGCAGCACATACATCACGCCTGTGTGCACGATACCCAGCGTAATCAGGCTGGCCCAGGCGCTCGGCGCTTGCGGCAGTGCTGAAAAATGGGCGAACGGCGCGAGCAACAACACGCCGGTGCTGACCTGGATCAGCGCGATCAGATGCGGCGGCGTGCCGGTGAGGCGCTTGATGATCAACGCGGCAATCGCGTAGAGGAACGCAGCGCCCAGCGCCAGAGCGATACCCAGCAAGTACTCGCTGCCACTCTCGCCCTGCCCGCCATGGGCACTGACAATCGCCAGCATCCCGAGAAACGAGACACCCAGCCACGCCATTTTCTGCAAGGTGATTTTCTCGTTGAGAAACACCGCGGCCAAACCCACCAGCATGAACGGCTGAACGTTGTAGACCGCGGTGCCGATGGCAATCGAGGCGCGAGAATAGGACGCGAACAACAGCACCCAGTTGCCGACAATCGCCACCCCGCTGAGCACGGCCAACAGGAACGTGGTACGGGTCAGAATGTCGGGGCGCAGGAAGCCGAATGCCGCGCAAATCAGCAGCAGCGTGCCAGTGCCGAACAGGCAGCGCCAGAACACCACGTCCAGTACCGGTTGCCCGGACACCAGCACAAACCAGCCGATGGTTCCGGAGATCAGCATGGCGGCGGTCATTTCGAACGAGCCGCGACGTATTGTGTTGTCCATCTTCAGACTCCTTTGTTGATGGGCAAATTATGCCGATCAGCCTTGGGGCTTCTCCAGCGCAAAAAGCAGGCTAAACTCGGAATCTGCCTTTAATGCGAAGGCAATTTTGAAAAACTGCCTAATTGAGGTTTTGGCCATGACCGATGATATCGACCAAGTGCTGATTACGGCATTGATGGAAGACTCGCGACGTTCGCTCAAGGCCCTGGCGCAAATCAGCGGCCTGTCTTCGCCCAGCGTCGCCGAACGCCTGCGTCGCCTCGAAGAGCGCGGCGTGCTCAAGGGCTACACCGTGGAAATCGACCCGAAATGCTTCGGCTATCAACTCCAGGCTATCGTGCGCATTCGCCCGCTGCCAGGCCAGTTGCAGGAGGTCGAACGGCAAATCATGGCCATTCCCGAGTTCACCGAGTGCGACAAAGTGACTGGCGACGACTGCTTCATCGCCCGTCTGCACGTGCGTTCAATGGAACAATTGGACACCCTGCTCGACCGTCTCAACACCCACGCGGAAACCAATACTGCGATCGTCAAGAAAACTCCGGTCAAGCGCCGGTTGCCGCCGATGGCGTGACCGCGCGGCCAAATCGCAGGCAAGAAAAAACCCGCCGAAGCGGGTTTTTTTACTCAGAGCTGACGATTAATCATCGCGGCTCATGATGCCGAACAGCTGCAACAAGCTGATGAACAGGTTGTAGATCGATACATACAGGCTGATGGTCGCCATGATGTAGTTGCGCTCGCCGCCATGAATGATGGCGCTGGTCTGGAACAGAATGCAGACCGAGGAGAACAGCACGAAACCTGCGCTGATCGCCAGTTGCAGGCCGCTGATCTGGAAGAAGAAGCTCGCCAGCGTCGCGCCCAGCAGGACAAAGAAGCCTGCGGTGATGAAACCGCCGAGGAAGCTCATGTCCTTGCGGGTGATCAGCACGTAGGCCGACAGGCCACCGAACACCAGTGCCGTCATCGCAAAGGCCGAGCTGACTACTTCAGCGCCGCCCTGCATGCCCAGGTAACGGTTGAGGATCGGGCCGAGCAGGAAACCCATGAAACCGGTCAGGGCAAATGCCGACACCAGGCCCCACGCGGAATCACGGAGTTTGTTGGTGAGGAAGAAAAGGCCATAGAAGCCGATCAGCACCACGAAGATGTTCGGGTAACCGACGCGCATCTGCTGTGCGACGAAGGCCATCACACCGCTGAAAGCGAGGGTGAGTGCGAGCAAGCCGTATGTGTTGCGCAGGACGCGGCTAACCTCTAGCTGCTCAGCCTGCAAGCTGTTATTAACTGCGTAATCCTGTTCGCGCATGGCGACACTCCTGTTGGTTTGAAACGTTCAGTCGCAAAGATAATAACAGACGCCCTGTAACAAGCTATGCAGAGAGTTTGACAGTGTGTTTCATTCAGGTATTATGGCGCCCGCAACGCAAACGGAGGTGTGGCCGAGTGGTTTAAGGCAACGGTCTTGAAAACCGTCGACTGTAACAGGTCCATGAGTTCGAATCCCATCGCCTCCGCCATCTTTATACGACAAAGCCCTGATTATTCAGGGCTTTGTCGTTTCTGGCTTCTGTAAAAACCTCCCAGCTCCACTTTTCCGGAGGCAGTCCTGACTACATGTTTCGACCGTGTTCAGGCACCTGACTCAGGATCGCTAGCCGGCATATTGCGCTGCTCCCTTTCGTCGTCGTCAAGTTCGTTCATCCGGGCTGCGTCGGGATCGTCGACGCGGTTGTCAGGACCCGTTTCCGGATGCTGATCCGACACCGAGCGATTGGCATATACATCGGTCAAATCTTCGTCAACCGGTGCCTCGTCGTCTGGGGGCAGTGGGACCTCGGGCGCATCCCTCTCGGAGCCATAGCCGGTTTCGTTGTCGGTCATGCGTGTTTCGGGCTGCTGGGATTTGTTGCCAGGGGCGTTCTCGTCAATTTCCATGGTGGCTCTCCGTCTTCATGCCCGGTAATTCGGTGCTTAAACGTGAGACGGTCACACCACGCTCGAGTGCCCTGCATTGGACGAGTGGTGGAAACGAAAAACCCTGAACACTGATGATTCACGCGACTTTAAGCGTGTCCACACGTACTCGCCCATCCGCCATGAGTTGCAGATATTCACGCCATTTTTTGAAAGCTTGCTGCTGTCTGTCGGAAGCTTCCAGCCACAAGGCGCCACCGATGTGCTCAACCGGGATGCACATCATCTGCTCGATCGCAAGATCAAGCTCATTGGCGAGTTCACGCCCATTCGGCAAATCAAGGATCAGTGGTCGCATGGAAACTTGCCTTCTTTTTTTGGGGCTATTGCATCGACTTGCCATTTTTTTATTCGTGCGAGAGTCCCGACGAACGGTTGCTGTAATCTCGACATGTGCCGCTGAGAACTCAGAAAACCGAAACGCCAGCGAGACTCATACCCGATAAAAGTGGCGATACCAATTCACAAATTGCGGCACACCGGCTTCAATCTCCACTTGCGGAGAAAAGCCGACCCAGTCGGCCAGCGCCGAAACATCGGCCCATGTATTGATGACATCGCCAGCCTGCATCGGCAAAAAATTGCGCTGAGCTTTAATGCCCAATGCCGATTCCAGACACTCGACAAAGTCCAGCAGCGCGACCGGCTTGCCGCGCCCTATGTTGAATATTCGGTTGACGCCTTCGGTCTCGGTTTCCGGGACCGGGGGCCTCGGGCGCAGTCGGACAATGCTTTCGACAATGTCGTCAACGTAGGTGAAATCCCGCGCCATTTGACCATGATGGTAAATATCGATTGGCCAGCCTTGAAGAATCGCTTCGGTGAACTTGAACAGCGCCATGTCGGGCCTGCCCCAAGGTCCGTAGACGGTAAAAAAACGAAGCCCGCTGGCTTTCAGGCCATAAAGATGGCAATAGCTGTGGGCAAGCAACTCATTGGCGCGTTTGGTGGCGGCGTACAAGGAAACGGGTTGCTCGACTGCATCGTCGACGCTGAATGGCAATTTGCTGTTAGCACCGTACACAGAACTGCTGGATGCATATATCAGGTGCGCTGGTCGATAGTGTCGACAGGCTTCCAGCACATTCAAAAACCCGACCAGGTTCGATTGCGCGTAGACATCCGGATTCTCCAGTGAGTGACGAACCCCCGCCTGCGCGGCCAGGTGAATGACTTCTGTGAACCCCTCTTCTTTGAATAACGCCATCAAGGCGGGCTTGTCGACAATGTCCATCGTCTGAAAGCGGAAACCGGGAGACTCGCTCAGTTGCGCGAGCCGGGCCAGCTTCAGTTTTACGCTATAGTAATCATTGAGGTTGTCGATACCGACAACTTCAAAACCTTCCTCGCATAATCGTTTAGCCGTGTGATGTCCAATAAATCCTGCAGCGCCCGTCACCAGAATGGTCATAATGCCCACCCGCTTG
The DNA here is from genome assembly GCF_036884845.1 of Pseudomonas sp. MAG733B. Lineage (NCBI taxonomy): Bacteria > Pseudomonadati > Pseudomonadota > Gammaproteobacteria > Pseudomonadales > Pseudomonadaceae > Pseudomonas > Pseudomonas sp. MAG733B. The sequence continues at coordinate 4,150,662 of NZ_CP145732.1, forward strand.
TTGAACCTCAGGCAGCTATTTATAGCGTCGCTTAATCACAAGATCCAGTTCATATAACCATGCCCCAATATTGGGTAGTGTCCTCTTGGCAACTAGCCAAACCAATGACTACGGACAGATAAAAAAGTTTAATCCGTTCGACGGAAAAAAATTCGTCTTAAAAATCAAATATTTGAAAGAAATCAACTTTACTTTTGGATGGATGGCATTTTTTTTGACAAGGAACGTTTGACAGCTTGTCGAGAGTGGTCAATAACTACACGGGTCTGTTGAAATAGAACACGAATACAGTTTTCTTCGTAGTCTCTATTCCTTAGGCAACTTACGAATTCATTGTTTTGATCCTGCTCCCTGACAAGGACCGTGCGGTAGCTTTGCCTTTAGAAAACTACTCATTGGTTATACCCGAAAGACTGTCAGATATAACGCACTCGACAAGTTCACTGTTACATCCATGCAACAGTTGTGACTCATTACTGATACACACTTACGAGCATCGCATATAACAATAACTCTGCCTGACTTAATTACTTATCGGCCCTCAGTAGAGCCACTGCCTGCCTAAACTTTCGATTTTTACGGAGTTTACCAGCATGCCCGCAATCAGCTCCGAGCGTTCCAACTGGTACCTGTTGCAATGCAAACCTCACCAGGACGAACGTGCCCATCTCAATCTGCTTCAACAACACTATGCCGTTTTTCATCCTCAGGTGCTGAGTGAGCGCGTGATTCGTGGAAAACGACAGCAGGTACGGGAATCCCTTTTTCCCGGTTATCTGTTTATCCATCTTGGAGGTAACGACAATTGGGCGCCCATACGCTCCACCCGTGGCGTCAGTCGTTTCGTCGAATTCAATCATGGTCCAGCGACGGTGCCCGAGAACGTCATCGAGCATCTGCGTGCGCGCTGTTTCGAATCATCAATATCTCGCGATGGCCCGCCGCTTACACCCGGTGACCACCTGCAGATAATCCGTGGGCCACTGTCATCACTCGAGGGAGTTTTCATTACTTCGCAGGGGCCTGAGCGCGTCATGATCCTGCTTCAATTTCTGAATCGGAACCAAACGATTTGCATGCCACTACGTGATCTCGAACGTCAGCTATCCTCGTTTCACCCCAATATCTGACTGTTTGTCTAGGAGCCATGACATGGCCTTGAGTTCACGCTGCCCTTTTGCACTGCTTATGGTCTCTCTTTACCCGGGAGTGGCCTGGAGTCTCGATCCGGCGCCTATCAATGTTTACGGATTCGATTTCACTCCGACCTTTCTGGTTTCAGAAAGCTATGACGATAACTTCCGGGAGCTGGAGAACGATAAGCAGTCGTCGATGGTCACCAAGCTGGTGCCCAATTTCGAGCTCAAGGCCGAAGATCGTAACAGCGCCACCCGGCTGATCTGGCAGCCCGCCCGCTACATTTACCACGATGAATCAGATGCCTCGTACACCGCACAACGGGTGCGCGCGGACAGCATAATGGAGTTCACCGACCGGCACCGTTTGAAACTCGAAGCCGAGTACCGCAAATGGGAGCGCACCGAATCGACGGCGGTCGAAGGCGAAAATGACAAGTTCAACAACAAACGGGTGGGTGGTCTTTATACCTTCGGCGCCAAGAGCGCGGACAATCAGATCGATTTGGGTGCCAGCTACGCCGAGCTTCGTTCAGACAATTCCGACGGCATCAACGACGACAAAGAACGAAATACCACCGCACTCACCAGTACCTGGTATCACCGCATCGGCAGCAATACCCGTGGCCTGCTGGAATACGACCATACCGATTTTGACTACCAGGAACCCAACAGCACGCGCAGCAGCAAATCCAACGCGCTATACGCCGGTGCCGCCTGGGACATCACTGCCAAGACCACCGGTAAAGTCCGCCTCGGTTACGAGAAAAAAGACTTCGACAGCAGCGAATCCAAGGACCTCGACAACCCGACGTGGCAAGTGGACATGCAATGGAAGCCACGCACCTATTCAACGTTCACCTTTGTCGCCCGCCAGGCACTTGCCGAGGGCGACGATGGCGCCGATGCGGTGAAGTCGACCTTTACCCAGGTCGGTTGGCGCCATGGCTGGACTGATCGGATCACCACCGTGGCACAGGCCGGGTTCGGTCGGTATGTCTACGAAGGCCAGGACCGCACGGACGATTTACAGGACTACAACCTGGCGGTGATTTATGCGATGCGCCGGTGGCTGGATATCGAACTCGGCTATCGGTTCCGCGACAACGACTCGGATGCCGACAACGAAAGTTTTACCCGCAACGTGGTTCAGATCAGCTTCAACGTAAGCCTCTAAGAGGGTTTCGCCATGAAATCGCATACTCTTGGCCTGTTGTTCGCACTGGCGGTTCTACCCAATAGCTATGCAGCAGATCCCGACACTCAGTACAAACTGGCTGCCGGCGACGTCTTGCGCATCATCGTGTTCGGCGAGCCGGAGTTGAGCATGAAAAAGATCCGCCTGAGCGATGCCGGGACGTTTTCCTACCCCTTTCTGGGAGAGATTTCCGCGAAAGGACTGACCCCCAACCAAGTCGAAAAAATCATCGTCGACGGACTTAAACAAGGGTACCTGACCGACCCGAAAGTCAGCTTGAGCCAGATCGAATACCGTGCGTTCTACATCAACGGCGAAGTGAAAAAACCCGGTAATTATCCATTCATACCCGGGCTGACCCTGGAGAAAGCCATTGCCCTGGGCGGTGGCTTGACCGAACGGGCTTCGATCAAGCGCGTAACCATCGTGCGCGGTGATGGCGGCGCCACGCTCACCGATGAAGTGACCCGAAACACCACGATTGGCCCCGGTGACACCATTTCCATTGCACAAGGCTTTTTCTAATCATGGACAACAGCCCTAGCACCTACGTCGAACGTCCTCTTCAAACGCATGTACATCAGCATCAACAGTACAGCGAAGACAAGGACACCATTGACCTGCTCGCGCTCTGGAGGGTGATCTGGCGCGCCAAATGGAACATCGCCTTGCTGGTCCTGCTTTGCTGTGCGTTGGCGGCCCTCGCGGTCTCGGCCATTACCCCGCAATACATAGGCAGTACCACCCTGCTGTTCAACGATAAAACACCGCCATTGATGTCTTTCCAGCAAGTCAAGGACTCGGGCAGCAACGCTACGGAATACTTGCAGACGCAACAAGCGCTGCTGCAATCGCGAGAGCTTGCCGAACGCGCGGTGAAAAAACTCGGCCTGACCACCAACCCGATCACCGACCCGCGCCAGCAACCGACATCTTGGTTCACGCCGCGCAAATGGCTAGCACAGCTCGAGCTAGACCAATGGCTGCCGGGACTGAGCACATGGGTACCGATCAAAAACGCGCCCAGCGAAGACGACGTGTTTAATCAGGTCACGCAAAATCTCATGCTCAATACCAGCGTCAAATTCGTAGGGAAAAGCCAACTGCTGGAAATCGAGGTCGAACTGCCCGACCCGGTCCTCGCGGCAGCGGCGGCCAACGCGCTGGCTCAAGGCTTTACCGACAGTCAATTGGACACCAGCGAGAAATCCTCGCAGGCCACCACGGCCTGGATGAACACACGACTGGTCAAGCTGCGCGACAACTTGCGTGTCGCCGAGAAAAAGCTCCAGGGCTATCGAGAAGAACAAGGGCTGGTCGACGTCGGCGGTGTCGCCACTATCAGCGCCAACGAACTGGAGATGACCGGCAATCGCATGGTTGATGCCCGTCGCAACCGCGCCGAAGCCGAGAGTGAATACCGTCAGGCGAAAGCCCTGAGCAACGGCGATCTGAGTCGACTCTCAAGCGTGCCGGCAGTCTTGAGTAACCCGCTGGTCCAGCAATTTCAGGCGGATCGGGCCAAGGCTCAAGCCAAGGTCGATGAGCTGGCAGGACGCTATGGGCCGAAACACCCGAGCCTGATTTCCGCGCAGTCCGAATTGCGCGCGGCCACCACGAGCCTGCAATTGCAAGTGCAGCAGGTGGTCGCCGGGATCGAACGGCAGTACCAGCTCGCCTCGGCCAGTGAGGCCTCGCTGCGCCAATCCTTCAATAGCAACAAGGCGCAGATCCAGGACATTGCCCGCAAGGAGTTCCAGCTGCGCGAGTTCCAGCGTGAAGTCGACAGCACCCGCGCGCTGTATGAAACCTTCGTCACCCGCTTGAAGGAAACCGCCGCCACCGCCGACATGGACTCCACCAAAGTACGCATTGTCGACTCGGCCATTGTTCCCGTAGAAGCGAGCAAGCCTCGTAAAAAATTGATTGTGGGGATCGTCGGATTAATCGCGGCGGTGTTTGGCATGGCGCTGGCCTTGCTCATGGACAAACTGAGCAACACCTTCAAGACTGACGAATCGATTGAAAGCACGTTGAACGTTCCGCTGCTCAGCGTGGTACCGCTGGTCCTGAAAAAAAGCCGTCGGCAATTGGCGCGATTGTTCGAGGACAATGAGAACCCGCGCTTCTCCGAGACCATTCGCAACTTGCGCACCTGGCTGATGTTGCAAAGCAGTGATATGCCGTCGCAGGTTGTACTGGTCACTTCAACCGTTTCCGGTGAAGGCAAAAGCACCATTGCCAACAACCTGGCAAGTTCCCTCACTCCGCTGGAGCGTGTGTTGCTGATCGATGCGGATATGCGTCAGCCAACCCTTTCGCTGAACTTTGACTTTGCGCCTGACAGTCCGGGGCTCGCCAATGTGATTGCAGGCACTGCGAGGCTCGAAGACTGCATCGTTTCGGTGGGCAATCTGGACATGCTGCCGGCCGGAATGGTCATGCCGTCTTCCTCGGATCTGTTCACTGCACCGCGCCTGCCTTCCCCGGCCGAGGCCCTGAACCCGTCCCGCCAGCCTCCGCCGCAGGATCTGCTCAGCTCACCGCGCATGGAGCGCATGCTTGAGGCATTGAAGTCGCGTTACCGCCACATCATTATCGATTCACCCCCTGCGGAGATGATCAGCGACGCGCTATTGCTGGCCAGGCATTCAGACGCGGTGATCTATGTGGTCAAGGCCGACAGCACGCCGATCAGCCAGGTACAGAGGGGCATAGCCACATTGAAACAAAGCCACGTGCCGGTATTTGGCGCAGTGCTCAATCAGGTAGACCTGCGCAAGGCGCGCAAGTACGGCTACCACCATTCCAAGTCGTTTTACAACTACGACTTCGCACCCCGGTAAAACCCGGTCCCTCGGTCTGTCACCGGACCTGTTTCATCCATCACAACAATTAGCTTCACCTCTGCCGAGCTACGGAAAGCCTGCGGGAGCCACGCTGTGTCTGCTCCCTCAGCGCTGATGCACTCTCTTTCCCTTGAGGTCAAGCCCATGACACCGCTCTATACCAATCAAATGGCACACCGCCGAGGCCTGACGTTCTGGGGGCAATGGTTGTGTGCGATGACGCTGGCGATCGGGCTGTTGATGCTTCTCGTGTATTGGCGCGTCGGCAGTCTGACCAGCGGATACCGCATTCTGATAATCCTGACTGTGCTCGGTTCAGTGCCGATCTACAGCATGATGCAGGTTTACCACAAGCGTCATGGCCTGGTGGTCGGGCTCGGTCGGCTACTGGTTGCCTGGCTGATCCTGCTGGCGGTCCTGGCGGCCATTGCGTTCTTCACCCAGACCAGTGCGATTTACTCGCGCCAAGTCATTATGGTCTGGGCGGTTCTGGGCTTTGTCGTCCAGGCCGCGAGCTTTCTGCCCCTGCACTACTTCGCCCGGCTGCATTCGCGGATGATCTGCAGGGAACGTCGCTCGGTGATCATCGGCACGTGCCCGACCGCCCATGAACTTGCGAAAAAACTGACCCGACCGAACCGTGCCCTGGCATTGGGTTTCATCGCCGCAGCCGATGACAGCGGGCCGGCACCGAGCATTTTGCCGTTGCTGGGCCATGTCGATGAGATCCGCGAGATCATCACGCGACTGGAAGTACGCCGCGTCTACATCGTCCTGACGATGGCGCACGCGGCCACCATCGAAGCGCTGTACATCGATCTGCTGGACATGAACGTTGACGTGGTGTGGATCCCGGATTTCGGCAGCATGGTGCTGCTCAATCATTCGATTTCCGAAATAGAACGAATGCCGGCCATCTATCTCAACGAGAGCCTGATCAGCTCGCATCCCGCCAGTCTTTTTTGCAAGGACCTGTTCGAACGCAGCCTGGCGGCCATCGCCATTATTGTCCTCAGCCCGTTGCTGTTAGGCGTAGCGATTGCCGTCAAGATGACCTCCGCCGGCCCGGTGCTGTTCACGCAAAACCGACATGGCTGCAACGGCGAAGTGATCACGGTCTGGAAGTTTCGTTCGATGCGCCTCCACGACGACCGTGACGTACGCCAGGCCACCCGTGACGATGATCGTGTCACGCCGCTCGGACGCTTCCTGCGTCGCAGTTCCATCGACGAATTGCCACAGTTGTTCAACGTATTGTTCGGCCAGATGGCCCTGGTCGGCCCCCGGCCCCATGCCGTTACACACAACATTTATTACACCGGCAAAGTGCGCGCCTACATGGCCCGTCACCGCCTCAAACCAGGAATTACCGGGTTGGCCCAGATCACCGGGCATCGAGGCGAAACCGAAACGGTGGAAAAGATGCAGCTGCGCGTCGCCCAGGACCTCAATTACATCAACCAATGGTCGCTGTGGCTGGACATCAAAATCCTCATCAAAACCCCCTTCACGCTGTTCTCCAAAAACATCTATTGACGCCCTGCCCAATCGTGGACCTGTGCCACGACGACCCGAGGTTAGATCATGAATGTGAGCGTATTCGGTATTGGTTATGTGGGCCTGGTACAAGGCGCCGCGCTGGCGGAAGTCGGCCACGACGTCCTCTGCGTGGATGTCGACACTGCCAAGGTCCAGGCGCTGAAGGATGGCACGCTGCCCCTGTACGAGCCGGGTCTGAAAAATCTGGTCCGCGAGAATTATCACAGTGGTCGACTGCAGTTCGCCACTGACCTTGTCAGCGCCGTCCACCATGGGGATGTGTTGTTGATCGCTGTGGGTACGCCGCCTGATGAAGATGGTTCGGCAGACCTCAAATACGTGCTGGACGTTGCGCAAACCATCGCGATGCACATGGACCGTCATCACATCATCGTCGACAAATCCACCGTCCCGGTCGGCACCGGTGACCGGGTGCGCGCACAGATCGAGCAGGTGCTGGCCGACAACGGTCGCAGCCATCTGACCTTCGATGTCGTCTCAAACCCCGAGTTTCTCAAGGAAGGCTGCGCGGTCGAGGACTGCATGCGTCCGGACCGGATCATCATCGGCACCGACAGCCCGCACGCCGAAGCGGTCATGCGCGAGCTGTACGACCCGTTCAATCGCAATCGCGAAAAAATCATCGTCATGGACATGCGCAGCGCCGAGCTCACCAAGTACGCGGCCAATTGCATGCTGGCGACCAAGATCAGTTTCATGAACGAAATGGCGTGCCTCGCCGAAAAACTCGGCGCCGATATCGAGATGGTTCGACACGGCATCGGCTCCGATCCGCGCATCGGATATCAATTCATTTACCCGGGCCTGGGCTATGGCGGGTCGTGTTTTCCCAAGGACGTGCAGGCACTGATCCAGGTGGCCACCAGCGTCGACATAGACGCCCGGGTACTCAAAGCCGTCGAGTCGCGCAACCACGAACAGAAAGCCAGCCTGTACACCCGGATTTTCGATCACTTCGATGGAGCCCTTCGCGGCAAGACCTTCGCCTTGTGGGGCCTGAGTTTCAAACCCAACACCGACGACATGCGCGAAGCCCCCAGCCGGGTTTTGATGGAAGCGTTGTGGCACGCCGGCGCCAGCGTCCAGGCGTATGACCCCAAAGCCATGGAAGAAGCCCAACGCATTTATGGCTCGCGCGATGACCTGGTACTGGCGGGCACCAAGGAGGCGGCGCTGAAAAATGCCGACGCGCTGATCATCGTCACCGAGTGGCAATCGTTTCGGGCACCGGACTTCGACCTGCTCATCCGGCAGCTCAAGCAACCGTTGATTTTCGACGGGCGCAATTTGTTCGATCCGCAGCGGTTGAGCAAGCGCGGCATTACGTACGTCTCCGTGGGCCGCCAAACCCACCCGGTCTACTGACAGGAGCTGCCCATGATCAGTCTGCAAATAGTCCGGCATTACTCACCGACGTTGCTCGACGAAAACCAGGCGTACTCCTTCATCAACTTTGCGTCCATCGGCAATTTTTTCGAGCAGACGCCGAGCACCGTCGCCTATTTTTGCGACGGCATGCTGATGTCGCTGTTCATGTCCCGAGTGACCGGCTGTGCGATCGACCGAGTCAGTTTCGACTTCACCTCTATTGCCGACGCGGTACTCGGCAGCGCTGAGCAACAGCGCAAACGCGTGTATTTCGTTGGCGCCCGGCAGGCTGAGCTGGAGCTGTTCATCGACAAGATCAAGACCCTCTATCCGCGGCTGACCATCGCCGGTTATCACAACGGCTACTTCGATGCATCCCATGCCGAAGACATTCAGGCCGACATCCGCCGCAGCGAAGCGAACATCCTGATCGTAGGCCTTGGTGCCGGGCTACAGGAACGGTTCGAACTGGATGCGTTGCGTGCAGGCTTTCGTGGAGTCGCCTTTACCTGTGGCGGATTCATTCACCAGGAAGCCATGGCTACCCACAATTACTACCCCCCGGTGATCAATCAACTGCATCTGCGCGCGTTTTACCGGATGTATCGCGAGCCCCATACGATCAAACGCTACCTCCTCGATTATCCGAGCAATTTTTTACACCTGCTGAAGCTACTCGTTCAGCGCAAAGTCGCCATCAGCGTGGGGGAATGACCATGCACATCCTGTTCATTCTCAAGGATTTCAGAGTGGGAGGCGGTATCGAGCGCGTCCAGCAACGGTTGTCCGAGCAGTTTCTCAAGGACGGCCAACGCGTGAGCTTTTTCGTCATGAATGGTGACACGGCGAACACCGCGGGTGTGCAAACGCTCAACGGCGCTGGCGGCGGCATCGTGGGCTTGCTCAAGTCCATCGTGCTGTTGCGCCGACTCATTCGCCGTGAGGGCATAACCCACCTGATTTCGGCCAAGGAGCAGGCCAACCTTTGCACCTGGTTCGCCACGCTGGGCCTTCCTTGCAAGGTCATCTATAGCCGCCACGCGACACTGGATTGCTCCGAACAGAAAACCGGCCCCTCAAGCTTGCGTCTGCTCTATGCGCTGTACCTCTGCGGCAGCGGCAAGGTCGTAACGGTTTCAACGGCCCTGCGCCAGTCGCTTGTCGACCTGATGCCCTGGGGTCGTCAACGCATCCGTTATTGCCCCAACGCCGTGGTCACCGACCAACTGCTGCAAGCCTCAAAGGCGCCGCTGCCCGACGGCATACCCCGCGACTATTGGTTGGGGTTGGGCCGCCTGGTCGAGCCCAAAGGGTTTCATCTGTTGCTCGATGCCTACGCTCTGGCGCTGCGTAGCAAAGCACTGCCGGACCTGGTGATCGCCGGCGACGGTCCCTTGCTCGATGCATTGACCGCCCAGGCCGGGCAATTGGGCATCGCGGACCGCGTGCACTTCAGCGGATATATGAGCAATCCCTATCCGCTGCTCAGGCACGCACGGCTGTTCATTCTGAGCTCTCTGCAGGAAGGCATGCCGACCGTACTGATCGAAGCGCTGGCGCTGGGTACGCCCGTACTGGCGTGCGACTGCGAGAGCGGGCCGAGGGAATTGCTGGACAACGGCCGGCTGGGTCAACTGGTCAACGTCAACGACGTACAAGCCCTGGCAAATGGAATGCTGCGCAGCCTGACTTCACCGGATTGCGTTGCGCCGAGCGCAAAAATGCTCGCCGATGCCATCCATCCGTACACCAGCCAGTGCGCTGCGAAAACGTACTACCAGGTATGGAACCAATGAAAAAGTTGCTGATAATCCTGCATGACCTCAGCGCAGGCGGGGCCGAGAAAATGATGGCGCGCCTCGCCAGCGCACTGGTGGACGCCGGCAATGACGTGACCTTGTTGATGCTCACCGGTGGCGGCCTGCATGCGGCGCACCTCGACCCGCGGGTCAAACAGGTTGAATTGCGCAGCCCGCGTACCGCGCGTGCCGTACCGGCACTCGCGCGATTTCTGCGTACGAATCGCTTCGACGCGCAATTGGCCGCCCTGACTCACGTCAACGTAGTGGCCATCGTCGCCGCATTGCTGTCGGGAACACTGACACGGTTGCATGTCAGCGAGCGCAATGCGTTTTCCCATGACAAGCATGTCAATCCCGACTTCATGGTCCGTCTGGCGTATCTGGTGGCGCCGCTGCTGTATCGGCTGATTCCCAATCCGGTGATCTGCGTCTCGCGAGGTGTCGCCCAGGATCTGGTCGACACCACCATTGCACGTGGCCGGGACGTGACCATTGCCGACAACCCGGTCCTTGATGACGACTTTCGCAACAAAGCGCCGCAGCGGCCCGGTCACCGCTGGCTCCTGGAAAAGTCCGGACAGGTGATTGTCGCCGTGGGGCGCCTGGCGGCGCAAAAAGGCTTCGACACCTTGATCAGCGCCTTCGCCTTGTTGCCGGACACCAACACGCGCCTGATCATTTTTGGCGAAGGCGCGCTGAGGGTCCCGTTGCAAGACCTGGCCCGAACCCTGGGCGTGGCGGATCGAGTCGATCTGCCGGGCTATGCCAGCGACCCTGTGGCTGAAGTGGCAGCAGCCGACTGCTTTGTGCTGTCGTCGCGCTTCGAGGGCAGTCCCAATGCGCTGGTCGAAGCCTTGTCCACCGGCACTCCTGTGGTGTCGACTCGCTGCCCCCATGGCCCGCAAGACATTCTCCTCGGAGGCATCGTCGCGCCACTGGTGGCCGTCGACGACCCGGCCGCCCTGGCCCAAGCGATTGCTCTGCAACTCTCGACACCACGAGATTTGCAGCGGCTGTCCCGCATCGATGCCGCAGCGCGCTTCATGAATGGCCGCGCAGTCGAAACCTACCTTGCGGCGTTGCTCCGGAGACCATCGCCATGAGTACGCTGGAGATCAGATATAGCACCCTGCGCGACGCCTTCACTCTGTTCGGCGTGCTGTTCTACATCCAGGTCATCACGTTTGTCCTGAGTCTGGGCAGCGCATCCAGTTTCGGTGACATCAACAAAGACCTCGAAGGCAACGTCGCCAACCAGATCTGCGGCCTCATCACACTGTTGGTGCCCCTGTTCTTCTTCATCCGCAACAAAGTGTTCCTGAGCAAAACCTTTTACCGCAGCAACTTCTTTCTACTCGTGTTCATAGTCTGTGTCGTTGCATCGATCGGTTGGTCCAACGATCCGATGCTGAGTCTCAAGCGGTTTATCGCACTGCTCAGCGTGATGTTTTTTGCCGGCTTCATCGCCTATAACTACCCGCTTGAAAAAATCACCTACATGCTCGGCTGTGCCATCGGCGTGGCGGCGATGATCGGATTGATACTCGCCGTGGTCATGCCTGACGTCGCGTTCTTGTCCGGTGGCATTCGTGACGGGGCATTCAAGGGGGTTTTTGCAGAAAAGAACGCTGGGGCCCGGCTCAACGCAATTGCCATCCTGTTGTTGATACCGACTATCCGCCAACGCAATCGCTGGGCCCTCTTCTGCTCGTTTTTTTCGCTGATCGCCATCCTGCTCGCGCAATCGGCAACCGGCGTGGCATTGATCGTTTCCGGTACGCTGAGCTACTGGTATTTCCTCACCTTGATCCGGCTCCGGATCAACCGCTCGCAGTGGCTGTTTTTCGGTTGCACGCTGGCGTTCCTGCTGGTTTGCCTGTTGCTGTACAACCATCTTTCGTGGCTGCTGGAGATGGCCGGTCGTGATCCGTCGCTCACTGACCGAACATTGATCTGGGAGCTGCTCGCGCCATTTATCGACGATCAATGGCTCAAGGGCTACGGCTTTGGTGCCTTCTGGGCCAGCCCCGACGCTGATGCTTTCATCCGTCGCTGGGGCTATATAGGCAATGCCCACAGCGGTTACGTGGAAACCCTGCTCAATGGCGGCGCTATCCAGCTGGCTGCGCTGATCCTGCTGCTGGCCGAAGCGCTGCTCAAACAATACCGCGCCGTAACGGCCAACCAGGCCGCACAGTTTCGCGCCAGCGCCCTGGTGATCATCGGCTTGTTCATCGTCACCAATTATGTGGCGTACGTGATTCCCAATTACCGCTCCGCCGAGTTTTTGGTGTTTTGCACCCTGGCCCTGTCCTTTCGGCATCACCACGCGACATACCCCGAGTCATCACCGACAACCCTGCGCCAGCGTCAGGCTGGCCGAGAATTCCAGCGCGATTCAGCCAAGGCGTAACAAAAAGGAGAACCACCCGTGCCAAACCAAGCCACCCCCTTAGCGCATTCCGTGTGTGTCGTGATCCCGATGTACAACGGCGCCGGCAGCATTGAGCAAACCTTGTCGTCCCTGGCCGAGCAAACCCGACTGCCCGACCACGTCATCGTCGTCGACGACGGGTCCACCGATGACGGACCACAACGGGTCCGAGACTTCGTGGCGCCGTTTCGCCTCACGCTGTTGCAGCAAGCCAACGAAGGCCAGGCCAGCGCCCGTAACCACGGCATGCGGCACTCCCAAGAGACTTTTGTTGCAATGCTCGATGCCGATGATCAATTTCGTCCGCAAAAGCTGGAACTGCAGCTGGCTCTGTATGAAGAACTCAGTCAACAGGGCCGCCCCGTGGGATTGATCGACTGCTACACCCAGGTCAATTACAGCGATGGCAGGCGGCAACTGGACAACATTCTCAAGAACGGCAGGCATTTCTACGACTTCATCCACGCCAACGTCGTCAACGGCGTATCCACCGCGCTGGTCAAGCGCGACGTGATCATGCAACTGGGCGGCTTCGATGCCAGCCTGCGTTATTCCGAAGACCGCTTCATGTGGACGCGTATCGCAGAACACTGGGAGATCCACACGGTGCCCCAGGTGCTGCTGGAACGCACGGTCAACAGCGGCAACATGACCGCGCAACCGAAAAAGTATTACCAGAACAAGATCCGCTTCATCGAGGTGTACCTCGCCCGCTACGGCGCGCAGTTAAGTAAGCAGCAACGGATCGATTTCGTGCTGGGCAACCACTCAGACTTTCTCAATGCGTTTTCCCGACGCGACGAGCATGCCGAGGTAATCGACGTGTACCGGCGAATGCTTGAGTGCTCCTGGCAAACCCTGATCTTCAACAACGGCAAATCGACCTTGCGCTACCTCTATGCCCGCGCCCGGACATTGCGAAAGGCAACGGCATCAACCACCGCTCATTGAACCGGTATTCGCCATGGCCAATCATCGACTGGTTACATTGACCTGGATCTTCACCGAGAAATTCGGCCTGATCTTCCTGTCTATGATTACCTTTGTTGTCTATGCCAGGCTGCTGTCGCCCGCCGAGCTGGGTGTGGGCACGGTCATCATTGCCATCGTCGAGTTGATCGGCCTGGTTTATTCATCGGTACTGGAAGACCCACTGGTACGACTCGAACGGCTGGAAGACAAACACATCAGCACGGCGTTCTGGGCATCGGTACTGGTCAGCCTGGCGTCCATCGTCGTCGTCTCGGTCGCGGTGGTGCTGTACACCTCCGACTCGGTGTTGCGATGGATGACGGCGGTGGCCTCGGTGAAGATTCTTTTCACCATGATGGCCCGTGTCTATGTGGCGCAAATGCGCCGCAGCGGCGACTTCAGGACGCTGGCCTCGCGCACATTACTGGGCAAGGTGCTGGGTGGCGTTGGCGGCATCGCTGTTGCGCTTTGGGGGTTGGGGGCCTGGGCGGTCGTTGCCCAGGCCGTGATCATGGAACTGGTGTCCATCATCGTATTGATGCGCGCAGATCCGCGACGCATTGCCTTTTACATTGACGGGCCGTTCCTGCGCGAACTATTGAAAGCCGGCGCACCGGTTGCAATCAACGCCCTGAGTTCCCAGACACTGCAGCGTGGGGTCAACGTGGTGCTCGGGATGGCAGCCGGCGCGAACGCGGTCGGCATGTTCAACATGGCAATGCGCATCATCGAACTGCCGCGCACTGCGATCTATAACGGTCTACTGAGCTACGCGCTGCCGGCGTTCGCGCGGCGCAGCGCAGAGCCGCTGCGACTTCTCGGGATCATTGGCGATTCAACTGCCATCAGCAGCTTTCTGTTGACGCCCCTGTTCATTGGCATCGCACTCACGGCCAACGACCTCATTCTGTTGATTTTCGGCGCCAAGTGGGTCGAAGCCATTCCCCTGCTGCAAGTGCTGGCCTGCACGGCGGCCATTGGCAACACCGCCATGTACGCCACCACCGCACTGGTGGCGGTCAACCGTAGCCACCTCACGATCAAGGCTGAAGTGGCGACCACGGTGCTGGCGCTGGCACTGGTTTACTTCTTCGGCAGCGTTTATGGCGGCATGGCCGCGGCCATCGCTCTGCTGGTGAGGATGCTGATCATCACACCGTTGCAAATCCGCGGACTGAACGCGGCCATCGGTTACGGCTGGCACCGGTTTTTCGACTCCAACTACCGCAGTGTGATTGCCTCGCTGGTCATGGCAGCAGTCGTTTTGTATGTGTCACCGCAGCTGGGTTTCCAAGGCAACCTGCACCTGATCTGCAACATCGTGGTGGGTGCGCTGAGCTATGCCGTGGCGTACAGCGTCATGCATCCGCGTTGGCCGCAAGAATTCAAATCGGTTTTCACCGCCCGCTGAGTTCAGTCCCCGAGACAGGAAGACTTCACCATGCGCAAAACTACGTTGATTACTGGCGGGGCCGGCTACATCGGCTCCCACACTGCTTTGGCGCTCATCAATGCCGGACACAATGTGCTGGTGCTCGACAACCTGTGTAACAGCTGTCGGGAGTGCATCGCGCGCCTTGAGCAACTGACTTTGTCCCGGGTCGACTTCATCAATGGCGACATCCGTGATTCGACCCTGCTGGACGACATTTTCAGGCGGTACGACATCGATGCAGTGGTGCATTTTGCCAGCCTCAAATCCGTCGAAGAAAGCATGCGCAAACCCCTGGAATACTACGCCAACAATGTCGCCGGCACGCTTGACCTGTGCCAGGCCATGGCGCGCAACAATATCTTCAAACTGGTGTTCAGCTCATCGGCAACGGTTTACGGCGAACCCACACGAACACCGATTGCCGAAGATTTCGGCACCGGCAAACCGGTCAATGCCTATGGTCGCACCAAGCTCATGATCGAAGAGTTGCTCACCGATCTGTGCCACTCCGATCCCCGCTGGAGCATCGGGTTATTACGCTACTTCAACCCGATTGGCGCTCACGAAAGCGGGATGATCGGCGAAGATCCCCGAGGCCGACCCAACAATCTGTTGCCGTGCCTGACGCAGGTCGCCATTGGCCGGATGCCCGAGCTTACGGTGTACGGCAACGACTATCCCACCGTGGACGGGACTTGCGTGCGCGACTACATCCATGTGGTCGACCTCGCCATCGGCCACCTCAAGGCGCTTCACGTGTTGCAGCACAACAGCGGCATCAATTTCTGGAACCTCGGTACCGGCATTGGCTACAGCGTGCTGCAAATCATCCATAGTTTCGAGGACATCACCGGCATCACCATTCCCTACCGCTTCGCACCGCGACGCGAAGGTGACATTGCCCAATGCTGGGCCGACCCCGGCAAGGCCGGAAGGGAGCTGGGCTGGACCGCGCAACGCGATCTTCATCAGATGATCGTCGATACCTGGCGATGGCAGTCATGTAATCCGCAGGGGTATCAATCTTCATTCGAGATTCAAGCGCTGATGGCAGTCAAATGATGTTCAAAGCGTCTTGGCTGGTACTGCTGCTGGCGGTTGCGATGGTTTGCAACGCACAATCGGGTGTACCTGCTACGGGGCTCGTGTTGTGGCTGGATGCGGCTGATGCGTCAACAATGACCCTGAATGCACAGAACTTTGTCCAGCAATGGAAAGATAAATCCGGCAAGTCCAATCACGCCACAGTCGACGATGGCGCGTCGCAGCCACAGCGAATGGCAAACGCCCTGAACGGTCATCCGGTGATGCGTTTCAGTGGTGTGTCGGGATTTCTGGGTAAAACCATCCGCAGCGCCAAAGGCCCTGTAACGGTATTGATCGTATCCCGTCGATTGTCGGAACAAGCCGAGGTTGATCCCTGGCAGCGCCTGTTCAGTTCACGCCCGCAATCCGCCCACAACGATAACGTGTTGCCGAATTTCGCCATCAGCCTGCAGCAGACCACCGCGTATGCGGCGACCGTTTCCGTCCTGGAGCTTTACGATGTGCCGATTGGTCCGTATGGAGTCGGGCGCAATGCCATCGGCAATTCCGAAAACTTTCGCGGCGACATCGCGGAAGTGTTGGTATACGACCGTGCGTTTGGCTCCCTCGCAGAACGCCAGCAAGCATTTCAGTACCTGGCGAATAAATGGGCCGTTGCCATTCCCAAGCAAGCCGATACCTGGACTCGCGTCGGGCCACTGGGCACATTGCCGAACCGGACTAACGCCAAGCTGCCACTGTCCGATCAAGTCAATGACGGACAGTGGATTCTCAACACCAAACTGTCCGACGACTTCAATGGCACCACCCTCGACCGCGAACGCTGGCACGTCAACAACGCCATAGGGAACGAGTCGCTGGGACGCAAACCGGCGCTGTTCACGCCAAACAATGCATCCGTCAACAATGGCAATCTGAACATTGTCTTTCGCAAGGAAACCTTGCCGCAGAAATACGTCAAGCTGGGCTTCAAGGACTACACCTCAGCCATGGTCCGAACCAATGAACGTGGGCTCTACGGATACTATGAAGCCCGCGCCAAACCCATGAACTCCGCAGGCTCCAGCGCATTCTGGCTGGCGTGGACGGGCATGGAGGACAACGCCACCGAAATCGACATCTTCGAGATCGGCGGCAAAACCAAAAACGCAGCTCTCGACCGCTCGTACAACATGAATGCCCACCTGTGGGCGACGCCGCAAAGCACCGAGCACATCGCCGATGGCAGCATTTGGATCAGTCCATGGCGCCTGGCGGATGACTTCCATATCTACGGCTTCGACTGGCAACGCGACACCCTGCGTTGGTACGTCGATGGTGTTCTGGTCAGGGAATCAAAGAACGTGCATTTCTTTTTTCCGATGCAGGTGATCTTTGATAGCGAAGCCATGTGGAAATGGTTCGGCGTGGTCGACGATGCCGACCTGCCCTCCACCTTCGAAGTGGACTATTTCTACATGTGGCAACGTCGCCAATAGTCAAGATTCAGCCCGCCTCTTTTGCAGCCTGATCTGCATGCCACCTTTAGTTAAGCCCATGAGGCGTGACGTCTGTTACAGCGTTCCCTGGCAAGATTTCAATCGATAGGGAGGTCGGTTTTCAACCAGGGCTAACAAGTCTGGAGCGCATAATCATGATCAAACGACGGCTGAGAGAACTGGATTTGCTGCGCTTCCTTGCTGCTATCGCCGTAGTGTTTTTTCACTATGCGTTTCGCGGATATGCAAAGGGCGACATGTCGACAATGCCCTACCCGCTTTTGGCTGAACCCGCTAAATACGGTTATCTAGGCGTCGAACTGTTTTTCATGATCAGTGGGTTTGTCATTCTGATGACCGCGTCGGGCAACAGTCTCAGAGTATTTTTCATATCCCGCGTCGTTCGCCTTTGCCCTGCCTTCTGGGTGTGCTGCACAATCACGTACCTGGTGACCCTTGCCATCGGACAGCCAAGATATACGGCAACTCTTTATCAATACCTTATTAACATGACTTTCCTTAGCAACTTGACGGACGTTCCGGCGATAGACGGCGTTTATTGGTCGCTCTTTGTAGAAATTCAATTCTACTTGATGATTTCCATTCTATTGGGCTTCAGGAAAATAGAAAAAATAGAAACTTATCTCGTGTTCTGGCTAATCATTTCAGCCACAGCAGAAACACTCGGTTTCGAACAATTACGCTCGATCTTGATTACCGATTACGCCGCCTATTTCATCGCGGGAGCCACGTTCTACATCATATGGGCCAAGGGCATCACAAAAACACGAACCTTTCTATTGCTGGGTGCATTGGCATTAGCCTGCTACACCGCAGTTGTATGGGCCGAACTGCTCGAAACAAAATACTCGACCGATTACAACCCACTGATCGTATGCAGCATGATTGTTCTGTTTTTCATGACGTTCTCACTGATCGCAACGAATAAAACGGGAGCCATAGGCACCGTGAACTGGACTGCATTAGGAGCGCTAACCTATCCACTGTATCTGTTGCATCAAATGATCGGATTCATGATTTTCAACGTTGCCTACCCGGCTGTGAACCCGCACATATTGCTCTGGGGCACCATCGCCTTGATGGTAGGTGCGTCTTATATGATCCACAAAAAAATAGAAGCTCCTATGGCCAGCTTCCTTAAAAAATTCCTTTCATTATCCTTCGCCCGCGTACGAAGCTGATTGGCTGTGACACCCCGGTGTTCGCTGTAAACAGTGGCTTACAGCGTTGAACAGGAAATAACGAATCCGCGAAAAATCCCCCACCTCGTCGATCCCTCCACGGCGTTCTGCCGATATCTTTCTTTCCCCCGACCGCTGCTACGCTGACCTCTCAATCGCTGTGCAAACCGAGACCTCTTCCCCTGCACGCTTGTCGTGTGAATCTTCTCTTCAAGCCCTATGTCGACGAGCGGTATCGGACTGTCTGTTCCGGCATCACGCAAGTTTCAGGCTGCCTACTATCATTTCAGGGGGACCATTTCACATTGACTCTGAGGACGTAAGTCATGATATCGATGCTTGAGTTACGCCATAGCATTGAGTGCGGCTTTCTCCCGTTATCCTGTATCTGTACGGCAAATTCGGATGGTTCGTTGAAGATCGAAGTGTTCGATCCATCGTCCGGTCAGGTTGAGTTGTTGGTCACTGGTGTGACGACAGATAAGCTGACGTCAAGCCGGGCCATAGCCGATCTCATTGGTGAGTTACGAAGTGAGATGGCCGTCAGACGTGCGCATTTTGCCTAGGAAAGTCAAGGCGCAGAGGACAATGAGTGCGTCGTGTTTGACCGCTGAAAAAAGGTGGTTATCTTGCCTTTTGCAGCCGCAAATGATCGATTTTTCAAATGCAACTTCTTTGATCATCCCTGCCGATCGTACGGTCTGAATATTTGTGAATTGAAACCTGCGCCCATTTCAGGATTTGGGTGCTCTGCTAAATGACAGGGATGATTTAAAGGTAGAAACCATCATGTCTAACTATTCAGCCGACCAGATTATTGCCTGCCGCCGCGTAGCAATGGAGCAAAACAAAAAGCTGTTCGAGGAGGCAAATGCCATCAATCGGTCAGCACTCGACCTCCTGGACCGCAGTGACTTCGATAATGAAATGTTTCTTGTTTATTTGCTGCTGCGAGAAAAGGCAAAAAACCAATTCAGAGAAGCGCTGGAACATATCGCTTTACTGAACGAGCATTTCCCCTCACCGGAGCTGCAAAGTACACGCAGTCGGGAGCACTCGAAAGTCAGGGTGAAAGACGGAGTCTGTTCATGAGCTGCCGCATACGCCTGGATTATCTGCTGGATACATTTCTTGGCCCCATCGCAAAAAGCGTGGAGTGCGAGGTAGTGATCATCCCGATTACGCCTGGTGCCTTCCAAGTGCAGGTGCAAGCACCCTTCCCGGAGGATCTGCATAAAGCACACACGGTGACGGTTACCCAGCCGTCAAAAGAGCTCTTGACCGGGACTCTTGTCCACGCTCGCAAATTGGCCAATGGTGATCTGGAATTGCAGATTGATGTATGAAGCCCATTGACGCTTTTGCATTCAGATAATGTCTTGTGGGTGTCGAACTGCTGACCCAGACAGGTCAGCAGTTCGAGCAGACGCATTATCGTTCGCCACGCGTCCCTCCGTGGCTATGCTGCCCACCGATACGAGCCTTCTCGGCTTTGTCGGTGGCCACGTTAGTCTTGGATTCGCCTTTGCGCCCGGCCTCTTTGACCTTTTGAGGGTCGTCGGAAAATCCGTGATGGGTTTCCTGTCGCTTGGTCATGGCTAATCTCCTTTACGTACCGCTTGTAGTTGGTTCGAGCTTGACCTTAATCCAGCCAGTCTCGTGTTTATCGAACGATCTGAAAGCAGAGATCGCATCGGTTAACGGTTCGGTCTGGGTGAGAATTTTTGAAGGGTCGACGCGACCTGCGAGGGTCATTTCGATAAGCCTTGGAATGTATTTACGGTGATGGCAGTTGCCCATATTTATTCGGACGTTCTTGTTCATTGCAGCGCCAATCGGGAAGCTGTCGAATCCCGCCGGGTACACCCCAATAATGGAAATCGTCCCTGCCTTCGCCACGGCCTCGACGGCCCATTGCAGGGCCTGGGCTGGTTCATCCCCTGGCTGCCACTGCGCTTGCTCGTGAGTTTCGCCATGATGCGCATGATTGGCATCAATACCGACGGCGTCTATCGCCCGATCAACACCAATGTCGCCCGTCAGTCGAGCGATCGTTTTTACCGGGTCTTCGGTTTCGAAGTTGATGCACTCGGCACCCAGCTCTTTTGCGCGGGCCAGTCTGTCCTCCAGACCATCAATGGCAAACACCCTGGCAGCGCCCATCAATTTGGCACTGACAATGGCGAAAAGACCCACCGGGCCGCAACCAAACACTGCGACAGTGTCGCCATCCTTGATCTCAGCCATTTCCGCGCCAAACCAGGCTGTCGGAAAAATATCTGACATGGCGATTGCCTGGTCATCAGTGATTTCTTCCGGAAGTTTTATCAGACCGATGTTGGCGAACGGGATGCGCGCTTTTTCTGCCTGCAGTCCATTGAACGGGCCAGTGGTTTTAGGCCCGCCAAAGAAAGCCGTGCCCGCTGTTTTGCCATTGGGGTTGGCCACGTCACACTGCGAAAAATATCCGGCGCGACAATAGGAGCAATTCCCACAAGCGATGGTGGAAGGAATCAGTACCCGATCGCCGACCTTCAGATTGCGCACGTCGTCGCCAATGGCCTCAATGATACCAACACCCTCATGACCGAGAATTGTGCCGGGCTGCATGTCTGGGGCGCTGCCACGGATGAAGTGCAGATCCGTCCCGCAGATAGCCGAGGCAGTCAGTTTGACGATGGCATCAGTGGGCGACTGAATGGTTGGATCGGGGACATCATCCAATCTGATGTCGCCCACACCATGAAACACGACAGCTTTCATTTTCTCACCTCGGCATCTTTGTGAAGTACGTAGATGGTTGAGAAAATGGCGCTGCCAAGGTTTCATTAAAAACAGAGGAAGGCTGACAAACGGCGGATGATCTGGTCATGGCATGGCGTGAAACCGCCTCGTTGGAATGGACGGAGGTATCGCCATGAACGGCAAATTCCAAGTGAGTTGTTCATGTATCGCGGTATAAGGCTCGAAGAAGGGCACACCTCAGGGCGCGAGTTGAATGTAGATGGCCCAGCCACCAAGAACTACCCAGAAGGCCGCGAACATCCAGGGTGTTCGTACCGAGAAAAGCAAAGCCTTGCGATAGCCTTTATGTGTAGATTCACGTTCGCAGAACAGGGGCGACTCATCGTAGGCCATGCCCATGATGGGCTCGCTGCGCAGAAGCTCGCTCTGTTTGAAATACCAGTGGTCGATGATGTCGTACGCCGCACGTATACCAGGCCATGCGTTCAACGAGCTCAGCACGCCCAGCAGCGCCAGAAATGGTGGTACCACCAGCGTGAACAGCTTGCCCCACTCCGGGTTCAGGTTGGCCATGCAGGAAGCAAAGGCTATGACCAGGAAGGATTGAGCCGCCAGATAAGCATCCGTCCGGTTTGCCAGGATGCTGGTTTCGTACTGGATTTCCCGTCGATAAAAATCGAGGCGCTCTTTAGGCGATCCAAACAGTTTGGCGTTGTGTTCAGTCAGCTCGGCGTCACTTGGCTGCGAAGTTAATATTCTTGGCAAAACGATAAAGTCCTGAAATATGAGGGGCAGCAGCCTGAAAAAACACGGCAGCCAACAACCCGCCGCCGTGCTGGTGGTCCAGAAGATCACGCAATCTTTCTGCGATTATTTCTCCAGCGTTGCCGCTTGATTGCCGCCCTGCTCCGCGATCTTCGTCAGCTTTTCGTCTGCACCCTTTTCTTCCGCCAGCGTAGCGGCCAGAAGCGTCACGGCGTCATCCAGTTTGAGGTGCTTGGCCATTGCGATCAGCGTGCCGTAGCTGGCGATTTCGTAATGCTCAACCTTCTGCGCCGCGCCAATCAGACCGGCGTCCAGTACGGCGCCCTTCTCTATTTCTTCGAGTAACTCTTTCGACTCCTCGACCAAACCTTCCATGGCCACGCACTTCATTCTTTTGAGTTTGATACCGGTCAACTCCACCAACTGATCAATGCGTTCAATTTGCCCTTGGGTTTCCTCCAGATGGGAGGTAAAGGCATCAGCGAGCAACGGGTTGGTCGCGGCTCTGGCCATACGAGGCAATGCTCGGGTGATCTGTTTTTCGGCGCTGTACATGTCCGACAGCTCGTGGATAAACAGGTCTTCAACAGTTTTTCTCGCCATTTGAAATACTCCTCTCCACTGAGTACGCGTCACCGTAGCGGAACGCATCATTTGCATATCCACACTTGTGGCCTGCATGAAGAAATGACCGATGGCCATCGGAACGTGTTCAAATTTTTTGCGACAGTGGTACCTGCGTGTTCATCCCAACGCCGTATCGAGAAACATCATTACCCCAAAGCCCAGCATGAGGCCGAGCGTCGCCGGCGTTTCGTGACCGTTACGATGGGTCTCCGGGATGACTTCGTGCGAAACCACGAAGATCATCGCGCCTGCCGCGAGGCCGAGCGCAATGGGATAACCCAAGGCAAAACTGCTTGAAATACCCAAACCGATAATGGCTCCTAACGGCTCCATCAATCCTGAGCCGACTGCAATCAGTGCTGCACGGTGCGTCGAGATGCCGGTCACTCTCAAAGCCAGGGCAATCGCCAGCCCTTCAGGAATGTCCTGGATGGCAATCGCGGTCGTCAATGGCAGTCCTACCTTCATGTCACCGGTCGCAAAACTGACGCCAATTGCCATGCCTTCCGGCAGGTTGTGCAGCGTGATGGCAAGTACAAACAGCCAAATGCGATTGATGCGTCGAACCTCGGGGCCGCGCTTTCCGCTTTCCACGTGTTCATGCGGCACGAAGCGATCCAGGCCAATCATCAACGCCACACCCAGCGCCAGGCCGAGCACAACAATGCTTGCCGCCAGCAACTGGTTGTTCGATATCCGCTGGGCCGCTTCGATTCCTGGAAGAATGAGCGAGAACGAACTGGCGGCGAGCATCATGCCAGCGGCGAAGCCCAACATAATGTCTTGAGTGCGGGAGGCAATGTCGCGCAGGATGATCGCGGCGATTGCCCCCAATGCCGTGGCAGCGAACCCTGCCAGACCGCCCAAAAAAGCCAGATGCAAAAAATCTCTTCTGGCACCCACGAAAGCGCCGTAGCCGCTGATGATCAGCAGAACGACGACGCCTGCGAGCACGCACCAAAAGAACCAGCCCATCCATCCCGACTGAGAAATCTGGACAAACCAGGATCTTTCCGGTGACCGAAGCGGTGCGGACGGTTCGGACATACGTCCCTCCTAACTATTAGCCATACGGATTACAGATCTGTTGAGGTTAGTGCGTAACTCTCGGGAGACACGCGTGGCCTCACGTTCAAAAGACAATGCCGTCGCAAGAAATAGATTTGGCGAAACCACTTCGAATCGCTCGGTTCTGAAATAGCTGGTCATGAAGTTCACCTCGACAAGCTGAGTAAAGGAGCGCCGCGTACCACAGCGGTACGCGGTGAGTCTTCAAGCTCCAGGTTCGATCTGTACGCCCGCGCCAAGATCGGCACCGGTCACCGGGTTGCTGTCCGGATCGGACATTGTTCTGGCTTTCATATCCATCAGCAGCGCATCGTCTTCAGCACTTAATTTCACGCTGGCCATGCCATCCCCGCCATCGACTGCCGGCGTGGGTTCTTCCACGAATTCCCAATCGTCTCCCTGGTTCCAAGGACCACGCGTGCTGCCTTCCCCTTGAGACATGTTGAAGTACACATTGGTGAATTCGGGCATACCCGGTAGCTTGCCCTGCGGGAAATTTGGCTGGATGGCATGCAGCGCTTTTTCGAACGACAGTTGGTGGGCGATCTCGCGCGTCATCAGGAACCCAAGCGCTTCCTTCACACCTGGATCGTCGGTGACATTCATCAGCCGTTCGTAGACGATTTTTGCCCGCGCTTCAGCGGCAATATTTGAGCGCATGTCAGCTGTGGGCTCGCCAATGGTATCGACATAAGCTGCCGACCACGGAACGCCTGCCGAGTTGGTCAGAGGGGCGCCGGCGCCGTACAACAGGCTAGTGATGTGAGAGTCGTTACCCGCACCGTTGATGGCGCGATAAAGCTCCCCTTCTTCTTCGACACCTTCGGCCATTTGGCCTTTGGCGCCCTTGTTCAACATGACGATGATTGAGCCGACGATCTCCAGGTGGCTGAGCTCCTCCGTCGCGATATCCATCAACAGATCCTTTCTGCCAGGATCGTCTTCCGCCAGTGCTTGGGTGAAGTAACGCGAGGCGGCTGCCAGCTCGCCTTGTGCGCCTCCAAACTGTTCAAGTAAAAGATTGGCCAATCCAGGATTGGGCTGGGCAACACGCACGGTGTATTGAAGCCTTTTGTTATGTAGGAACATGACAATCTCCTCAGGTGAAGGGGCTCGACCAAACCGATGTCGAGCCCACATGTTTGAGAAGCGATTGCCCTGCAGTTAATTTCAAAAACCTTCGACGCTGACGACAGACGGATAAAATCAACCTTTGCTGTTCTCCGGTGACGTTGCGAGGCCCGGCAACACCCCAGACGATCACCACGTTAATTCGCGCAGGCATCAGCTCGGTCAGATGGCGGCTGCGGGTTGTTCCAGAGGAAGCCAAACCCAAGCGCATCAACATCGATAGCTCGGGAAAGTCTGATCTGAAACAGCTCAATTAACAGCCCAACGAGGCGCTCTTCGGAGCGCCTTTTTTGTACGACCAAGCTGTAACCGAATTATCGGTTTCTTCACGCATCCGGTCAGGATCCAGTCCGGTGCGGTCATCATCAAGCGGACGCTCACCTACCAATCGTCGACAGCGGACAGGCAACCCCAAGCCGATTGAACCTAGCTGAAACCCAAGCCTCGGATATTGAAACGCCTCTGGTGAGCCTATGAAAATCGAGGACACGTTGTTACGCCAGCGTAAGGTGCTTGCCAAGTTTGGCGAGCTGGCCTTGGCATCAGATGACCTTGAACAAATCCTCGACGAGGCATGTCGATTAGTCGGGGATGCCCTCGAAACCAATCTGGCCAAATTCATGCAGCTCGAAGAAGACGGCGTCACTTTCTTCGTGAGAAATGGCGTGGGCTGGGCGCCAGACGTGGTAGGAAAGGTTCGTGTGCAAGCATGCGAAGGAAGTCCGGAAATCTTCTCACTCAACACCAATGCACCCGTCATTTCGACAGACATCGCAGCAGAAACACGCTTTCGCTATCACGATTTTCAAAAGAACAATGGAGTGAAAGCCTTCGTCAACGTACTTGTACATGGCGCCAACGGGGAACGTCCTTTCGGAATATTTGAGGTGGACAGTCGACGCCCTCGTCAATTTACCGACAGCGATATCGACTTCCTCCGGGGATATAGCAACCTGCTTGGTGCCGCTTTGAAGCGCTTCAAGAATTTCGACGTTATGCGCGAAACAGAAAAACGCCTTCGTGAAAGCGAAAGGCATTACCGCATTGCAGCTGAGCTAAATCCACTCTGGCCCTGGACTGCCGACAAGGGCGGTAACCTTATTTCTATCGATCCGCGTTGGTACGAATACACCGGTCTATCGCTCGAGCAGACATTAGAGCGTCAGTGGGCCAATGCTGCCTATGAGGCGGATCAAGTGTCGATTGCTGCTCTTTGGGATCAATCTCTGGCCACGCTGCAGCCATTCGATCTGCAAGTGCGATTACGAAAACACACTGGCGATTATCGTTGGTTCAGAATCCTTGCGCTGTGCAGCCTCGACGTCGCGGGGAATTGCGAACAATGGTATGGCACCATCGAGGACATAGACGACAGGGTGCAGCTGGAGAGTGCTCTGCGTGACTGGAACGTTCTGCTCGAAGTTCGGATAGCAGAACGCACCCAACAGCTCGAAGATGAACAGCGTGAACGCGCTGTAACGGAATCCAAGTTAAGACAAAGCCAAAAAATGGAGGCGGTCGGCCAACTCACGGGCGGAATCGCTCATGACTTTAATAATTTGCTGGCGGGCATCATTGGCAGCCTGGAGCTGATGCAGCGACGCATCGATGCGGGGCGTTACAACGACCTGACGAGATATAACTCCATCGCCATGACCTCCGCATCGCGAGCGGCTGCATTGACACAACGACTATTAACGTTCTCCCGGCAGCAATCGCTGACTCCTGAACTGCTCGATCCCCGGAAGGTGCTTGCGGGTCTTGAAGAGATGATTCGGCGCTCGGTTGGGCCAAGCATCACTGTCGAGTGCTCATTCAGAACAACCGATCGAATCAGATGCGACCTTAACCAATTGGAAAATGCCTTGCTCAATCTTGTGATCAATGCACGAGATGCAATGCCAGGTGGTGGGAGGCTCGACCTTCAGGTAGATCGATGCGTTATCGTTGAGACCCTCGCCGAAAACGCGCTGCCACCTGGTTCTTATGTGAGCATCTCTGTAACAGACTCAGGCACTGGAATTTCTCCGCAAGACCTGTCTCGCATATTCGACCCTTTTTTCACTACCAAGAAAATTGGCGAAGGAACCGGTCTGGGCCTTTCAATGATTTATGGTTTCACTCAGCAATCTGGTGGCCAAGTCAGAGTACACAGCAGTCTTGGTGTCGGCACCACTGTGACTCTATATTTTCCGGTAGACGATTCTCCGCCGGAAGATAAGGAGGTAGACCTGGCTGATAATCAGAAGCTTGAGTCATCGGGGAAGAACGAAACCATATTACTGGTGGACGACGAAGCGGCTATCCGGCAAATGGCGTCGGAGCTTTTGTCCGAAATCGGCTATCGAGTGATTGAAGCGGTAGATAGCGTTTCCGCAATCAGCGAGGCGCAGAAGCTGGAGCACCTGGATTTATTGCTGAGCGATGTTGGTTTACCAGGATTGATGAATGGGGTCAGCCTGGCGGCCGAACTCAAGGGAAAATTTCCACAGCTCAAGGTGCTTTTCATTACCGGCTTTGCTGGAGGTTCACGACTGGTTTCTGTCGATAGCACAACCCGAATACTAACCAAACCCTTTAGTCTGAATGAGCTCACTTCGCGAGTGCATTCGTTGCTGAACACTCCCTGAATTTGAGCACGCCTGACGATGGATGCTCGTAGTCAAAATGATGAAAGTGAAAAATGTCTCTCCTCAAGCTGACTGCTATTGCTGAGTGATAGGGAGGCCCGATGAAGACCTCCCATTTGCAGCGACCATCAGGAAGTCCCTAATCCCCGAGAGAGATCCGCCGACGCACCCGCTTCGCTGTTTTGTTGCGAATCTGACCTGGCTGTCACGTCCATCTGGTCGGTCGTTTTGGTGACGGTGTCGCGTACTGTTTCATAGCCTTCCTGGGCCTGTTTTTTCACCTTGTCGACCAAGCCTGCACTGGTACGTCCCATGTAACGCTGCTCGGTCGCGGTTGTAGGCAATGCCGCGCCAATCAGCGCGCCCAGGGCGATGCCCGCCGCGGCAACCACCAGTGGTTGTTCCTTGAGCAAGTGATTGAACTGCTGCCCCAGCACCTGGCTATTTCGCGCCAATCGATCACCGGCGTTATGCATGGCATGGCTCACGGTCTCGGTGGCCGCACCGACGTTGTCGCTCAGGTGAGTGGCCTTGTCCTTCAATGACTGATAGCCCTCTTTCAGCGAGTCGGAGGTCTGATGCATTTGTCCACGGACGCTGTCAAAGCCCTCGGCGATATCATCGACCCATTCGCCAACCTGATCCGGCCCCGTTCGATAGCCAGGTTGTGGTACTGGCGGCCGGTTCTGACTCATTATCAACCACAACAAGCCAACCGAAGTCAGCACCGCCGGTACGGGGTTGTTACGCACACTGGTGCCCAGGTTGTTCAGGAATGTCGAGCCGTTGTTCTGCATCATGCCCCACGCTTGATCAATCATCTGGCCGGGGGTGAATTTGCTTTCCAGCCGATCGACGATGTTGCCGATACTGGCCCGCTGAGCATCGATCTCGCGCTCGATCTGTTCGGGGCTTTTTTCCGCTTCGATCTCCAATTCGCTTTTCATGTGACTTTCCTCCGCAGCGCTTCCTGATCTTTATTCAGAGCGTCCAGTGTCCGGTCAGGCTTGAAGTGGGACGGCTCGAATTGTTTTTTCCCCGATTGCAACATGGCGAAGCCAATGATCACCACCACCACACCAACGATCAGCGCAGCCAGCCAGGGTGCCATGAACATGCTCAAGCCGTAGACAGCCGACATCAACAGGATGATGAAGCCCGCCAAGAGTACAATGGCGCCACCCGCCACTGCCGCAATGCCCGCCTTGAGCGTATTGAAGCTGGCTTGAAGTTCCGCCTTGGCCAACGCCAGTTCCTTGGTGAACAAGGCCGGTACCTCGCGGGATAATTGCCGCAGCAAGCCGACGACGGAAGCGTCGTCAGGTGGTGTGGCCGGTCTTGTGCCGGGAAGATCTGAATCGTCTCTGTTCATCACAGTTCTCCTTTGGCGTTGGGTGAAGCCGGCGGCATTGCCGCAGCGAAGTCAGAAGGATGATCGTGCGGATTTTGCGAGGCCGGTATGAAGCCGGAGGCCAATTCCGGCGCCGGGTCGGTATGAGACGGAACGGACGTTTCATAAGGACGCTGAGCGCCAAAACCACCCGCTGGCGGTGTTGACCTGCCCGCCGCCGGGTCGTGTTCACCCTGCATGGTCATGGCCGCAGAACTGCCTGCCTTGAGAAAGCGTGACAGGCCAAAGCCCAACGCAATACTGCCGGCAATGAACAGTGCGGGATTGCTGTGAGCCAGTTCGGCGCCGTCATGCAGAAGCTGTTCGGCGCTTTTACCGCGCAGATTTCCCGCCAGCCCGCTCATGGATTCCGCCATGTCGGTGAGGTAATCGGACATGCCGAGCGTGTCTTTATCCTCCAACTCGGAAACAAAGCTTTTCGCCCCTTGGGCCAAAGCTTCTATCTGGTCGGCAGCCGTGTCACGGTACTGCCCGAACTGAGCGTCAGCCTGTTGCCTAGCGCCGCCGAGCGCCTCCGTGACGTCATCTTTTAAATGTTGAAAACCCGGCTCAGGTTTGCCGCTCTCTGGATTACCGTTGCTGGTTCCAGCCCTGCTATCTGAAGTGTCCATATCGTCGCTCGCCTTCTGGTTGAAAACGCGTCACGGGACTTCGCAGCGGATTGCCCGAGCCCCTCATAGCAGAGGACGAGAGCGCCCGGTAGGGAGTTCAAAGAAGCTATTGATTGATGCGACGAGGGGAGCCATTTGTAACGGCTATCGGGGTCTGTCATTCACCGGTGGTCGTTAAACCAGCATCAGTTGGCTGAACCATGACCTGAATTCTTGTCAGTCCTACCCGCTCGGCCTGTTCCAAAATCTCCTCGGGTGTCGCATCGGCACTGGGCATGATCAGACTGTTTTCTCCATCTCCGAAATGTAGCTGTAGAAGGTGCATTGCTCCCTCATGGACAGGCAGCTGAACCTGCTTGAGTTCGAAGGTGTATGTACGGGGTTCGCCGTTAAAAAGGTAGTTCAAGGTGTATTCACGCATCACGATATCCTTGATACAGAAGTACTGCAGATGCACCCATACCCTCGACGTTGAGGGTATGCAGGTTGGAGATGCTTGCAGTTTCGAGCGTTCGATTTATCGCAGTACCAATCGTCGACGTCCTTGCAGATAACCTTTTAGTCATCCCGATGGAACATTGAGCTCAGCGCCGTCCTCTATCGCAACACCAGTGCACATTGAGGATGCCGCCATGATCGATCCATCGACCGGTATGAAGCCAGGCGAGCGATACGCTGTCGAAAGCCTGGAGCGCACGAAACACTTTCCAGGTTTTTTCCTTGATGGAAAGTATTACCTGGGCCCCGAGTTGATGACGGCGGTCGGATGGCTGGAAGGACAGACGTTTTTTTACGACGAGCTCGATCCTGCCGGAGAGCCGGTATTCCCGGATCGAGTCGCAGGCACGATTGAAAATCTGACGCTTAACCTCGCGGACGGCGCGCGTCTGAACCTTTACGAGGTGCGATATCACGCTCGGGAAGAACTAATGGCATCGGAGGTCGATAACCGCCCTGCTCCACTCGATCGCCAAGACTACCGGCGGCTCAACAACAAACTGGTGGTGATCACCGGGGCATCAAGTGGCATAGGTCGAGCAGCGGCTCATGCATTTGCTGACAAAGGCGCTCGCCTGGTGTTGGGTGCGCGTGACAAGGCCGCACTTGATGAAGTTGTCGAGGAATGCACGGCACGCGGCGCTTCAGCATTGGCCGTGCGCACCGATGTCACCAATAGCGAGCAGATGCGCGCTTTGGCAGATCAAGCCGCTGCCTTCGGTGACGGACGCATCGACATCTGGATCAACAATGCAGGTGTTGGTGCGGTCGGCAGCTTTGAGGAGACGCCGCTTGAAGCGCATGAACAAGTGTTGCAGACAGATCTATTGGGTTACCTGCGCGGTGCCTACGTAGCATGGCCATATTTCAAGAAACAAAAACGAGGAATCCTGATCAATACCCTGTCACTGGGTAGCTGGGTCGCACAGCCGTATGCCGCTGCCTATTCCGCCAGCAAATACGGTTTGCGCGGCCTGAGCGAAGCCCTGCGCGGTGAACTGTATGACTATCCGCAAATCCATGTCTGCGACATCTATCCAGCGGTCATGGACACGCCAGGATTTCGTGACGGTGGCAACTTCACAGGCCATGCACTGAAACCCCCGCCTCCCATTTATGACCCGCATCTCGTCGCCGAGGCCATGGTGGCTTGCGCGCTATGTCCCAGACCGAGTACTACCGTCGGCGCAGCTGCAACCCTGGCACGGATAGCGCATTTTTTGCTGCCTGGGTTTCCGTATCTATCTGGATGGTTGACTCGCCTGGGTTTGCAACACAGTCCGCAGGCTACCTCGACATCGGGCAATCTGTTTGTCCCGTCGAACGCTCAACGTCAGGTTGAAGGTGGGTGGCGAGCGAAAGCGCATCGACCCTCGCTCGCAATCGTGGTGGGTGCGACACTTGTGGTGGGTGGCTTGATGTTCGCTTTGAGTCGCCGAACGAATCAACATTGAGGACATCACCTCCGCCGTCTTCGTATCGAAAAGGCCCCATTTATTGGGGCCTTTTGCTTTGTGCAGTTTCTGTTCCCCCATGCGTGGGATGAATCAAAACCCTTCTCCCAGTACTCCTCCGCCCTCGACCCCGATCATCTAACAGGGTCGAGCCCATCGACTGTCAGTCAGCCCTTGATGTCTTTGGAAAGCATGGCTTTCGGAATCAGCAGGATCAGCACACAGCTAACGAGCAGGCAAGCGCCCAGCACATAGGTGCCGTTGTTCATGTCGCCCGTCAGTGTCTCAGCGGTGGCCGTAATCATGGAACCGGTGAACCCTGAAAGGTTGCCGATTGCGTTGATCATGCCAATGCCCGCCGCTGCGGCCACCCCGGACAACACCGTGCCCGGCAATGTCCAGAAAATTGGCATCAGGCTCAGCAAGCCTGAGGCGGAGACGCTGAGGAAGAAAATGGACACCGGCAGGTTATGGGCAAAGACGGCGCTGCAAATCAGCCCGATACCACCGATGAATGCAGGAATAGCCGCATGCAGTCGGCGCTCGCCGGTTTTGTTGGAGTGCCAGGCATTGAGTGTCATGGCGACGATGGCGGTGGAGTACGGGATTGCCGTCAGTAAACCGATGTGCAGGGTATTGGAGATACCCGTGGCCTTGATGATCGTCGGCATCCAGAACGCCAGCCCGTAAAAGCCAGTATTGAATGTCAGCAGAATCAGCACCAGCAACCACACTCGACCATTGAAGATCACATCCCGAAGGCTCGACGCCTTTGTGGTGTTTTCTCGATCGAGGTTGTTTTTGAGCATGTTCTTTTCTGCCGTCGTCAGCCACTTGGCGTTGTCAATTTTATCGACCAGCAAAGTCACCACGATAACGGCCATGATCAACGACGGGATGCCTTCGATTATCAGCATCCACTGCCAGCCGGCCATACCGTGGACACCCTGCATCGCCCCCATCAACCACCCTGACAAAATCCCGCCCAAGGTCAGGCTGATCGGCATGGCCATCAGGAAGCCCGCCATGACCCGGCTTTGCCGGTGCGTAGGAAACCAGTAGTTGAGGTAGAGAATCACCCCTGGGAAGAACCCGGCTTCGCATATCCCCAGCAGGAAGCGCAGCACGTAAAACATGGTTTCCGATTCGATGTGAAAGAACCTGGCCAGCGGTACGGTAAACGCTACAGCCATGGAGACAATGCTCCAGGTGATCATGATGCGGGCAATCCACAGGCGCGCGCCAAAGCGATGGAGGAACAGGTTGCTGGGTACTTCGAAGAGGAAATAGCCCCAGAAGAAAATGCTCGCCCCCAGCGCGTAGACGGTGTTGCTGAATTGCAGGTCGTTAAGCATGTCCAGCTTGGCAAAACCGATATTGACCCGATCCAGGTACGCCGCCATGTAGCAGAACAGCAGGATCGGCAGGATACGCAGAATGACTTTGCGGTAGGTACGATCCTCGGAGGTAAGCTCCGCCGAGCCCTCTCCTTCGAGAGGACGCTGAGATACTGATTCCATGTGTTGACCTCAAGGCATGTCGTCATGCCGATTGTTTTTGTTTTGGCTTGCGACCTTGAGTTCCTTGGGCTGACCTAAGCCAATCCGCAAGGAAAAAGGAATCTGCAAGTGACTCTGTTACCGGTAACATTTTTAATGTAGCAATTAGTTTCGGAGCAAAGCAAGCGGGCCCGGTTAAAAAAAATCAGGTGCTTTCGCGCGCCAGGATTTTGAATTCGACGACATCGAACTCCCGCGGACGTGGCAGCCCAAGGCGCTGTGCAGCAGCGCTGGCCACCAGTAATTCACCGGCGCGCCGGCCGATTCGATAGGGATCAACCGAGACGGTGGTGATCGTCGGCGTGCAATAGCGTGATACTTCGAAATCACCGAACCCGGCGATCGCGATGTCCTCGGGCACCCGTCGTCCCTGTCGATGGCATTCCATGATTGCCCCGAACGCCGACAGGTCGCTGACGCACATCACCGCGTCTGTGTCCGGCCACTTTTCCAGCAGCCGCTTCACGGACTCTCCGCCATGGCTCATGGTGATCGGCGACTCGCCATACTCCATCACCCTGGGCTCCCCTGCCCCCAACGCCGCGACAGCCTGAAGGTAGCCTTGCTGACGTTGCTGACCACGGTGGTCGAGTACCGACGCACCGCCGATGTAGCCAATCCGCCGATAACCTTGCTGATAGAGGTGTTCGTACAGTGCCGCCGCGGCGGCCGCGTTACTGAACCCGACCGATTGCTCGATCGGGTCGGCTGGAATGTCCCAGGTCTCGACAACCGGCACTTGCGCCTGGCGCAGTAGCTTACGGGTTTCGTCCAGATGCGCGCTGCCCGTCAACATCACCCCGACCGGCCGGTGGCGCAGCAGCGTACGCACCAGCAATGCCTCTTGCTCCAGGTGGTAATCCGTGTCCCCCAACAACAGGCACAAACCGTGTTCGCTGACGGCATCATTCAGGCCACGCACGGTGTCGGCAAAGTTCGAGCTCGCCAATGACGGCACCAGCGCCACGATAAATTCCGAACGTCCGGTGGCCAGGGTTCCCGCAGAGGCATCAGGCAGATAGCCGAGCGTTTCAATGGCTTCGTGGACAAGCTTTTGCGTGCGCTCTGACACGTCGCGACCGGCCAGGACCCGGGAAACCGTCATCTTCGAAACACCGGCCAGTTTGGCGACGTCGGCCATTCGCGGCGGCGTGGTGGTCTTGCCTGAATCCTCGTAACTCATGAACGTCCTGTTTTCCTGAAAATGACCGGCGGACATGGAAATCAACGCCACCAACACGGATGGTCGCAGATTATACATGGCCACTGACAGGCCCACCTCTGCTCGTTGCACGCGATTACCGTGCCCATTCGAGTATCGACATTGGGTCTTTACAAAAAAAATGTTACCGGTAACATCAAGTCATTCGAACGCCCAGGGATGCTTTTCAAAACCGGCTTTCTCGCCTCCTTCGACTGTTCATTTACCGCTGATACGCCCCTAACAAGAGATAAAACCATGCCTGAAAACACTCCTCGGTCCCTGCGAAGTCAACAATGGTTTGACGATCCAAGTCATGCGGACATGACCGCGCTCTACGTCGAACGCTTCATGAACTACGGCATGACGCGCGAGGAGTTGCAATCGGGCCGCCCCATCATCGGTATCGCCCAAACCGGTAGCGATCTCGCGCCGTGCAACCGCCATCACCTCGAACTCTCGCAGCGCACCAAAGCGGGCATTCGCGATGCCGGGGGCATTCCCATGGAATTCCCCGTGCACCCGATGGCCGAACAAACCCGGCGTCCCACTGCGGCACTGGATCGCAATCTGGCTTACCTGGGCCTGGTCGAGATTCTTCATGGGTACCCGCTCGATGGTGTGGTGCTGACGACTGGCTGCGACAAGACCACTCCCGCCTGTCTCATGGCGGCGGCGACGGTTGATCTACCGGCGATCGTATTGTCGGGCGGGCCAATGCTCGATGGACACCACAAGGGCCAGTTGATTGGCTCCGGCACGGTGCTGTGGCATGCGCGCAACCTGCTGGCCAGCGGTGAGATCGATTACGAAGGCTTCATGGAGATGACCACCGCGGCCTCGCCTTCGATCGGTCATTGCAACACCATGGGCACCGCGTTATCGATGAACGCGCTGGCCGAAGCGCTGGGCATGTCGCTGCCAGGCTGCGCGAGCATTCCGGCAGCCTATCGTGAACGCGGCCAGATGGCTTATGCCACTGGCAAGCGCATCGTCGACATGGTCCGTCAGGATGTTCGTCCTTCGCAAATCATGACCCGCGAAGCCTTTGAGAATGCCATCGCCGTGGCGTCGGCACTGGGTGCCTCGACCAATTGCCCGCCGCACCTCATCGCTATCGCGCGGCACACCGGCATCGACCTCAGCCTGGAAGACTGGCAACGCGTCGGCGAAGACGTGCCCCTGCTGGTCAATTGCATGCCCGCCGGCAAATACCTCGGTGAAGGTTTCCACCGCGCCGGCGGCGTGCCTGCCGTGATGCATGAACTGAAGAACGCCGGACGGCTGCATGAAGATTGCGCCACGGTCTCCGGCAAGACCATTGGCGAGATCGTCAGCAACGCGGCCGCCAGCGATACCGATGTGATTCACGCTTACGAAGACCCGTTGATTCAGCGAGCCGGCTTCATCGTGTTAAGCGGAAATTTCTTCGACAGCGCCATCATGAAGATGTCGGTGGTGGGCGAAGCGTTCCGTAAAACCTATCTGTCCGAACACGGCGCGGAAAACAGTTTCGAGGCCAGGGCCATCGTTTTCGAAGGCCCTGAAGACTATCAGGCCCGCATCAACGACCCAGCTCTGGACATCGACGAGCGCTGCATTCTGGTCATTCGGGGCTGCGGCACTGTGGGTTATCCGGGTAGCGCCGAAGTGGTCAACATGGCACCACCCGCAGCACTGATCAAACGTGGCATCGATTCCCTTCCCTGCCTGGGTGACGGGCGCCAAAGCGGTACATCGGCAAGTCCGTCGATTCTTAACATGTCCCCGGAAGCCGCCGTGGGTGGAGGAATAGGACTGCTGGAGACCAACGATCGTCTTCGCGTCGACCTCAATGCCCGTCGAGTCGATCTGCTGGTGGATGAAAGCGAAATGGCGCGTCGCCAGGCGGCGTTCAAACCCTCCATCCCGGCTTCGCAAACCCCGTGGCAGGAACTCTACCGACAGCAGGTCGGCCAGCTCTCCACCGGCGGTTGCCTGGAGCCCGCGACCTTGCATTTGCGGGTCATCGCACGCAGCGGCGATCCACGCCACTCCCACTGATTCGCTCTTTGCAGAGGTTAACGCCCATGTCCCAAACATCCGCTGTAACGTCATTGTCGGATCTCAACGCTCCCGCCCAAGACCTCGCTCAAGGCACGTGGATCAGTCGCGCCTGGATTCCTGGCGCCAGTGCAGGACCCGCCGTCGTGCTGCTCAAAGACGGGCAGGTTCATGACATCAGTGCCCGAGTGGCGACCGTTTCGGCGTTGCTTGAGCTTGATGATCCCGTTGCTTACCTGCGCAGCTTGCCGTTGAAAGAGCCGGTGATCAGTCTTGACGCTCTGCTCATCAACAGTGATGTATCCGCGCGCGACGAAACACGGCCGTGGTTGTTGGCTCCGATCGACTTGCAAGCCGTGAAAGCTGCCGGGGTTACCTTCGCCACCAGCATGCTTGAGCGAGTGGTCGAAGAGCAGGCCAAGGGCGACCCGGCCAAGGCCGATAGCATTCGCGCAACCCTGGTAGAGAGCATCGGTGCTGACCTCGGGCAAATCGTGCCGGGCTCTTCCCAAGCCGCCGCGCTCAAGGAAGTGCTGATAAGCCAAGGCATGTGGTCGCAGTACCTCGAAGTGGGGATTGGTCCGGATGCCGAGATCTTCACCAAAGCTCAGCCGCTGTCAGCGGTGGGCTACGGATCAGACATCGGCATTCACCCGAAATCCAGCTGGAACAATCCTGAGCCTGAAGTGGTACTGGCTGTTTCCAGCCGCGGCAAGGTACAGGGCGCAACGCTGGGTAATGACGTAAACCTTCGCGATTTCGAAGGGCGCAGTGCGTTGTTGCTTTCCAAAGCCAAAGACAACAATGCGTCGACCGCGCTTGGGCCATTTATCCGGCTGTTCGATGAAACCTTCGGCATCGAGGATGTACGCGCAGCAGAAGTCGCACTGCGTGTCGTCGGCGAGGATGGTTTCATCATGGATGGCAGCAGCTCCATGAACCAGATCAGCCGCGACCCGTTGGATCTGGTCGCTCAAACGCTTAACGAGAACCATCAGTACCCGGATGGTTTTGTGCTGTTTCTCGGCACCCTGTTTGCGCCCAAGCAAGATCGCGATCTGCCCGGCGGAGGCTTTACCCATAAAAAGGGTGACATGGTAGCCATCAGCAGCGCCAAGTTCGGCACGCTGGTCAACCGGGTGACAACAAGCGATCGCGCTCCGGCCTGGCAAATGGGTTATCTCGCCCTGCTCGACAACTTGCAAGGCCGTGGGTTGGTTTCTGCCGCGATCAAGCCACGGTAGCCAAAACGACAACTTCCATGGGCGCAGATCAACCGTTTCCTGCGGTCGATCTGCTTTCTAATCCCACACGGTCATTTCAACAGATCATTCGTGATCAATGTTTTCGGCTCCAGATACGCGCTCATCCCCCATTTGCCCATTTCGCGTCCAAGGCCTGAATGCTTGAAGCCACCGAAGGGAGCACGCGGTTCGTGGGCCAACGTGTTGATGAGCACTCGTCCCGAATCGATCTGCCGTGCGACATCCACACAGCGTTCGGGACTTTTCCCCAGCACCAGGGCGCTCAGCCCATAGTCCGTATCGTTGGCAATGCTGATCGCATCAGCGTCATCCTCGTAGGGGATGATGGTCAGCACGGGGCCGAAGATTTCCTCCCGCGCGATGCGCATCCGGTTGTTGGCATCGGTGAAGATCGTGGGCTTGACGAACCAGCCGGCATGCAAGCCTTCCGGACGACCTTCGCCACCCGCCAGCAACCTCGCGCCTTCTTCCTGGCCGATGCGGATGTAGCGCTGCACCCGCTCCCATTGTTTCTGGCTCACCATCGGGCCGATGTCGGTGTTGGCGTTGCGCGGATCGCCCGATTGAAACTGTGAGACGCCCTCCTTCGCAATCCGCTCGAACTCTGCCAGCCGCCTGCGCGGTACAAGGATGCGAGTGCCCGCGACGCAAGCCTGGCCGCTGTTGAGGAATCCGGCTTGCAGGACCAAGGGCATGACCGCCTGGAAATCCGCATCGTCCAGCACCACAGTGGGCGACTTGCCGCCCAGTTCGAGCGTTACGCGCTTCATGGTGTCTGCACCGGCCTTGACCAGATGCTGCCCGACTGCGGACGACCCTGTGAATGAGATCTTGGCAACATCGGGATGGCGGGCGATTTCCTCGCCAACCACATCGCCCCGTCCGTTGACGACATTGAATACACCCGGCGGCAGCCCCGCTTCGTGCAATGCACTGACCACGATCTGCGTCTGCAACGCGCTCATCTCGCTGGGCTTGATGACGGCGGTGCAACCTGCCGCCAGCGCGGTGGCCAGCTTGTTGCAGATGAAGCCCGCATTGCTGTTCCAGGGCGTGATCAGACCAGTCACGCCCACGGGCGTGAGAATGACCCTGGCCATGCCGACCTGTTCCTCAAAATCGAACGCCTGTAATGCATCGATCGCTTGCGCAATCACATCCGCCGGGTAAGCCGCCATCCAGCGTCCGCGAACCGAAGGCGCGCCGTATTCCACGAGAATGGCTTCCAGCAGTTCCTCCTCCTTAGCCGCCACGGCCCGGTGCATCCGTTGCAGTGCCGCGATACGCTCCTCCCGACGGGTACGAGACCAGGCCGGGAACGCAGCCTTGGCGGCTGCGATGGCACGCTGTGCATCCAGTGCA
Organism: Pseudomonas sp. MAG733B; assembly: GCF_036884845.1. Taxonomy (NCBI): domain Bacteria; kingdom Pseudomonadati; phylum Pseudomonadota; class Gammaproteobacteria; order Pseudomonadales; family Pseudomonadaceae; genus Pseudomonas; species Pseudomonas sp. MAG733B. The sequence goes on from NZ_CP145732.1 coordinate 4,189,513, forward strand.
TCGCCCAGCCGAACCTGACCGATGACGGCTTCGGTGCTCGGGTTGTGGAGGTCGAACCATTCCTGACCGTGCGGGATGACAAATTCGCCGTTGATGTAGATGTGATCAATGCGCTGCATGGCGCCTCCTCGTTGAAAACGACTGGCCTGAATCGAGCCTGTATGCAGCGAAGTCTATGGGGGGCTGATTGTTCCGATAAGCTATCCTTTTGCGCATGACGCATCCTTATTTTCAGGACAATCCATGCACAGAACAGGAATGACCGAGCTGGAAGTGGTGCTGGCCGTTGCGCGCCGCAACAGTTTTCGCGGCGCGGCACAGGAATTGGGCATGTCCACTACCGCTGTGAGCAGCGCGGTGGCCGGGCTGGAAGCGCGCCTGAAGGTGCGCCTGTTCAATCGCTCCACGCGCAGCGTAGCCCTCACCGACATCGGGCAACGCTATGTGGAGCGCATCGCCCCTGCGTTGGCGCAGATCAACAGTGCCGGCGAAGAGGCCAGCGTCGGCCTCGACGAACCCAGCGGCACCCTGCGCATCAATGCACCGCATGGCGCGGCCTACTTGCTGCTGGAACCGCTGTTCAAGCAGTACGCCGAGCGCTATCCCAAGGTGCGCATCGACATCGTCAGCGAATCAAACATGGTCGACATCGTCGCCGCAGGCTTCGATGCCGGAATTCGCCTGGCAGAGTCCGTGCCGCAAGACATGATTGCCGTGAGACTGTCAGATGACATCCGGATGCTTGTGGTGGCAACGCCGGAGTATCTCGAACGCCATGGCATCCCCGAACACCCGCGAGACCTCCTCACTCACCAGAGCATCGGCATGCGCATGGCCCACGGTGGCCTGTACCAGTGGGAACTGGAGCGAGACGGTGAGAAGTTGCAGATGGATCTGCCGGCGCGCTTCACCTTCAACGAGATGCTGGCCATCAAACAGGCTGTACTGCTGGGCCTTGGCATCGGGTTCATTTCCGAGTGGTTCATCCAGGAAGAACTGGCCAGCGGCGCCCTGGTGCCGGTGCTGATGCCGTGGTGCCCGTCGTTTGGCGGTTTGAGGCTTTATTACTCGGGACATCGCTTCGTGCCGGCGCGATTACGCGCGCTTATTGATCTGGCGCACGCGTTGTGACGGCCGCGATCATGGCGCTACCGAACCGACAGATCGCAGAACACTACTTCGCCACATACTTCGTGCCCCGCGAATCCCCAAGCTTTGCCTGCAACATCCCCCACTCGCGCTGAATGATGGAGTAAGGAATGAAGATGCTGATCCTCTCAGCCTTATTTATGCCGGAGTGGTTGCTCACATCGTTCAGCGTGGTTGAGTGGAAACCGATATTGATGCCGACGACACTGCCGTCACTGGTAATGACCGGCCCGCCCGACATGCCCTTGATCAGCGGGGCATCATGGATGGCATAGAGCTCACCGCTGTGTTCATCGGCGTTGACGAACGGCGTTTGATAAACCTTGCCTTTCCCGGTCGTGGTCACCAAGTAAGGACTAACCCCCACGGCCGTTATGCTTTCGCCCGCACGCGGTGCGCGCCAGGAGGGGTAGCGGCCGTTGGCCTTGTGCTGGATGAAGACCAGGTCGCAGCCTGTGCTGCAACTGTATTTGACGTTGGGAATGAACGGCATATGGCGAATGGTGACGGCGTAGTCATCGTTCCATTGCACGGCAGAGGCCATGTATACATAAGGCAGAGGAAAGCCTGAATAGACCAGGAAGTATGAATCATTAACAGGTCCCGATAAGTCGGGCTTAACGAAGCCATTGCATCCTGCAGTTAAAGCTCCTATTAGAAAGCAGGCCATGATCTTGATCATGATGGATCACCGACTTAATAGAGAGAGTACGACTGTTTTTTGTTGCCATTATTTTGTCTTTTACCGGGTTGCAGTACTCCTCGCCGCTTGCCCTAGTTCGACCTTATTTACTTATGGTTGAGTTTGCCATCACCCGTATGAACAAATCGCACTAAATCCAATCGCTTTTTGATCAACTTCACAGATTCAAATATCCGGCGCCTACGCCCGAGAAAACATCATTCCCACCTCCACATTCATTGCAACCAATCGTCATGCGCGCCGGTCGACATCGGATAGCCAGGTAATAAGTGCAGGCAGCATGGAGATCGTCAAATGATCGGAGTCATTGTCCCGGTGCACAATGAAGAGCGGCTGTTGAACAGATGCATCGAGTCACTGCTGGAGGCGGCTTTTCACCAGGACCTGGGCAATGAAGAGGTAAAAATCCTGATCGTTCTCGACGACTGCACGGACACTTCGTTGCACATCGCCCAATCCTACGGCGTGATGACGTTGACCTGCACGCATCGTAACGTCGGAAAAGCCCGGGCGCACGGAGCCGAGCACCTGTTGGGAGCGGACGCTCGCTGGCTGGCGTTCACCGATGCCGACACCGTCGTACCGGATGCGTGGCTGGCCGACCAAATCAGGTTCAACGTGGATGCTGTTTGCGGTCTGGTTGAAGTCAGCGACTGGTCTGAACATCCACAGAGAGTGCGTGAGCGCTACCACGCCAGTTACCACACCGTTGACGGACACCGGCATATCCATGGCGCAAATCTTGGCGTCTCCTCAGCGGCTTATCGCAAGGCTGGAGGCTTTCAGTCCCTGCCTGCTCACGAAGACGTGCAACTGGTGGCCGATCTGGAGCGTAGCGGCGCAAGCATCATGTGGACAGCGAGCAATCGGGTGACGACCAGCGCGCGCAAGAACTGCCGCTGCCGGGAAGGGTTTGGCGATTACCTGAAGTCGTTGGCGCTGTAACTAGTCGAAGGTCTCGGCAAGGTCAATCGAATGCGGCGAGCGGCTCCAGTATTCCAGGACAAAATCTGCTTCTTCATGACGAACCAGACGATGCAGGTGCAGGCGCTCCGCAAGTGCCGAATGAACGTCGCGGCCGTCCTGTGAACACCCGTCAATCGGGTGCAACCAATGACAGGCCAGAACGCCACCCTCCGGGCTCAGGCTGAGTAATGTTTTTTCGATCACCTGGTGCCACGCCTTGGCATCCAGAAAGTACCCAACTTCGCTCAATACGATCAGATCAAACAGGCCGTGGGGCCAGTCTTCTGGAATGCTCGCCTGCTCGACGCGAACGTGGGGGAGTTGACGCAATCGATGTTGTGAAAGCGTCACGGCCTTGTCATTGAGGTCCTGACACAGCAGCGACTCACAGCGCTCGGCCAGCATCGCACTCAGCTCACCGTTGGCGCAGGCGGGTTCGAAAACACGCTGATAACGCTGGCGTGGCAGCATGGCCAACATCAGGTCACGTTTGCGTTTCTCATACCAGCGCGTACGGAAAGACCAAGGGTCGTCACTGGCGTTGAACAGTTGTTGGAAGTAGTCAGGCGACATGCTCATAGAAACACCAGTTCAAAGGGCTGCAAGAGTCGTTCGATAGTTTGTTGATCAAGCACTGCCGGGGTTTGGCCATCTGTAGTGACCTGAGAGACATGGGCGTTGATAGCGCGGCGCTTTTTCGCTAATACCGGCGCATCAAGCATTAACTTGCGTGCGCGCGCCCAGGGAATTCTTGGATCATTGGGTCGCGCCCAATGCCATGCCCAGATCGGCACTTCGATCAAACAGGCTTTGCGCTGTGACGCCGCAAAGGCCGCTGCCCTGCCGGTCGCTTCGTGATCGCAATGTCCATCGAGTCGCCAGGTCGATATCAGCCGATCTCCCGGGCGTATGACTTCCAATAGTTGCTCGACCAACTGGTCTTCCTGCCCGGCTACAGCGCTATCCGGGAAACCCAATCGTTGCCAGTCCAAGGCATTGGCATCGAGCCCCAAGCAGTCGACGGCGCGCAAGCTTTCCAGCGGACGCTGTTGACGAAGCCGTGACGGTGTCCGCTCCTGCGAACATGGATGACTGGCTTCGCCATCGGTGACCGCAAGCATCACCACATCGGCCTCCCGGCCCCTCATTCCGGCCAGGATGCCTGCGCAGCCAAGGACTTCATCGTCAGGGTGAGGTGCGATCACAATCAGGCGATGGCCCGTGGGGATCAGTTGCTGGTGGATTATGGTCGGCACACACGCCAGCGAGTGGCTGGCCTGCCATTCAGCCAGCGTCGTACCCGCGCCACGGATGAGATTTTCCGCTTCAGCGCACTTCACAATATCCACCCATCAACGCCATGAGCAGCGATCAGTTCACCGAGCGCCGCAAGATCTTTCTCCGCGTGACTTTGCCGGATGAACACCGGCAGATCGGCGGCGAGCCTGGCGAAGTGAGCGTTACGACAAAATGGCGTGGCACCGAGAGCGCGCCCCACATGCTCAAGCACGCCGTTGACCGTTGTTTCCACTTGGGCACGTAATCGCCGCACAGGTATCTCAGCCGACCGTCGAGGGTTGGCATCGATCCACGTTGCGGTTTCTCTCAAGGACGCCGAGGCCGCGCACAACGCTGCATCGACAGCGCCAAGGTGAGCGGCGGCATGCGCATCGTGATGGGGCTGACGACAGTGTTCCCGAAGATAACCGGCAAGCGCACAGGCCGCGCCGTACCAACAGGCAGCGATGCCCCCGCCGCCCTGCCAAAAACCGGGTCGACCCACATACTGACCCGGCAACCCGACACATCGACCCAACGCACCTTCGAACTCGACATCAACGCTGGCCGTACTGCCCATGCCAACTGCCTGCCAACTTTCACCCACAGTGCTGATGCCCGACTGACGCAAATCCACCGCGACCAGTTGTGGTCGATGTTGCTCATCCCACGCGGTCAACAGGGCCCGATCAAGCATGGGCGCACCGGAACACCAGGCTTTGCGCCCCTGCAAGTACACCTGATCTGCCTGGCGATCAACGATGTTGACCCGGGCAAAATGCGGTTCGGCAGCCCAAGTGCCCCAGGCGCCGGCGGCGATGGGTGCGTCGGGCTCAAGCTCCGTCATGATCGCCAGCGCATCGGTATGGCCTTCGAACAGTTTGACCAAGGCCAGATCGCTCGCGGAGACAGCGGCCAACATCCCCCATCGTTCCAGTGTTTGACCTTGTCCAGGCATAGGCAGGACTGTTGATCCGCAGTCGATGAGTTCCTGCATCATCTGTTGTAGCGCACTGTCCGGCGCGGGAGTCGCGGGCCGAGAGGCAAACGTGTCCAGCAGATTTTCAAAGATGGCGGAGCTGCTCATGGCCCATTCTCCGGTTCTGAACTTGCTATGGGGTGTTCTTGATGTTCAGAGGTAGGTGACACGTCGACAGTTCCAACGCATTGCGCAGCGCTGCACCGCTCGCCGTATTGTCGAAAATGCACCAGACGGTCACGCCCTCGGCAGCTACAAGCCGCAGTTGATTCGCAAGGTTCTGCAAATAGGGTTGGTCATAGGCGCTGTAGTAAATGCGCGGCGAACCATGCAGTCGCCAATACTGCACTTCAGGTGCTCCGGCCGGTAATGAGTCGGTGCTGATGCGTGACGGATCGACTGCCGCCTGGGTAATCCGATACTCCATCAGCAAAGGGGCGGCACCCACCCAGGATTCGTGCCGGGGCTCCAGAATGACCGCCCCGGAATATTGCGCCTTCAGCACCCTGAAGAAGCTTTCTGCAACCGATTCGTCAAATACCAGCGACGGTGGTAGCTGTACCAGCAAGCCACCCAAACGCTCACCCAATCCGCAGCATTGACCGAGGAATTCGTCCAGCGGCTGTTCACAGTTCACTAAACGCAGTTCGTGGGTGATGTGCTTGGGTACTTTTACGCAAAACCGAAACATTTGCGGCACCGACTCGGCCCAGCGGGCGTAAGTCTGATGACGGTGCGGTCGATAAAACGAGCTGTTGATTTCTACGCAATTCAATGTCGAGCCATAGCGTTGCAGATGCGTGCCTTCAACCGGAAACGCCGCCGCCTGTTCGCGCCCCACACTCCAGCCTGCGCAGCCAATGTAGATCGGCAGATCACTCAAAGGATGACCCTCGCTATTTTTTGCGCGGCAACACGGCTCCCAATACCTGCTTGGCGGTTTGCACAATCACACCGGCCTCATCCGGATCGCCCCTGAGCAACGTCGTGGCGAACTTTTTCGCTTGCTCAAGCTTGATGTGCGGGGGGAGCGGCGGCACATTCGGATCGGTCTTGAACTCGATCAACACGGGTACGTCGGACGCCAACGCCTGTTCCCAGGCACCCGCAACGTCTTCTTCGCGCTCGACAAAAATGCCCTTCAAGCCGATGGAAATGGCGAAAAGGTGATACGGGACGTCGGGAATGTTTTGCGAGGCTTCAAACTTTGGATCGCCTTCCATGACCCGCTGCTCCCACGTCACCTGATTGAGGTCTTCGTTATTGAACACGGCGCAGATCCATTTGGGGCTTTCCCATTGCCGCCAGTATTTGGCCACGGTGATGAGCTCGGCCATATTGCTCATTTGCATCGCACCATCGCCGACCAAGGCAATCACTGCGCGTTGCGGGAAGGCAAACTTAGCGGCAATCGCATAAGGCACGGCGGCGCCCATCGAGGCCAGCCCACCCGATAGCGAGCATTTCATGCCGCGACGGATCTTCAGGTCACGGGCGTACCAATTGGCACATGAGCCCGAATCGCTGGTGATGATCGCCAGCTCCGGAAGTCGTGGTGAAAGCTCGAAAACCACCCGCTGGGGATTGATCGGCGAGGCTTTTACCATCGCGCGTTTTTCCAGGGTTTTCTCCCAACTGCTGCGCCAGCCTTCGACCTTTTTCCGCCACTTGCGAGACGTCTTGTGTTCCAGCAAGGGCAGTAACGCCGCGAGCGTCTCGCCGGCATCGCCCACCAGATTCACTTCCATCGGATAACGCAAGCTGAGCATGTCGGGCTGCAAATCGATCTGCACCCCGCGTGCCTGCCCTTCTTTTGGCAAGAACTCCGAATAGGGAAATCCGGAACCGATCATCAGCAAGGTGTCGCATTCGGTCATCAGCTTGTAGCTGGGCTCGGTGCCGAGCAACCCGATGCTGCCGGTGACCCAAGGCAGTTCGTCAGGCAGCGCCGCTTTGCCGAGCAAGGCCTTGGCCACGCCGGCTCCGAGTATTTCCGCTACCGCGATTACTTGATCGGTTGCCTGCAAGGCACCGGCGCCGACCAGTATTGCAACCTTCTCCCCTGCATTGAGTACTTCGGCTGCCCGTTGCAAATCCGCTTCATAAGGCAGCACTTTCGGCTTGCTGTAACCGACCCCGGAATGCACCGTGCCATGCGCCCTGCCCGGCGCTTCATACTCGGCGTCCTGCAGGTCATTGGGCAGGATAATCGCGGTGACGCGACGCTCGCCAAGCGAGGTGCGCACCGCGCGGTCAACCAGGTGTCGGACTTGCGCGGGCACCGAAGCTTGTTGCACGAAAGCACCGGCGACATCCTTGAACATCGACAGCAGATCAAGCTCTTGCTGGTAGTGACCGCCGAGCGCTGCGCGAGCCTGCTGGCCGACAATCGCCAAGACAGGCATGTGATCCATCCGCGCATCGTAGAGCCCGGTGATCAGGTGAGAAGCGCCAGGGCCGGAAGTGGCGATGCACACGCCAAGCTCGCCGGTGAACTTGGCGTGCGCCGACGCCATGAACGCGGCCATTTCTTCGTGCCGGGCCTGGATGAATTCGATTTTCCCCTGCGCTCGGCTCAGGGCGCCGAACACCCCGTTTATGCCATCCCCCGGATAACCAAAAATCCTCGTCACGCCCCATTGGCTGAGCCGCTCGACCAGAAAATCCCCCACTGTCATCGTCATGTCGTTGTTCGCCTGTAACCGATCCATAAACGTTCCCGACGGGACATGCCAGCGGGAGGTGTAAAGGTCTGGACAGTCAGGCCAACTTTGAAGTTCGAACAAAAACGCCTGAAACCGACCTCTGCCGGATCGGCCAGCGTTCAACCTTCAGTCCCGAACGGGATGAACCTTGCCACTGAAAACCCTGAATCCATAGGTGTTGTAGATGAGCGTCACCGGTATCAATACGGCAAATCCAACCAACATGAATACCTGACTGACGGGACTGGAGGCAGCGGCTTGCAGGGTCAGGTTAGGCGGGACAATCAGTGGAAAAAGCGCTGCAATCATCATGGCGAAGGCCAGGACAAAGATGCCCAGCGCGGCAAACAACGGCAGATAATCCCGCCGGCTCCAGCAGCCCAGGATGAAGCCGACCGTCAGGATGAAAAACAACGCGGCGCCAGGCATCCAGACAAACGTGTCGGACAGCCGCTGCGCATACCGAACATCCAGTTTCGCCGTCCAGACGACCAACACCGCCAGCAGCGCGATGGTCACGACGGCCAGGCTTTTTGCCTGGCGCTTTGAGCGCTGCTGGAGTTCATCCTCAGTGCGCCAATAGAGCCAGCACGCCCCCAGCCATGTGTAACCCACCACCAGCACTGCACCACAAAACAGTGGAAACGGTCCCATCCACTCTCGCCCGTCCCCGGTGTATTGCGCGCCGTTATTCGGCAGCCCTTGAACCAGCGTACCGAGGACAATTCCCTGTGTTCCGCCGACGAGTAACGAAGCACACATCAGCAAGCCGTCAACACAACGCTTGATGGTTTGATCAGGCACATAGTCGCGAAACTCCAGCGCGACCGCACGAACAATCAAAGCCAGAAACATCACAATGAATGGCAGATACAGCGCCGGAAGCAAGATCGCATAGGCCATTGGAAAAAGCGCCAACAGACCACCGCCGCCCAGCACCAGCCAGGTCTCATTGGCGTCCCAGATCGGCAAGATGGTCACCGCCATGGCCCGCCGTTGTTTGCTACAACGGGTGAACCCTAGAAGAACTCCCACCCCAAGATCCGTGCCGTCGAGCAGGACATAGTTCAACACTGAGAACGCCAGGGCTGCGGCGGATAGCAGGGTTATCCAGTCATTGCCCCACATGGGTTCGCCCCCTCAAGAGTCGCCGGTCTCATCCGCCAGCGTGGGTTGCGGGCCAGGTTCGTCCTCCTGCGCAGGTTTGCGCAGGATTCGTAAAAGCACCCAAAGCCCGATGCCGAAGATCAACAGATAAAAGCCGAGGATCGACCACGTCGATGCAATCACCTGCCGATGCGAAATCGAGGACAGACTGTCGGCCGTGCGCAACAAACCGTAAACCGTGAACGGTTGGCGGCCCACCTCCGTCACCACCCAGCCACTGAGCATGGCCAGAAAACCGGCGGGAGCCAACAACACGCAACCTCGCATCATCCAGCGAGCACCGAACAGCCGTTGCCGGCGACGCAGCACCCAACTGACCAAGCCCTGCCCCAGCATCAGCAGACCTAGCCCGACCATGAATCGAAAAGCGAAAAATACAATCGGCACGGGCGGGATATCCTGGGGCGCAAATTCATCCAGCGCAGCGATGGTGCCCGTCAGGTTGTAGCGCAGATACAGCGAGCCGACTCGAGGGATCGCCAATTCCCAGTGATTGCGCCGCTCATCCATATCCGGCACGGCAAACAGACGCATCGGCTCGCCCGCTCCTTCTGGCGGACGTGTCCAGGAGCCTTCGATTGCGGCCACCTTCTGCGGCTGCACGGCGAGGCTGTGCTCAGCGTGGAAATGCCCGACGACAATTTGCGCCGGTGCAAGCACAAGGATTGTCCATAGCGCCATGGAGTACTGGAGGCGAGCTCGCGGGTTTTCAGGCTCCTTCAGCAACTGCCATGCACTGGCTCCGGCCACCAGCGTGGCGGTGCCGAGCATCGCCGCCAATGTCATGTGCACCAGTCGATACGGAAACGATGGATTGAAGATAATCGCCCACCAATCCTGCGCTATAAAACGGCCATCGGCGCCGATGGAGAAACCGGCCGGGGTCTGCATCCAGGAATTGGCCGAGAGGATCCAGAAAGCACTTATCAACGACCCGGCTGCGACGGCGCAGGTGGCGAAGAAATGCACGCGCGGGCCTACTTTCTTCAACCCGAACAGCATGATTCCCAGGAAGCCAGCCTCCAGGAAGAAAGCGGCCAGCACTTCATAGAACATCAACGGGCCAAGGATATCTCCGGCCTGGGTCGAAAGCCGCGACCAGTTGAGCCCGAACTGATATTCCAGAATCAGCCCCGAGGCCGTGCCCACCGCTACGGTAAGGGCAAATATTTTCAACCAGTAGCGATAGACATCCAGGTAGATCTTTCTTCCACGCAACAGCCACAGGCCTTCGAGCACCATGAGAAAATTGGCCAGACCGATGGTGAGTGCTGCCAGCACGATATGAAAACTGATGGTGATCGCGAACTGGGCACGCGCAGCCAGAAGCGCCGACTCGACAGCTTCCATAAAGGTCACTCGTGTTGAGCAGTGTCACGGTAGAACATCGTAAACGCCCGGATGTTCAAGCCACGCGACATGAGGCAGGCTTTTGCAAATATCTTCGAATCGAGTTTGTGCCTATTTCAATCAAGCCCCGAGATAAATCGGGGCTTGACCAGACTCACACCGCATCAGGATTTACGGCCTCCTCCGTCGCTGTGTTCGCCTCCCTTACGCCCCGCTTCAGAAGCCTTGTCGCGGTCATCGGCAAAATTGCCGCCGCGCCCGGTTCCCTGGCCACCGCCAGTGGATTGATCAGCGTCGGTTGATTGCCGCCCACCCGATGCCTGACCACCTTTTTGCCCAGGTTTGTTCATGTTTTCCTTATCGTCAGCAAATTCGCCTCCGCGATTGCCTTGCCCACCTCCTGACATACGATCGGCATCGCGCGATTGTTGTCCGCCTGAAGCCTGGCCGCCTTTCTTGCCAGCTTCAGAAGCCTTGTCTCGGTCATTGGAAAAATTGCCGGGATTGTTATTTCCTGTATTGGCCATTTTCATTCACCTCTTACATCGTTAGTACGAGCGTTCGCCCGTGTAATTCGGAGGATGCAGAAAATCGAAAGTTTGGAAAAAACATCAAGCTTGCGACGAGCGGATTCGCATCGTTAGTTCCATTGAAAACAAAGGCTTTAGACTGGCGGTGCGGTTCGTCGGAGTGCGTGATTCAAGCCGTTTTTTTCGCTGAAAACGGTGAATATTTACTAGACTCATTAGCTCAAAAGAAGGTTTACAAACGCCGAAATTCGGAGATCAATCGATGACCGAGCATATCGTGCACTTTCACTGTCAGATCGACCAGGCAACGACCGAACGCTTCAGGGATTGTTGTCTTGAAGCGATCGATCAAGGCGCCACGTCGTTGCTGCTGAACCTGTCTACGTCCGGCGGCAGCACAAACTTCGGCTTTACCCTCTACACCTTTCTGAAGTCGTTGCCTGTGCCACTGTGTGCGATCAACGCCGGAAACATCGAGTCGATGGGCATCATCATGTTTCTGGCTGCGGGACGCCGCATCACTTCACCGCATTCGCGCTTCCTGATTCACCCGATGAACTGGTATTTCAGCCAGAAATCCGTTGACCACCAACGCCTGCGCGAATACCTGTCGAGCCTCGACAACGACCTCGCACGCTATGTCCAGATTTACTCGCTGGAAACCGCTGATGCGGCGACCAAACTCGATATTTTCCACTGCCTGTCAGCCGAGGAAAAAGTGATCGCCGCGCACGAGTCCCTGGCCTACGGCATTGCCCACGAGATGAAGCAGATGGTCTTCGCCGACGATGTCAAACACTGGAAAGTCAGTGGTGGATGATCAGCCTACAAACTGGGAACCCCGCGATCGGCGAACACCACACCCGGTTCAATTGACTCAGTCAACGGTTCCACTGGCGCGCCGGGAATCAGTATGACCTTGCGGCAGTCCTCCTGGCGTTTGTCGAATATTTCATAGCCTTGGGCGACGTTCTCCAGGGACATTCTGTGAGTGATGATTTCCTCAGGACGCAGATGACCCAGTTCAATATGCTCAAGCAGTTCGGGCAGATACCGTTGCACGTGCGTCTGGCCCATCTTGAATGTCAGCCCTTTATCGAACGCATCTCCGAACAGAAAGCCATGGATGAATCCCGCGTAGACCCCCGGCACACTCACCACGCCACCGCGCCTTACAGCGGCAATGCATTGGCGCAACGCTTTACCGCTACTGCCTTCTAGTTTCAGCGTCGCCAGCACGGTTTCGGTCGTGCTGCCCTTGGCTTCGAAGCCCACCGCATCGATCACCGCGTCCACGCCGCGCATACCCGGTGTCTGCCGAATCAAGGAGTCAGCCGGATCATCATCGTCATCGAAGTTGATCGGGATGACTCCGTAGGTTTTCCTGGCATAGGCGAGTCGGTATTCATGGTGATCAATCATGAAGATCTGTTCGGCGCCGAGCATTCGCGCGCACGCTGCGCTCAACAACCCAACCGGCCCGGCGCCGAAAATCGCCAGACTCGACCCTTTGCCGATCTGCGCATTGATCACCGCCTGCCAGGCGGTAGGCAGAATGTCGGATAGAAAAAGCACCTTTTCGTCTGCCAGCGTGCCAGGCACCTTGAACGGCCCGGTGTTGGCTTTCGGCACCCGGACCAGTTCGGCCTGCCCCCCGGGAATGCCTCCATACAACCGGCTGTAGCCAAATAATGCGGCACCCGGCGGGATGGATTTCTTGTTCAGATTGGCACCGCGTCCGTCGTTGGTGGTTTCGCAGGCGGCGTACAGTTGCTGCTGGCAAAAGAAACAGTCACCACAAGCAATGACAAAAGGAATGACGACGCGATCCCCGCGTTGCACCTGGGTCACCGAACGCCCGGTGTCTTCGACGATGCCCATGAATTCATGGCCGAAAATGTCGCCGTGTTCGACGGTGGGAATCTTGCCGCGATACAGGTGCAGATCGGAACCGCAAATTGCAGTGGCCGTGACACGCAAAATAATGTCGTCGGGTTGCTCGATGATCGGATCCGGAACGGTTTCAATCCTGACCTTGTGGGCGCCGTGGTAAGTCATTGCTCGCATGTCGTCACTCCTCGGTTAACGTAGAGATCGCTTTTGAATAAGGGCAATGACCTGCGAACAACGGTTCCTTTTCCATTGATGGCAACTGATCAATGGTTGTTGCCGTTGTCGATCAGTTTTCTCGCGCAATGATGGAGATCTTGCCGTTACGCTCAATGATCGCGAACTTGATCTCTTCCAGCTTCTCGATTCCCTGGCTGGAGCGCGCGGCCTCCATGACGTCGGCTTCCACCAGGCGAGCGTGACGCAGGCGCCGATGCAGGAGCTTGCCGTTTTCCACGATAATCGTGGGTTCACCGTCAATCAGCCGTGATAACCATCCCGAACGCTGCTTGAGCAACGAGAGCCCGACGTCGATGGCGATCAAAGTCACAATCACCAGCATCGAATTGGTCAGCGAAAAATCATCCCCAAGCAACGCTTGCTGGGTTGCCTCGCCAATCATCATCAACAAGACAAAGTCAAAGGTCGTCAGCTCGGCCAATGAACGTCGGCCGGCAATCTTGAACAGCACCATGAGCGCCATATACATCGCTGCCGCACGCAATACTGAATCCATAGGTCACCTAGGGGAAAATGAACTGATCGAGTTTCACGTCACTGGTGCCGGGCAAAACGATGCGGCTGTGGAACAACCCAAGGCCATCCCCTCGCAGAGTGAGGAATAAATCCGCCTGTCCTTGGGTATCGGTCTGTACCCATAACCGAATGCCTTGAGCAGAACTGCGGGTGCGCGCCGGCTCAGGCTGAAGCGTCTCGATGCTGAAACCCTCCAGGATCTCCCCGGCCAGTTCCAGCTCGACAGTGGATTCCGGGGAGCCGCTGACACTGATTTTCATGGAGTTGGTCGAGCCGTTGCGGTGGAACATCTCGTATTCCACTCTGACCCTGCCGTCCTCGCTGCGAACATCTCTGGAGCTCAGGACTCCGCGAGAAAACAGGCCCATCAAACCCAATACCATCAGTAAAACCAGCAGATACCACCCGCAGCGCTCAAAGCGCCAGACCCTCAACTGGTACGCCATGTCCTCGCGTACGGGGTATTTACGACTGTGCAAGTCCGGATGTTCGGCATCGTCGTTCATTACGTTTCAACCTTGCTCGCCAAGGAGCGCGCGGCGATGGAAATGCGGCAGCCATTGCATGGCGTACTCGGTTGCTTCCGTTTGCACCTGACAGCGAGTACCGAAAAACCGGTGCTCATGGCTGAACACGCAACGCTCCCCACGCGACTGGAAAGCCCACGCAAAGCAGATGGTGCCTGCGGGAATACCGTCGATATCCTCCGGACCTAGAATCCCGGTTGTGGCGATGGCGGCATTGGCGGTGCTGTCTCGCAGGGCACCCATCGCCATCTCCCTGGCGACCTCCACACTCGTCAGGTTGAAGGTTTCGATGGTGCGCGGATTGACGTGCAAAACACGTTGCTTGGCCTGCGGTGAATACACCACGTAACCGCACTCGATGAACTCACCGCTGCCTTCGATCCCGGACAATAGCGTCACGATTTTTCCGGCAGTGCAGGACTCGGCAGTGGTCAGCAACAAGGCGTTTTCGCGCAGGTAGTCAACAGTATCTTCAGCGATAGACATGAGCGGAACTCACGATGTTATTGCTCGATTGACAGGTGAAGACGCCGAACATTCCAAGAGAACGCTTCAGTGATAATCCTCTCCGGCGACTGCACGCAGATAGGCTTGATCTGCTTCCATTCGCAGATCTCGCCACTCAGTCCAGGTAACGATACCCAGCCGATCCATCTCGTCGGACTGACGAAGCAGTTCGTCGTGGTAGGCGTCAGGACAGTCCATACGCAACTGTCTGTTTTCCAGAGCGCGATGCCAGGCATCAAGGGCACGCAGTCTCACCTCTTGAGCAGGTGTCAGCAGGTCTTTGAAGGCGTTCATCACATTGGCCCACCCGGATATTTCTTGGTGGAGCAGTCGGTTTCGGAATAGGTTCACAACGTCTGACGAGAAGTCGCCGAATTTCCGCTCGACTATAGAATCGACCGCCCCAAAGGCCTTTCAGTCAGCTCGATGGAACATTGCGTAAAGTCCATGCTCTATCGCAACATGAATCCCACTACACCTGATGGTCGCTATTTCGTCGTCAACGGTCAGTTGTGGCGCTGTTCCAATCCATCGCTGACTGAAGACGTTCGCCAACGCCTCGTAAACGATCTCATGGCTGCACGACGTGAGGTCAAGGCTGCGAAGGCCACGGGCGATTCCGACCAGATAAAACTGGCCAGGATTCAAATACAGGAAGCCAAAGTCGCGCTAGGAGAGCGAGGCCCTGTCTGGTGGGAAGATGGCAGCCCAGACCTCAACAGGCGACAAGTTCTCAACACGCCCTACGCGCAGTGGTACCGCTCGTTGAGTAAGCCCCCGGCTACTGATCTTGCCCGGCAGTGACAGACCAGCACCTTTTTTATGCGAAAAAGCCCTGACTATGCAGGGCTTTTTCGTCTTCGGGAGTTGGTGGCCGAGACCTCTTACTCAGTCACCCCCACAATGTGCTCAGGAGCAGGCTCGGCACTGCCGATCGGTGCGTTGAGCAACAGGTAGTACGCCAGCGCCGAGCACAGCGCCACCACAGCACTGATCATGAACGCGGTGTTGAACGAGCCCGAGTACTGGATGCTGAAACCGGTGACGATTGGCGCGACGGAGCCCGCGATGTAGCCGCCGAAGTTCTGGATCGAACCGAACGAGGCGACACGGCGGCTATCGACGATGGTGTTGACGATCATCCATGCAGTGGCACTGGCCATGTTGATGCTGAACAGCGCGAGGCACAGCAGGATGATGCAACCGGTCAGGCCGGTGACAAACGACAGCGGCAAGGTGAACAGCGCGGCCAGTACCAGGCCGGTGATCACGCCGAACTTGCGGCTGGCGAGGATGCTCATGCCACGGCGGACCAACATGTCGCAGAAACGCCCGGCGACGATAGTGCCCACCGCGCCGAAACCATAGGCCAGCGACACCAGCCACGCGGTCTTGTACAGGTTCATGCCGTGCTCGCGTTCGAAGTAACCCGGCAACCAGGTCAGGTGCAGCCACAGCATGTAGATCACACCCATGAAGCCCAGTACCGCGCCCCAGGTGCTGCGGTGTTTGAACAGGTCGAGCCAGCCGGCAAAGTACGAGACCTTCGGTGCCTGCGAATCGACGGCTTGCACCTGAGCTTTTTTCTCGGTCGGCAACGGTTTGCCTTCAGCCGCGAGTTCGGCCAGGTACTGCGCCTTGCTCTTGTAGAAGGTCAGCCAGCACAAGGCCAGGACGATACCGATGGCGCCGGTGATGATGAACATTCCGCGCCAGCCGAAGTTGACCATGAACAGCGTCAGCAACGGCGGCGCCAGGCATGGGCCCAGGCAAGTCGACGACCAGACGATCCCGGTCGGTGTGCCGCGCTCGTTGGCATCGAACCATTCGGACAAGGCTTTGGCCGCCGAAGGAAACATCGGAGCCTCGCCAATCCCCAGCAGCACGCGCAGGCCCATGAAGCCGGCGAAGCTGTTGACCATGCCGAACGTCGACTGCGCCACCGACCAGGCCAGCAACGACGCGCCCAGTGCAATCTTGCTGCCCAAGCGGTCGATGATCAGGCCCATCGGCAACTGCGCAAACGCGTAGGCGATGGAGAAAGCCGACAACAGAATGCCCATTTGCGAAGGGCTGATCATCATGTCCTTCTGGATCGAGGTGTTGGCAATCGACAGCGCACTGCGGTCCAGATAATTGACGATGCCAATCAGTAGCAGGAAGACAACCGTGATGCTTTGATACTTCTTCAGTGAGTTCATCTGATGGCCTTTATTATTGTTGTTTCAGCGGTTGCAATACCGGTGCGATCCATCAACCGGTGACACACTCATCCGTGGGAGCCGACAAAAATCAGGGTTGGCGCGCCGTCACCGCTGCCTCAAGCAGGCCGCGCCGGCTCAGACTGTCGATCAGCGAGCGCAGGCCGAAGTCCCATTGCGGCGCGTGGTCGCTGGTGGTCACGCGGTTGCTCAGGCTGCCCAATTGCGGGTTGCTGATTACCACCACATCGCCCAATTTGTGGGTGAAACCGTTGCCCGGTTGATCGCGATCCTGCTTGGGGGCGAACAAGGTACCGAGAAACAGCACCAGGCCGTCAGGATATTGATGGTTTTCGTTGAGCGTCTGCTGAACCAGGTCGAGCGGGTCGCGGCTGATCTGGCTCATGGAGCTGCGGCCCTCAAGGATGAAACCGTCCTGGCCTTCGACGCGCAAATCCACTTGCGCGTTACGTACGTCATCCAGGTTGAAGGTTTCGTCGAACAGGCGCAGCAACGGACCCAGCGAGGTCGACGCGTTGTTGTCCTTGGCTTTGCCCAGCAACAGGGCACTGCGCCCTTCGAAGTCACGCAGGTTGACGTCGTTGCCGAGCATGGCGCCCTGAATGGTGCCGTTGCTCGATACCGCCAGCACCACTTCCGGTTCCGGGTTGTTCCAGCTCGACTTGGGGTGAATGCCAATGTCTGCGCCATGGCCGACGGACGACAGCGGCTGGGCCTTGGTGAAGATTTCGGCATCCGGGCCGATGCCCACTTCCAGATACTGCGACCACAAGCCCTGCTCCACCAGCACTTTGCGCAAGGCTTCAGCCTGGGCCGAGCCCGGGACGATTTGCGAAAGGTCGGCGCCAATGCGGCTGGCCAGGGTGTCGCGAATCGCGTCAGCCTTGGCCGGGTCACCCTTGGCCTGCTCTTCCACCACCCGCTCCAGCAGACTGGCGGCGAACGTCACGCCAGCAGCCTTGACTGCCTGCAAGTCAATCGGCGCCAGCAGCCATGGCAAGCT
Organism: Pseudomonas sp. MAG733B; assembly: GCF_036884845.1. Taxonomy (NCBI): domain Bacteria; kingdom Pseudomonadati; phylum Pseudomonadota; class Gammaproteobacteria; order Pseudomonadales; family Pseudomonadaceae; genus Pseudomonas; species Pseudomonas sp. MAG733B. The sequence continues at coordinate 4,207,245 of NZ_CP145732.1, forward strand.
TTCGTCGCGGCGACTCGGGTCGCTGTTGTCCAGCAACGCCGGCAACTCGATCAAGGCCTCGGCCAAGGGCAACGCACGCAGATACGCCACCGGGTCTGCCACTTCAAGCAAGGCCGAGACGGTCGCGACATGGGCGCTGACATCGTGCACGGCGCCCGCCTTGACCAGCACCACGGCCGGTCCCTGGCCGGGCAGCCAGACACGCCCGACCCAGCTGCCGGTGTTGAAGACGGCGGCGTTGTTGCTCAGCGGCAGCGGTGCTTGTGCTCTCGAATCGTTTGTCATTTCTGCACTCTTGTTGTGTATGTAGGAGCGAGCCTGCTCGCGAAAAACCTGAGAACACCGCGGGGTGTCAGGAAAGAGCTGGCAGCTGCAACTGCGCGGCGCTCTGGTTGAGGTCGTCGATCACTTTCTGCGACAGGCTCACCCCTTCGCGCAGGGCTTGCTCACGCAGCTTCAACCCGGCCTGACCCGGCAAACGCACCGGGCGCTCGGGGTCCACCGGGCGGCTGGCCAGGATCAGCTTGCTCAGGAACGAACTCTCGTCGGTGAAGGCATCCAGCCCGCCGAAGAAACGCGGATCAATCACCACGGCCGTCGCCGATGCGCCCCATTGGTCCGGGCCGTCCTTGCGGCCATGACCGGCCAGCCCCGAGGTCAGGGCCTCGACCAGAATGGCCAGGGCAAAGCCTTTATGGCCGAAGGCCTGGCCACCCAGCGGCAAGATGCTGCCCGGTGGGGTGGTGAAGAAATCAGTCGGGTTGTCGCTCAACTGGCCTTCGTTGCTCATCAACACCGGGTGCGGCAGCGTGCTGCCGGCATCGCGGCATTGGCCGATCAATCCCAGGGTGACGGTGGACATGCTCACATCCAGCAGGATTGGCTCGCCCCGGGTCGGGATGCCTGCGGCAATCGGGTTGGGCGTGTAGATCGGGTCGATCCCGCCATGGGCGCAGACCAAACCAACCGACGGGTCCGAGGAATACACCATGGCCACCAGGCCACGGTCGGTAAAGGGCTTCAGATAGGCGGCGAGGCAACCGATGTGCGAAGCGCGGCGCACCACGGCGATACCGATTCCCTGCGCCATGGCGCCCTTGGCCGCGCAGTCCAGGGCGCGACTGACGCAATACGGGCCGAGCACATAGTGGCCATCGAACAGCGCCGAAATGCCGCTGTCGGAGACCTGTTCCAGTAACCCGGCACTGGCCTTGACCTGCCCGCTGAGCACGCCGCCGAGATAGCGGCTCACCAGGTTGAGGCCGTGGGTGCGATGGCCCAGCAGCTCACCTTCGAGCAGCACCCGGGTCACCACTTGGGCGACCTCGGCATCGGCCCCGGCCTTTTCGAACAGTTGCTCGACGAACGCGGTCAGCGTTTGTACGTCGTAGCGTTTTGCTTCCGTCATGCTTGCTGCTCCGTATTCAGTTCGCCACCGCTGTGCTGTGCTTGCCATCGACCAGCCGTTGGATGCCCAGCGGGTTGGCGTTTTTCAGGGCATCGGGCAGCAACGCGTCGGGCACGTTCTGGTAGCACACCGGACGCAGGAAACGATCGATCGCCAGGGTGCCGACCGACGTGCCGCGGCTATCGGACGTGGCCGGGTACGGGCCGCCATGGACCATCGCATCGCACACTTCAACGCCGGTCGGGTAGCCATTGAGCAGCACTCGACCGACCTTCACTTCCAGCGCACCGAACACTTCACCGAAGGCCGTCAGGTCGTCGTTGTCGGCCAGCAACGTGGCCGTGAGCTGGCCGCGCAAGGCGCCGACCGCGCGCAACAGTTCAGCCTTGTCCGCCACTTGAACCAGTACCGTGCAAGGGCCGAAGACCTCTTCCTGTAGCAGTTCATCGTTTTCCAACAGCAGGCTGATATCGGCCTCGAACAATTGCGGCTGCGCCTGGTTGCCCTTCTGCGCCAGGCCACTCAAGTGCCTGATGCCCGGGTGAGCCAACAACGCCTGCAAGCCTTTGCCGTAGCTGTTCAAGGTGCCGGCATTGAGCATGGTTTGCGGCGCCTGCGCGGCCATGTGCCCGGTCAGTTGCTCGATGAAAGCGCTGAACGCCGGCGAGCGAATGCCGACGACCAGGCCGGGGTTAGTGCAGAACTGGCCACAGCCCTGCACCACCGAAGCGCTCAGTTCCTTGGCAATCAACGCGCTGCGGTTGGCCAGGGCTTGTGGCAAGACCAGCACCGGGTTGATGCTCGACATCTCGGCGAACACCGGGATCGGTTGTGGCCTTGCCGCCGCCATATCGCACAGGGCACGACCGCCCTTCAGCGAGCCGGTAAAGCCCACGGCCTGAATACCAGGGTGTTTGACCAGTGCCTCGCCGACGCCAGCTCCGAAGATCATGTTGAACACGCCGGCCGGCATGCCGGTGCGTTCGGCAGCGCGGATCAGCGCTTCGGCCACACGTTCGGCCGTGGCCATGTGGCCGCTGTGGGCCTTGAACACAACAGGGCAACCGGCGGCCAGAGCGGCGGCGGTGTCACCGCCAGCCGTGGAGAACGCCAGCGGAAAGTTGCTGGCACCGAAGACCGCCACCGGGCCGACACCGATGCGGTACTGACGCAAGTCAGGACGCGGCAACGGAGTGCGCTCCGGCAGCGCCTGATCGATGCGTGCGCCATAGAAATCGCCACGGCGCAGGACTTGCGCAAACAAGCGCATCTGGCCGCTGGTACGGCCGCGTTCACCCTGAATGCGGGCGCTCGGCAGAGCGGTCTCGCGGCAGGTGAATGCGATGAAGTCCTCGCCCAGATCGTCGAGTTCATCGGCGATGGCTTCAAGGAATTCGGCCCGGCGTACTGCGGGCAAGTTGCGAAACAACGGGAACGCCGCACTGGCAGCCGTCACCGCTGTATCGACCTCGGCCAGAGTCGCCTGATGGAATGCGCCGGGCAGTTGTTCGCCGGTGTGAGCGTCGACGCTATAAACCAGAGTGTCGCCCAGGGCGCTACGTTGGCCCGCGATAAAGTTGAATCCGGAAACTTGCATGTGCTTTTCGCCTTGTGGAGGTTGCAGGGCTGTCAATCAGGTCACGGCACCGATCTGCCAGGGCACGAACTCGTTCTGCCCATAACCGTGCTGTTCGCTCTTGCTGCGCTCGCCTGAAGCGATGCGCAGCATCTGTTCGAAGATGTACGCGCCGCGCTCTTCAATGCTGGTGGAACCGTCGGCGATGCCGCCGCAGTTCACGTCCATGTCTTCTTCCTGGTGTTCGAACACCCGGTTGTTGGTTGCCAACTTGATCGACGGTGCCGGCGCGCAGCCGTAGGCAGAGCCTCTGCCGGTGGTGAAGGCGATAAGGTTGGCGCCACCGGCGACTTGCCCTGTGGCCGAGACCGGGTCATAGCCCGGCGTATCCATGAACACCAGCCCCTTGGCCCGGACCGCTTCTGCGTATTGGTAGACATCCACCAGATTGCTGGAACCGGCCTTGGCCACCGCGCCCAGGGACTTCTCCAGAATCGTGGTCAGGCCACCGGCCTTGTTGCCGGCCGAAGGGTTGTTGTTCAGTTCGGCGTTCATGCGCTGGCAGTAGTCTTCCCACCAATGGATGCGCGCGATGAGTTTTTCCCCCACCTCGCGGCTCACGGCACGGCGCGTCAGCAAGTGTTCGGCGCCATAGATTTCCGGGGTTTCTGAAAGAATCGCGGTGCCACCGGCCGCTACCAAACGGTCAACGGCATTGCCCAGCGCCGGGTTGGCGGTGATGCCCGAGTAACCGTCCGAGCCGCCGCATTGCAAGCCGACAATCAAGTGGCGAGCGCTGACTGACTCACGTTTCACCTGATTGGCCTGAGGCAGCAATGCCTTGACCTGCTCGATGCCACTGGCGATGGTCTTCGACGTGCCGCCGATGCCTTGAATGGTGAACGCGCGCAACTGGTCGCTGGCGGTGAGCCCTTGCGTCTCGAGCAGGCTCTCGATCTGGTTGGTTTCACAACCCAGGCCGATGATCAGCACGGCAGCGAAATTAGGGTGCACGGCGTAACCACCGAGCGTGCGACGCAGCAGCCCCAGGGCTTCGCCGCTCGGGTCGACTGCGCAACCGGCGCCGTGGGTCAGCGCCACGACGCCGTCGATGTTCGGAAAAGCCGCCAGCGCTTCAGGATGGATGTCCCGACGAAAGTAGTCCGCCACGGCCCGGGCCACGGTCGCCGAGCAGTTCACCGAGGTGAGAATGCCGACATAGTTGCGGGTCGCCACGCGGCCATCGGCACGCACGATGCCCTGGAACAGGGCTTCGGTACTGGGCGTGGCGTGGGCATCGACGCCGAAGGCGTAGTCACGGGCAAAATCGCCCATCTCCACATTGTGCACATGCACATGCTCGCCGGCCTCGATGACCTGCGAAGCAAACCCGATGATTTGGCCGTAACGACGCAGGGGCTGGCCCTGCTCTACCCGCTGAGTGGCGACTTTGTGCCCGGAGGGAATCGGCTGACGCACGGTGATCGCTTCGGCTTCCAGGACCAGGCCTTCAGGCAAGACCTGCCGTGCAATCGATACGTTGTCCAGGGGATTGAGGCGGATCACGGCAGAGTCGCCGGTCCGGGTTCTGGCAATCAGTTGCATGGGACCTCTCAGGGCAGTACGGCTGACTTCTTGTTATGGCGTCGCCCGTTTCGTGACGGGCGAATCTGCGATAACTGTAGGGAGCCAGCCCCAACATTCCCAATGAGATGATCCGATCAATCGATAACCTGACGTTATCGGATTGGCTTATTGAGCGACACTAATCAATCGCTCGCCGATTCTGCCTCCTGCCGTTGACGCGCGAAATCGAGCAGGATGTCGGCGAATTCCCGGGCCGAACCGGTGAGCGGCTCGTCCTTTCGGGTAATGATCCCGTACTCCAGCGGTGCCAGATGCAATGGGGTCTTCAGCTCCTTGAACTGGCCACTGTCCAGCTGCGCCGCCACCATCGATCGGGGCAACATGGCGATCATCGGTCCGGAGTGCAGCAGTTGCAGGAACATCTGCATGGAGATGGTATTGACGCTGTCCGCCGGCGATGTGATGCCTGCGGCCTTGAACGCCAACTCCAGGCGATCGCGAATCGGCGTACCGACCGGATACAGCACCCACGGCCACTCGCCGAGCGCTTCCAGCGGCGTGAAGTCCAGCTCATTGAGCGGATGACTGCTGTTGACCACCAGGCTGAAGGGCTCGGGCTCCAAAGGCTGGAAATCGAAGACCTGGCTGTAACGCTCTTCGGTGAAGCGGCCGATCATCAGGTCCAGCTTGTTTTGCTCAAGCATGGCCAGCAGATGGTCGCTGGACTGCTCCACTACTTCGATCGACAGCAAAGGACTGCGCGCCTTGATCGCGGCGATGGCCTGGGGCAGCACCACCGAGGTCGCCGCAAAAATCCCGCCCACCTTGAGAAAACCATGCCCGCCCTTGCGCAGCCGATTGACCTGATCTACAAACTTGTGTGAATCGGCCAACGCACCCTGGGCATACCGCACCACATGCTCGCCCAGCTCCGTCGGCGGCATGCTGCGCGGCAGACGCTCGAACAGGGCAAAGCCGAACTGCTCCTCCAGATCACGCAGCATCTTGCTCAAGGCTGGCTGACTGAGATTCATCCGGATGGCGGTGGCGTGCATGTTGCGCGTGCGCGCCAGGGTGTCGATCAGCACCAGGTGCTTGAAGCGCACCCAGTTGCAGAAGCTGGAATGGGTGATATCTGACGGCATGTTATTGCTCCCTGAAATACTCGAGCAGCCTATCCAAAACCAGTGGTCTAGGCCGAGACCGCAACGTCAGCAAACCAATGTTGACCATGGAAATCGGCAACTCCACCGGCAAAACCGTGACCATCCCATAGCGCGCATAATGCTCGGCCACATCATTGGGCACCACCGCGATCATGTCCGACGCCTCGAGCATCGCCGTGGTCGCCAGGATCGAAGCGGTCTCGACAATGTCCAGCGCCTGCACCATACCGCCGGCCTTCAGGGCACTTTCCACCCGCCGACGCATGGGGCTGCCGATGGGATGCAGGATCCAGGTCAATGTGATCAAGTCGGCCAACTGCAATGGCGAAGATCCCGCCAACGGATGACCAGCCCGGGCGATCACGCGCATCTGTTCACCCTGATCGAACAGCTCGATATCCAGATCCTGACTGTCGCTCTGGTCCGGCAAGCGCCCCAACACCACATCGAAATCACCGCGCAGCAAGGCCGGTAGCAAGGTATCGCTGGTACCGACCTCAATCGAAATGCGCACCTTGGGGTAATCGCGCTTGTACGCCAGCACCGCTTTTGTCAGCAGTCGGGGCACCGGTCCCATCACACTGCCGATGCGCACCAGCCCCGCAGCCCCACGTGCCAGTTCCGCGATCCGCGCCTGGGCATGCTCGAACTCATGCAGCGCGCCCTGGGCGTAGCGGATCATCACTTCGCCATACAAGGTTGGCTGCATGCCGCGCGGCAAGCGCTCGAACAGACGCACTCCAAGACGCTCTTCCAGTTGCTGCAACAGCAAGCTGGCGGCAGGTTGCGTGGTGTGCATCGCCGCGGCTGCGCGGCGCAGGTTGCCGAACTCACCCAAGGCATGAAGCAAGGTGATCTGCCGGCTGGAAATTTTCAGGGTGCCGAAATTATTCGGCGTGAGCGTGGCGCCTTCTGGATTGGATGACATATCAAATCCGGTATCCCTGCTTAGGAAATCGCGATTATGCACATATCGCTCGTCGACCTACAGTCGGTTCTCCAAATGGTCTTCAAGAACAAGAGCCCGCCATGCCTATTCGAATCACCCATCTGAGCGTTCGCGACATCCGCTTCCCCACTTCCCTGTCCCTGGACGGCTCCGATGCGATGAACAGCGCACCGGATTACTCCGCGTCCTACGTCGTGTTGCACACCGACGCCCCGGCCAACCTTGAAGGCCACGGTCTGACCTTCACCATCGGCCGTGGCAATGAAATCTGCGTGGCCGCGGTGCAATCGCTCGCGCCGATGGTGGTCGGTTTGTCGCTGGAAGAGATCGTCGCCGACATGGGCGCTTTCTGGCACAACATCACCGTGGGCGACAGTCAACTGCGCTGGCTGGGCCCGGAAAAAGGCGTGATCCACCTCGCCACCGCGGCGATCGTCAACGCCGTCTGGGACCTGTGGGCCAAGCACGAAGGCAAACCGGTGTGGAAATTGCTGGCCGACATGACGCCGGAACAATTGGTGCGCTGCCTGGACTTCAGTTACGTCACCGACGTGCTCACCCCTGAAGAAGCCATCGCCCTGCTGCGCCGCCAAGTGCCGGGCAAGGCCCAGCGTGAGGCGCACATGCTGCGCGAAGGCTATCCCGGCTACACCACCGCGCCAGGCTGGCTCGGCTATAGCGAAGAAAAAATGCGTCAATTGGCCCGCGAAGCGGTCGAGGATGGCTGGACGCACATCAAGCAGAAAATCGGCGCGAATCTCGAAGACGACATCCGTCGCGCCACGATTCTGCGTGAAGAAATCGGCTGGGAACGGACGCTGATGATGGACGCCAATCAGGTCTGGGACGTCGATGAATCGGTCGCCAACATGCGCCGCCTCGCCGCGTTCGAACCGCTGTGGATCGAGGAGCCGACCAGCCCCGACGACATTCTCGGCCATGCCAGCATTCGCCAGCGCATCGCACCGATCGGCGTCGCCACCGGCGAGCATTGCCACAACCGGGTGATGTTCAAGCAGATGTTCCAGGCCGGCGCAGTGGATTTCTGCCAGCTGGACGCGGCGCGCCTGGGCGGTCTCAACGAGGTGCTGATCGTGCTGCTGATGGCCGCCAAGTTCGACGTGCCGGTCTGCCCCCATGGCGGTGGTGTCGGGTTGTGCGAGTACGTGCAGAACATCGCCCTGTTCGACTACATCGCCGTCTCGGCCTCGCTGCACAACCGTGTTCTGGAATACGTCGACCACCTGCACGAACACTTCCTCGATCCGGTGGTGATCCACCGTGGCCGCTACATGCCGCCGCAGCGTCCTGGCTACAGCATCGAAATGACCGCCGAAACCCTGGAACGTTACCAGTATCCCGACGGCCCGGTGTGGGTCGACATCCGCCGCGCCTGACCACTGAACCACGGTGCCCGCTGCTATAGCAGCGTGGCACGTGACGGCTACAAAACGAGCCGCCGGTAATCCGCCAACACCCCCGTCAGATAAGCATTGAAACGCCCCGCCACCGCGCCATCGATGACCCGATGATCCCAACTCAGGCTTAGTGGCAGCATGTTGCGCGTGACCACTTCGCCCCGCTCCAGGGCAAGTCGTTCGACACTCTTGCCCACGCCCAGAATCGCCACTTCCGGTGCATTGATGATCGGTGTGAAGTAGGTACCGCCGATACCGCCCAACGATGAAATGGAAAAGCAGCCACCACTCATTTCGGCAGCGCTCAACTTTCCTTCCCGCGCCTTGGCCGCCAGTTCCGACATCTCCGTTGCAATCGCCCGAATGCCTTTGCGGTCGACATCCCTGATCACCGGCACCACCAGCCCTTGCGGCGTATCGGCGGCGAAACCGATGTGCACGTAACCCTTGAGCACCAGTTCATCGCCGTTGAGGCTGGCATTGAACTCGGGGAATTGCTTCAGCGCCGCTGCACAGGCTTTCATCAGCAACGCGAGCAACGTGATCTTCACCCCGGCCGAGGCGTTTTCCTTGTTCACCCGAACGCGGAATTGTTCGAGCTGGGTGATATCGGCATCGTCGTGATTGGTGACGTGAGGGATCATCACCCAATTGCGATGCAGGTTGGCGCCGCTTATTTTCCTGATCCTCGACAACGCCTTGCTCTCAACTGGCCCGAATTTGGCGAAGTCGACCACCGGCCACGGCAGCAAGCCACCCAAGGGTTGAGTTGCCGTGGCGGTTTGAGGCAAAGCACTCAGCGCAGCTTTTACATGGGCCAACACGTCAGCCTTGGTGATGCGATTGCGCAGCCCGGTCCCTCGGATGCTTTGCAGCGCCACACCCAGTTCCCGAGAGAACTTGCGCACCGAGGGCGATGCCAAGGGCAAGTCCGTTGTTGAGACAACAATCTCGAATGGTGCCGCAACCACAGGCTCATCAGGAATATCAGCGGGTTCGACAACAGGCTGTGCCGCTGGCTGATCAACCTCGATACTGGCGATCGCCGAGCCTTCGCTGATCTTGTCGTCCAGCCTGACCGACAATGACTGCAACACACCCCCATGGGGCGATGGAATTTCCATGGACGCCTTGTCGGTCTCGACAATGATCAGGGTCTGTCCTTCGACCACGGTGTCGCCCGCCTTGGCGAGGATTTCTATAACGCCCACATCCCTGGCGTCCCCGATATCGGGCAGACGAATTTCACGCACATTCTTCATAAACACTTCCTGAAAATTCGACTCACACCAAGCCCGGTTTCAGGCTTCCCAAGGCGCCACGCCGTCAACGTCAATGGCGTACCTGGCGATAGCCTCGGCACACACGCTCGCGTCCAGAGTTCCCTCGTTAACCAGTGCCGTCAGCGCACTCAAGACGATCTGATGGCGATCCACTTCGAAGAACTCGCGCAGCCTGTGGCGAGTGTCGCTGCGGCCAAAACCGTCGGTGCCGAGCACGGTGTAGCGGGCATCCAGATAACTGCCGATCAACTGCGGCAAGGCGCGCACGTAATCGGTGCAGGCAATGATCGGCGCCGAGTCGTTGAGCGACGCTTGCACATGGCACTGGCGCGCCGGTTGCTGCGGATGCAGGCGATTCCAGCGCTCCACTTCACGGGCATCACGGGCCAGTTCGGTGAAGCTGGTGACGCTCCATACCTGGCTGTCGATGTTCCAGTCGCTGGCCAGCAATTCGGCGGCGGCAATCACTTCGCGCAGGATGGCGCCGGAACCCAGCAATTGCACGCGGCCACGGGCATCCTCGAATTCATGCCGGGCAAACAGGTACATGCCCTTGATGATCGCCTGTTCGACGCCGTCAGGAAGGTTGGGTTGCGGGTAGTTTTCGTTCATCAGGGTGACGTAGTAGAACTCGTCCACCTGACGTTCCAGCATCTGACGCATGCCGTGATCGAGAATCACCGCGAATTCACCGGCGAACGCCGGGTCGTAGGCGCGGCAGTTGGGGACCATCGCCGCCATCAGGTGGCTGTTGCCGTCCTGATGCTGCAACCCTTCCCCGCCCAATGTCGTGCGCCCTGCCGTAGCCCCGAGCAGAAAGCCTCGGGCCCGTTGATCCGCCGCCGCCCAGATCAGGTCGCCGATGCGCTGGAAGCCGAACATCGAGTAATAGATGTAGAACGGCAACATCGGCAGGCCATGCACCGAGTAACTGGTCGCGGCGGCGACCCAGGAACTGATCGCCCCGGCCTCGCTGATGCCCTCTTCCAGAATCTGGCCGTCGAGTGCTTCCCGGTAGCTGAGGATCGAACCGATGTCTTCCGGTTCATAGCGCTGGCCGACGCTGGAATAGATCCCGATCTGCTTGAACAGGCTGGCCATGCCGAACGTCCGCGCTTCATCCGCCACGATCGGCACGATGCGCGGCCCCAATTGTTTGTCCCGCAGCAAACCACTGAGCATGCGCACGAACGCCATGGTGGTGGACATTTCCTTGCCTTCGGCGGCAATGGCGAACCCGGCATAACTGTTGATCTCGGGGACGGCCAATGACTCGCTGGTGGTGGGCCGTGCGGGCATGTAGCCGCCCAAGGCCTGGCGTCGTTCATGCAGGTAGCGCATTTCGGCGCTGTCTTCTTCGGGTTTGAAGAAGCTCAAGGATTCTGCCTGCTCGTCGGTCAGCGGCAAGTTGAAACGGTTGCGGAAGGCGATCAACGCTTCCTTGTCGAGTTTCTTCTGCTGGTGCACGGTCATCTTGCCCTGCCCCGCGTCACCCATGCCGAAGCCCTTCTTGGTCTGCGCCAGAATCACCGTGGGTTTCTTGCCTTCGAGCAGCGCGCTTTGATACGCCGCATGGATTTTCACGATGTCGTGGCCGCCGCGCTTGAGGCGATCGATCTGCTCATCGCTCAAGCCTTGGGCCAGATGCGCCAACGCCTCGTTCTGGCCGAAGAAATGGTCGCGGTTGAAGCGCCCGTCTTTTGCCGCGAACGTCTGGAACTGACCGTCGACGGTGCTGGACAACGCCTTGACCAGCGCACCATCGGCATCCCGTGCAAACAGACCGTCCCAATCGGAACCCCAGACCAGTTTGATCACGTTCCACCCGGCGCCGCCGAACAGCGCTTCCAGCTCGTCGATGATGCGACCATTGCCGCGCACCGGCCCGTCCAGCCGTTGCAGGTTGCAGTTGACCACCCACACCAGATTGTCCAACCCTTCGCGCGCGGCCAGGGTCAGCGCCGACATGCTTTCCGGCTCGTCCATTTCACCGTCGCCGAACACGCCCCATACGGTTCGACCCTTGGTGTCTTGCAGGCCCCGGTGGTCCAGGTAACGCATGAATCGCGCCTGGTAGATCGAACTGATCGGGCCGATGCCCATGGAGCCGGTCGGGAATTGCCAGAAGTCCGGCATCAGCCACGGGTGCGGATAACTCGACAAGCCCCGTGCACCATTGGCGCGGGCGCCGATTTCCTGCCGATAGTGCTGCAAGTCCTGCTCGTCGAGCCGTCCTTCGAGAAACGCGCGGGCATAGACGCCCGGTGCCGAATGCGGTTGATAGAACACCAGGTCACCGCCGCTGCTTTCGGTGCGTGCGTTGAAGAAATGGTTGAAGCCCACTTCGAACAAATCGGCGGCGCTGGCATAACTGGCGATGTGGCCACCCAACTCGCCATACGCGTGGTTGGCACGGGCGACCATGGCCAAGGCATTCCAGCGCATGATCGACGCCAGGCGTTCCTCGATGGCCAGGTCCCCGGGGAAGACCGGTTGGCGTTCGACACTGATGGTGTTGATGTATGGCGTGCCATGGCTGGGCCGCCAGCCGATGTCCGCGCTGCTCGCCACCGCCACCAGCATGTCGAGGATCTGTCTGGCCTGGGCAGTGCCGCCATGGGCGATGACCGATAGCAAGGCGTCACGCCATTCGGCGATTTCCTCACTGTCTTCTGCGGCCTGGCCCGGCAGTTGGGCGTGATGATCGGACGGGTTCATGAGCATCTCCTGCAACTGTCGGGTAACGCTTCAAGATGGCGTGAATGGCTGACTCGGGCGAGGCTTTTGACGTGTTCTACTGCGTCAATGACGGAACGCTCCGCCCAGGTGTCGTGCGTGACGTGGTAGACGCAGGGCTTGCCGTGCAGCAAGCGTTCATCAAGCTGACCGAACACTACAAAACTGTAGTCACTGCGGGTTGTTTGCACCTCGACGATCTTCTCGGGTCCAGTGTCAGCCCTGTCTACCTGCATAAGGGCGATGTTGTCGAAACAGCTGAAACCATGATGCATCAAGTCAATATGATCGCTATCAAGTCCGGACGCGATAACCACGATGCGCGTGCAACTGGACGGCTCGCGCATCCATTTCATGGCTTGATGTCGGTAGTCGGTGGATCGGTTCATAGGCGTTGTCTTTCTTGTTTGAATAGTTGATTCAGCCGTTGAATGGGCAGCGGGATTTCTAGAGGGCGCAACGCTCCTGCAACACGCTTTTGGCCAGCGTCCGGGCCATCGATAAAATGGCCTCCACCTGCTTATCCATCGCAGCGCCGGATAGCGCCGGCGTTCCCGGATTGATCACACGCAGCGGGTGGCCGCACACCGAACCCAGCCAGGTCAGGCCGGGTATCGGGGTGATCTCGACATCCAGTAAAAAACAGCCTTTGGATACGCCACTCAACAATCGAGTGGCCTGACAGGTGGAGGCCGGAACCTGCTCCATCGATTGGGAACTGACTTGCAACCAGTCGTGCATCAACACCTTGGGTTGCGTCACCACCAGGTAAGCGACCTGATCCCAGTCGTCGATTGCCACGTGCAACCGGTCAATGATGTACTTGGGCAGCGCGGCGCTGGTGACGATGACCACCCCGACATCCGCCAGAGGCTCTTTGATCCAGGTTGCGGATTGCGATATCGCATGCATGGCGGTACTCCCGGCGAAAAGGATCAGAACACTGCAATCACTGTGGGAGCGGGCTTGCTCGCGAAGAGGGAGTGTCAGTCGACAGAGATGTTGCCTGGCATACCGCTTTCGCGAGCAAGCCCGCTCCCACAGGTTGTTCACCTTCCGACAGAAGTTCAGCCGTTACGAAACAGGAAGCTGTAGGCGTTCAGCGCCGGAGCGCCACCGAGGTGGGCGTAAAGCACTTTCGACCCTTCGGGGAATTCACCGCGACGGACCATTTCGATCATGCCGTGCATTGATTTGCCCTCGTACACCGGATCAGTGAGCACCCCTTCGAGGCTGCCGCACAGGCGGATCGCTTCCAGTGTCCCTTCGTTGGGCAGGCCATATTCGGGATAGGCGAAGCGCGTATCGAGTACCACGTCGTCTTCGGTGATTTCGCGCCCCAGATCCACCAGTTCGGCGGTGTGGCGGGCGATGCGCAGGATTTGCGCCTTGGTTTTTTCCGGTTTGGCCGAGGCATCGATGCCGATGACGTTCTTCGAACGCCCGTCCTCTGCGAATCCCACGACCATGCCGGCCTGGGTGCTGCCGGTCACCGAGCAGACCACGATGTAGTCAAACTTGAAGCCCAGTTCCTTTTCCTGCTGCCGTACTTCTTCGGCGAAACCGACGAACCCGAGGCCGCCGTAGGGATGCTCGGAACAACCTGCGGGGATCGGAAACGGTTTGCCGCCACCCTCGACGACATCGCTCATGGCTTTCTCCCAACTAGGTCGAATGCCGATGTCGAAGCCTGCTGCATCCAGCCGCACGTCGGCGCCCATGATCCGCGACATCTCGATGTTGCCGACGCGGTCGTACACGGCGTCGGAGTAGTTCACCCAGTTTTCCTGCACCAGCACACACTTCATGCCCAGGTGGGCGGCGACCGCAGCGACTTGGCGGGTCTGGTTGGACTGGATGCCGCCGATCGACACCAGGGTGTCGCAGCCTTGATCGATGGCTTCGGGAATCAGGTATTCGAGCTTGCGTGTCTTGTTCCCGCCGAAGGCCAGGCCACTGTTGCAATCTTCACGTTTGGCATACAACTCCACCTTGCCGCCCAGGTGTTCGCTGAGGCGTTTGAGGGGCGTGATGGGAGATGGACCGAAGGTCAGCGGATAACGTTTGAAGCGATTCAGGTTCATGGCGTTGTTCCTTATAAGTTGAGATATCCAAGCTCTTTCAGCGGGCTTCGATGAATCAATCTTAAGAAAAAACCTGAAAATTTGTGTTGCAAGTTTCAACCAATAAATGAAGCATTATTTGTGCTGATCAAACCAGAACTTTACTTAATTGCGTGTAGGCGACCATGAACGCAACAAACAACCATAAGAAAGCTAGCGAGAAAGCCGCAGAGCCGATGCAGCTTGATCGCACCGACCGCGCCATCCTCAAGGCCCTGCAGCGAGATGCTTCGATCTCTAACGTAGCCTTGGCGGAGAAAGTGAAACTGAGTCCGCCGGCCTGCCTGCGGCGCGTCGACCGACTCAAACAGGCCGGCCTGATCAAGGGCATCGTCGCCCTGCTCGACCCCGAAGCGCTGGATGCGGGAATGGTGGTGTTGATCGGCGTGGTGCTGGACCGCTCCACGCCGGAATCGTTTGCCGCCTTCGAGGCCGCCGCGCAAAAAGTCTCGGGCTGCATGGAGTGCCACGTGGTAACTGGGGAATTCGACTACTTCATGTTGCTGCGGACCAAGGACAGCCAGAGCTTCAACCGCCTGCATGCAGAACAGTTGCTGTACCTGCCGGGTGTCCGGCAGATCCGTTCTTTCATGGGATTGCGTCAAGTGTTGTCGACGCCGCAAATTCCTCTGTGAAACTCAGATCAGCCCCAGCGTCAGTGCCTTGAGCGTCGCCGCCGCACGGGTGGTGCATTGCAGTTTGCGGAACACGCTCTCGACGTGGGTCCGCACCGTGCTTGGGCTGATGCCGAGCTGGCGCGCCACCTCCTTGTTGCTGCCGCCCATGCTGATACGCCGCAGGATTTCCGTCTCCCGCTCGGACAGCGGGCCGCTGCTCGCCTTGCCGGGGGCAACGCTGCTATCACCCCGGGCCGCCGCCATGACGGCCTGACAGGCACGCGAATCGAAACGCCCCTGTGCCGCTTCGTCGAGCAACAGTTGTTCTGCTTGTTGCGCACTGAGTGCCGGCCGCCACGGTCGGTCGGCGATCAGCGCTTGCCAGGCCAGTGCCGCTGCCAACAGGCAATGCTCGGTTTGCAGGGCATCGCCGTTCAGGCTGCGGAAATAGCCGCTGCCATCGAGGCGTTCATACGCGTGGGCAGCCAGTTGACCCGGCGCGACCAGTTCAGGCACCTGGGTGCTGGCCCGCAGTGTCCAGTAAGGCACGAGCCGCACCTGTTCGAGATCACCGTCAAGCAATGCACCTGGGGTGTTCCAGATTCGATTGGGCACCGCAGCCCGGCCGATGCCGTGAATCAGCGCGGCCTTGCCCAACTGATCAACCGATGACTCTGTGAGCCCCGACAGTTTGCCGGCCTCCCGCACCAGTTCCGACGCACGCCGCGAATAGCCCGCCAGCCACGGCAGCTTGAGATCGATCACGTCACTGACCAGCGTGAGCGAGACTGTCGCGCCATTGCCGGTCGCGCCTGATGCAGACGCTTGCGGTGTGCGCAGTTGTTGCAACCAGTCCTCGGCATGGCGCGAAATCTCGGCGGCCAGCGATGCCGGATAACGACGATCAGCCTGGGTCGTGATCCACTCCAGCGCGGCCTCCAGACCGTGAACCCGGGACATGATTTCCAGATCGCCGGCCAGCAACACCTGATACACCACCTCCGGCACCTCGGGGTGTCGCAGCCCAAACGGCCGGCCTTCGCCATCAAACTGCTCGAATACATGCCGCAGCCCGTGTTCAGCCGCTGCATTCAAGCCCAGCGTACGGGCGATATCCCCGGACACTTCGCAATGGATTTGCGCCAGGGGCGTGGTTTTGCGCATCGCCCGTTGCCCGGCGGCATTCAGTGTCTGGCTCAGCATGGCGTTACGCCCGCCGACATCATCGCCCAGCAACCGCGTGAAGCCCTCGGCGTTGGCGGTACACCCCGACCAGCGCAACAGCGCCACCTGACGTGCGATCTCCAGATGATCGCCAGCCCCGTTGCAGGACTGCGCGAGCATCCGTGCCAGCCGCGCGGTGCGACGTGACTGGTCGAAGGGCTGCCCCATGCTCAGGTCGCCCACCATGGACAAGGCCAGGATGGCGCCTTCGAGCTCGATGCAGTCAAGATCCGGCATAACGCACTCCACACAATCGCTGAAAATTATTCGTTCGCCTCGGATAAACGACCGATACCTGAACCTGCGGACATTGATGAAACTGGACCTCACCAAAAACAGGAGATTTGACCATGTTCAAACCCAAGACGCTCGCCCTCGCTCTCGCCATGACCGCTTCGCTGTTTACCGCAGCAAGCCATGCCGCCACCGCGCAACCTTCGGTGGTCATCGTACACGGCGCCTTCGCCGATGGCTCCGACTGGGCCAAAGTCGTACCGCTGTTGCAGGCTGAAGGCATCAAGGTCACCGTGGTGCAAAATCCGTTGACCTCGCTGGCCGACGATGTGGCGGCGACCCAGCGCGTCTTGAACAACCAGGGCGACAACGTGGTCCTGGTCGGGCACTCCTGGGGCGGTACGGTAATCAGTCAGGCCGGCACCGACAAGAAGGTCAGCGGCCTGGTGTACGTCGCCGCGTTCGCGCCGGATGCCGGTCAAGCCAGCAAAGACCTGGGCAAGGACTACCCGGCGCCGTCCGGCGTGAAAGACATTGCCGCCGACAAAAACGGCTTTCTCTACATGACCCCGCAAGGCATGGCGACAGGTTTTGCCCAGGACCTGCCTGCACAGCAGACCGCAATCATGGCGGCTACACAGGGACCGATTCGCGCCTCGGCGTTTGACGACAAAACCAGCGTCGCAGCCTGGAAAGGCAAACCGTCGTGGTATGTCGTAGCGGCTGAAGACCACATGATCCAGCCCGACTTGCAACGCGCATTCGCCAAGAAAATCGGCGCACAAACTACCGAGCTGAAGACCAGCCATGTACCTCAGCAATCGCGTCCGGGCGATGTTGCCAAAGTGATCATTCAAGCGGTCCACAAGAGCCAGGTGGCAGCTCAATAACACCGAAAGCAAAACCTCAAACGAAAAAAGACGCACCGCGTGAGCGCGTGCGTCTTTCGTGTTGTGGAGCAACTGACGTCAATCCGATTTCTGCTAATGTCTTGCTACCTCATCCAACGCTCATGGAAACGTTCTATGACAACGCTGATGCCCATGGATAGCGAGACCCCCGAGCCACAATCGATCTGCAGCCCCATCACCCGCAGCGCGATTTTCATCGTCGCAACCCTGGTTCCCGGCAGCGATGCGGCCGAGAAAGTGCGCGGCTGGTGCGCCGATATCGCAGGCCTCACACGCTCGGTGGGCAAGCGTGTGCCCTCGGGCAATTTGTCGTGTATTTGCGGGTTTGGCGCCAGCGCCTGGGACAGCCTGTTCGGCGCCCCGCGGCCGGCCTCGTTGCATGCCTTTCGTGAGTTCGGCGTAGAGGGCCGTCGAGCTGTCGCGACGCCCGGCGATATTCTGCTGCACATTCGTGCCGAGCATATGGACCTGTGTTTCGAACTGGCGACGCAACTGCTCACAGCGCTTGGCGATGCGGTATCGGTGGTCGATGAAGTTCAGGGTTTTCGCTATTTCGACATGCGCAGCATCATCGGCTTCGTCGACGGCACCGAAAACCCGGTGGGTCGCAAGGCCGTCGACTTCACGATCGTCGGCAGTGAAGATCCGACGTTCACCGGCGGCAGCTATGTGCTGGTGCAAAAGTACCTGCACAAGATGGACGCGTGGAACGCCTTGTCCGTCGAGGCGCAGGAACGGGTCATCGGGCGAACCAAACTCTCCGATATCGAGCTCGATGACTCGGTCAAACCGACCAGCTCGCACAGCGCGCTGACGACCATCACCGAAGACGGGCAGGAAGTGAAAATCCTGCGCGACAACATGCCGTTCGGTCGCCCCGGCGCCAAAGAGTTCGGCACTTACTTCATCGGGTACGCACGCTCGCCCGCTCCGCTTGAGCAGATGCTGGAAAACATGTTCGTCGGAAAACCGCCAGGCAACTACGACCGTTTGCTGGATTTCAGCACGGCTGTGACCGGTGGTTTGTTTTTTGTGCCTTCAGCAGATCTGCTGGAAGAACTGGCGGATCGTCAGCCTTAGGGCATGAACATCCATCAGCTTTGAAAAATGGCAGGGGCGGCTGGATTCGAACCAACGCATGGCAGGATCAAAACCTGCTGCCTTACCGCTTGGCGACGCCCCTGTATCTGATACGAGCAATGCGAACGCTTGCTCCCCTTCACTGCATACGCCGTTGGCGCTGTGTGAAAGTGGGCGGAAATTTAACAACTTTTGTTACGTCTGGGAAGCCCCGAAGGAAAATTATTTTATTGAAAAAACAGCGACTTACTAAGAATCCGCTTGAGACCTCGCACCTTGCGTGTTTCACCCATGATTTCCCGGCGAGAAAAAACGGGCCGGACAGCCTTGCAGCGAACCCGACCCGTGTTCAACGACCCTCGCTTACGCCAACTGCGCCCGATGCTGTTCGATGAACTGCGCCGGTGTCAGCAACGCCTGCCCGATGATAGCCGTGCCGGTGCTGTCGAGGCCTTCCAGGCGCTTCTCGCGCTGGTCGATTTTCACCGCATTGAAATGCACGGCAAATGCAGGATCTGCGTCGATGCCAAGTTGCTTGACGAAGTCTTCGACAGAAACCTGTTCATAGCGCACAGGCTTGCCCAGCGTCTCGCTCAACAAACCGGCCAATTCTGCATGGCTGTATTCGATCGGGCCGTGCAGCGGGTACGCCTGGCCGCCGTGGCCTTCCGGTTTGAGCAGGATGTTGGCGACAATCAGTGCGATGTCGCTGGCGGCGAGCGGCGCGAAGCGGCTGTCGGCGTCAAACGGCGTCAGGTAGCGACCTTCACGGATGAACGGCGCAATGTAGAGCATCCACTGGGCGAAAAAAGTCACCCGCAGGTGCGTGGAGGGAATGCCGGACCAGGTAAAGATTTGTTCCGACATCCAGTGGTTCAACGTCGCCTGACTGCGGGCGTCGGGCCGCGACTGTTTGTGGGACATGTTGACGATGTGTTTGACGCCCTGCTCCTTCGCCGCCTGAGCGAACAGCGCTGCCGCTTCCACCAGGCCATCACTCAACGGATAACAGAAGTACGCGCCATCGACGTCTTCCATGGCGGGACGCAGGGATTTCAGATCCAGCAGGTTGCCGACGCAAATTTCGGCCCCCAAGTCCTTCAATTGCTGTGAACGTTCATCTTCACGACGAACCAGAGCCTTGACGCGATGGCCCTGTTCGAGCAGGTACTTGACGGTCGGGGTGCCCGTATCGCCGGTAGATCCGGTAATCAAAAAGGTTTTCATGGTCTGTCTCCAATACAAAAAAGTGAGGGTGTTGGTTTATTCGGTTCTCAGCGGGCCGGCAGGCACCACCGTGTCGATTCGGCCGGTGGCCACGTCGTAGACCAGACCCGTGACGGTGAAGCCGCCGGGCAGGTTTGGATTGGCCTTCAGTGCCGCCACATCCACCGCGACCGCTTTGTAGGGATCGTCGATTTCCAGTGCCGCCAATTCCTGTGGCGCAACACCCATGTGTTTCGCCAGTAGTTCGGGGGCGTGGTGCAGGCAACCGGTGATGCCGCAGTCGGTGTGATGCAGGAGGATCAGGTTCCAGCCCTCTCCGACCTCAGAACCACCGACCCGCGAAACGGTGCGCAGGATGGCCATGGTTTCCAGCAGTGCCGGGTTGACCCGGCCGCCGACATTGCGGATCACCGCGGCCTCACCGGGCTTGAGCTGAAGAACATCCATCGGGTCGACTCTGGGGTCGACGCAACCAATGATCATGGTTTTGCGCGACGGGATAATCTTCAGGTCGGCAGAAAAATCCAAATTCGCAAACGCCGCATTGCGCTGGGCAAGGGTCTGTAGAAAGTCCATGAATCACCTCAAGGTTCAGTTAGTCGAATGGCGTTGCGGCAGCCGGGTGGACATCATCGACTGGACCTTTTGCGGGTCAGCGGTAAAGGCTTGGTAGATGCCGCGTGTCTGGGCGCCGGCGATGACCTCGTCGTTGGTCCCGGCTTCGATGGCGTTCAGGGCGTCGGTGACAACCTCAAGCGGACTCAGGCGCGGCTCCGGCAGTTTGGCGCCCATGTCCGTTTCGGTTTGCACGGCCAGCACACCAACGACTTGCGTACCTTGCCCGGCCAGTTCGGCGCGCAGACTGCGGGTCAGTGACAGGCCAGCAGCTTTGGACGCCGAATAGGTTGCGGCCATCGGCAGGCTGATCAGCGACAACATCGACAGCATGTTGAGCACCGCGCCACCGGTCTGCGCCAGGACCGGCGCAAAGGCACGGGTCAGCGCCAGAGGGCCGAAGTAGTTCACTTCCATCTCCAACCGGGCGTCTTGCATATCCGGGGCGGAAATGGCGCCATCGAACGCGGCATACCCGGCGTTGTTGATCAGGAGCGTGATATCGCTGGCGACGCTGGCCGCCGCAGCGACTTGGTCGGGATCAGTCACGTCGAGAGGCAGCGGCACCAGACGCCGATCGCCATTCTTGAGCAGCTCGGCCAGCGAGGCGGTGTCGCGAGCGGCGACGTAGACTTTGGCCACACCGCGCTTGAGCAGTTCTTCGACGAAGGTGCGGCCGATGCCGCGATTGGCGCCTGTCACCAGGGCAATGGAGTTTTCGATGTTCATGGTGGATTCCTGTTGGAAAGGGTTGGGGCCGCTCGGGGAAGCGTGCTGCTTCGTCGCCGATGGACCCACTATCCCTTCCCGCCGGAACGTCCGGTAGCGGTCGATTTCGGCTAACATCTATCCTGATTCCGCATTAATCGACGCTTACGCGCACGCGCCGCCACGGCTCGCTCGCACAGGAAACGGCATGCCTTTGAAAGACATCCTCAGCTTGCGGCTGTACACCCGCGTGGCTCACCTGGGCAGCTTCTCGGCGGCTGCACGCGAGAGCGGACTCACACAATCCCAGGTGTCGCGAATGATTGCCGAACTGGAGGCGGGACTCGGCGCGCGACTGCTGTCACGCACCACCCGCGCGGTGGTCCCGACCGAGGCCGGCCTGGAGTTTCTGGCGCGCATGGAGCCGATCCTCGCCGCCCTCGACGATGCCGAAAACAGCGTGCGTGAAACCGGTGAGTTACGCGGCCTGCTGCGCATCGGCATGCCTTCGACCATGGGCATCCGCGTGGTGATTCCGAGGCTGTCCGCCTTCACCGAACGTCACCCCATGCTGCACCTGGAACTGATGCTCGAAGACAAATGGCAGGACATGGTCAAGGAAGCCGTCGACGTCGGCATCCGTGTGGGCACTCTGCCCGACCTGTCCGGGACCGCCCGGCTGATCGGCACAATGCGTCGAGTGATCGTGGCCTCGCCGGACTACCTGACGCGCCACGGCACGCCCAGCACCCCCGAAGAACTGGAACGGCATCGCATCGTCGGCGGTCCGGCCGGTGCGCATGTCTCTTCCTGGCAATTGGAGCACGACGGCCAAATGGCGTCGGTCAACCTCAGCCCGCAGTTTTCCACCAACGACACCGCCGGTGCGCTGGCAGCCGCCGCAGGGGGACTGGGCATCGTCTCAACAACGTCCTGGGCTTGCCGACTGGAGTTGGAGAACGGGTCATTGGTACAGCTTCTGCCGCAGTGGAAAATGGCCGAGCTGCCGGTGCATGCCTACTTTCCCATGGGCCGCACCACGCGCCTGGCGGCGCGCGCGTTTGCCGATTTTCTAGCCAGCGAACTGGCCAGTGATCCTCGGCATTTTGATTCGTCCGATAAACGCTGACGGTGGATCGAATTCGGCCTACATCTCGGCGGCGAGCAACTTCACCAATGCCGCCGCCGGCATTTCCCGAACCAGTGGCGCGCCCTGCCCGGCCCACTGCACGGCGAAGTCAGTGTTGGCCTTGCCCGCTGCCGCAGCGTTGAGCGCTTTGTTGGCGTCGTAGGCGATGGGATAGTCCGGCAATGCCGGGGCATTCGCCTCAAGGCTGGTGAAGTTGCGATTGACCATGCCCCGGGCAGGACGACCGGAAATGACGCTGGTGACTTTGGTCTGGTGCGCACGCGGGCCTTTCAGGGCTTCGCGATAGGCGTTGTTGGCGGAGGATTCGGGGCACAGGATAAACGCCGTGCCCAACTGCGCAGCGCCGGCGCCCAGTTGCATGACGGCGTTGATTCCGGCGCCGTCCATGATCCCGCCCGCCGCGATCACCGGCAGCCCACACGCCTCGGTCAGCACACGCACCAGGGCAAACGTACCCATCTCGCTGTCCTGCTGTGGGTCGAATACCCCGCGATGTCCACCGGCTTCATAACCTTGCGCCACCAGCGCGTGCACGCCGGCACGCTCCGCCGCTTGCGCTTCGGCCAGATTCGTCACGGAACACAACAGCACGATGCCGGCGTCCTTGAGCGCATCGATGGCAGGTTGCGGCGGCAAGCCGAAGTGGAAACTGACCACCGCCGGTTTTTCGTCCAGCAGCATGTGCAGCATGTCGGTGTCTTCGACGAACGAGGTGTAGATCTCGCGCAGTGATGCTGGCGCTGCTGCGTCGAACTCGGCAAAGAACGGTGCGAGGAAATTCAGCCACTGCGTTTCGCGCTCGGCGTCCGGCACGGCAGGTTCATGGCAGAACAGATTCACGTTGAATGGCTTGTCCGTCAGCGCCGCCGTCTCGCGCAACATCGCCCGCGCCTGCTCGACATTGCTCGCGCCGATACCGATGGCACCGAGGCCGCCGGCATTGGACACCGCCGCGGCGAGTCTCGGTGTGGAAACACCAACCATTGGCGACTGAAGGATCGGCAGTTCAATGTTCAACAGCGATAACAGAGGATTGGACATGACGGCACCTGATGAGTGAGCGTTATAGCTCTGCGGTTAAGAATTGCGCACGGCCACGGCCGAACGACCAGTCTGCATCGCTGTTTTCCACCAGCGAGACAATCAGATCGTCCGGTGACAAATCGCAATCGACTTGCAGCTGTTCGGCCAGCAAGCGATAAAACTCGACTTTCTGCGCCTGTGAGCGCGGTCGCGAAATCACCGTCAGCAACACCACGTTGGCGGAGCGCGAGTAACCCAATCCGGTGTCGTGCAGGATCAACTCCCCCGCACGGTGCTGCGTGACGCTTTGGTATCGATCACTGAACGGCACGTCAAACGCCTGGACCATGGCCTGGTGCGCCCCATCCAGCAGGGTGCGCAGTTGTTCATCGGTGCGGCCCTGGATGATGTCGAACTTGAGCAATGGCATCGCGATTCACCTTGGAAAAAATTGGGAGCGAAGAGCTCGCCCCCCGGGACAAATGAACAGCGTGCAAGCCCGCGCCAGCACGCCTTCCAACCCGAAAACGTCAAAGTCTATTTGGAAGTCGGCATGGCAAACTCGGCACCCTTGGCGATGCTGTTCGGCCAGCGTTGCATGACCGACTTCTGCTTGGTGTAGAACCGCACCCCTTCTTCGCCATAAGCGTGCATGTCACCGAACAGCGAGCGCTTCCAGCCGCCGAAACCGTGCCACGCCATCGGCACCGGAATCGGCACGTTGATGCCGACCATGCCCACCTGAATGCGCGTAGCGAATTCACGGGCGATATGGCCGTCGCGGGTGTAGCACGCGGTGCCGTTGCCGAATTCGTGGGCGTTGACCAGATCGACCGCCTCGGCGAAATCCTTGACTCGCATGCACGCCAGCACCGGTCCGAAGATTTCCTCTTTGTAGATTTTCATCTCGGGGGTGACGTGATCGAAAATAGTGCCACCGAGCCAGAAGCCTTCGGCGCAATCGGCACCGGCCTGCGCGCCATCAAAGCCACGACCGTCCACCAACATCTCGGCGCCTTCGGCGATGCCTTGTTCGATGTAGCCGGTGATGCGTTGCAGCGCGGCGGACGAAACGATCGGGCCCATTTCGGCGGTCAGGTTCATGCCTTCCAGAATCTTCAGCGTGCGGGTGCGCTCCACCAGTTTCGGCATGACCGTGTCGGCCACGTCGCCGACAAACACCGCCACCGAAATCGCCATGCAGCGCTCGCCGGCCGAACCGAACGCCGCGCCAATCAGGGCGTCGACCACTTGATCGATATCGGCGTCAGGCATCACCACCATGTGGTTCTTCGCACCGCCCAGTGCCTGCACACGCTTGCCGTGGCGGGCGCCGGTTTCGTAGATGTAATTGGCAATCGGCGTCGAGCCGACAAAGCTCACGGCTTTGACTTCAGGGTGATCGAGCAGCGCATCCACCGCTTCTTTATCACCCTGCACCACGTTGAACACGCCGTCGGGCAACCCGGCTTCCTTGAACAGCTCGGCGATCAGCAGCGAGGGCGAAGGATCGATCGGGCTCGGCTTGAGCACGAAGGTGTTGCCGCAGGCGATGGCTACCGGGAACATCCACATTGGCACCATCACCGGGAAGTTGAACGGCGTGACGCCTGCCACCACACCCAAGGCCTGGCGCAGGGTCCAGTTGTCGATGTTGGTCGAGACCTGTTCGGTGTAGTCACCCTTGAGCAGTTGCGGGATGCCGCAAGCGAATTCGACGACTTCGATGCCACGCGTCACTTCGCCCTGGGCATCGGTGAACACCTTGCCGTGCTCGCGGGTGATCATCTGCGCCAGCGTGTCGCGGTGCTCGTTGAGCAGCGCCAGGAACTTGAACATGATGCGCGCGCGGCGCAGTGGCGGCGTGGCCGACCAGGCGGGGAACGCCGCTGCGGCCGACTGCACCGCCGCGTCGACTTCCGAGACATTGGCCAAGGCCACAATGCCGGTAACCGAACCGGTGGCCGGGTTGGTGACGTTCTGCGCGCGACCGGAATTGCCCGGCACGGCGCGACCGTGAATGTAATGTGCGATGTCTGCTGGCTGGTTGCTCATGGCGGGTGTCCCCTGGTGGTGGATAAGAGCCATCTCTTTTTGTTGTGAGGCCGGTGGCTGTTCAACGCCCCGACATCGCCAAAGTAGGCCCGCCAATGAATCATGTAAAATGATGATTAATGATCTTATGGATCATATTTCGTGAACACGTTTCTGCAGCCACTTCGCCCGCTCACCCAGACGCCGCTTCCAGTCCTCAGCCAGCCCAGCAGTGGCCGCCAGTACCAGCAAATCGTCGATGACAGGCCGATGCGACAACTGCACCTGCCAGAACTGGTCGATGGAAAAGCGTTCGCTGTGCCGCTCCAGCAGTTCGATCCGGTCCCCCGCTTCAATGAACCCGGGCTGAATGACCCGGTAATACCAACCGGTGATCCGCTCTTTGGCGACAAACATCGACATGTGTTCGGCATCGAAGCGGTGATTGATTTTCCAGCACGGGCTGCGCGGTTGGGACACCTGCAACACCGCGCTGCCGACCTGGAACACGTCACCGATGTGCACGTTGAGTTCCGATAGGCCCAACGCAGAAATATTCTCCCCGAGGCTGCCCGCCGTCAGTTCCGGTGCGCTGTATGGGAAGGCCTGAGCCAGACGTTCATAGTTTTGCGCCGCGTACTGATGGACTGCTTTTTCCGGACCGCCGTGCACGCGGGTATCGCCATGCTGGTCGCCGACGATTCCATGATTCTCTACGCGGACCGGTCCTGCGTGCCGTTGCTTGAAGATGCCCGTTTGCTGCCCTTCAGGTTTCAACAACCCCAAGCCTCCTGCAAACACATGGTCAATTTTTGAAGTCAATTTCATGGTCGATCTACGCTCGTTTCATATCGTTTCAAGCACTTTACTAATCCGCAGAAAAGCTCGTAAAGTGATCATTAAATATATCCACAATCACTTTTCATGATGGGTGGTAACGAACATGGAAATGCGCCAACTGAAGATTTTCTGCGCCGTGGCCGAGTTGGGCAGCTTCACCGCAGCGGCGGTGCAGGTGAATACGGTGCAGTCCAACGTGACCATGCGCGTGAAAGAACTGGAAGCCGAACTCAACCGCGAGCTGTTCATCCGCAAGAAATCCGGGGTCGTGCTGACATCGGCGGGCGAAACCTTCCTCGGTTACGCGCGGCGCATCCTGCAATTGACCGAAGAAAGCCGCAGCGCGCTGATGGACACGGGCAGCCCGACCGGCCTGCTGCGCCTGGGCTCAATGGAGACCACCGCCGCTATTCGCTTGCCGCAAGTGCTGACCAAGTACCGCGAGCAGTTTCCCGAGGTGCAGTTGTCGCTGCTGACCGGCACCACGGTGGAGCTGATCAAGGCGATTGAAGCGCATCGGCTCGACGGCGCGTTCGTCGGCGGTTTCCACCAGAATTCGGCATTGGCCCAAGAGGAAGTGTTCAACGAAGAATTGGTGCTGGTCAGCAGCAACCAATTCGAAACACTGCCCGCGCTGATCGAAAAAATGCCCCAGCAAACCGTTTTGGTTTTCCGTACCGGGTGCTTCTATCGCTCGACACTGGAAAACTGGTTCTATCAGGTGGGGCTTGTGCCGAACCAGATCATGGAACTGGGCACGCTGGATGGCATTCTGTCGTGCGTCGCGGCGGGCATGGGCGTGACGCTGTTGCCCAAGGCGATCGCGGAAAATTGCAGTGTTCGGCATGCGATTCGCTGCCACACGTTGCCGGCGGAATTCGCTAACGTTTCTACGGTGTTCATTCGCCGCAATGACACGATGATCACCTCGGCGATGAGTGCGTTCATTGGGTTGGCGCAGCAGCAGATTGCCCGGCCGGCGGCGGTATAAATCAGAAACTGTGGGTCGGGTCAGTCAACACTCTTATCGACTGACCTGACGCCTTCGCGGGCAAGCCCGCTCCCACAGTTTTTGTGTCGACTGCAATGTTTGTGAACGACATCAACCCTGTGGGAGCGGGCTTGCCCGCGAAGGGCCCGCCCATTCAACATGGATGCCGGCTCACTACCAGCCGAGCGACCTTCTCTGCTCATTCAAAAACCGCCCGGTCGCGGCATAGTCGGTGACGCCAATCTCCGCGACCGACGACCGATCCGGCACATCCAACAAACCACGAGCCAGCTCCGCCACCCGTTCCGCCGCCGGCACAACGCTGTGAATCTTGCCCACACCCTGCCCCGCATACAGCGACAACTTCTCGGCCATCCGCGGCTTGTCGATCGCCCGGGCGCCGCCGCCGATGAAGCGCAGCAGGTTCCATTTGTCCCGGTTGGGGATCACCCGGTGCGGCGTGCCGTAGGTCCAGCCGAACGAATAACCGGTGCGGTACTCCGTGTCGTCGGTGGTCGCCTCGACGATTTTTTGTTTGTACAACGGATGGGCGTTGGATTCATCGGTGGCAATGAACGCCGTGCCCACCACCACCCCGGATGCGCCGAGCGACATCAGCGCCCGCACGTCGTCGCCGTGGGTGATGCCACCTGCCGCCAGCACCGGTCGCCCTTCCGAAACAGCAAGGATCGAGGTGAGCAACGGCATGATGCCGATCGTGCCTCGATTGAGATGCCCGCCGCTTTCACTGCCCTGGGCGATGATGATGTCCGCGCCTTGGGCGATGGCGATGTGGGCCAGCTCTACCGACCCCGCTTGCACCATCACGATCAACCCGGCGTCCTTGGCTCGGGGAATCATGTCGGCGGCATACTTCTCGGCGTAGAACAGCGATAGCAGCTTGGGCTTTTCCTTGAGGATCACCTGAAACTGCGCTTCGAATACATCCGGGCCACCGAACTGCGGCACCAGGTTCACCCCGAAGGGCTGGTCGGTCAGTGCGCGGGTTTCCTGTATCCAGCGGCGCAAGGCCAAGGGCGGCAGGCGCAAGCCACCGATAACGCCCATGCCGCCGGCATTGGCCACCGCGCCCACCAGTTGCGGACCGGAAATCGCCGCCATGCCGCCGAGAAAAATCGGGTACTTCACGCCGCAGAGCCGGGTGATGGCGTTACCGGCAAAATCGAATCTGTCCTGGTTCATGACTCACAGCTCCACATGTTTGCCCAGCATCCGCTTGAGCGTGTTGTTCTTCAGGAGAAAGTGATTTTTTACTGCGCCGAAAATATGCAGCGCGAGCCCTGCGAGAAACGCCGAGGCGCCGATGTTGAACAGCACGTCGACCACATGCTTCAACGCCTCATTGACGGGCAGGATTGCCGGAATCCACAAGCCGCCGGGCAGTTCCACGACTTCGCCGGCAGCAGAGCGTGATGCCCATACCGCGATCGGCAACAGCACCATAGCCAGTGCGAGCGACACCGCCACCGAGCGGCTGATGATCACTTCGATAGGGTTCGGCGTGCCCACCGGCAGCGGATGGTAAGAGGTGATCCGCGCCCAGAACCGGTAAGACGAGACGAGGAACAGAATCAGACCCAGCAGGTTTTGCAGCCTGCCGAGTTCCAGTTGCTGTGCCGCGCTGGAGGCTTGGCCGATAAACAATTGCAGGCCGAAAATCGCCAGCAGCGCAAACGCCACGACCCAGTGCAGGGCGACGGTGATGGGTGAAAATCTCAGGCCATTGTCTCGAAGTTGCATGGCTGACTCCTTTTGCAGAGTGCGCAAATCAGGAAAGGATTGACCGCGAAGGTCTTAGTGGTTGACCGCCTGCGCGGCGCCGAGCCCGGTCTGGGCGCGGATCAACTGATCATCGAAACGCTCGCGCTCAAGCCCTGCCCCATGGCTGCGATCAGTGACCGAGCCCAGCCAGGTGAACAGGAACGCCACGTTCATCGAAATGATCGCCGGGTAGTCATAGGGGAAAATCGCGTCGGCATTGCCCAGCACTTTGACCCACACGGCCGGCGAGAGAATGACCAGCCCGACCGCACTCACCAGCCCGGCGACACCGCCGATCAACGCGCCGCGAGTGGTGAGCCCTTTCCAGTACATCGAGAGCACCAGGATCGGGAAGTTGACCGAGGCCGCCACACCGAATGTCAGCGCCACCAGGAAAGCGATGTTCTGGTCCTTGAACAAGATCCCCAATACCACCGCGACAATACCGATGCCCACCGAAGCGATGCGCGATACGCGGCGTTCGTCCTTGGCCTCGGCCTTGCCCTTTTTAACCACCATCACATACAAGTCGTGAGAGATCGCCGAGGTGCCGGCCATGGTAAGCCCGGACACCACCGCCAGAATCGTCGCGAACGCCACGGCGGAAATGAAGCCCAGCAGCAGATCGCCGCCCACGGCTTTGGCCAGGTGCATCACCGGCATGTTGCCGCCGCCGATCAACTTGCCCGCCAGATTACCGCCCTCGTAGAAGGCCGGGTCTTGCCCGACGATCACAATGGCCGCCAGGCCCAGCACCGCCACGATCAAGTAGAAAAAGCCGATGAAGCCCGTGGCGACGAACACCGATTTGCGTGCCTGCTTGGCGTCCGGCACGGTAAAGAAGCGCATGAGGATGTGCGGCAGTCCTGCCGTGCCAAACACCAGTCCAAGCGACAACGAGATCAGCGACAGCGGGTCAGCTACCAGTTTGCTCGGCAGCAGAATCCGCTCGCCATCGCGGTGCGCGGCCACCGCTTTTTCGAACAGCAGATCGAAGGAAAAGCCGAACTTGCTCAGCGCCAGAAACGCCAGCAGCGTCCCACCCACCAGCAGCAACCCGGCCTTGATGATCTGCACCCACGTGGTGGCGACCATGCCGCCAAAGGTGACATAAACCGCCATCAGCAAGCCCACGGCGATCACTGCATAGTTGTAAGGCAGACCGAACAACAGTTGAATCAACTGCCCTGCCCCGACCATCTGCACCACCAGATAAAAACACACCACCGTCAGCGAGCCGAAGGCCGTCATCGTGCGGATGCGGTTTTGATCGAGGCGAAAAGAAGCGATGTCAGAGATGGTAATGCGCCCCAGATTGCGGATGCGCTCGGCGAACAGAAACAGCAGCAACGGCCAGGCGACAAAGAAGCTGATCGAGTACAGCACGCCATCGAAGCCGTTGAAGAAGATCATGCTGGTAACGCCCAGCAACGCGGCCGCCGACATGTAGTCACCGGCCAGTGCCAGACCGTTCTGGAAGCCGCTGATACCACCGCCGGCCGTGTAGAAATCGTCCATGGATTTGGTTTTGGAGGCGGCCCAGTACGTGATGCCAAGCGTCGTCACGACGAAGACCAGGAACATGCTGATGGCAGTAATGTTGATCGGCTGTTTTTCGACGCTCTGGATAACGTCGCCGGCCATGGCGCGAGCGGCGAATACGCACAGCAGCACGGGCAGGATGAGGTTCACAAGGATGCGTTTCATACGATGGCCCCCGCGCGGATTTCTGCGGTGAGGTCATCGAACTCGCCATTGGCGCGATGGATGTAGAGCCCGGTAAACAACCAGGCGCCGACAATGAACACGGCACCTAAAGGCCAACCGATGCTGATGATGCTGGTGGCGGAAAGCTTCGTCGCTAGTAGCTGAGGGGCGAAGGCGGCGACGAGGATGAACGTGAAATACGGGACAAGGGTTGCAGCGGTAAGACTGGCGACGAATCTTCGCTGCCGTGAGACCAAGTCCTTGTACCGGGGGTGGTTACGGATTCTGGCTGACTCAGATGCATGATTCACGTTGACTCCGTGTAGCAGTGGTTGCGTTATTGTTGTTCCACAGCCTCAGATTCAGACTCGATCCGCCACTGGCTGCGGTATCTGTGCCCCTTCAACCTATGCCCGCCTCTTGATCATGTAAAATGATCATTTATGATTCCATTGATCGTTTTTGGTGAATCAAAAGCCGCCGTTTGCTTGTCTTTCCAAGACGCCAGCCCTAATCTCTTCCATGCTTCAGATACACAGCTGGCTATTACTTTTTGAGATAGGTGAGTTCGATGGATGTTACGGATCTCAAGGTGGTGGATGCGGTGGCGCGCCACGGCAGCATGAACAAGGCTGCGAGCGAGCTGAACACCGTGCAGTCCAACGTGTCGGCGCGGATTCGCTCGTTGGAGGACGAGCTCGGCGTCGCGCTGTTTCAACGCAGCGCCAAGGGTGTGCAGGTGACGCCTGCGGGCCGGCGTATCCTGCCCTTCGCCGCCCGCCTTTCGAAACTGCTGCACGATGCTTCCAGCGCCGCCCGCGATGACGGCCATCCCAAAGGCGTGCTTGAAATCGGCACGCTTGAAACCACCCTCGCCCTGCGTCTGCCGCACCTGATCGCCCGGTTTGCCAAGGCTTATCCCGAGGTTCGCCCGGTGGTCCGCACCGGCACCACGTGCAGCCTGATCCAGGGCGTCATCGACTGTAAGCTCGAAGGTGCGTTCGTGGTCGGACCGGTCAATCACCCGGAGCTGCACACTGAAGTCGCCTTCCGCGAAGAACTGGTGCTGGTCACCTCACCGGCCCTGCACCGCCTGGAAGATGTCGCCGGCATCGACAACCTGAAGACCGTGGTGTTTCGCCTCGGCTGTTCCTATCGCCAGCGTCTGGATACGCTGTTGACCAGCCTCGGCGTACTCGCGCCCGAGCCGCTGGAATTCGGCTCGATCGAGGCGATTATTGCCTGCGTGTCAGCCGGGGTCGGGATTACGTTGTTGCCCAGAGGCGTGATCGCGAACGCTGCACGCGAGGGATTGGTGGCCGTGCACGAACTACCCGCCGAATTGGCGGAAGTGGAGACAGTGTTCGTGCGGCGCCTCGACGGTTACCTCTCCAGCGCGCTGGCCACCTTTCTGCGCGGCGTTCATCTGGAGGGCGCTGTAGCGGCCGAGACTGCATAGAAGCGACTTTTCACCCAGCCGTTGATCCCGGCGCTCACTACCAGCAGCGCGCCGGTCACCAGGAACACGTGGTGCAATCCGAAATGCGCACCGATCTGGCCACCGATCAGCGGCCCGATCACCTGCCCGGAAAACTGCGCCGATTGCAGATAGCCGAGGATTTTTCCGGTGTTGTGATCCTCGACCGATTGCCGGATCAGCTTGGCAATGGCCGGCAGCAGCCCGGCGATGGTCATGCCCATCAGCCCACGCAACACCGCCAGTTGCCACCACTGCGTGACGAAGGCCTGGGGCACCATGACGATGCCGGTCAACACCAGGCAACCGATGATCACGTTCCAGCTGCCGACCCGATCGGCCAGTGCACCGAGTTTCGCGGCGGTCAGAATGCTGCCCAGCGCCGAGCAGGCCATCACCACGCCGGCGATCCGCGCTTGATCATCAAAGGCCACGCCCAAGTGTCCGATGTAGACGGTGATGATCGGCTCGATCGACATGTTGGCCAGCAGCACCATCATGGCCGTCATCAGCAGCGCCCCGATGATCGGCCAGCGAGAACTGACACCTTCGACCGGGGATTTTTTGTCGCGCCGGGCCCCGTCCGTCCCACGATCGAAGTCCTCGCGGATCAGCGCGATGGTGGTGATCGCCGCGACAGCGATCATCGCGCCGCCAACAAAAAAAGTGCCACGAATACCCACCAATTGCGGGAGAAATCCTCCCACCAGTGGCCCGATCAGATTGCCGGACAACGCTCCCGTCGACAGTACCCCCAGCGCCCAACCGGCTTTTTCCCGAGGGACCTGAGAGCCGATCATCACGATCGAAGCCGATGCGTAGCCGCCAATGAGCCCGGCGATCAGGCGCAACACCACCAGATCGGTGACGTCCCGCGCCAGCCCGATCAGCGACATCACGATCGCCATGCCGATGGCCGCGCGAACCAGCATCGGTTTACGCCCAAAACGATCAGCCAACCGGCCCCAGAGTGGCGCGGTAATCGCCGTGCCAAAGAACGTTGCGCCGAAAGCCACGGCCGACCACTGCACCACATCGGCCTGTTCGGTGACGCCCAGTTGTTGCACATAGAGCGGCAGGAACGGCAACAGCATGCTCAGGCTTACCAGCGTGGTGAACGAACCGAATACACAAACAGCCAGGTTGCGACGCCAGTAGGAAAGATTGCGATCGGCATAATTCACGTGAACAGGTGCTCCGGCGGACGAATTTGAAGTGATTCGCCGCCGACACTACGCGCGAGCAGATATCTCAAGAAGCGAATTAATCAGACAGCACCTATCTTGGATAGTGATATGCACCCGATCACTGTAGGAGTGAGCCTGCTCGCGATGACGGTCTTACGGCCACAGCGTATGTATCGGATGTACCGGCCTCTTCGCGAGCAGGCTCACTCCTACAGGGTTTTGATTACACGGTGTATCAACAGTAATTCCCGGATGACCGTATATCTTCACTTTGGGGCTTTTTACAGTGGCCGACGCACTGCGTTCTTTCACTCCACGAGCGAACCTTCATGCCCCACGATTTGAATCATCTTGATGCCGCGCTGGCCGCTTACCCACGGGTGGCATTGCTCGAAGGCCCGACACCGATCCAGAAACTGTCCCGATTGAGCCGGTTGCCCGAACTCAATGGCTGCAACCTCTACGTCAAACGCGATGACCTGACCGGACTCGGCGGTGGCGGCAACAAGCTGCGCAAACTGGAATTCCTGCTCGGCGAAGCACTGGCCGAAGGCGCCGACACGCTGGTGACCTGGGGCGGTTTTCAGTCCAACCATGCACGACTGACCGCTGCCGTGGCGGCCCGCCAGGGCCTGGCCTGCGAGCTGATTCTGACCCCGTCCGCCGTGCGCACCGATGACGACTTTTGCCACAACGGCAACGTCCTGCTGGACGGACTTTTTGGCGCGAAGGTTCATCGGCTACCTCGAGGGGTGATGCCGGATGCCTATGCGGCGCAGTTGGTCGAGAAGCTCAAGAGCCTGGGTAAAAAACCCTTTGTCATGCCGTTGGGCGGTTCCAGTCCACGGGGCAGCCTGGGTTATGCCGCGTGCGCGGCCGAAATCCTGCGCCAGGCTGACGCGCTGGGCGTGCAATTCGAGCGAATCATCGTGCCCAATGGCAGCGCCGGGACGCACTCGGGACTGCTGGCGGGTGTCACCCTGGCCGGAGCGACGACGCAGATCCTCGCCTATTCGGTACTGGCGACCGAGGAGCAGGCCACGTCCACGACTCTGGAAAAAACCCGTCAGGTTTTGCAGCTGCTTGATAAGTCCACAACGCTGGCCGACAGCGCGATTCGCGTGGATGGCAGTCAACGCGGCGAGGCCTATGGCGCGCCGACCGAAACGATGCTCGAAGCTGTACGCCTGCTCGCGTCCCAGGAAGGCTTGCTGACGGATCCGGTCTACGGCGGCAAAGCCTTCGCCGGACTGCTGGCCGCCGTGCGCCGGGGCGATTACCCGGCGGGTAGCAATCTATTGTTCGTGATGACCGGTGGCCTGCCCGGCCTGTTCGCCTATCGCAGCGCATTCGACTGACAGGTATTTCAGCGGCCATAAAAAAACCTCCCCGGGCGCGAACCCGGGGAGGTTTTTTTACAGCCGTATCGAGTGATCAGCCCTGGGCTTTGCTCATTTTGGTGAACAGTTCGGTCGGTACTTTCTTGCCGTTGGAGGTGAACTGGTTGGTGCGGAATTTGTAGACTTCGCCTTCGGAGAGGAAACCGTCGTTGTTGGTGTCCATCGCCTTGAACTCTTCACCGCCCTGTGGGGCAACGGTCAGCAGTTCTTTCAGCGAAACGCGACCGTCGTGGTCGGTGTCGGTACGGGCGAACGAAGCGTCGCCGCACTTGCCTTCACCGCATTTGCCTTCACCGGCCTTGGTCACTTTGGCGCCGGATTCTTCAGCGCCACATTTACCTTCGCCACACTTGCCTTCACCGGTCTTTTCGGCGGCGGCCAGTTGGTAGCCCTGGGGCAGCGCTTCTGCGGCAAAAGCGGTGGAAGCGAGGTTCATGCTGCCGGCCAGTGCAACAGCGATCAGGCCAATACGGGATTTGTTCGACATACGGGACATGGTGATTCTCCGGATTACTGTGTGCGGCCAGGCCGCTAAGGTCATTGCCACTAAGGGCGATAAGCCGTGGTGCGAGGCGCGTTTGCTTTCTCGCTAAGGCAGGGCTATTTGACTGCAGCCGTGTATCCCGGATGTATCCGGTTCGAGGGGCATTTGTAAGCCAGTCTCCGTACGGCGGGTTCGGATACACAGCGATACACACGCCCCGGACCTTGTTTGCGCAGGCTGCCTGCACGAGATAACACCTCAGGAAAATTGACGAGGCACCTGGCGTTTTCTAAGGTGACGTCGCAATCGTCTGCGTTCGGCCTAAAGCACAGGAGGTGTGATCAATGAAGCCATTCAGAGTGCGCGAGCTGAGCATTACGGATAGCGAAGCGTTGCTGGCCTTCGAAATTCAGAACCGCGAATGGTTCGAATCCCATATCGATGCGCGCGACCCTGCCTTTTACACACTGACGGGTGTCGCCGAGCATATTGAATGTTACTTGTCCGACTTTGCCATCGGCGCCTGGCATCCGTTTGTCATCGAAAGCGACAACGGAGAAATCGTGGGTCGAGCGAACTTGAAAAGCATTGACTCAGCGAACAGCACTGCAGAGGTAGGTTATCGGATCGATCAGCGCGCTTGCGGTCAGGGTTTGGCGACACTGGCGCTCAAGCATCTGATCCAGGAGGCACAGATGCGCTGGGGGCTTACGCAATTGGTTGCTTATGTTTATGAGGCGAATATCGGCTCGAAGAAAGTACTGGGCCGGTGCGGGTTCTTGCTTGAACCGCCAGCTACAAGCGCCAAGGCCGGGGACGAACGCCGATTCGTCCTTTCGATCTAGATAATCGGGCTCAAGCCAGCAGTTCGGTAATCCACCGGGCCTGCCGGGCAAGGTCTTGCACCTTGTCCTCAGGCACGGCCTGCCGCGCATGGGCGAAGCTGGCTAGCGTCTTGTGCTTCTGATGCAACATGCGCCGCCATTTGTCCAGGAACGCCGGGCTGCGGGCCTGCATCTGTAGCGGACCGAAGTACAGTTCCTCGTCGGTGTACTCCACCGGCCCGGCACGCTCGGCGACGATGATTTCGTAGTCGAAGCGGTTTTCCCGCAGCAGTTCCTCGCAGAGGATGCGGTAGCCATTGTCCATCAGCCATTGGCGCAGTGGCTGCTCGCCGCCGTTGGGTTGCAGGATCAGGCGTTCCTGACCGCTCAGGCGCGCCTTGCCGCTGTCAAGGATGTCGCGGATCGTCTCGCCGCCCATGCCGCAGATGCTGATTGCGGTGATCTCGTCTGCCTGCTCGATCGCCGCCAGGCCGCTCGCCAGTCGCACGATGATTTGCTGGTCCAGGCCATTTTCACGCACCGTGCGTTCGGCGGCGCTAAACGGCGTCAATGCCACCTCGCCCGCCACCGCCGCCGCAATGGCGCCACGGCGCATCAACGCCACTGGCAGGTAGCCGTGATCCGATCCGATATCGGCCAGGCGCGCACCTGCCGGCACATGCGCCGCCACGCGTTCCAGGCGCATGGACAATGTCTGTTCGTTCAACTGCAGCCCCTTTTCACCACGCACGTCCGGTACCTTTGGCCGGATGGGGCGCGATTCTGTCGAGCAATGCCGCGTATTACAACTTTATGCGACCAAGACCATGGTTCTAACCCAATTCGCCCCCCACATC
The DNA here is from genome assembly GCF_036884845.1 of Pseudomonas sp. MAG733B. NCBI lineage: Bacteria > Pseudomonadati > Pseudomonadota > Gammaproteobacteria > Pseudomonadales > Pseudomonadaceae > Pseudomonas > Pseudomonas sp. MAG733B. Next base: position 4,243,863 of record NZ_CP145732.1, read on the forward strand.
TCGCTGGTTGGCCAGGTTGGCGAATTAGGGATACGCTGGTCAATCTCCTTTCTGAATCGCTATTCCATGACCAACCCAGAGTTTTCACTAGACGTTGACGCCATCAGCAGCATTGATGCTGTGCCGGTGATCTTGAGCATGGTCAAACATCTCACCGGGATGCGTTTCGCGGCGGTGGCGAGAGTCACGGAAAGGAGTTGGGTGGCATGCGCCGTCGATGATTCCATCGATTTCGGGTTGAAACCCGGTGGTGAACTGGTGCTTGAGTCGACCATCTGCCATGAGATTCGGCAACACCGACAGCCCGTGATTTTCGGTCACGCCAGCGCCCATCCGGTTTTTTCGTTGCACCATACTCCCAGGACTTATGGGCTGGAGAGCTACATCTCCATTCCCATCATCAGAGCCAACGGCGATTTTTTCGGCACCTTGTGCGCCATTGACTCGGTGCCTGCGAACCTGGATGAGCCCGCCATTGCCCAGACCCTCACACTCTTCGCCCAATTGATCGCGATGAGTCTCGACACTCAGCACCGGTTGGCAGAAACGAAGGCCGAGTTGGTCAACGCCAATGAGCTGGGGCGGCTGCGCGAGCAGTTCATCGCCGTGCTCGGGCACGACCTGCGAACGCCATTGAGCGCAATTCGCATGAGTGCCGATCTGCTGGAAACCAAAACAACGGACAAGCGATCCCTGAACCTGATTTCGGCCATTCGCAACAGCTCGATACGCATGGGCGTACTGATTGAAAATGTTCTCGATTTTGCGCGCGGACGGCTGGGAAGCGGGATACCGATCCAGCGCAAACTGGTCGATGACCTGGAGCGCACCCTGCGTTTGACCGTAGAAGAGGTGCAGGCCTCTGTTCCCCAGGCAAACCTTGTACCGCAGTTGAACCTGCCGGCGGGCGTCTATTGCGACGCCCTGCGTATCAGCCAGTTGTTATCCAATCTTCTGGGGAATGCGATTACCCACGGTTCCGTTGCGGAGCCGGTCAACGTGCGGGCCTGTACCGAGGGTGAAGAGGTGGTTATTTCCGTCACCAATCAGGGTGCGCCCATTCCTGCTCAATTAATCCCGCTGTTGTTTGAGCCTTTTACCCGATCGGAAGCCGGGCAACGCGGTGAAGGCTTGGGACTGGGCCTTTACATTGCCTCCCAGATTGCCACCGCCCATAACGGGACCTTGAGTGTCTCCTCGACGCGGGAGACGGGAACCTGTTTTGTCGCAAGATTTCCGGCTCAATTCCGATGGGTTTGAATCAACAATCAAGTGCATCCCTCTGATTGCAATCGTGATTCATCCCGCTGCGAGCCAGTTCACCAACGTCGCGATCAGACCGGAAAACATTTACTTACAAATAAACCGCTCGCTAAAAATCGGGCCAGCGACTACAAGTGATAGGTTACGCCTCCTGATCGGGCCATGAGATGCCTAGCCTTAATATGCGCATCAAACTTCCCGGTATACCTGCTCTCGGTGCTTATCTGGCACTGTCGTGCCTCTTTGCGGCCGCATGGTTCGCCAGTCCTGCCAACACGCACTCTTCCTTTGCATTGATGAAGCCAGTGCTGGCCGTGGCCGATCAAGTGGCCAAGCCCATTTATACCAGCCGTTTCGCCTCCTCCGGGCTCGTCGACTTCGTGCACTCCTCAGCCGTGACAGCTTTGCCTGACGGTAGCTTGATGACAGCCTGGTTCGCCGGCACGCGTGAAGGCGCCGCCGATGTGCAGGTGCGTTCCGCCCGCTTCGATGCAAAAACCGGCGAATGGGGTGCCGAACAGGTATTGGCGACTCGGGATTCAACCCAACAGGGCACGCAAAAATACATTCGCAAGCTGGGCAACCCGGTGATTGCTCTGGCGCCGGACAATCGCCTATGGCTGTTCTACGTGTCCGTGTCCATGGGTGGCTGGGCCGGGAGTGCGGTGAACGTGATGGTTTCCGACGACTTCGGTGAACATTGGTCCGCTCCGCGCCAACTGATCACGTCGCCCTTTCTGAACATCAGCACCCTCGTCCGGTCGGCACCGGTTTTTCATGCCGACGGCTCCATCGGTCTACCGGTCTACCACGAATTCCTGGGTAAGTTCGCCGAGTACCTGTACTTGAGCGCTGACGGCAATGTGATCGACAAGTACCGCATCAGCCACGGCAAGAACTCACTACAACCCACCGTGGTTCCGCTGGACGGGCAGCGCGGCATCGCCTTGTTGCGTTATGCCGGCAACACCCACCACCGGGTTTTGGCCACCCGCACTGAAGACGCCGGGCAAACGTGGAGTGAACCGTATCCGCTCGAGCCATGGAATCCCAATTCCTCGCTGGCGGCCGTCGCAACCCCCGAGCATGGCTTGCTGGTAGCGCTCAATGACCTGCAAGAGGGGCGTTTCAAGCTAAGCCTTTATGGCACGGACGCAAAAATGGACGATTGGCGCTCGTTGCGTGACCTGGACAAGTCGCCTGATCCAGAGGGCGATCCGTTCTCACCCGAGGCCTACAAGGAAATCATCGGCAATGAGTTCCGCGGTTCCAGTGGAGCGCTGCGCCAACCGCTGGCGGCGCAATTTCTCGACAACCTCGATAAGCGCGTCTGCAAAAGCAAAGGGTGTGAGTTTGAATATGAATACCCCTACTTCATTCGTAGTCCAGACGGCATGTATCACTTGGTTTACTCCTGGAACAACACGTTCATCAAGCACGTCAGCTTCAACGAAGCGTGGCTGTCCGAGCGTCTCAAATGATTAACCTCTGGCAAGCCCATGTCAGCTTCGCGATGATCAGCTTCCTGCTGCTGCCGTCTTTTGGTTTGAACAGGGCCTGGCGAATCGCCCTGCTGGTCACCTTGCTGGCCACCAGTTTCATACCCGTGGACGGGTTGTCGTTGGCCGTGTATTTGCGCAGCCACATTGACGACCTGGCGATCACGACGCTGATATTCATGGCGTGGGGTTGTCAACGGCGGCTGGGCTTCTTGCCGCCAGCGCAGCAGGACAGGAACTGCGTATTGATCCTATTCGCCGCGTTGGCGCTGGTGTTGTACCCGGCAACCCTGGGTCTAAGTGATCTGGACCCTTATCGGTTTGGCTACAGTCCGCGTCCGATGCTGATTTTCTTCGGCCTGCTGACATTGGGTCTGTTTTACCTGCGCAACGGTCTGGCTGTCGTGATGCTGGCCGGCGCGACCCTGGCCTTCATCGCCGGGATCAAACCTTCGCAAAACTATTGGGATTACCTGGTTGATCCGCTACTGGGCTTGTATTGCTGCGCGGCACTTGTGCTGCTCTTAGCACGCTGGACGTATGGCTTCCTGAACAAGCGACGCGGCTCAGTGCGCAATCGAACGGCTTGAGATTCAACAAAACTTTTTAACAGGGGAACATGGATGGGTTGGCTGCATTCGAGACGTTTGCACTATTGGCTGGGCGCAACAGCGATTCTGTTTGTGCTGTTTGCCCTGCTACGGGTGGTGTTCTTTTTCGGCTTTTCCGGTTTCGACGCCAAAGCCCTGATCGACCAGGATGCGGTCCTGGAAACCCTGGGCATCGGCTTTCGTTTCGATCTGCGCCTGGCCATCCTGGTGATGCTGCCGCTGGCGTTACTGGCCTCGATTCCTCGCTGGAACCTAGTCAACAGCCGTCTGCTCCGCCTGATCGCACGCGTATACATTGTGCTGGCCCTGGGTGCCCTGCTGCTGGTCTACATCATCGATTTCGGGCATTACGCTTACCTGGGCGTGAGGATCAACGCCACCGTCCTGCGCTTCATCGATGATGCACAAATATCCCGTGACATGGTCTGGCAAACCTACCCGGTTGTCTGGATTTCCCTGGGTTGGCTGGCAACAGTCGCGTTGGTGACACTGGCGCTGGTGCGTCTGGAACGCGTGACGCTGGACCGCCCCCGCAAGCCCATTCACCCGCTCTCCGCCACATGGGGTGGTGCGGTGATGCTCGTGGTGGTGTTGCTGGGCATTTTAGGTCGTGTCGAGCACATGAACCTGGAAAACCCTGTGCCGTTGCGCTGGAGCGATGCTTTCTTCTCGGGCAATAACCAGATTGCCGCACTGGGCCTGAACCCGGTGATTTTCCTCTATGACACGGTCAAGGTCGGCCAGTCGCGCTATGACGAAGCGCAGGTGCGCAAACTTTACCCGGTCATGACCAACTACCTGGGCGTCGATCAGCCCGACGCGCAAACCCTCAACTTCGTACGTCACCAGGCACCGCAACCCTACAAAGTACCGGGTTCCCGGCCGCCGAACGTGATGTTCGTCATGCTCGAATCGCTGGGCACCAGTGCCGTCGGCGCCTATGGCAACCCGATCAATCCGACACCCAATCTCGATCGCCTGGCCACGCAGAGCTGGTTCTTCGAACACTTCTATGTGCCGGTGACGGGGACCGCTAAAACTGTCTGGGCCAGCATTACCGGGATTCCGGATGTCACGCGCCAGGAATCGGCAACGCGTAACCCGTTGATCACCAAACAGCACTCCCTGATCAATGCCTTCACCGGCTACGAGAAGATCTACACCATCGGCGGTAACTCCGGCTGGGCCAACATGAATGCCCTGATCCGGCAAAGCATCGACGGCGTTCGCTTGTTCGAAGAGCGGGACTGGAAATCCCCGGTGGTGGATGTCTGGGGGATTTCGGACCTGGACCTGTTCAAGGAAACCGACCGCATCCTGCAAGCGCTGCCCATGGACAAACCGTTCTTTGCGTATGTGCAGACTGCCGGTAACCATCGCCCTTTCACCATTCCCAAGACAAATGACGGATTCGAGGTCAAGCACCCTACCCTCGAAGAAGTCCAGGCCGCAGGATCGCGCAGTGTCGAGCAATACAACGCCGTGCGCCTGCTGGACTTCAACATCGGACGCCTGATGGAAATCGCCAAGGCTGGCGGCTACTACGACAACACCATTTTCGTGCTGTTTGGCGACCACAACACCCGTATCGCCCAGATCCCTTACCTGGCCCCGGCCTATGAGCAACTGGGCCTGGAAAGCAATGCGGTGCCGATGATCATCCACGCCCCGGGCTTGCTCGGGACGCGCAAGGTCGAGGAAGCGGTTGGTCTGGTGGACTTGCTGCCAACCGTGGCGGGCATGGCCGGTCTTGAGTTCCGCAACGGCGGCATGGGGCGTGATATCCAGCAGCCTGCGCCCGAAGGCGAGCGCGTGGTACCGCTGGTGCTGCGCGAGGGTACGTTCCCGTTGATTGCCGGCGTGACTCAACATTACATGGTGCAAATGGAGCACGACGGCAGCTCGCCTTCGCTCCACGACCTGGCGTCGAAGACGCCGCTGGACAACGTGGCAGAGCAAAACCCTGAAGAGTTCAAGCGCCTGGTGGAGTTGACCCGCGCCATGCATGAAACCTCAAGGTTGATGCTGTATCAGAACGTGCGCGAGTAACGACCAGTACCAACGCAGCCGGGGTGATGGAAGGCCACACCTGCGCAGACAAGCCATAAAATCAAAAGGCCCCGGCACTTCGCAGTGTCCGGGGCCTTTGGCGTTGTATTGAACCGGTCAGGTTTTTTTAAAACTCCTGAACGGTCGGGCGCAGCACCACTTCGCTGATATCCACTTCAGCGGGCTGTTCGATCGCGTAGGCAATGGCCCGTGCAACAGAGTCCGCCGGGATAGCCTGCTTGTAGAACTCATTCACGTTGTTCGAAGACGCTTCGTCCGCGCTGCCGTACTTGAGTTCCGAGTCCACCGCGCCGGGGGAAATCAGGGTCGTGCGGATGTTACCGCCGACTTCCATGCGCAGACCTTCGGTGATGGCCCGGACCGCGTACTTGGTGCCGCTGTACACCGTGCCGCCCGGCGCGAACACCTTGATCCCGGCCACCGAGGCGATGTTGATGATGTGTCCGCTGTTTTGCTGTTGCATGTGTGGCAAGGCGGCGGCGATGCCATAGAGCACACCCTTGATGTTGATGTCGATCATCCGGTCCCACTCATCCGTGCGCCCCTGAGCCATGGGTGCAATCGCCATCAGGCCGGAGTTGTTGACCATCACGTCGATACGGCCGAACCGTTCGACCGTGGCCGCGACGAGCGCCTGCACTTGCGCCTGCACCGTGACATCGGTCGCAACGGCCAGCGCTTCGCCACCGGCGGCACGAATTTCTTCGGCAATCACTTGCAACCGCTCTTCACGCCGCGCTGCCAATACGACCTTGGCGCCGCGAGCGGCCAGGTGACGGGCGGTGCTTTCACCCAGTCCGCTGCTGGCGCCAGTGATAACCACAACTTTGCCGCTGATGTTGTTGCTCATGTTGATCTCCTTACACCTGGAAAAGAGCAGAACGATTTCTGCATGGCCCGGAGTATGGAAAAAAGCTTTAGTGAAATGAATGGAATAGATAGGATTTCGGAATTCCAGAAATAGGAACAATCCCATGCTCAATCGCACCGAACTGCTCCGTATATTCTGCTGCGCCGCCGAATCAGGCAGCTTTCGCGAAGCGGCCAATGCCTTGGGCATCTCACCGCAGGCCGTGACCCGCGCGATCAAAGAGCTGGAAGGCATGTTTGGCGAGCCCTTGTTCCATCGCAACACCCGCCAGGTGCAGATCAGTGCGTTCGGGGAGCGCCTGGCGGAGCAGGCGCGCCCGGCGTTGAGCGGCATCGAGCAGCTATTCAGCCAACACAGTCGCGCCCGTGATCAGGAAGTGAAAGGTCGGGTGCGGATCACCGTGACGCAGTCAATCGGCCACCGCATGTTGGTGCCGCTGCTGGCTCCGCTGCTGCGTGAACATCCTGAAATCGAACTGGACCTGCGTGTGAACGATGTGATGGTGGACGCCGTCGATGAAAAAATCGACATAGGCATTCGCGTCGGCTTTGTCCGCGACCGCAGCTACATTGCCCGCGTGATCGCGCCCATCGGTTTGCAGGTCGTGGCGACGCCGGAGCTGGTGCAACGCTGCGGCCTCCCCGCCAGTCCACTCGATCTGCAACGCCTGCCGTTATCCGCGCTGGTCGACCGCAACAACGGCCGCATCTGGCCTTGGTACTTTGCCGATGAGCAACAGTTCGTGCCCAGTCAACCCGCCTTTACCTGCGATGATCAGGAAGTCGAGTGCGAAGCTGTCCTCTCGGGCCTGTGCATCTCCCAACTTCCCGACTACCTGATCACCACACACCTTGCCAGCGGGCATCTGATCGCTCTGCTGCCGCACTGTGCGCCTGTTCCGTTGGAGTTGTTCATCTACCGCCCCCAACGCGGCCCGGTGCCTGCGCGGGTACGGCTGGTGTATGACCACTTGGCCCAATACCTCAAAGGTGTTTTTGATGAGGTCGATCATGCGCGCTGATTTTCCTGGCGGCTTTCTTTTATGATCCAGAGAATTGTCCATCCGCGGTCCATGTGATCGCCGCAAGCAAACGATGAGGTTGGTCTGATGAGCAAAGCGTCCTACGTTCCTCCTAAGGTCTGGAAAAACAACGCCCCGTCCGGCGGCCAGTTCGCCAGCATCAACCGGCCGACTGCCGGCCCCACCCATGACAAGGCATTGCCGGTCGGCAAGCATCCGTTGCAGCTTTACTCCTTGGCCACACCCAATGGCGTGAAGGTAACCATCCTGCTTGAGGAGTTGCTGGCGCTCGGACATTGCGGCGCGGAATACGACGCCTGGTTGATCCGCATCAACGACGGTGATCAGTTCTCCAGTGGGTTTGTCGAAATCAACCCGAACTCGAAGATCCCGGCATTGCTGGACCGCAGCGCTGAACCGGCGATTCGCGTGTTCGAGTCCGGCTCGATACTGCTTTATCTGGCGGAAAAATTCGGCGCCTTCCTGCCCACCGATCTGGCAGGACGCACCGAAACCTTGAATTGGCTCTTCTGGCAGATGGGTGCTGCGCCCTACCTCGGCGGCGGCTTCGGGCACTTCTATGCCTACGCGCCGGATAAGCTCGAATACCCTATCAACCGCTTCACGATGGAGACCAAGCGTCAGCTCGATGTCCTTGATCGTCGCCTTAGCGAAAGCCGCTATCTGGCCGGTGACAGCTACACCATCGCCGATATCGCGGTATGGCCCTGGTACGGTCAGTTGGTGCAAGACAACGTGTACTCCGCTGCCGAGTTTCTTTCTGCGCACGAATACACCCACGTGCAGCGCTGGGCCGAAGACATCGCCAACCGGCCTGCGGTGCTGCGTGGACAGCGCGTCAACCGTACGTGGGGCGATGAGGTAAGCCAGGTGCCCGAGCGGCATCAGGCCGATGATTTGGGTTAATCGCCTTTTTACTGGCAGCGTTCGGCAAAAAAACAAAATTGCCATGTGCTCACTTCGTTCTTCCATACGTCGCAGTGTTCACTGCCCGTTCCTGTACGTCTGGAGAATTCTCAATGCCCTCGCCCAACTCCCTGCCCGCCGCGCTGCTGGGTCTGGCCCTTGTCTGTCCGGCCATGACCGAAGCCCAAGGCCTGGAGCTGGGGCAAGTGCTGATCGGCGCAGAGGACCAGAGCGACGAAGACCAGAGAATCGACGACGCCAAGGCGCGGCTGGCCCAGGTGCCCGGCGGCACCAACGTGGTCGACATGCGCCGCCCGCTGCAAGGTCGCGTGGCCAGCAATCAGGACGTGCTGGCTTACCAACCGGGGGTCTATGCCCAGTCGGCGGGCAATGAAGGGGTAAAAATTTCGATCCGCGGATCGGGGATCAACCGGGCACCGGGCGCCCATGCCTCGGGGCTGTACGCCATGCTCGACGGTCTGCCGCTGACCGGCCCCGGCGGCACGCCCTATGAATTGCTGGAGCCGTTGTGGCTCGACCATGTGGAAGTGCTGCGCGGCGCCAACGGTTTCGATCGCGGCGCACTGGCCCTGGGCGGCGCCATCGATTACGTCAGCCACACCGGCTACGACGCACCGAAGTTGCAAGTGCGCTACGCGACGGGCAGCCATGGCTATCAGCAGCGCCAGGTCAGCTCCGGGCAGGTGCTGGGCGATTTCGATTACTACTTGTCGACGACCGATTCAAATGCCGATGGCTATCAGGACCACACGGCCAGCGACAGCCAGGGCGTGATCGCCAACTTCGGTTATCGCTTCAACCCGAACCTGGAAACCCGCTTCTACCTACGCTACCGCCAGACCGACAACGACCTCGCCGGGCGGGTGACCAAACACTCCATCGAACACGATCCACGCGCGGCCAACCCGGCCTACGTGACGCGGGACGACAGCCGTGAACAGCCGGGCAGCACCTTCATCGGCAACAAGACCACTTACTACATCGATGACGATTCAAGCATCCAGACCGGTCTCGTCTACCACGACTACCCGATGGATCTGCGCGAAGGCCCCAACCGCCTGAAAGTGGCGTACACGGATGTTAGCGGCACGTTCGACTACAAGCGGCGCGACACCCTGTGGGGGCTGCAAAGCCAAAGCACGGTTGGCCTGCGGGTGACCAAGCACCTACCCAATGCCGGGGCCAGCGAGCTGGTGCGCATTCCCGCCGGCAACACTGCCGGCTACGCGCCGGGCACGCACATGCGCAACTTCACCTACCAGGGCTCGGATTCCGTTCTGCATGTGGGCAATGATCTGGAAATCGCCGACGACCTGTGGCTGACCACTGGTCTCGCAGCGATCTATACCCGCCGCGAAAGTGCCGTGACGTATCCGGACGGAGGTGGCAAGACCAGCCTGGGCGACTGGGATTACGCACCGCGTCTGGGCCTGCGCTACCAGCTGACACCCGACCTGCAAATCTTCGGCAACCTCAGTCGCTCGGTCGAGGCGCCGCACCCGTGGTCGCTGATCTACAGCGCCAACCAACGCTTCCCGGTCGGCAGCGGCCCCGCCACCGGCACCCAGCGTGATCCGATCGAGCTGAAAAACCAGACGGCGACCACTCTGGAAATCGGCGGCCGTGGCGACAGTGCGCTGGGACAATGGAGCCTGGCCTGGTATTACGCCCAAGTGCACAACGAACTGCTCTCGGTGTTGCCGGATGCCAACGCCGTCACCCCCTACGAACTCAACGCCAGCCCCACCGTGCACCAGGGCGTGGAAGCCAGCCTGCAAAGCAACCTGTGGTCGCCGGGCGATGGCGGCCAGTTGAGCCTGCGCCAGAGCTATACCTTCAGTGACTTCCACTACCGCGACGACGACCGCTTCGGCGACAACCGCCTGCCGGGCCTGCCGATGCACTACTACCAGGGCGAGTTGCGCTACGACTGGACCCAAGGCTTCTTCGCCGCGCTCAATACGCAGCTGGTGTCCAAAGTGGCGGTGGATTACGCCAACAGTTATTACGCCGATCCCTACGCGATATTCGGCGCCACCTTGGGCTACAACGCGCCCAAGGGTGACTGGCAAACGTGGCTGGACATGCGCAACCTGACCGACAAGCACTACGCAGCCACCGTCACCCCGGGTTACGACGACAAAGGGCTGGACGCGGCGCGGTCCACGCCGGGTGAAGGAATGGCGATGTATGTCGGGGTGTCGTGGAGTCTGCTCTGAGGCTTGCGTGATGACGGGAGCGCCCGTCGTTCACGCAATCACTTTCGCATACACGGTTCGGTCAATGTTTCCGCCGGAAAGAATCACCCCCACCTTTTTTCCCGACATTGCTTCGCGCTCCTGAATCAGCGCTGCCAGGGCCGCCGCGCCAGCCCCTTCAGCGAGGTTGTGGGTATCGGTGTAATACACGCGCATGGCCTCGGCAATCTGCGCCTCATTGACCGACACGATCCGCGCCGCACCGGCCGCATAGACGGCAAAGGCTTCAGGAATCGGCCTGCGTACGGCAAGACCGTCAGCAAAGGTATTCGCGGAGGGGGTTTCACAGATGGCGCCTGTCTCGAACGACAGTTTCGCGGCCGCCGCCTCGGTGGAAACCACACCCACCACTTCGGTTTTCAGGCCCAATGCGTCGCGGGCGGCGATCACCGCGCAAATCCCCGATCCACAGCCAATCGGCACGTAGACGGTGTCGAGGTCCGGCGCCGCGCTGAACAGTTCCAGCGCATAGGTCGCCACGCCCTTGACCAGTTCCGTATGAAACGGCGGAACCAGATAGAGCCCATGCGCTTGCGCCAGGCGTGCGGCCTCTTCGCGGGCCTCGTCGAAATCACGGCCGTACTCCACCACTTCGCCGCCGAAGCCGCGCATGGCATTGTTCTTTTCCAGCGAGTTTCCTTGCGGAACGACAATCAGCGCATGCAAGCCCACCGCGCTTGCCGCCAGCGCCAGGCTCTGCCCATGGTTGCCGCGGGTGGCGGTGACAATGCCCTTCACCTCGGGATGCTCGCGTTTGAGCCAGTTCATGAAGGTAATGCCGCCGCGCACCTTGAAAGCGCCGGTCGGTGTGTGATTTTCATGCTTGACCCACACCGTGCAACCCAACCGCTCAGCCAATAAGGGCCAACGGTATTGGGCGGTGGCAGGCATTACCTGGTAAACCTGGCGGGCCGCCTGTTCGATATCGTCGCGAGTCAGTCTGTGCATGAGTAGTCTCCCTAGGATTTTTCCCAGTGTAGGCACGGTCTGAGTCTCATGGCTTTCAGAAAACTGACCTGACTTTTATGCCTCGTCTTCACTATGATGCGGTTCATGAGCCATCGAAACCGCCTGCTTCTGCCGCCCCCATCCGAACCGGTCCGCCGGGTCGAGGCCGGCCCATGGGCGATTGAATTGTTGCCGGGCGCCGCGTACGAAACCCGGTACGTCGCGACCCAGTCGGCGATTGGCTTTGCCTTCGATAGCCAGCGCGGCCTGCATGCTATCGGCAGCGACCGAATACAACCCTTCGATGCCGTGCCCAACAGCCTGGCATTCGTCCCCACCGGGTGTGACGTATTGTCCGAGTCGCCCAAGGGCGGTGAATACCTGCGGGTGATCCGCACCGACGGTATTGCACTGGAGGGAAATCGCCCCTTCAACAACCAAATCGATCAACAGGCGACCGCCCTCGCCCTACGAATACGCAGCGCGCTGTTACGGGCCTCGGTGGACGACGATTGGGAAGCCTGGGCGCTGGCACTGGCTGAACGGGCGCAGGCTAACCAAGCGCTGCCGGCTCCGTTCCAGGGTGCGATAACCGGCAGCCGGATGCGCCTGCTCGACGAGTTCATCGACGCGGGCCTCGACGGCCCGCTGGGTGTTCCGGCGATGGCGCAGTTGCTGGGATTGTCGGAAGGATATTTCATGCGGGCATTCAAGAACACGACGGGCATGAGCCCGCACAGTTACCTGATCGACCGCCGCCTCGCCAAAGCACGTGCCCTGATGCGCGATTCAGCAGCAACGCTGACGGAGATCGCGCACATCTGCGGCTTTAACTCCCACGCGCACATGGCGACGGTCTTCAAGCAACGCCTTGGCGTCAGTCCGGCACAGTTGCGTTCGCGGTTCAGTTAGAAGCGTGCGCAAGGGTCGAAAGTTTCCCATCCACTACCTTATTGCCGCCACTGTCCCACCCTCCTCCCAGCGCTTTGTAGATCGCAACAATCCCCCGGTACTGGTCGATCTCACCCTGGGCCTGCGCATCCTCCGCATTCAAACGCTCACGCTCGGCATCGAGCAGCACCAGATAGTCGACCGATCCCTCCCGATACTGAATGCCCGCCAGATCTGCCGCTGCGCGGCTCGATTCGCTTTGCTTGATCAGCGACAGCAAACGTTGTTGGCGTTTGCCGTAGTCGCTGAAGGCATTCTCGGATTCTTCCAGGGCCAGCAACACTTGCTGTTCATAGGTGGCCAGCGCGCCTTCGGCATCGGCATTCGCCCCACGGATGCGGGCGCGCACGCTGCCCAGATCGAAGGCCGCCCAAGTGATGCTCGGACCGAGGCTCCAGGCACGCGCGGCGCTGGAACCGATTTGCGAACCGCGCCCGGCGGTGAAGCCAAGGAATCCGCTCAAGCTGACCCGAGGAAACAGGTCAGCCGTGGCCACGCCGACATCCGCCGTGGCGGATGCCAGTCTGCGCTCAGCCGCCATTACATCGGGACGACGATGCAACAACTCGCCCGGATCACCGATCGGCAGCGCTTTGGTGATCGCCGGCAAATCCGCCGGGCTCAAGGACACGCTCAACTGATCCGGACGTTCACCCAGCAAGGTCGCGATGCGATTCTTCTGTCGGACCTGTTCCGCTTGCAGCTGCGGCACGCTCGCCTCGACCGCGGCCAGACGAGCGTCGGCACGCACCACATCGAGTTCGTTGCCCACGCCGGCATCACGCAGGCTGACCGTGACTGCGCGTGAATCGCTTTGGTTTTTCAGGTTGGCCAAGGCGATTTTTTCCCGCAGTTGCGCCCCGCGCAGTTGCCCGTAGGCATCTACCAGTTCGGCAATCATGGTCACCCGCAACTGATAGAGATCCGCCGCCGCGGCGTCTTCCAGCGCATCGCTCGATTCGAGCTGACGCTGGATGCGGCCGAACAGGTCGATTTCCCAGGCCATGTCCAGCCCGAGGTCATAACGTTCGAGATTGACACGGTTCTCGGTTTGACCAGGAACCTGCGAACGACCTTGCTGGCTGCTGACGCGACTGGTGACCACTGGCAGATTGTCGTTGCTGATGTCATCACGAATCGCCCGGGCGGCTTTCCAGCGCGCAAACGCCACGCGCAGGTCGCGGTTGCCCTCAAGGGATTTGCTCACTAGCTGATTGAGCGTTGGGTCGTCGAACTGCTGCCACCACACCCGTTCAAAGCGCGACTGGTCGTAGTTCGACGCCTTGGCGTAAACACTGTTTGCCGGTGCGGTATCGGGGGTTTTGAAATCCGGTCCGACCGTGCACGCGGCCAATGCAGTCACCAGGAGGCTGGGTAGAAACAACTTCAGAGCATTCATGGTTGCACCTCCAGGTTCAGCGCTTTGGTTTGCTGGCGCGCTTGCTTGCGTTCGATGTAGCGGCGGATCAGGACGAAGAACACCGGGGTCAGCAGCAGGCCGAAGAAGGTCACGCCGAGCATCCCGGAGAACACCGCCACACCCATGGCACGACGCATTTCCGAACCGGCACCGGTGGACGTCACCAACGGCACCACACCCATGATGAAGGCGAACGAAGTCATCAGGATCGGCCTCAAACGCATGCGGCACGCGTCGAGAACAGCGTCCAGCGGCGACAGCCCTTGCTCCTGTTTATCCTTGGCGAACTCGACGATCAGGATCGCGTTCTTGCACGCCAAACCTACCAGTACGATCAGGCCGATCTGGGTGAAGATGTTGTTGTCGCCCTTGGAAATGATCACCCCCGCAATCGCCGACAGCAGGGTCATCGGCACGATCAGGATCACCGCCAGCGGCAGGCTCCAGCTCTCGTACAACGCCGCCAGCACCAGGAACGCCAACAGCACGCAAAGCGGGAACACCAGCAACGCGGTGTTGCCGGACAGGATCTGTTGGTAGGTCAGGTCGGTCCATTCGTAGGTCATGCCGTTGGGCAATTCTTCCTTGAGCAGCTTCTCAATTGCTGCCTGGGCCTGGCCGGAGCTGTAGCCTGGCGCCGCACTGCCGTTGATTTCGGCGGTGACGAAACCGTTGTAGTGCGAGACCCGGTCCGGCCCCGACGTCGGGCTGACCTTGACGAAGGTCGCCAGCGGGATCATCTCGCCGCGATCATTGCGCACCTTCAACTGACCAATTTGCTCCGGCTCCTGGCGGAACTGTTGCTCTGCCTGCACGTTGACCTGATAGGTCCGGCCAAAACGGTTGAAGTCGTTGGCGTACAGCGAGCCCAGGTACACCTGCAAAGTGTCGAAGATGTCGTTGATCTTCACGCCGTGAGTCTTGGCTTTCTCGCGGTCGATCGCCGCTTCCACCTGCGGCACGTTGACCGTGTAGCTGGTGAACAGATTCGCCAGCTCTGGAACGCTACGACTCTTGGTAATGATGTTCATGGTTTCTTTGTACAGCTCGTCGTATCCGAGGTTACCCCGGTCTTCGATCTGCAAACGGAAACCGCCGATGGTGCCCAAACCTTGCACGGGCGGTGGCGGGAACACCGCGATGTAGGCGTCCTGAATGCCGCCGAACTTGGCGTTCAACGAAGCGGAAATCGCCCCGGCGGACAGGCTCGGGTCCTTGCGCTCATCGAATGGGCGCAAACCGATGAAGGCGATACCGGCGTTCGGGCTGTTGGTGAAGCCGTTGATCGACAGGCCGGGGAACGCCACGGCGCTGTCGAAACCCGGTTCGTTCATGGCGATGGTGCTCATGCGCCGGATGACCGACTCGGTGCGATCAAGGCTGGCGGCATCCGGCAATTGCGCGAAGGTCACCAGGTACTTTTTGTCCTGGGTCGGTACGAAACCGGTCGGCGTGGTGCTGAAGCCCATATAGGTCATGGCGATCAGCCCGGCGTAAACCAGCAAGGCCACGCTGCTGCCACGAATGATCTTGGCCACGGCAACCACATAGCCATGGCTGGCCTTTTCGAAGAAGCGGTTGAAGGGCTTGAACAGCCAGCCGCCGAACAACTTGTCCAACACTTTGGAGAAGCGGTCTTTCGGCGCGCCGTGGGCCTTGAGCAGCACCGCCGCCAACGCTGGCGACAGGGTCAGGGAGTTGAAGGCCGAGATCACCGTCGAGATGGCAATGGTCAACGCGAACTGTTTATAGAACTGCCCCGTGAGGCCGGAGATGAACGCCGCCGGGACGAACACCGCGCACAACACCAGCGCCGTGGCGATGATCGGACCCGTCACCTCGCCCATGGCTTTCTTGGTCGCTTCAGCCGGTTCCAGACCAGATTCGATATTGCGCTCGACGTTCTCCACCACCACGATCGCATCGTCGACCACGATGCCAATCGCCAACACCAGACCGAACAGCGACAGCGCGTTGAGTGAGAAGCCGAGCAAATGCATCACGGCAAAGGTGCCGATCAGCGACACCGGCACCGCGACCAATGGAATGATCGAGGCGCGCCAGGTTTGCAGGAACAGGATCACCACCAGCACTACCAGAATCAGCGCTTCGAACAGCGTGTGAACCACCGCTTCAATCGAGCTGCGCACGAAGATGGTCGGGTCGTAGACGATCTCGTAGTCCATGCCTTCCGGGAAGTTTTTCTTCAGCTCGGTCATCTTCGCCCGAACCTGGTCGGAGACGTCGATGGCATTGGAACCGGGGCGCTGGAAGATCGGCATGGCCACCGCTTCCTGGTTGTTGAGCAAGGCGCGCAGCGCATATTGGTTGGAACCCAGCTCGATCCGGGCAATGTCCTTGAGGCGGGTGATCTCGCCGTTCGGGCCACTGCGGATGATCACGTTTTCGAATTCTTCCTCGGTGACCAATCGCCCTTGGGAGTTGATCGACATCTGGAAGCTGGTGGCATTCGGTGCAGGCGGTGAGCCCAGTTGCCCGGCAGCGACTTGACGGTTCTGCTCGCGCACGGCGTTGACCACGTCGGTGGCAGTCAGGTTGCGCGAAGCGGTCTTGTCCGGGTCAAGCCAGATCCGCAGCGAGTAGTCACCGATGCCGAACATCTTCACATCGCCGATACCGTTCAGACGCGACAGCTCATCCTTGACGTTGAGGATCGCGTAGTTGGACAGGTAGAGCATGTCGTAGCGCTTGTCCGGCGACACCAGGTGCACCAGCAAGGTCAGCTCCGGCGAGGCTTTGTCGACGGTGATGCCGATGCGCGTCACCTCCTCCGGCAACTTCGGTTCGGTGCGGGTCACGCGGTTTTGCACCTGGACCTGAGCGTTATCCAGATCGGTGCCGAGGGCGAAGGTCACGGTGAGGGTCAAGCGACCGTCCGCCGTCGACTGCGAGGACATGTACAGCATGTTCTCGACGCCAGTGATCGCCTGCTCCAGCGGCGCGGCGACGGTTTCGCCGATGACCTTGGGGTTGGCGCCCGGATAGTTGGCGTGCACCACCACGGTTGGCGGCACCACTTCGGGGTATTCGCTGATCGGCAATTGGAACAGCGAGATGCCGCCGGCGATCAGGATCAGCAGCGACAGCACCGCTGCGAAGATCGGTCGCGTGATAAAGAACTGAGAGAATTTCATGTCGATGTTCCCTTATCCGCGAGGAGTGACAGCCGCATCGGTTTTCACCAGGGCCGGTGATTTCACGGGTGCAGGATGATTGCCGGCCTCGATTGCCTGCCGTTGGCGGCTCAGTGTCGCAACGGTTTCCGCGTCGGCCATTGGCGCATCTTGAGGGGCGACCACGGCGCCGGGACGAACCCGTTGCAGGCCGTTGATGACGATGCGGTCCTCTTTCTGCAAACCGCTACGCACAATGCGCAAGCCTTCAAGCTTCGGCCCGAGATCGACGTTGCGGTACACAGCCTTGTTGTCCTGATCGATCACCAGCACGAATTTCTTGCCCAGGTCGGTGCCCACCGCTTCGTCCTTGATCAGCAGCCCGGCGTAAGCGGCGCTGCCCACCAGTTTCAGGCGCGCGTACAAACCGGGGGTGTATTGGCCGTCGGCGTTGTCGAACACCGCGCGACCGCGAATGGTGCCGGTCTTGGGATTGACCTGGTTGTCGACGAAGTTCATCTGCCCCTGATGGCTGTTGCCCTCCTCGTTCGACAAGCCCATGTAAACCGGTGTCGTCTGGCCGCGCTGGCCTTGACGAGACAGTTGGCTGTACTTGAGAAACAGGCGTTCGTCGGCATCGAAGTAGGCGTAGACCTTGTCGGTGGAGACGACGCTGGTCAGCGGCGTGGTGTCGGCGGTGACGATGTTGCCGGCGGTGATTTCCGCACGGCTGACGCGGCCGGTGATCGGCGCGGTGACGCGGGTAAAACTGAGGTTCAGGCGTGCAAGGTCGAGCTGCGCCTGAATGGCATCGACCCCGGCCTTGGCCTCCTGCGCGGTGGTCGTGCGGGTATCGGCCAGCTCGGCGGAAATCGCGTTGCTGCCGAGCAAACGCTGCCCGCGCTGCGCTTCATTGGCGGTGCGGACGAGCGTTGCCCGGGCTTGTTGCAGTTGGGCCTGGAACCGTTCTACTTCGTGCTCGAACGGCCGTGGATCGATCTGGAACAGCAAATCCCCTTTCTTCACCAATGCACCGTCGGTGAAGGCGACACGTTCAATCTGCCCCGACACACGAGGACGGACCTCGACGGTTTCCGGCGCTTCAAGGCGCGCGGTGACTTCGTCCCATTCGGTGATCGGCTGTTCGATCACCTTGGCGACGGTAACGTGCGGCGCCCCCGGTGCTTTGGCGACATCGGGCGCACGATCGCAAGCGGCGAGCATCGTGAGGGCCAACGCGGCAAAGGGATAACGAAAAGGTTTGAGTGACTGTTCCATAAGGGGTGTCCGCCAGACGGTTAAGAAGTTTGCGGAGTCTCGGCCTCGCGCGAGGCAGCGACGAATTGAACGGAGTGAACTTGGCTATTACTATTAATGATGAACGTCATGTATAAGCACAAAAAAAAGGGATTTGTCCCGCTCATGCCCGCGTATCGGCGAGCGCATCGCACACCGAATCCAGCGCCGGTCCCAGAAGCTGCGCAACCCACAACGCGCGGGGTGTCGGCTCCATCGTCCGGCCTGTGCGCATGAACAAGGGATCGTTGAACAGACCGCGCAAACGGCTGAGGGCATTGCTGACCGCCGGTTGTTTCAGCGCAAGTTTGTGCGCCGCCCGGGTGACGTTGCGCTCCTGGAACAGGGCTTCGAACACCACCAGCAGGTTCAGGTCGATGTTGCGCAGTTCGTTTCTTTTCATGAGTCAGGCCCGCCAGATAGTGTCCACGAGGCATTTGCGCAGACAATATATTACGACCATAATCATTACAAGCCTTCAGGCGACGACTTGCTTGTAGCTATTGTGGGAGCGAGCCTGCTCGCGATGGTCGCCAACGATAACGCGCGCTGTCTGAATGAACGCGTTGTCTGGGCGCTTTTCGCGAGCAGGCTCGCTCCTACAGGGTCAAGGCGATGTCTGCACCACCGCCGCTTCCCGGCCCTTGAACGCCAGGGAGAAACAGAAAAAGATCAACAGCGCAAAACCTGCCGGGAACAGCCAGATGTGCTTCCAGTCGTGGCTGCCGGCTGTCGCGGCGTAGTGATCGGTCACCTGCCCCGCCACCCAGAATCCGATCAGCATGCCCAAGCCGTAAGTCGCCAATGTGATCAAACCCTGAGCCGAGCTTCTGAAGCGCTCCGAAGCCTTGGCGTCGGTGTAGATCTGCCCCGAGACGAAGAAAAAGTCGTAGCAGATGCCATGCAAGGCGATGCCGGTGAACAGCATGAATGCCAGGTCGCCATTGTTGCCGTAAGCGAACAACAGATAGCGCAACGCCCAAGCGAGCATGCCGACCAAGAGCGCAAGTTTGATGCCGAAACGGTGAATGAACAGTGGCAGAAGCAGCATGAACAGCACTTCAGACACCTGCCCGATGGCCATCTTCGCCGTGGGATTGGTCACGCCGATTTCCGCCAGGAACGGGTTGGCATTCTGGTAGTAAAACGCCAATGGGATGCAGATCAGAATCGAGGCGATGAAGAACACCAGATAACTGCGATCCTTGAGCAATCCCAGCGCATCCAGCCCCAACATTTGCTTGAGACCGACACGCCCCGCTTCCGGCTTCAGTGGCGCAGTGCGTGGCAAAGTGAAGCTATAGAGACCCAGCAGCAGCGAGGCGATGGCCGACATCAGGAAGGTGTTGCGCAACCCGCCGGAGGAAATCGCCGCTTGCGAATCCCAGGCAAACACAAAACTGATCACCACGCCGGCCACGATCCAGCCAATGGTGCCCCATACGCGAATGCGCGAGAACTCCAGTGCAGGGTCGCTCATCTGGCGAAACGCGACCGAGTTCACCAGTGCCAGGGTCGGCATGTAAATCATCATGTAGGCCAGCACGAACGGGTAAAACGAGCTGAAGTCCGGCGCGCGATAGAGTTGATACAGCAACACCGCGCCCACCAGATGCAACACCGCGAGGATGCGTTCGGCGTTGAAGAAACGGTCAGCGATCAAACCAATCACGAAAGGGGCAATGATCGCGCCCCAGGACTGGGTCGAAAACGCCATGCCGATCTGCCCGCCACTGGCGCCCAGGTTGCTGGCGAGGAACGTACCGAGGGTGACGAACCAGCCACCCCAGATAAAGAACTGCAGGAACATCATTGCGCTTAATCGCGCGGTCATCGTGGTCATAACAGTCACCGTCTTATTGTTGTTTTTTGCGAGTGTTCGAAGCGATCAGGCGTCGGGCAAGCCCAGCAATCGTCGATTGAATTGTTCGTCGGACGACACGCTGACGAAATCATCGAAGGCCTTGCGGGTCTTGGTGATCATGTGCCGCTCGATGAACGCTGCCCCTTCGGCGGCGCCCTGTGCGGAGTCCTTCAAACAGCATTCCCACTCCAGCACGGCCCAGCCAGCGAAGTCGTATTGGGTCAGCTTGCTGAAGATCGATTTGAAGTCGATCTGGCCATCGCCCAACGAGCGGAAACGCCCCGGCCGCTCGACCCAGCCTTGATAGCCGCCATAGACACCGGAACGCGCGTCGGGGCGAAACTCGGCGTCCTTGACGTGGAACATGCGGATGCGGTCGTGGTAGCGGTCGATGAACCCCAGATAGTCCATTTGCTGCAGCAACAGATGGCTCGGGTCGTAAAGGATGGCGGCGCGGGGATGGTGATCGACCGCCTCGAGAAAACGCTCGAACGAGGCGCCGTCGTGCAGGTCTTCGCCGGGGTGAATTTCGTAGCACAGGTCGACACCGGCCGCTTCGAAGCAATCGAGAATCGGCAACCAGCGCTTGGCCAATTCCGCAAAACCCTGCTCGACCAAACCGGCCGGACGCTGCGGCCACGGGTACATGTAGGGCCAGAGCAGCGCCCCGGAAAACGTCGCATGAGCCTTCAAGCCCAGGCGCTGACTGGCGCGCGCGGCCAGTTTCAACTGGTCGATGGCCCATGCCGTGCGCGCCTCCGGCTGCCCGCGCAAATGCTCTGGCGCGAAGTCGTCGAACAGCGTGTCGAACGCCGGATGCACCGCCACCAATTGGCCTTGCAGATGGGTCGACAGTTCGCTGATCTCGACACCAGCCTCGGCGCAGACGGCTTTTAATTCGTCGCAGTAATCCTGGCTTTCGGCGGCACGCGCCAGGTCGATGAATTGCGTGCCCAGCGTCGGCAACTGAATGGCCTTGTAGCCTTGGGAGGCCGCCCAGCGCGCGATGTTTGCCAAGGTGTCGAACGGCGCTTCGGCGGACATGAACTGCGCGAGGAAAATCCCCGGGCCGCGCATACCGGTGGAGGTTTGAGTGGTATCGGTCACGGAAGTCTCCAGGGTCATGGGGTGCAGACCAGTTCGGTCCACTTGGCGTCGCCGCGATGGTTGGCGATGACGGTCTCGATGAATGCCATGCCACGCAGACCGACGTCGATGCCCGGTACGCCGGGAGCATCAGGGCCAGCAACGTCGGCGCGAATCGCTTTGGCAAAGTCGCCGTAAAGATTGGCCATGGCTTCGAGATAGCCTTCGGGGTGCCCGGCTGGCAGGCGCATGCGCTGGCTGGCGGCCTCGCACAACCACGGCTGCCCGACGCCGGAACGCAAGACACGCATGGGTTGATCGAGGGCGCGGTGGATCAGGCTGGCCGGCTCTTCCTGACGCCACTCCAACCCGCCCTTGTCGGCGTAGACGCGGATTTTCAGCGGATTCTCTTCACCTGCGCAGACCTGGCTGGCGATCAGCACGCCACTGGCGCCTTCGGCCATCTTGAACAGCATCGAGGCGTCATCGTCCAACTGCCGACCCTCGATGTGCACGCCCAACATGGCGCACAACTGCTTGATCGGTTGATCCGCGACAAACTCGGCGAGGGAAAACGCATGGGTGCCAATGTCACCGATGCAACCGCCCAACCCGGACTGCTCGGGCAAATCACGCCACGCGGCCTGTTTGTTGCCCTGCCCGGCCACGTCCTGACTGAGCCAGCCCTGGGGGTACTCGACGATCACCTTGCGCACCGCGCCGATCACGCCGCTGCGCACCATCTCCCGTGCCTGCCAGACCATCGGGTAACCCAGATAGGTATGGGCCAGGCCGTAAAGACGATTGCCGCGCTCGACTACCTCTTTCAGGGCCAGCAACTCGCCCAGATTCAGCGCAGCAGGTTTCTCGCTGAACACATGAAAACCGGCGTTCAGCGCTTCGCTGGCCACCGGCGCATGCAGATGATTGGGAGTGACGATGACCACCAATTCCATGCGCTGCTCGGCGGGCAAGGCGCGCTCGGCTTCAATCATCTGCCGCCAGTCGCTGTAGCAGCGTGACGCCGGCAAGCCCAGTGCTGCGCCGGTGCTCTGGTTGTTTTGGGCATCACGGCTGAATGCGCCGCACACCAGTTCGAAGCGCCCATCGAGCCCTGCGGCTTGACGATGAGCCTTGGCGATGAAGGCCCCTTCACCACCTCCGACAAATCCCATTCTTATTTTTGGCACGACAGCGTTCATTGCATTTTTTCTCTGTTTGGAAGGGAATCCAGTCATGATGTAACCGGTTACATCGTGGCGGAAATTTAGGCTCAGTTCGGGGAGCTGTCAAACCCCGGATTAACATCCACGAACATTTCAGAGCAGCGTCGACCTGCGGTAAGCTCGCCGGCCGCGCTGTTCGATAACGAGGTGGTCTTGTCCAATATCCGTGAAGTAGCCCGGCTCGCCGGTGTCTCGGTGGCCACTGTGTCCCGAACGCTGAAGTCGCCCGAGCGCGTGCTCCCCGAAACCCGCGACAAGGTCAACGCCGCCGTGGAGCAGGCAGGCTATCGCCCGAACCTGATGGCGGTGCAATTCCGCTCGCGCAGGACCGGCAACCTGGTGATTCTGGTGCCGGCCATCGCCAACACCTTTTTCGCCCGGGTCATCAGCGGCGCACAACAAGCTGCCCAGGCTGCCAACTATCGCCTGCTGCTGTGCGACACCCAGGGTCGCGAGGAAATCGAACGGGAATTCGCCGAGCTGGTGTACAACCATCAGGCCGACGGCGTGATCCAGTTGCGCGCTTACGATCCGTTCGAAGCGCCCTTCCCCAGCGCCGAACTACCGCCCATCGTCAACGCCTGTGAGGTGATTCAGGGCGGTCGCCATCCGACCATCAGCCTCGACAACCGCGCCGCCGCCAAGGCCATGACCGAACACCTGATCGAACTCGGTCACCGCCGCATCGGCCTGATCAAAGGCCCGAAAAGCAGCCCGCTGACCCGCGACCGCGTGGCCGGTTATCAGGACGCCTTGCAGCACGCCGGCATTGCCAGCGACTTGGCCCTGATCTGTCACGGCGACTTCAGCCTGAAGGCCGGTTATGACGGCGCGGCGGCGATGCTGAAACTCGCCGAACGTCCCACGGCACTGTTTTGCGAAAACGATGAGATGGCCATCGGTGCGTTAAAGCACATCAAGCAGTTGGGGTTGCGCGTACCCGAGGATATTTCGTTGGTGGGGTTTGACGACATCCCTTTCGCGGCGTACTGCGATCCACCGCTGACGACCATTGCGCAACCGGCCGAAGTCTTCGGCCAGAAAGCCGTCGAGATGTTGATTGCGCTGATTGAGAAAAAGCCGCTGGCGCAGCGGCATGTGGTGTTGCCGTTTGAATTGACGCTGCGTAGCAGCACCGCGGCGCGAAAGTAAAACACCTGTGAGAGCGATCAGGCTCCCACAGGTTCAGGTCAATCGCGGAATTGCGTCAATTGCTGGCTCAGCGACCCAGCCTGATCACGCAGTTGCACCGACTGTTCAAGCAGGCTGCGAATCGCGTGATCGTTCTGCTCGGAGATGCGGCTGACGCCCTGGATCGCCACCGACAGTTGCTCGCCGGTCGCCGCCTGGCTTTGCGTCTGACGAGCGACTTCGCTGATGCGCGTCAGAATATCCTGGGCATGCTGGCGGATCTGATCCACGCCTTGGGCCGAAGTGGTCAGTTGCACCACACCCTGACGCACCGCTTCGCCGACCTGCTGAACGTTGGCGACGGTGTTGCGCACGTCCGAACCGATGGCGCCGATCATCTCGCCGATTTCACCGGTCGAGCGACTGGTGCGCTCCGCCAGTTGCCGCACTTCATCGGCCACCACGGCAAAACCACGCCCCTGCTCCCCGGCCCGCGCCGCTTCAATCGCCGCGTTGAGGGCCAGCAGATTGGTCTGGTCGGCGATGCTGCGAATCACCGCGATGATCCCGGCGATCTGTTGCGAGCGTTTTTCCAGATCGCCCACCGCGCCGGCCACCACGTCCATGGTCTGGTCGATGTGGGTGATGCCGGCGAGAGTCTGGCTCATGTCCCCGGAAATGTTCTTGGTCAACACTTCAGTGTTGCGTGCCAGTTGCTCCACGTCTTCGGCTTGCTGGGACATTTCGGTCACCGAGTGCGCCAGTGCCGTCACGCCGCTGGCCATTTCTTCGGTGGCGGTGTGTTGCGAAGTCGCACGTTCGGCGACGGCTTGGGTGGTATCGCCCAGATGATTGGAAATTTGCATCAGCGCCGTGCTGCTGTGACGGATCGAGCCCACCAGATCGCCAAGGCGCTGAATGAACTGGTTGAACGCCCCGGCCAACTTGCCGGTTTCATCGCCGCTGCGCTGTTCGAAACGCAGCCCCAGCTCGCCACCCCACGCCTGAATGCCGACCGTCAGGCCTGACAACGGACGAATCTGCCACGCCAGCAGATGCCACAGCACGATGGCCAGGACCAGCAACGCGACCAGTCCGATAATCACGGCGGTGTAGAGGAAATGATTGATCCCGGCCATGGCTTCGGCCAGCGGATAAGCGACCATCAACGCCCAGTTGTTCGGCGACTTGCCGATGTGCACCGGTTGCAGCACATAGCCCCAGCCATCGTGCTCGAAACTGTAGGGCTGGCCAGCCTTGATTGCGTCCTTCGCAGCGGCCGGCAATTCGTCGGCAGGCTGGGCTAAACGCTTGGCATCGGGATGGCTGGCGTACAGGCCATCGCTGGAGATCAGCGCGCCATAGCCTTTGAATGCATCAATGGTCGCGAGCTGGCGGTTGATGCTTTCCAGCGGAATATCGACCCCCGCCACACCCAGGGCTTTGCCACCCTGCAACAGCGGCACCATGATCGATACCAGCATCACCTTCTGCCCACTGCCGATGCTGTAGGCATAGGGTTCGGAGGCCCACGGCTGACGTGTATGCAGCGGTCGGTAGTAATACTGGTTGTCGGCATTTTCCGGCACGTAACCGCTCAACGCCTCGGACTTCACCCCGCCACTGGCGCGGTTCCAGTAAGTCAGGTAACGGCCCGTGGCATCAGTGTTCGGTTGATTGGCAAACTCACTGTCCTTGCCATCGAACGCGTTCGGCTCCCAGTACTGCCCAAGGCCCAACAGCTTGGGATTGGCTTCGAACAGTTGACGTGTCAGGGCATCAGCGGTCTTGCGATCGACCTGTTGTTGCTGCATCGCAGTGGCGACACCGGCCAGGGATTCGGCCACGGTAAAACCGACACTGAGTTCGACTTCGACTTCCTTGGCATTGGCCTTGACGATGGTATCGACCAGGGCAAAGGTCTCTTTGACCGACGAGCCATAAGCGATGTAGGCGATGGACCCCAACAGCAGCGCCATGACGACGACGGTGCCAATCAGCGCCGTCCAGAACAACTTGAAGTGCAGTGAGCGATTAGGCATGAACATTCTCGAAGGTGCGATTCGTCAACCAGCAACAGACCACGCAAAAACGAGAGTGCCGCAGCCCTGCTGGCAGGTGATTTATAATTGATATTATTTGGCCACTATATCGAGGCAAACGCCCCCGATGCAACACAATTGAACGTACGATCAGTTTTGAAAACGGAGGGAAGAAACCCGGGACGACAATCAACAACGGCACACTCGTTTCAGGTGTACCGATGCGGCGCAAACGTGCCGGTTAGACGGCTGTCAAAGACATTCCTGCGCGGCGCGTTCAAGCCTGGAAGGTCCGAATGTCGAGGCCAATAAGGTGCGCTCATACAGGAACACCTTGCCCTTGTAGGCCTCGAGTACATCGTTGGCAGCGACCTTGCTCGTAACCACGATACGGTAGCTGCGCTGGGTTTCCGAGACGGTGGTATGCAGCGCGCCTTCATGCAGTTTCGGCAGAACACACTGCGCGTAATCCTCAGGTGCTTTTTTCGTCTGCAAGGTCAGCGTGGGGTCGTTTGGCGTTGACGCACAACCTGCCAACAGCAAGGGTGCGAAAAGGGCCAGTCGAGTAAAATTTTTCATCGCGCCGGTTCCGGTAGAAGCGTTTAGATGGGCGCGATTTTCCTTGTTTCCCGCAAGCAACAGAACTTGTGATCGGTGATGGTCACTATTACTCGAACGAATAGTAAAAGCCCTTATTGCTCAGGGTTTTCGATCGGCTCAGCCCCGCGCTTGCCCTTGAACGCTTCGCGGCGTGCCTTGCGTTCCTCGGCGTAGGCCGGCGCAGGTTCGCTGATCAGCTCTTCCCGGCGCAGCAACTCGCCGCAATGCTCGCACAGCGGTCCGAGTCCGGCGTGATGCCTGCAAGTCTGGTGGGTATAGCGCACCGCCAACCCTTCCCCTTCGGATTTGCACCAGGTTTCCCCCCAGGCGCGCAACGCCAATACCACCGAGTAAAACGCCTGCCCTTTGGCGGTGAGGTGGTACTCGTAGCGCGGCGGTCGCTCGCTGTAGGCGCGGCGCTCAACCATGTCGTCCGCCTCCAGGCTTTTGAGACGCGTAGCGATCATCTGCGGGGTTCCGCCGGTCTGCGCCTGGATCTCGTCATAACGATGGTTGCGCATGAACAACTCGCGCAAAACCAGCACGGTCCAGCGATCGCCGACGATGTCTTCGGCCCGTGCAATCGGGCACAAAGTTTCGGGACTATTCTTCTTTACCGCCATGCGGGCTTGCCTCTTTTCTAGTTACTATGATTATCATATCAACACTATGCCGAGGCAAGCCTTGGCAAAGGTCAGTCAAAATTCCTGGAGAATTCGTCATGTCCAACGCAGCCTACCCGCTAGATCGAACTGCCTACCTGCTGGTCGATCCCTACAACGATTTCCTGTCCGAAGGCGGCAAGATCTTTCCCTTGCTCAAGCCCATTGCCGACCAAGTCGGCCTGCTCGATAACCTGCGCACGCTGGATCGCACTGTCCGCGCCCTCGACATTCCGGTGGTCATCGTACCGCACCGTCGCTGGGAACACGGCGACTACGAAAACTGGGATCACCCGAGCCCCACCCAATGCAAGATCCAGCACATGCACCACTTCGCGCGTGGCGAATGGGGTGGCGAATGGCATCCCGATTTCGCCCCGCAGGAAGGCGACACTATCGTCCAGGAGCATTGGGGTTCGAGCGGCTTTGCCAACACCGACCTGGATTTTCGCCTCAAGCAGAAAGGCATCACCCACGTGATCATCGTCGGCCTGCTGGCCAATACCTGCATCGAGGCCACCGCCCGTTACGCCCAGGAACTCGGCTACCACGTCACGCTGGTGCGCGATGCCACCGCCGCGTTCAAGCCGGAAATGATGCACGCCGCCCACGAACTGAACGGCCCGACCTACGCGCATTCGATCGTGACCACCGAGCAACTCATCGCCACCCTTAAGCAGTGAACACACAATGAAACTGACCGGAAA
Source organism: Pseudomonas sp. MAG733B (assembly GCF_036884845.1). Taxonomy (NCBI): domain Bacteria; kingdom Pseudomonadati; phylum Pseudomonadota; class Gammaproteobacteria; order Pseudomonadales; family Pseudomonadaceae; genus Pseudomonas; species Pseudomonas sp. MAG733B. The sequence goes on from NZ_CP145732.1 coordinate 4,271,471, forward strand.
CCTGTTGATCGGCGCCAACGAAGTCCCCGCGAGCGAGGGGACAATGAAAGCGCTCAATCCCGCGACCAACCAGCTCATCGAGCCGGACTTCGCCTTCGGCGGCGTCGCGCAAGTGGACATGGCGGCGAACCTCGCCGACGAAGCGTTCGACCATTACAGCCATACCTCACTGGCGGAACGTGCGGCATTCCTTGAGCGCATCGCCGCCAATCTCGATGCCGTCACTCCGGAGCTTGCTGCACGGGCCGCGCTGGAAACGGGTCTGCCCGAGGCGCAGCTTCAGGGCGAAGCGGCGAAGGCCGCCACTCAGTTCCGCCAGTTCGCCGACGTGGTGCGCAAAGGACGATTCCTGCAACTGGCCATCGATCCGGCGCAACCTGATCGCCAGCCGCGACCGCGCATGGATCATCGATTGCAGAAAATCGCCATCGGCCCGGTGGCGGTTTTTGGCGCGAGCAATTTCCCCATCAGTTACTCGGTGGCCGGCGGCGATGTCGCCTCTGCGCTGGCGGCGGGCGCGACGGTGATCGTCAAGGCGCATAACGCTCACCCTGGAGCGTCGGAAATTCAAGCGCGGGCCATCCGTAAAGCCGTGCAGGACAGCGGCTTTCCCGAAGGCGTGTTCTCTATGGTGCGTGGCGGTGGCAACACGATTGGCGAAGCGCTGGTCGACCATCCGCTGATCAAGGCCGTGACGTTCACCGGTTCCGAGCAAGGTGGCATGGCGCTGTACCGGCGTGCGCAACTGCGCCCGGATCCGATCCCGGTGTTTACCGAGATGACCAGCGTCAACCCCACGTTCATTCTGCCCCAGGCACTGGCCGCGCGCGGTGCACAGATCGGGGATGGATTTGTCGAGCGCATGCTGGTCAACGTCGGCCAGGCCTGCCTCAAACCGGCAATCCTGATTGCGATTGAAGGCACCGGGTTTGAAGCGTTACGCGGCGCGATGATCAAGCGCGTGGGCGATGCACCGGCGCGTTCGATGCTGACGCCGGGGATTCATGCGGCTTACCTCAGCGGCCTGGACCAGTTGCAAAGCGCTGGGGCAAAAACTGTCGTCGAAGGTTCGGCGACGACGGCGGATCTACAAGGCCAGTCAGCCTTGCTGGAAGTCGACGGCCAGCGTTTCCTCACCGAGCCGGCACTTGCGCACGAGGTGTTCGGTCCGGCAGCGCTGCTGGTGAAGGTCAAGGATGAGGCTGAGTTGCTCGCGGTGGTCCGTGCGTTTCGCGGCCAGCTCAGCGCAACCCTGCATCTTGAAGAAGGTGATCTGGAATTGGCCCGGCGTGTGCTGCCAATTCTGGAGCGGCGTACCGGACGCATCGTGGTCAACGCTTTTGCGCATCCACAGGAAGTGTCCTTCGCGACCATCCACGGCGGACCGTTCCCGGCCTCGTCGGACAGCCGCTTCACCTCGGTGGGCATGACTTCCATCGAACGCTTCCTGCGCCCGATCACCTATCAGGGCTTCCCGGATGCGTTGCTGCCCGAGGCACTGCGCGACCTCAATCCGCTTGGATTGCCGCGTAGCCTGGACGGTCAGTAAACGCCAACGCTGGCCCGGCGTGGTTTACGCCACTGATGCCGGGCCTTTGTGCAGGGCGAACACCTGATTACGCCCGTTGCGTTTGGCCTGGTACAGGCCGTCATCGGCACGGGTCAACAGGCTTTCCAGGTTGTCGCCGGGTTGGACGAAGGCGACGCCGAAAGACGCGGTGATCGTATCCAGCACGGTGTCGGTTCCCCGCGCCTTGATTCGCAATGACTGGACCTTAAGCCGCAGCTGCTCGGCGAAGGCGCAGGCACCGTCGAGATCAGCGCAGTCTTCCAGCACCACGCAGAACTCCTCGCCGCCGTAACGCCCGGCAAAGGCATTGGGCACCAGCGCGCCGCGCAACACCTGGCCGACATGCTGCAACACCCGGTCGCCCAATGGGTGGCCGTACTGATCGTTGAATTGCTTGAAGTGGTCGATGTCCAGCATCACCAGCGCAACACGTCGGGGACCCTTGGCCAGCGCCTGCTCCAGCAACCGCGTAAATGTCGTGCGGTTTAGAAGTTCGGTCAGGCCATCGAGTGTCGCGGCCAACTGGGCGCGTTCGAGTTTGTCGCGCAGGGTCTTGATTTCGTTTTGCGCAGACTGCAACTGGCCGAGGAATTGTTCCTGCTGGCTCTGCATCAGCCGAGTGCTCTGTTGCAGCTCATTGAGAATGCCCGGCAAGCGATCGCTGACTGGCTCGTCGAGCATTTCCAGGCACTGCCCGAGACGGTTCTGGAAATTCTGGCTGCCCTTCACGCTGCGCGAAACGTCGCGTTCCATACCATCCACCAGGCTGATGACTTGCTGCTGCTCGGCGCGGGCATCTTCCAGCTCGTCACGAATGATGTACTCGCGAAAAAGCCTGGTCGCCGACTCTGGCGGACAACCGTCGAAGTCCCGGACAACCCGGTCCAGATGACGATTGAGTTCCGGGTCCTGACCTTTGCTATAGGTGTACCACAGCGCGTAATGCACCGGATTGGGCGGAATGTTGTGGCGAACCATCAGTGGAACGGCTTGCTTGAGCAACGCCGCTGCCTCGCGGGAGTCTTCCGGATAAAGCGCTAGAACATTCGCACGCGATTCTGATTGGCTCATGGTTTCACTGTGGTTGTTAATCATTGGCATTCAGGCAGCCGGCAGAGCATACCGATACGCCTGACAAACGGCTATCCCGCCATGGGCTGCAAAGATGATTTTTATCGCGCCGAATCCCCTGTGGGACCAGCTCAACCCAGATTCAACAACGCCTGACGAAGCAGCCTGGCCGCCGGTGAATCCGGCACGCCTTTGCGCGAAACCAATTCGTAGGGCTCGCTCCGCGAGGTAATCGGCAGTGGCAGCGTGGTGGTAAAGCCGTAACCGGAACAGAATTTCGCCACATCGGTCGAGACCAGCGCCACCAGCGACGGGTTCTCCTGCAACAACGACAACGTCGCGAACGCCGAGGTGGTTTCCAGCAAATGCACCGGGAACCGCAAGTCGGCCTCGTGAAATTCGCGCTCCAATAACAGTCGCATCGGCATGTTCGCGCGGTAGACCACCCAGCGGTAATCCACCAGATCCTTCAACGACAGCTTCCTGGCATAGGCGAACGGATGCTGGGTGCTGGCGATCACCGCCAGGGTTTCTTCAACGAATATTGCGCTTTCGTACAGGTAAGGCGTGCTGCTGACGGTCGTGCGGCAGATCGCCAGGTCAAGACGCCCGGCGTCGAGTTGGCTTAATAAGGCGGCACTGGTGTCCTCGACGATCTCGATGGACATCTTCGGGTTGTCGGCAATCACCCGGCTGATCGCCGTGGTCAGCAGCGGCACCGCGCCCATGATGGTGCCCACCGACAGCCGTCCGCCTTCGCCGCTCATGATGCCGATGATCTCTTCGCGCAAGTGCGCGAGGTCGGTCTGGATCAGTCGAGCGTAACGAATCACCGAGCGTCCGGCGTCGTTTGGCTCTAGCCCGCGGTTAGTCCGGGTGAACAGCGAAGTGCCGAACGTGGTTTCGATTTCCTGCAATGCCTTGCTGGCGCCGGGCTGGGTCAGCGCCACCTGCCTGGCCGCGCCCAGCAGGGAGCCGTGTTCATCAAGGGCTATCAAAAGACGCAGCTGCTTGATGTGCAAACGGGACATGATCGAGTTGAGTGAGGGCGTCATCAGGGTTAACTAAAAGTTATAGAGGTATCGAAAGTTGTCAGTATCGGGGGCAATACGTCGGCCCTATAGTCCGCTCCACAGTCAGGCAATGCAATGGGTTTGGCCAGCGTTCAGCAGCGTTGCAACCACAGGCCGATTGCAACAATAACAATCCTGTATAACTTGTGGTGAATCATGTCCCTCATCAATTACGTCACCAAAATCCAGTTCGGCTATGACAGCCTGGAACATCTGGCCGCCGAAGCCGACCGCGCCAACATCACCCGTCCGCTGATCGTCACCGACCTGGGCGTGCGCAATGCCGGCATCGTCGACAAGGTCATCGCCGCCCTCGGCGCCAACCGTCCCTACACGATTTTCGACGCCACCCCACCGAACCCGAACGAACACGCCGTGCGTGAAGCCGTCGCGCAATACCGCCTGGGCGAGTGCAACGGCATCATCGCGGTTGGCGGCGGTTCTTCCATCGATCTGGCCAAGGGCGTGGCGGTTTGCGCGACGCATGAAGGTCCGCTGCAAAGCTTTGCGGTGATTGAAGGCGGACTGGACCGCATCACCTCGGCCACCGCGCCGCTGATCGCGATTCCGACCACCGCCGGCACCGGCAGCGAAGTCGGTCGCGGCGCCATCCTGATCCTCGATGACGGCCGCAAAGTGGGCGTTATCTCGCCGTACGTGGTGCCGCGCGTGGCCATCTGCGATCCGGAACTGACCCTCGGCCTGCCAGCGATGCTGACGGCCGCCACCGGCATGGACGCCATCGCCCACTGCATCGAAACCTTCATGGCGCCAGCCTTCAACCCGGCAGCGGACGGTATCGCCCTCGACGGCCTGTGGCGTGCCTGGGGTCATATCGAACGCGCCACCGCCGAACCCGGCGACCGCGAAGCGCGGATGAACATGATGAGTGCGTCGATGCAGGGCGCGCTCGCATTCCAGAAAGGCCTGGGCTGTGTGCATAGCCTTTCCCATGCCTTGGGCGGGATCAATCCGAAGCTGCACCACGGCACCTTGAACGCGATCTTCCTGCCGGCGGTCGTCGACTTCAACGCCAACGCACCCACCGTGCGTGATGAGCAGAAACTAGAACGCCTGCGCCACGCCATGGGCCTTGCGGCCGACGCCAACATCGGCTCGGCCATTGAAGACATGACCCGCCGCCTGGGCCTGCCCACCCGCCTCAGCGAAATCGGTGTCGACGAAAGCCTGTTCGAGCACATCGTCGAAGGCGCGCTGCACGACCACAGCCACAAGACCAACCCGCGCGAGGCATCCAGCGCGGACTACCTGACGATGCTCAGGCAGTCGCTTTAACGCATCGCCGCACCCTAATGCTATCCAACAATAAAAATTCAGGAGGCCGCCGCATCGCCGGGTTCACTCGAAACCGGCGATGGCAGAACAACCATGAAGCCCACCGTCCTTATCGAACGGCAAGACACCCTTGCCATCGTCACTCTCAGTAATCCCGGAAAAATGAACGCCCTGAACCTGTCCATGTGGCAGGACCTGGGCGACGTCATGACCGAGCTGTCGGCGGACTCGTCCATACGCTGCGTGGTATTGCGCGGCGAGGGCGAACAAGCCTTTGCCGCCGGTGCCGATGTCGGCGAGTTCCCCAGCGTGCGCGCCAACGCCGCTCAAGCACGGACGTATGCCGAAGTCACCTCGATGGCCATGCGCGCGGTTGCCGATTGCGTGCACCCGGTGATCGCGATGATCCACGGCGTGTGCGTCGGCGGCGGCCTGGAGATTGCGGCGCTGTGCGACCTGCGCATCTGCGGCACGTCCAGCCGCTTCGGCGCCCCGGTCGGCAAGCTCGGCCTGGTCATGTCCTATGACGAAATGGCCGGACTGGTCGCGCTGGCCGGGCGTTCGACCACCCTGGAAATCCTTCTCGAAGGTCGCATCCTCGATGCCCAGGACGCCTACGTGAAAAACCTCGTGACCCGCGTCGTCGCCGATGCCGAAGTCGAGGCCGAAACCCTCGCCACCGCCAAACGCATCGCCAATGGCGCGCCGCTGGTAGCGCGCTGGCACCGTCAGGCTGCCCGTCAGCTTGAAGCCGGCCAGGCACCCACCGCCCAACAGGTCGACCACAGCTACTTCTGCTACGACACCGAAGACTTCCAGATCGGCCTCAACGCTTTCATCGCGAAAGCCAAACCACAATTCAAGGGGAAATAACATGGGACCGCTGACAGGAATGCGCGTGGTAGAACTGGCTCACATCATGTCCGGCCCGGTGTGCGGAATGATGCTGGCCGACATGGGTGCCGACGTAGTCAAGGTCGAGAAAGTCCCCGACGGCGACGACTCGCGACGCTTCTCGCCGATCATGGCCAGCGGCGAATCCGCTTCGTTCATGGTGATTAACCGCAACAAGCGCGGCATCGGCCTGAACCTGAAGACCGACGGCGGCCGCGACGTGTTGCGCCGCTTGCTGATGGACGCTGACGTGGTCACGGAAAACTACCGCGCCGGCACCATGGAAAAATTCGGCCTGGGTTACGACACGCTGAAGACCCTCAACCCGGGGCTGATCTATTGCGCGATCTCCGGCTACGGCCGCAGCGGCCCGTTCGGCGACAAGGGCGGTTTTGACCTGATCGCCCAAGGCATGAGCGGCATGATGAGCATGACCGGTGAAGCCGGACGCGAGCCGGTCAAGGCTGGTTCTCCGGTGGCCGACATCAACTCCGGCATCCTCGCCGCCCTCGGGATCTGCGCGGCCTACGCCGCCAAACAGAAAACCGGGCTGGGGCAAATGGTCGACACCTCGTTGTTCGAAGCCGGCCTGCAACAGATGTTCTGGCCCGCAGCCGCGTACTTCGCCGATGGCACCATCCTGCCGAAAATGGGCTCGGCCAACTCCACCAGCGCGCCGTACCAGGTGTTCCGCACCGCCGATGGCTGGATCAACATCGGTGCCGCCAACCAGGCCAACTACGAGCGACTGGTCGAAGCCCTCGCCGTGCCGCAACTGAAAGCCGACCCGCGTTTCGCCAGCAACGCCCTGCGTATGCAGCACCGCTTGGCACTGGTGGAAATCCTCAACGAAGTGCTGGTCGCGCGCACCACCGATGACTGGATGGTGCTGTTCGACAGCCTCGGCCTGCCCGCCGGCCCGGTGCTGGACATCGCCGCCGCCCTCGCCCACCCGCAGACAAAAGCCCGGGGCATGGTGGTGGAAACCGAGCACCCGACTGAAGGTCGCGTACGCGGCATGGGCCTGCCGATCCACTTCTCCGACATGGACAACGCCCCGCCACAAACCAGCCGCCCGGCACCGCTGCTCGGCGAGCACACCCGCGAAGTACTCAAGGAAAGTGGTTACGCCGATGACGAAATCGACGACCTGATTCGCAGCAAGTCGGTAGTGGCGCTCGCGTCCTGACCTGTGGGAGCGAGCCTGCTCGCGATGGGCGTTAACGATGACGCGTGTTTGCTGGAAAAACGCGGCGCCCTCAGGTTTTTCGCGAGCAGGCTCGCTCCCACAAAGAGCAGCTAAACCGCCGTTTCTTTAGAACAACAACAAAAACAAAAAGGTAACCATCATGAGCCGTATCTTGACCGAAGCCGTCAGCCGCCGATCGTTCCTGGTCTCCGCGGGCGTCACCGTTGGCGGTGCCTTTGCCGCGAGCCTGCTGCCCACCAGTGGCGTGTTTGCCGCCACAAAACCGATCGTTTTGCGTTACAGCAGCAGCCTGCCCGACACCCATCCGCTGAACAAACAGATGAAGGCCGCGTCCGACGCGATCAAGGCTGAAACCAACGGCGCCGTCGATTTGCAGGTGTACGCCAACGCCTCCATGGGCGGCGACACCGACATGCTGTCCCAGGTGCGCGCCGGTGCGGTGGACTTCATTCCCCTGCCGGGCGCGATTCTCTCCACGCTGGTGCCGGCCATGTCGATTGAAAGCATGCCGTTCGCCTTCAAGGACTACGAAAGCGTGTGGGCCGCACTGGACGGCAAACTGGGCGATTACGTGCGCGCCCAGACCACCAAGGTCGGCCTGATCCCGATGGAGAAGGTCTGGAACAACGGCTTCCGCCAGATCACCAGCTCAACCCGCCCGATCTACACCCCGGAAGACCTCGCCGGCTTCAAACTGCGCGTCTTGGTCAGCCCGTTGTGGACCTCCATGTTCAGCGCCCTCGGCGCCGCGCCGACCGGGATCAGCATCAACGAAACCTACTCGGCGCTACAAACCAAAGTCGTCGACGGCCAGGAAAACCCGCTGGTGGTGGTCGAGTCGGCGCGCTTTTACGAAGTACAGAAATACTGCTCGCTGACCGACCACATCTGGGGCGGTTTCTGGATTCTCGGCTCGGGCAAGACCTTCCCGAAACTGCCCGCCGACGTACAGGAAATCGTCTCCCGGCAGATCAACGCTGCCGCGCTGGTCCAGCGTCAACAAGTGATCGACCTGAATGCCAGCCTCGAACCCTCGCTGACCGCCCACGGCGTCACCTTCAACAAGGTCGACCGCTCGCTGTTCCGCACCGAACTGCAGAAAAAAGGCTTCTACACCCAATGGAAACAGAAGTACGGCGACGAAGCCTGGGGCTTGCTTGAGCAGTACGCGGGTCAATTGTCCTAAGCCGGAGTCAAGGTCATGAAAAACGAAATGCCTATGACGGATGTTTCCCCCGCTGACGGACTCAGCCCACGCCACACCGCGCTGCGCATCGGCCGCGTTCTCGATACCGGCCTGCGCTGGGCGACCGAGGGCAGCGCCGCGCTGCTGGTGATCCTCGAAGTCACCTTGCTGTTCTGCAACGTGTTCTCTCGCTACGTGCTCAACCAGCCGATCGTCTGGGGCGACGAAATGGCCTCGTTGCTGTTTCTGTGGCTGGCGATGCTTGGCTCGGTGGTGGCGATGCGACGCGGCGAGCACATGCGCCTGACCTCGTTCATCGGTCGGCTACCGGCGGAAAAACGCGCCTTCGTCGACACCTTTGGCGCGGTGATCGTCATCACCTTCATCGTCATGCTGTTCTCGCCGGCCTGGGAGTTCGTCAGCGACGAGTGGATCATCACCACCGCCGCCCTGGAAATCCCCAACGCCTTTCGCGTGTCGGCCATCGCCGTCGGCCTGAGCCTGATGCTGCTGACCTGCGTCGCACGCCTGTTGACCAGCGCGAGGCTGATCGATTTCACAGTGTCGATGGCAATGCTCGGCTCGCTGGCCGCGTTGTTGTGGGCCGGTGAAGGCACGCTGTTGCTGATGGGCAACTGGAACCTGATCGTGTTCTTCATGATCGGCGTGATGGGCATGATCGTCATCGGCGTGCCGATCATGGTTGCGTTCGGCCTGGCCACCGTGGCGTACCTGTCGACCATGACCAGCACACCGCTGACCCTGGTGGTGGGCCGCATGGACGAAGGCATGGCCAGTCTGATCCTGCTGGCGATTCCGTTGTTTGTGTTCCTCGGCGCGCTGATCGAAGCCATGGGCATGGCGCGGGCGATGATCCGTTTCCTGTGCTCGTTGATCGGCCATGTGCGCGGTGGTTTGTCGTATGTGTTGATCGGCGCGATTTACCTGATCTCCGGAATTTCCGGCTCGAAGGCCGCCGACATGGCCGCCATTGCGCCGGCGCTGTTTCCGGAAATGAAGAAGCGCGGCGAGGATGAAAACGAACTGGTAGCGATGCTCAATGCCTCAGGGGCGATGTCGGAAACCATCCCGCCGAGCCTGGTGCTGATCACCATCGGTTCGGTCACCGGCGTGTCGATTTCCGCGCTGTTCACCGGCGGTTTCATGCCGGCGGTGGTGGGCGCGATTGCCATGGCCGCCGTGGTCTGGTGGAAAAACCGCAAGCGCGATGCCTCTACCGGCCAGCGCGCTACCGCCAAGGAAATCGGCCACTCGCTGCTGGTCGCATTACCGGCGCTGGCCCTGCCCTTCGTGATCCGCACCGCCGTGGTCGAAGGCGTCGCCACCGCGACCGAAGTGGCCGCCATCGGCGTGGCCTACACCTTCATCGTCGGCTTGCTGTGCTACCGCTGCTTTGACTGGAAACGCCTGTATCCGATCCTGGTCAGCACCGCGTCGCTGTCCGGCGCAATCCTGATCATCATCGGCAGCGCCACCGCCATGGCCTGGGCGCTGACCCAGTCGGGGTTCTCCCATCAACTGGCGCAGGTGATGTCCACCGTGCCCGGTGGCGCGATGGGCTTCCTGATCATCTCCGCCGTGGCGTTCATCCTGCTTGGCAGTTTCCTTGAAGGCATCCCGGCCATCGTGCTGTTCGGGCCGTTGCTGTTCCCGATTGCCAAGACCATGGGTATCAACGACGTGCACTACGCCATGGTCGCGATCTTCGCCATGGGCCTGGGCCTGTTCGCACCGCCGTTCGGTGTCGGTTTCTACGCGGCTTGCGCCATCGCCAAGGTCGACCCGAGTGGTGCCATGCGCCGGGTCTGGCCGTACCTCGGCGCGCTGGTGGTTGCCCTGGGCGTGCTGATTGCCGTGCCTTGGATTTCGATTGGTTTCCTGCCGTCCTGACTCACCTTTTGACTCCCCGCCGACGGTCACCACCGCGACTGTCGGCACTCAAACACGAGGTTGCTTATGAATTTCTCCACACTGGAAACCGGCGCCACCACCGAGCGCCGACTGATCGTCGACCAGCCACGCACCATCTCGTTTCTCGGCGAGGACTTGCGCATCTACGCCACCCCGCGCCTGGTGGATGACATCGAACAGGCTTGCCTCGACTACCTCCTGACCTTCCTCGACGAGGGTGAAAACACCGTCGGCGCGGCGGTCGATATCCGCCACGTTGGCGCGACGCTGCTGGGCATGTCGGTGAGCATAGTCGCCACAGTCACTCGTGTTGAGGGGCGCAGCGTGACGTTCAACGTCGAAGTGCGCGACGACGTGGAACTGGTGGCAACGGCGGCGCATACGCGGGTGGTGGTCAACGTCGCCAAGCTGCGCAGCCGCGTGCAGGCCAAGGCTGCTGCGGCCGAGGCTGGCGAAATCGATGACGGCGCGCTCAGCCCTGCGCGCCTGACCGCGTCGCGCTGAGCCAGGGAACGTCGCCATGATCACCCTGCAAGAACGCAACGGTTTGCCGAATTTCGCCGCCGACGATGCGCTGCCGATCGTCGACGCCCACCATCATCTGTGGGACCTCGGCGCCGGTCGCTATCCCTGGCTGCAGGAGGAATATCACGAGGAGTTTTTCCTTGGTGACTACCACTCGCTGCGCCGCGATTTCCTGCCCGAGCATTTCCTCACCCTGACGCAAAAACAACGGTTGATCGGCACGGTGCATGTCGAGGCCGAACGTGCCCGCGATGAGCAAGTCGCCGAGACGCTTTGGCTGGAACAGGTGAATGCCCGCTACGGTTTTCCCAACGCCATCGTCGCCCACGCCTGGTTCGATCGCGAAGACAGCGCCGAGATTCTTGCAGCGCAGGCCGAGAGGCCGTTGGTCAGGGGCATCCGCTCAAAACCGCTGACCTCGGCTTCGCCGGACGTCTCGATTGCCGGCGCCCCCGGCACGATGCAAGACCCGAAATGGCTAGAGGGTTTCTCGCTGTTGGCCCGCTACAACCTGTCGTGGGACTTGCGCGTGCCGCCGTGGCACCTGGTGGAAGCCGCCGAAGTGGCGGCGATGTTCCCGCACATACAGATCGCCCTGAACCACAGCGGTTTCGCCTGGGACCGCAGCCCCGAAGGCATGGCGCGCTGGCGCAAAGGCCTGGAAGCACTGGCCATGCAGCCCAACGTGCATATCAAACTGTCGGAGTTCGGCCTCAAGGATTCGCCGTGGCGCTTTGAGGACAACCGCGTCGTGGTGCTCACCGCACTGGAAATCTTCGGCCCCGAGCGCTGCATGTTCGCCAGCAACTTTCCGGTCGCCGGGTTGCGTGCCTCTTACGACACCATTGCCGATGGCGTGGCTGCGATGCTCGCGCCGCTGGGCCGCAACGTTCAGGAAGCGGTGTTCGCCGGTAACGCACAACGTTTCTATCGCCTGGAGACCGCGCATGAATGAGCAACAGGCCATCGACTGGCGCGCACGTTTTCTCGCCAGCGGCGACGACGCGGACTTGCCCATCGTCGACGCTCACCAGCACTACTTCGACATAAAGGCGCATTACTACCCGTGGCTGAACGACCGCCCATTGCGCCCGTTTCGTTATGGCGATTACTCGTCGATCTGCCGCAACTTTTTGCCTCAGGACTATCGCCGCCTGAGCGATCATCACCGGATTGTCCAGACCGTTCTGATCGAGGGCGAATGGGACCCGGCCACGCCGCTCAACGAAGTGTTTTTTGTCGAGTCGCTGGCCAAGGACGAACCGACGCTGGCAGCCATGGTCGCCCAGGCCTGGCTTGACCGCGAAGACGCCCCCGCGCTGTTGCGTCAATACGCGCAGCATCCACTGGTGCGCGGCATCCGCCACAAACCGAGCGTGACCAGCCGTGAAGCGTGGCACGAGAATTTTGCCGCACCGGGCTCCATGCGCGACACCCGTTGGCGGGACGGCTACGCCTTGCTGGCGGAAAACGGCCTGCATTTCGAGTTACAGGCGCCCTGGTGGCATCTGCCGGAAGCGGCCGAACTGGCCAGGGACTTTCCCGACGTGACCATCGTCGTCAACCACACGGCGCTGCCATCGGATCGTTCGGCACAAGGTCTGGCGGGTTGGCGCAACAACCTTGAATTACTGGCTCGCGAGCCGAACGTCGCGCTGAAGATTTCCGGCATCTGCATTCCCGGCGAGCCATGGCCCGTCGAAGCGAACCGCGTGGTGGTGAACGACGCGATTTCGATCCTCGGTGTCAGTCGCTGCGCGTTTGCCACCAATTACCCGGTCGACGGCGTGGTCAACGGCATGAGCGAGATTCTCGACGGTTTCAAGACTATCGTCCGCGACCGTCCTCTGGCTGATCGGCTGGCGCTGTTCCATGACAACGCCCGACGCCTTTACCGACTCAACTGACCCCATCCTTCAGGAGTTCCCATGTTTGAAGTTTCCGGCCACAACTACGTTGCAGGCACTCGCTCTGCCCAAGGCACCAGCACCCTTCAAAGCTTTGACGCCACCAGCGGCGAAGCCCTACCGTATCGCTTTCATTCGGCCACCGTCGAAGAAGTGAACGCAGCGGCCGAAGCAGCGGCAACGGCCTACCCGACTTTCCGTCATCTGTCGGCCGAACGTCGCGCCGAGTTTCTCGACGCCGTCGCCGCTGAACTCGACGCGCTGAACGACACCTTCATCGCCCTGGTCTGCCGCGAAACCGCCCTGCCCGCCGGGCGCATTCAAGGTGAACGGGCGCGTACCAGCGGCCAGATGCGCCTGTTTGCTCGCACGTTGCGGCGTGGCGATTTCTACGGTGCGCGCATCGATCGTGCCTTGCCGGACCGTCAACCGTTGCCGCGCCCGGACCTGCGTCAATACCGCACCGGCCTCGGCCCGGTCGCCGTGTTTGGTGCCAGCAACTTCCCGCTGGCCTTCTCTACTGCCGGCGGCGACACCGCTGCAGCCTTCGCCGCCGGTTGCCCGGTGGTGTTCAAGGCTCACAGCGGCCACATGGCGACTGCCGACTACGTGGCCGGTGCGATTCAGCGTGCGGCGGAAAAAACCGCCATGCCCAAAGGCGTGTTCAACATGCTTTATGGCAGCGTCGGCGAAGCGCTGGTCAAGCATCCGGCGATTCAGGCAGTCGGCTTCACCGGTTCGCTGCGCGGTGGCCGTGCACTGTGCGACATGGCGGCGGCCCGTCCGCAACCAATCCCGGTGTTCGCTGAAATGAGCAGCATCAATCCGGTGTTGTTGATGCCCGAAGCGCTCAAGTCTCGCGGCGACAAGATCGCCACTGAACTGGCGGCTTCCGTGGTGTTGGGTGCCGGCCAGTTCTGCACTAATCCGGGTCTGGTGCTGGGCATTCGTTCACCCGAGTTCTCGGCGTTTCTCGAGCGCTTTGCCGCGGTGATGGCCGAGCAATCCGCGCAGACGATGCTCAACAGCGGCGCGCTGAAAAGCTACTGCCACGGTCTGGAAAACCTCAGTGCCCACCCAGGCGTGACTCATCTGGCCGGGGCCGAGCAACAGGGCAACCAGGCCCGGCCACAGGTGTTCAAGGCCGACGTCAGCCTGCTAATCAACGGTGATGAACTGCTGCAGGAAGAAGTCTTCGGCCCGACCACCATCGTTGTCGAAGTGGCGGATCACGCCGAATTGATTCAGGCATTGCACGGTTTGCGCGGCCAGTTGACCGCGACCTTGCTGGTCGAAGACGCCGAGATCGATTCCTTGGCCGATGTCCTGGCCCTGCTGGAACAAAAGGTCGGCCGCGTGCTGTTCAACGGCTACCCAACCGGCGTCGAAGTCAGCGATGCCATGGTCCACGGCGGCCCGTATCCGGCCACCTCGGATGCGCGCGGCACCTCGGTCGGGACACTGGCGATCGATCGATTCCTGCGTCCGGTTTGCTACCAGAACTGCCCCGACAGCCTGCTGCCGGATGCCCTGAAAAACGCCAACCCGCTGGGCATCGCCCGCCTGCTGGACGGCGTCATGAGTCGCGACGCGCTGTAAGCCCGCGACCCGCCAAAGCCCACTGTTGATCCATTGACAGCAGCGCCTGTTTCCCAACAGGCGCCGGGCATCGCTTTGCCTGAAAAACGCTTCATCCCTACAAAAACAACAACAGAGGAAGTCCCATGCAAGTGCAACGTCAATCGAAACACCGCTTGTCCACACTGATGCTGGCGATCAGTGCCGCCGTGCTGATCAGCTCAAGCATTGCCCCATCGGCCATGGCCGAAACCCCGACCACTGCGACGACCCCGCCCATGCAATGTGCAACCGAAGCCACCCCGCGCTACACCAAAACGCCCACCGGTTATCTCATGGTCCTGCGCATGGGCGACAACGCCTTCAAGGAGCTGACCAAACTGGCCATCGCCGAGAAAATCCCCAGCGCCTCGATCAGCGGCATCGGTTTCGGCAACGTTAAATTCGGTTTCTGGAACAAGGATAAAAAGGACTTCGACGCCAAGACCTTCAGCAACGTCGAAATGGCCAGCATCACCGGCTCCGTGGCGTGGAAAAACGACCAGCCGTCGATCCACATGCACGGTGTAGCCGGGGATGCCACGTTCCAGGCTTACGGCGGGCACATCCTCGACTTCGAAGTGACCACCGGTTCGATGGAGATCACCGTCATCGTCCACCAGCTTCGTCTGGAGCGCGGGATTGATCCGTGCATCGGCGCCAACGTGCTGGGCATTTAACTCCTGCGATCTGCTACTCCCACAGCGTCTTCGCGATTGCGTTTGCCGAGCTGTGGGAGCACCCAACTTCCAATGATAAAAAACGGGCGACATCAATGAGCAGTAAACACATAGGGGCAACCCTGGCGCTGGGCGGCATCGTGCTCGGCAGCCAGGCACAGGCGGATTTCCTCAGCGACAGCAAAGCCACCCTGGGCCTGAAAAACTTCTACTTCAACAACGACAACCGCGACGGCACCGCCGCCCCTTCGAAAACCGAAGAATGGGCGCAGGGCTTTCTGCTCGATTACAAGTCGGGCTATACCGACGGTCAAGTCGGTTTTGGGGTCGACGCATTGGGGTTGATGGGCGTGACGCTGGACAGCGGTAAGGGCCGCCACGTCGGCAGCAGCATGATTCCATCGGACAGCGACAACAGCGCCGTCGATGAATGGAGCCGCCTGGGCCTGACCGGCAAAGTCAAAATCTCGAAAACCGAACTGCGCATGGGCACGCTGATGCCGAAGTTGCCGATCCTGGTATCGAACGATGGTCGGCTATTGCCGCAGACCTTCGAGGGCGGCCAGTTGACCTCAGGTGAATTCAAGGATCTGACCTTGATCGGTGGGCGGATTGAACACGCCACCGGCCGTGGCTCCAGCGATCAAACCGGCCTGGCGGCCACCGGTGGCTTGCGCGAGAGCAACCAGTTTGACTTCGCCGGTGGCGACTGGAAAGTCACCAAGGACCTGACCGCGCAGTATTACTACGCGCACCTGGACGACTATTACACCCAACAATTCTTCGGCCTGATCCACACGCTGACAATTGCCGACAATCAATCGCTGAAAACCGACCTGCGCTATTTCAAGACAGACGCGTCGGGTGAAAACAGCGACGGCAGCACGGGCTACAGAATCAGCGGCTACGCCGAAGGCAACGATGGTGAAATCGACAACAAGACCTGGAGCGCCGCGCTGACTTACACCTTGGGCGGCCATGCCGTCACGGCCGGTTATCAAAGCGTCTCCAGCGGCAGCGGTTTCACCCAACTCAACCAGGGTGGCCTGCCGGACAAAGGCGCGGGCGGAGCGAGTCTGTACCTGTACACCGACCGCCTGATCCAGACCTTCACCCGTGCCGGCGAGCGCACCGCGTTCGGCCAATACGCCTATGACTTCGCGGCCCTGGGCGTGCCGGGCCTGAAAGCCTCAGTCATCTACCTCAGCGGCGACAACATCAAGACCACGACCGGCTCAAACCAGAAGGAATGGGAACGGGACATCAGCCTCGACTACGCGCTGCAATCCGGTCCGCTCAAGGGGGTTGGATTCGGCTGGCGCAACGGCGAATCCCACAGTCAGGCGTCGCGCAATCAGGACCAGAACCGCTTGATCGCCAGCTACAGCATTCCATTGCTCTGACCCGAAGCGCATTGCAAACAAACGCCGCTCATCGAGCGGCGTTTTCATTTTTCCAGCGTCCTTTTTCCGCGATCAGCCAAGGCTGGCCCTATCGCCGGAATACGTCGTCCGACGTCGCTAATTCGTAAATTCTCGCCGGTAACGCAGCGGCTTTTTTTGTCGACACAGTACATGATGCCAATCTGCCTTCACTGCATCATGTAATCACTGCCCTGCCCTTCGATCACCCCCTCTTCACTATGTTGACTCAGGAAAACCGGACTATGGAAAGCTGGAAAATCAGGACTCACCTTCTGCTGCTGACCAGTGCTTTACTGCTGGGACTGTTGTGCGTCGGTGGCCTTGGACTCTTGGGTATGCAATCTGCCGTGCACAGCCTGGAAACCGTGTATATGGATCGAGTCGTACCGCTGCGGGACCTGAAAAAAATCGCCGACCTGTATGCAGTAAACATCGTCGATGCCACCCACAAGGCGCGCAACGGCAACTTCACCAAAGCCGAATCGTTGAGCCGGATCGAGCAGGCCCAAAAGGAAATCGAACAGACGTGGAAAGCCTATAAATCGACGCGGCTGATTACGGCGGAAACGCGGCTGATCGCGCAAATCGATCCACTGATGGACGCCACCCGCGCGCCGCTGCAAAGTCTGCAGGGCATGTTGCGCCAGAACGACGAAGCGGGTCTGGCACGATTCGCCACCGACCAGTTGTATCCGCTGATAGACCCGCTGTCAGACAAGTTTTCCGAGTTGATCGAGGTTCAACTGGTGGAAGCCAAGCTCCAGTTCGAACAGAACCAGATCGCCTACCGCTCCAATCTGCAACTGTGCCTGCTGATCCTGGCATTGGCGACGATTGCGGGCGCCGCCTATTCATTGTTCTTCTCCCGGTTGCTCACCCGACAACTCGGCGCTGAACCCGCCGAATTGGCCACCATCAGTTCGAACATCGCCCAGGGCAAACTCGCTCGCGCACACGATGACCGGCAAGGACCGTCAACCGGCGTCCTGCACTCTGTCCAGGCGATGCGCCACAGCCTCAGCGACATGATCGGCAAGATCAGCCAGGCCTCCGAACAGATCGAAGGGGCAACGCTGCAATTGTCCGCCTCTTCGGAACAGGGCTTGAGCAGTGCTGCGCTGCAAAGCGAAACCGCCTCATCCATGGCAGCCACCGTCGAAGAGCTTTCCGTGAGCATCAACCACATCGCCGACAATGCCCGACAGGCGCAAAGCACCGCGCAGACAGCGGGCGATATCACCGGTGAAGGCATGGCGGTCATGCAGGCGTCCATCGAGGAAATGGGGCAGATTGCCGATCTGGTGGCGCAAAGCTCTTCCGACATCGATCAACTGGCAATCCAGTCGAATGACATCAGCCTGATTGTCGGTGTGATTCGCGGCATAGCCGAGCAGACCAATCTGCTGGCCCTCAATGCCGCCATCGAAGCGGCACGCGCCGGTGAACAAGGTCGCGGCTTCGCCGTGGTTGCCGATGAAGTCCGCAGCCTGGCCGCCCGCACGGCCCAGTCCACCACCGAGATCGTAGCGTTGGTAGCAGCGATCCAGAACGGCATGGTCAAAGCGAAGGACAGCATGGCCGCAGGCTGCGAGCGTGTGACCCATGGCCAGAAACTGGTCGAAAGCGCCGGGCAATCCATGAGCCGGATCAAGGGCGCACTGGACGAATCGATTGCGGCGGTCAGCTTCATTTCGTTGTCGTTGCAAGAACAACGCTCCGCCAGCGACCAGGTCGCCAGCAACGTCGAAAAAGTCGCGCAAAGCGTCGAAGAAAACGCAACGGCCCAAGGCGGGATCGTGCGCACAACCCAGGAACTCAAAGCCATGTCCGACGGACTCGGGGTTATTTTGCAGCGGTTCAGCCTGTAACTGACGGCCGACAACAACATTGTCATGAACAAGCGCTACGATGAATTGACGGCATTCGTTATTGAATGCCGCGAAGACGACGACGTTCGCGAGGAATGCATGCAGTTCGAGGAAAAATCATGGCCCTGAAAACCCTGCTGATCTATTGGCCGCTGCTGTCGATCGCCATCGTAGTCGTCCTGTGTCGTATTGTTCATAACGCCAAGGTCGCGCTTGCGGCGCTGGAGATTCAGGCGCCGGATCGACAGCCTCTAAGGGCAGAACCCGGCGATGCCGGCAAGGGCGTGAGCCGTAACGCAGAGGCGGATCGCCGCGTTGCATGAATGCCGGGTTTAAGAGCTGATTTTCATCCATAAAAAAAACCGGCTTTTCAGCCGGTTTTTTATCACTCAATAGCGCATTGTTCTTGAGTCTTAATATGCATTCAATACTATGGGTAATCGCAATATCCGAATTGCGATTTGAGCATTAAACTTCCAACCCATAGAACTTGATCATCTGTGCTACAGCATGCGAGCATCTTCACCACCTTGCGATGCAATGGCACCAATATCTTCTGGAGGAGGCAGAGGATGCAGCAGTTCGGCAATCTGGCTCGCGGAATAGTCTTTTAAAACTCCCTGATCCTTAACTCTAATAAAGCTGATTGCCGAATCGCCGCCGACAAAATGACTGACGATTCTTATTTTTGACGAAATACCAAAATTCACCATTATTACGAGATCGTCATTATCACGATGAAACCTAAGGTGGTAAATATTTAGTCCCACCTCTGAAAAATCGACAACATCGTTGCCACCGCCGGAATTAATGACTATATCTTGCCCTGACTCATCATACTTATAAATATCATTACCACCCCCTCCGGACAACGTGTCATCTCCCGGGCCTCCCCAAAGAACATCATCACCTGAACCTCCTAAAATAAAATCATCTCCTTCCATACCTCGCATTACACCACTACCACTTAATGTATCATTACCTGGCCCACCTACAAGAGGAAGTAACTTATTATCTCTGAACGAGTTGACCACTGGCGCATTAGTGATCTGAACACCATGATTATAGACATCCGACGGCGCCTCCAACTTATGATTGATGATCAGCACCTCCAGGGTAATTGTCGACCCGTCTGAAAACTGTATGCTTTCGATGCCTGAGCCGATTGGATCGCTGGAGTTAGGCATTACGATCCGAACTGTCTGTAACGTTCCCCATGAAATATCCAAAGTGGTGTACAGCATTTGGCAGCGAGGGGCGATATATGAGGAATCGCGATTCGGCTTTGGATCCAGGGCGGTATTCACTGCCTCAATTAATGCAGTTCCCCAATTTAGTTGTAGCGTTTGCAATGAGGCACCTTCTGGAAGTATGACCGTGTCCTGATCGTTTCTCCCATGGAAGTCAACCCGCCACCCGGTCAATCCAACTTCAGGGCGCTGGAACACAGGGTTGACCATGTCGGCAACGATTGTCGTCGCGCCTGGATGTTCTCCGACTATATAGGCGTCCTGTCCGTCTTCGCCATATAGGTAATCATTTCCGGCCCCACTGATTAGAAAGTCATCGCCTTTCGATCCGAGCAAAATATCATCACCTGCACCACCCGACAGTAATGCCCCGGGAAAACCATCTTCGGGGTTACCGTATCTGATTCTCGGATTGAGGTAGGTGACTACTAGATCATCACCAGCACCTCCATGGTAAATATTTCCCGTTTCAAGATTAACTCTACCTCCGGTGTCATCCCCCTGAACCACTTGATGTCGAATGGTTTCAACTGTCGTACTCCAATCGAAGTTTTTGTATAGCGTTTCATCACCACTGAAACTGCTAGCCGGATAAACAAACCAGCCTTGAATCACGCCTGATTCGTTCTTATCCTCAACTACTACATCACCTGCACCTATAGCGAAGCCACTATGAATGGAGCCCAAGCGATAGTATTTTGGCTCTTTAGATGAATTATTTTTATGCCCACCCGAAAATATGCGTCTTGATTCGTTACTAGTGGTAAATTCAGAAGAGCGCTCACTAATGACAGCCTTACCAGAATCAGCCTTCATCCATGACGGCACTTCCGAATAAGTACTGACCTGAAAAATCTCGGCGCTTACTCTAGTATGCTCGGTGTATTCATTTGGATAATCAGCAATATAAGTCTTAGTCCATGCCCCCCCTTTGTTTAGAGTAGCTCCAGATAACAATCCAAGTACTGCCTGACGCTCCACCGCCTTATTTATAAACTTCTTGCCCCACGATTTGCCTTCAGCTATCTCGTCGAAACGATTTTCTTTCGGAAGGCTGATAGCCATAATTTCATCAATTGGGTTGTCAACACTACCAGCTATCTGACCCGCTCGAACTTCATCACTTACCGACTCTGCGAGCTCATCACTTCCAACACCTCTGATCAAGACTTGAGGCAAGCGCAACTCGGAAATATATTCAGGATTATTAAGTATTTTCATAATATCCTGAAAACTCAGCACACCCCCATCAAGAAAACTAAACGATGACTCATTCCACTTCTGATAATCTTTGATTAGAACTGCGTCACCCAGACCATTAGATAACTTCAGTACAGGACCAGTATTATTAACGATGAGGTCTACCTTTAACTCACTTACAGAAAATCCTGCACCAAATTTGAGGATATTTTTGCCACCTACATCGGTGATGATATCTAGGCCATCACCTGACCCGAAGTGAAAGATATCGTCGCCGCCTTGCCCTTCCAGATAATCATTTCCGGCCCCACCATCAAAGAAGTTATTACCAGAACCACCAAGGAGACGGTCAATTCCTGAGCCGCCAATCAACGTGTCGTTACCCGCACCACCCAAAAGCGTGTCGTTTCCCGAGCCACCATTCAAGTAATCTGCGCCATGTCCCTCTTCGGAACCGTCTATATAATCGCCTACTAGAATGTCATCATCAGCACCGCCGAAAAGAGTATCTGCGCCGGGCCCTCCCCAGAGTGTATCGTTACCCCCGCCGCCCTCAATGTAATCATCATTGACACCACCTGGCTCAAGGTTGTGACCATCACCATCGAGTTTATCTGCCCCTTCGCCGCCAATCAGAATGTCGCTGCCACCCATGCCTCTGAGCATGTCGTCACCGTCACCGCCATCGAGATAGTCGTTTCCCTGATAACGAATGGGATGTTCACCGTAATCGCCGGAAAGAAAGTCATTGCCTGCACCACCGTAAAGCGTGTCGTCAGCGCCTCCCCCATAGAGTTTATCGTCACCCGCTCCGCCATCTAGAAAGTCATTACCGAAAAAATCTGCTGCGTCACCATCAATACCTTGCAATACGGGATCATCACCCTTTAGCTCATCGTTTCCGGAACCTCCGAACAGCACATCGTTCCCTCCGTTACCGGCGAGATCGTCATTGCCGTTGCCACCGTCCAGCAAATCGTTCCCATGGTATTTGCTTTGCAAGCCGTCAACGCAATCAAGGTTGTCACCCAATAACAAGTCGTTATCCTCACCTCCCCTCAGCGTGTCATTTCCCCTCTCACCGACCAAGACATCATCTTCAGTCCCGCCGTCCAGTAGATCATCCCCCCATTCGCCATTGAGAAAATCTCGACCACCCTGGCCATAAAGAACGTCACTCCCTCCCTCACCCGGACTGATGGAGGATGCGTTTGAGAACATGCTGCGAACACTGACCACATCGCTACCAAGAGCGACATCAACCCTTTTGAAATCCCAGTGTTCTGACAGTGAACCCGTGACGCTATCACCGCCTAACCGATCGTCACCAGCACCTCCAATCAGCGTGTCACTACCGCTGCCGCCGAACAACACATCTTTTGCATTAGTACCCAATAGCAAATCATCGCCTTGCCCCCCATCCAGCCAATCGCCTCGAGCGCCACCTCCTTCTCCAGTTACACTCGCGAAAGCTTGTTCGATTGTTAAGCGTTGATTTCCGAACAGGCTGTCATTCCCGCCTTTACCGAACAATTGATCAGAACCGCCACCACCGATGAGTACATCGTCATTTCGCGAACCGTGTAGTACATCAGCTCTGTCTATATCCAGTGCAGGTTCCACTATGACGTTGCCTAAATCGTCATACGAAAATTGATCACCGGGAACGTCTGGGTCCGTGTCTATGGCCTGAAAATCCCCAACAATCGTTAGTGCAGGCGTTGATGAATTTTCACTCGTGTAGCCCGACAGATTGATACCCAACATCCCAGGTGTATAGTTTTTAACAACAACCTGGTCTACTTCACCGTACTGGATAGTAAGCGTTTGATCAGCAATCCCATCGCTAAGCGTTAAAGTGGTTTTTCCATCTTGAGTGATCCAAGTATTACCAAGGGGCATGGCGCGCTGAGCAATAGAAATTGGAACTCCATTTATGAGTATCCGACCATTGGCATCAAGATCGAAAATCTGATCCATTCCATCGCCACTTAAAAACTCATAGGTATCGTGGCCGACTCCTCCAATCAGAACGTCACTCCCTTTACCCCCCACTAATGTGTCATCACCTTCCATGCCATGCAGGGCATCATTTCCATCACCACCTGTTATTTCGTCGTTACCACCACCGCCCTCGACGTAATCATTCCCGGCAAAACCGCTGATTCTGTCATCTCCAGCGCCACCAAAAAGATGATCTTTATTAGAAACCCCGCTGAACGAACGGCCACCATCATCCCCAAAAATGATCAGGGGATTTGAAACGCCCGTACTCATCGGAGCTTGTTTACCAGATGCGATATCGGAGTAGGAAAAGGCTTGGAGGGTATTTTCTCCGAACGAACCATTGGTTCTTGCTATCAAGCGCCCCAGCATATCTGCACGGTCTGAAAGCCACCGTTCGGTCAGTACACCGACACCCGTTTCAGGGTTATAGAGCTCCAAACCGCGCCCGGAAAAATTATCTAGCTCGATGACTACTTCGCTTAAAAATTTAAGTGCATTGCGTAACGACATTGCTGTTGGCGTCGCCTCAGAAGCAAATTCTCCCAAAGCAGAAACGCTACCGTATTCCCCTACAGTTTTAACGACGATACTTTGTGATTGATCCGCTGAGAACGTAGAGAAAAAAGCATACGCATTAGCCGCAAATGTACCGTCCGTAGTGGGAGCAAAATCGGAGGAGCCTTGATAGATGCGCCTAAGCATGTCAAGAAACTCATTTTTTCCATGCCTTAATATCAGGTCGACCGTAGGCGAAATAGGGGTATTCTTGACAACAGACTGAATAAGAGGATTGACATTACCACTACGGAGCGCAACATTTATTTGTTCGGGAATAACAGAAAATAAAGAATCCAAAGTATTAAAACCGAAATTTTTTACGACCGCTGTAAGTGCAAAATTATAGGAATCCATTGCGAACAAAATATTTTTATAGTCGTCAAGCCTGTTGACTTTCGCCTTATCATGATTGCCTTTCAGCTCCGAACCTGGATCACCTGCCGATATCAATCGCCACGTCTCATACGGCCATTCGCCCCCTAGCAAGCTAAAAGCAATTGTCCCAGACCACCCTGCATTTCGGCTGGCCGCGGTATCATTCTTGCCTAAACCCTCTTGAAACAACACCTCACCAACAGCACGCGCATCGATGGAGGCTATTTGATCAATAGAGGGCAACGTCCACGGGGCTAAATTGTCCGATACTGAGCCGAACAACAATGCATTGATAAAATTCGCTGCCACCGTATTAGACGCTTCCTGAATTAATTCCTCACTAAATATTTCGTTTAACCTCAGTTCTCCCTGCCTCAATGTATAAGCACGGATCAATGCAGAGTAAGCCCCCGCCCCTCCATTGGCATCGAATGCTACATCCAGCCACAGCTTTGCACTTCTAAAACCGTCGATAACCCTATCATCGAACTTGTATCTACCATCAAGCCTTTCCTGCAGGATATCGGATAAAACCTCATACAAAGGAGCACAATTTGCTCCAATAGTTCTTCTCGCCTCATATGAAAGATCATCAGTATTTCGCTGCAACCCAGCACAAAGACTGGCCACTCCGACAATTTTCTCTCTTTCGGCAAAACTAAATACATAACTCATTCTTTACTCCCTGTAATTACTGAACGAGACAAATAGTCATTGAAAAATTTAAGTGCTTTAGGCGCGCTTCGCAGCGAATCAACGCCCAAGCTTATACGTGCATCCCCTGCGGCAAAATTGAAACTGTCGAGATCAACATTACAATAAGCCCTTAAACTACCAAAATCCAGATTCTCCAAGTGAACCCTATCAAGCTTTGTTAAATCTTCTACATTAAACCCACTTCCCAAGCTCCGCGAAGAGCGCAATCCACCACATGATATGTATCGTGGAGTTCCATCTCGCCGTCGCCAATCACGCATTATAAAGTGACTAACCGAGGACCTATTCTCGTCGCTCGGTGGCGGCGCTTTAAGCCAGAGCTCCAAGCCCGGATAATTTTTCAGTTTGATAATAAGCTCATCAGGCCAATCCAAGTGCCTGTAACCGGTGCTATGGGGACTGGCATTCGAATTATTCAGAAAAAGTCTGGCAGCCACATTAAAATGGGCCCAGCCAGTCTGATCATTTTTTTCCCCACCTCATCGTATGTGTTACGCAGTTCCGTCCCGGTCCACCAAAATGAACCCTCAAGATTATCGCCAACACAACCCTCTTTACTCATTTTTACAGACCAGAAAAAGCCGTGCAGCTTCGAAACATCAAGTAGTCCGCCACCCAAAATAGGAAGATACTTTGAGTCAGATAGCTTCTTTCTACACTCCACTAACTCTTTATGACTAATCTCTCCAGCCATCCACACCCTATCCCAGTAAAAATATTCACTTATCAACCAATAGAAAAATAACGACAAAATACTGACCTTCACTATCGTCTTGCGCCACCACTTTCTCCCTTTGCGAGGCATAACAAACATTTTGACTTCCCTTTCTAGTTGGTGACCTGACGAACAATATCAATCAAACAATAAAACAATCATTTAGAGCGATATATATTCGAGCTCACAAACGCTAACAAATATGCAGAAAGAAAACTGTAGGAGGTTTCCGCAAACTAGGGAGGAGATGGAGCAAGGTGAGGGGACAACCGATAAACGAGTGCATCGTATTTTTTATCTATGGATCATTCAAAAACCACAACGAAAAAAGCCCGGTTTACCGGTAATGACGTCTTAAAGATCGCCATCACCGGTAAATCGGGCTTCTAAAGCAAACTGCTTAGATATTTCGCTTCAACAACACTTCGGTCCAGCCTTGCTGCCGTAACGGGCTTCCTGGCGTTCCCGAAAGAACGCCTCGTAGTCCATCAACGGCTTGTCCGGGTGCTTGGTTTGCATGTGCTCGACGTAGTTGTCGTAGTCGGGCATGCCCACCATCAGGCGCGCGGCCTGACCGAGGTATTTGCCGAGACGACTCAGGTCATTGAGCATGATCAGGCTTCCGGCAGCGCTTGGTATGGCGCTTCTTTATCCGTGCGCTCCTTGGTGCCCCAAGCGGCGATGCCGACCTTGAGTGCGAAGAACAGGATGCTGAACACCACGAACAGGAACAAAGCAGTCAGCGTTGCGTTGGTGTAGGCGTTGAAGATCACGTGCTGCATCTGGTCAATGTTCTTGGCCGGGGCCAGGACTTGGCCGTTAGCCAGGGCATCGCTGTACTTCTTGGCCAAGGCCAGGAAACCGATCGCCGGGTTGGCGTCGAACAGCTTGATGAAGCCTGCGGTGGTGGTGCAGATCAGCAGCCACACAGCTGGCAGCAAAGTCACCCAGACGTAGCGCTGGCGCTTCATCTTGATCAACACAACGGTGCCGAGCATCAGCGCGATACCGGCCAGCATCTGGTTGGAGATGCCGAACAGCGGCCACAAGGTGTTGATGCCGCCCAGCGGATCGATCACACCTTGGTACAGCAAGTAACCCCACATCGCCACGCAACCGGCGGTTGCCACCAGGTTGGCGGTCCAGGATTCGGTGCGTTTCAGCGCCGGCACGAAGGAGCCGAGCAGGTCTTGCAACATGAAACGCCCGGCACGAGTACCGGCGTCCACAGCGGTGAGGATGAACAGCGCTTCGAACAGAATCGCGAAGTGGTACCAGAACGCCATGGTGTTTTCACCCGGCAGAACGTGGTGGAGGATCTGCGCGATACCGACCGCCAGGGTCGGCGCACCGCCGGCACGGGCCAGGATGGTGGTTTCACCGATGTCATGGGCGACCGCATGCAGCGCTTCCGGGGTGATTGCAAAACCCCAGCTGCTGACGGTTTGCGCGACGGCAACAGCGTCGGCACCGACGACGGCGGCCGGGCTGTTCATGGCGAAGTACACGCCCGGATCGATCACCGAAGCCGCAACCATGGCCATGATCGCTACGAACGATTCCATCAGCATGCCGCCGTAACCGATGTAACGGGCATGACCTTCGCTGGCCAGCAATTTCGGCGTGGTGCCGGAAGCGATCAGCGCGTGGAAACCGGATACCGCGCCACAGGCGATGGTGATGAACAGGAACGGGAACAGACCGCCCTTCCACACCGGACCGGTGCCGTCGACGAATTGGGTCAGCGCCGGCATTCTCAGCTCGGGCATGGTCACCAGGATGCCGATGGCCAGGGCGACGATGGTGCCGATTTTCAGGAAGGTCGACAGGTAGTCACGCGGGGCCAGGATCAGCCACACCGGCAACACTGCCGCGACGAAACCGTAACCGATCAGCATCCAGGTGATCTGGATACCGGTGAAGGTGAAGGCCTTGGCCCAGACCGGGTCAGCGGCAATCTGCCCACCGAGCCAGATCGAACCGAGCAGCAACAGCACGCCGATGATGGAGATCTCACCGATGCGGCCCGGGCGGATGTAGCGCATGTAGATGCCCATGAACATCGCGATCGGGATGGTCGCCATCACGGTGAAGATGCCCCACGGGCTCTCCGCCAAGGCTTTGACCACGATCAGCGCCAGCACCGCGAGGATGATGATCATGATCAGGAAACAACCGAATAGCGCGATGGTGCCGGGGATGCGGCCCATTTCTTCGCGAACCATGTCGCCCAGGGAGCGGCCGTTGCGGCGGGTCGACATGAACAGGACCATGAAGTCCTGAACCGCACCGGCCAGCACCACACCCGCGATCAGCCAGAGCACGCCGGGCAAGTAGCCCATCTGCGCCGCCAATACCGGACCGACCAGTGGCCCCGCGCCGGCGATGGCCGCGAAGTGGTGACCGAAGAGTACGTGTTTGTTGGTCGGCACAAAGTCCAGACCATCGTTGTTGAGTACAGCCGGGGTCGCTCGATTGGGGTCGAGTTGCATCACTTTATTGGCGATGAACAGGCTGTAATAGCGGTATGCGACGAGGTAGATAGCGACGGCTGCGACTACGATCCACAGGGCGTTGATCGCTTCGCCGCGGCGCAGGGCCACGACACTTAGCGCAATCGCTCCCAGGACAGCCACGGCAAACCAGGCGAGGTGTTTAGCCAGACGGGGCATAGAGGGTCTCCTGCCGACAGCCAGTGAACTGCGGCGGTAATTTTTATAATTGTGTCCGCTGTGCGGAGCTGGCCCAATATCCGCGCATGCCGTCCACAAATAAATCCGCGTTACTACGTACGTGGTGTCTACGTAGTTCTACGTAGATCTACGTAGATGACCCCGTCCCCTTGTGGGAGCGGGCTTGCTCGCGAAGGCGGCGTGTCAGTCGCTGCCAATGTTGAATGACACAACGCTTTCGCGAGCAAGCCCACTCCCACATTGGGTTTGCATTTCATCCCGCCCTTCGGTCATTCCGTCCTGCAACGCTACAGGCTGAGCGTATCTTTGGCATATGATGCCGAGCCTTCGCGCGGGCAGGAGTCAACATGCAGCTCAAACACAAGATCGTCGCCCTCGGGATTCTGCCGCTGGTGCTGGCCATTGCCGTCATTTGCGCACTGGTCATTTCGCTGAATCGCCAACTGGGTGATCAACAGGCGCAGCTGATCGAAGACAGCATCCTGATGAGCAAACGCGCGGAGTTGAAAAACTACGTGGAAATGGCGAAAAGCCTGATCGAACCGCTGTACGACGATGGCCACGGCGACGCCCACGCCCAGCAACAAGTGCTGGAAGAACTGCGCAAGCTCAGCTTTGGCATCAACGGGTATTTCTTCGTCTACGACCATGAAGGCCGCAGCCTGATGCATGCGCGGCAGTCGGAGCTGGTGGGCAAATACCTGTGGGACATGAAAGATCCGCACGGTCTTCCGGTGATCCAGGCGCTGCTCAAAAGCGCGCAATCGGGTGAAGGTTTTCAACGCTACGCCTGGAACAAACCCTCCTCCGGTCAGGTCACCGACAAGCTCGCTTACGTAGTGATGCTCGATCGCTGGGGCTGGATGCTCGGCACTGGCATCTACCTCGAAGACGTCGAGCGCGCCACCCAGCAGGCCCGCGCCGAAGTAGCCCAGGGCATTCGCAAGACCATGATGGCGATTGCCGTGGTCGCCCTGGTCGCGGTGCTGTTCGTGTTCGCCACGGGCATGACGCTGAACGTCAGCGAGCATCGTCTGGCAGACAAAAAACTGCAGCGCCTGACCCAGCGCATCGTCAGTCTGCAGGAGGAAGAACGATCGCGAGTCTCCCGCGAATTGCACGACGGCATCAGCCAGGTGCTGGTCTCGATCAAGTTTCAGTTCGAACTGGCCAGCCATCTGCTGGAGAGCGGGCAGGCACACGACAAGGGTTTGAACACGTTAAGAGACGCCACCGAGCGTTTGGGCGAGGCGATTGGCGAGGTTCGCAGCCTGTCCCACGACCTGCGCTCATCGTTGCTCGACACCCTCGGCCTGTCGGCAGCCATCGGCCAACTGGCGGCGGAGTTCGAGCAGCGCAGCGGTCTTACGGTGACCTATAACGACAATGAATTCGACTGCCAACTGGTTGATGGTGCCGCTGTTTCGTTGTTCCGCATCGTGCAGGAAGGCCTGACCAATATCGAACGCCACGCCGGGGCAAAAAACGTTTCCATTACCCTGCGCGGCTGTGAACAATCCGTGCGCCTGACGGTGGTTGATGACGGTGTGGGTTTCAACGTCGCCCAGGTCGAACGTCGTCACGCCGGCATTGGCCTGCGTAATATCCGTGAGCGGGTTGAACACTTTGGTGGTCGGTTCGACCTGATCTCGACGCCAGGACGCAGTGAGCTGGATGTTCTGTTGCCGATGAAACTACCCGGCGGCAAACGCTGACATCGCCCCGAAAACAACAAGAGTGAAAGCTGAATGAACCTGCCCTCCCCGATCCGCGTCGCGTTGGTTGACGATCACTCCCTGGTCCGCGACGGCATCAAGGCGTTGCTGGCTGTCATGGCGCCCCTGGAAGTGGTGGGTGAAGCTGAAAGCGGCGCCGAGGCGATCGAGATGGTCGGGCGTTGCCAGCCGGACCTGTTGCTGGTCGACATCAGCCTGCGGGACATGAACGGCCTGGAGCTGACCCGCGTGCTGCGCAGCCAGTACCCGTCGCTCAAGGTGTTGGTGCTGAGCATGTACGACAATTACGAGTACGTCAGTGAATCGGTGCGTTCCGGTGCTAGTGGCTATGTGCTGAAAAATGCGCCGTCACGGGAAATCATCGCGGCCATTGAAGCCATCACCAGCGGCGGGACGTTCTACAGCGCCGAAATCGCCCAGCGACTGATCGCCGACAAGAACACCGACAACGAGCTGACGCCTCGGGAAAGCCAGGTGTTAGTGAAGATGGCGCAAGGATTGAACAACAAGGAAATGGCGCGGGAACTGGACATCAGCGTGCGCACGGTGGAAACCCATCGCTTGAGCATTCGGCGCAAGCTCAACATCGACAAGCCTGCGGCGCTGGTAAAGTACGCCCTGGATCATGGGCTTATTTCTCGCTAGCGACCAATGAACCTGTAGGAGCAAAGCTTGCTCGCGATGGCGCCGTATCAGTCGACTTACATTCTGAATTTACCGGCCTCATCGCGAGCAAGCTCTGCTCCTACAGTTAGCGGTTCGCAACCATTGACTGCGTCAATAGTCACCATTAACTCAATGAAGTTCTCTTAAAAAATCCACGGCGTAACATCAGCTCCATACCAACCAACAACACCCCGGAGCACACGATCATGAAACGCCAAACCATCCTCAGCATCGCTTTCTCGATCTTTGCAGTTAACGCTTTCGCCGCAACTTCTGCTCAACCTGTCGTCGCTGAAGGCGGCTCGGATCGACTGATTGAAAGCCGTGTGGCTGAAGGTGGTTCGGATCGTCTGATCGAGAATCGTGTCGCCGAAGGCGGCTCTGATCGCCTGATCGAAAACCGCGTCGCCGCCGATGGCTCGGATCGTCTCCAAGGCAACTCCGTCGCCTGAAACCAATTGCTTCACCGCAACACCACAAAAAACCCGGCCTGATCAGCCGGGTTTTTTCATGCTTCTCAGCAGGATGAAGGCAACTCAGCTCCCCGCACCACCGTGTGCTTCTTCAAAAAAGTAGTCCTTCCAGCTATCGGCCTTGTTTTTCAGCACGCCCAACGCCTGCAGTTTTTCGGCGTAGACAGCTGTGCGCTGCGGATTAATCGTGAAGTCGATTTCAGGATCGTTGACGATTTTCTCAACCAGCGGCAGCGGTAACTTCGACTGCTCGACCCGAATGTAGGTCGCGGCCGCCGCGGACTTGTCGGCCTTGATGATCTTTTCGGCCTCGGCCAGTGCGTCGTAGAACGCCTTGTAGGTTTTCGGGTTTTCGTCGTGGAATTTTTCAGTGGTGTAGAGCACGTTAAACGTGGCCTGACCGCCCAACACGTCGTAGGAACTCAACACTTTGTGCACGTTGGGACTCTGTAACTCCTGATACTGGAACGGCGGACTGGAGAAATGAGAGGTGATTTCCGACCCACCGGCGATCAGCGCCGCCGTCGCATCCGGGTGCGCGAGGCTGATCGAGATATCGTCGAACTTCTTGAAATGCTCATCGCCAAACTGTTTGGCCGTTTCGATCTGCAGCGTGCGCGACTGGAACCCGACGCCCGCCGCCGGCACCGCGATGCGGTCCTTTTCGGTGAAATCCTTGAGGCTCTTCACATTCGGGTTATTGGTCAGCAAGTAGTTGGGCATCGAGCCGAGCGACGCGATCGCCTTGACGTTCTGTTTGCCCTTGGTCCGGTCCCAAATCGTCAGCATCGGCGGCACGCCCGCCGACACCACATCCAGTGCGCCGGCCAACAACGCCTCGTTCATCGCCGTGGCGCCGGAAATGCTGTTCCAGTCGACCTTGATGTCCAGGCCCTGCTCCTTGCCATGTTTCTCGATGAGCTGCTGATCGCGCACCACATCCAGAATCAGGCAACCGATGCCAAATTGCTGGGCGATGCTGATCTTGCCTTCGGCCTGGGCACCGGGGCTGAGCAATACACCCACCGCTGCAACGGATGCCGCTAACAGCGTCAACCCTGAATTCTTGAAACGACCCACCATGACAACCTCATCAAAATATTAACTAACAAAAGTCCTCACGCGATCCGTAGCAGCTGGCGAAGCCTGCGTTCGGCTGCTACAGAAAAGCGTTGAGACCGGACTCAGAGTTTGGCTATCGAGACTTCGGTGGATTTGACGAAGGCAATGACTTCGCTCCCGACCTTCAATTCCAGGTCACGCACCGAACGGGTGGTAATCACCGAAGTGACAATCCCCGACGCCGTTTGCACGTCGATTTCGGAGACCACTTCGCCTACCAGTATTTCCTTGATGACGCCCTTGAACTGGTTACGGACGTTGATCGCTTTGATGGTCATGATGAGGCTTCCTGTCTGATGTCGAGCCCTTCCGCATGGATGGGGCAGGCCCTCAAAGTGCACCTCCATTGATCACAACAAAAGGAATAAATAATTATCTATTTATAGCGTTAGGGAATATAAGCGCATTACTTGGCACCGAATCCGGCTGGATGCCCCGGGGTTGTGGAGGAGCGAGAGCTTTTCCGCTGGCAGGCGCGGAGCAAACTGCCAACTCTTGCGGCCGAGGGCGTCGTAGCCGAAGCAGCTGGTAAGCGTGCCCTGGGTACGCAGGACTTCGCGGTGCAGTCGTCACGCTCGATGTCGCTGATGAGCTGGCCGTCGAGGTTGAGTTGGTGCAGATGGCCGCTGCCGTAGTACAGGTGATTAAGGTGTTGGCCGGTGGGCATCGTCAGGGTGGTGAGGTTGCTCAGTGGGTCGTATTCGTAGGACAAGGCGCCTTGCGGCGTAGTCTCCTGGATCAGTCGGCCGAGCAAGTCGTAGGCGAATTCCAGCGTTTCTTCGCTGACGCCCAGTTGCTTGCCCTGCGCGGTCGACAGGCGCTGGATCGACAGCAGGCGATCAGCGTCGTCGTACACGTAATCCTGACGCGCATCGCCATTGAGTTTGGCCAGCAGCCGGCCAATGCGGTCGCGCTCGAATTCGGTACGACGCTGTGGTCGTTCACCGCGTTCGCCGTAGCCGGTTTCGTCGACCTGGGTCAGATGCCCGCCGAGGTTGTAGCTGAAGCGTCGAGTCAGGTTGTCGATGCGTTTTTCTTCGATCAACCGGTCGGATGCATCGTAGGCAAACTGATACGCCGCGTTGTTCTCGTTGATCAGCGCGGCCAGGCGAATCGCCGGGTCGTATTCGTAGCGGATGCGCTGGCCCTTGGCGTCCTGGCGGCTGCTCGGCAATCCACGGGCGGTGCGCAGCAGGCGCGTGGTCTGGCCTTTGCCGTCGGTATGGCTGAGCACTTGGCCGAGGGCGTTGTAGGTGAACGACTCGGCGCTGCCGTCCGGATGATTGATGCGCAGCACTTCGCCGTCAGGCTTGCGTTCCAGCGTGGTGGTCTGACCCAGCGCGTCGGTGACGGCGACCAGATGCTGGCGCTCGTCGAAGCGGTAGGTGGTGTTTTTACCCGAGCAATCCTGGAAGCGTTCGACCTGCGCCAGGGTGTTGCACCACAGGTATTTGGACTTGTGGGTCGCATCGATGATGGTGTGCGGCAGGCCGTCGTCGCCGTTGAGGTATTCGGTTTTATTGCCCAGGGCGTCGACTTCGGCGATCAAATTGCCTTTGGCGTCGTAGCGGGCCTGCCAGGTGCTGCCGTCGAGGAAGGTCGTTTCGGTGACCAGGGTAGTGCCGAGGTGGTACTTGTATTTGATCTTGCGACCCAGCGGGTCGGTTTCTTCAAGCAAACGCGAAAAGTCGTCGTACTTGAACCCCAACCGGTTGCCATCCGGCAGCTTGAGACCGGTCATGTTGCCCGCTTCGTCGAGGTCGATAGCGTACTGCTCGCCGCCGAAGTCGCGACTGGCAATCACGCGGCGATCGGCGTTCTAATGAAAGGACGTCGGTTACTTGTGTGGTGCGCGCCTTGATGTCGTAGCGGTACTGCACAAAGGCCTCAACTGTGGTTGCCGACGACACGTGTGGTGTCGGCCAAACGACCCAGCGAACCAAATGGATTCGTTCATTACTACTGATTTTTAGCGTGAATTAAGCACGCGCTTGCACAGCTTTTTTAGATTAAAGAGGAAAGTGGCTTAAGATAACCTTAAGCCACTCTGGAGATAAAATTTTAAAGAACGGCACAAACCCCACTAGTTTTTGACTACCAACGAACAACCAAACACATCCATGAAATACAGCGCCACCAGTACAACGGAGCGCTGCACCGCTTTCATACAAACATCAGAGAGCGGTTTTTTTCCACTTATCACCATTCTTTGTTTCTTTTTTCACTATCAGCCAACCACTTCCAGTATCTTTCAGAAAAAACTTATATACAGCTTTTAGTCTAGCCATCTGCTCGACAACCACAGCGTAATTTTTACCTTCTTGAACAGGCTTGTTTATTACATCCCTATCTGGATCATATGTCGGAGGAAACCCACAACCGAGATCTATAAGCCGAGCCCAGCTTCGCTCATCTGACACAGAAAACCTGGTTAATATCCTCTTAAGCTCGAGCTCATACTTTTTATCACAGTCAGAGGTATCTTTTTCCGCTTCGATCAGGCTCATTTGCTCATCGCGAAAAGCCGTCTCCCAATCTCGCATTTCGGACATAAAGCCTTTCAACACATCAACCACCGAAACTTCTTTTTCCATAACAACCTCAGTTACTAAAAATATCCGACAGTACAGTTTTTCCTTGCTGAAAAACGTTATACACAACTTTGGTCGGCCTCGTACTTGATGCGCCATAGATAAACTTAATATCTACATCCACCGATCCATTATTTCTTACGAAACTGGCAACCTCCCCTTCAAAATCCCTGAAAAGACCTCGATTTATCCGTGAGAGCTGTGGAAAAACGCCATCTTTACCGCCTGAACCACCCAAAAGTTTTCCGACGATATGTCCCGCATCGTCTTTTGAGTCACCCAGTGCGCGTGCCCAAGCTCTTGATGAAGCATTCGTCGCTGTTCCGGTACCGAGATCTTTCGCGGTAATTGTCGCTGTCGCTCTAAGAGGTTGCCCTGCCGCGCCACGTGTAACCACAGCACTGACACACCAGCC
Organism: Pseudomonas sp. MAG733B; assembly: GCF_036884845.1. NCBI lineage: Bacteria > Pseudomonadati > Pseudomonadota > Gammaproteobacteria > Pseudomonadales > Pseudomonadaceae > Pseudomonas > Pseudomonas sp. MAG733B. Next base: position 4,306,242 of record NZ_CP145732.1, read on the forward strand.
CAAGGGGTCAATCCACCCGTTAGTGTTGGGAGCATAACCATACAAATTACTACCACCCAACAACCCAATCGGATCCTGCGTAACAAACCGCCCCACCTCCGGATCGTAATACCGAAACGTGTTGTAGTGCAGCCCCGTCTCGTCATCAAAATACTGCCCCTGAAAACGCAGGTTCTGCTCGACGTCATTGACCGCCAGCTTTTCAACCGCCCCCCACGCCTTGTACGTCGCCTGCCAGACAATGCTCCCGTCCGCGTCCGTCATCTCCAACGGCGTACCAATCTGGTCAGTATGAAAGTAATAAAGCTTCTGCTCTTCACCTTCCGCCTGATCCATCCGCGCCAACGCCGCATAACTCCCCGGCTCATACAGGTACAAGCTGCTCTGCCCCGGACGCTCCTCACGCAACATCCGCAAACCTTGCCACAAGAAGTGTTTCTGCTCGGTCACGCCATTAACAACAGACTGTTTGCCGACCCGCCGCCCCAGGCTGTCGTACCGATACGCACCGGTACTTTCCAGCTTGCCATTCACCAACGTCTCAGCCCGCACCAAGCGATTTTCACAGTCATAACCAAACGTCTGCAGCGTGCCCATGCCACTGCGTTTTTCAATCAGGTTGCCCCACGCATCGTAGGCATATTCCTGATCCCGCCAGCGTTTGAGGCGGTTGTCTTTGACGTGATCGAACTGGCTGGTGTTGAAATTCAGCCGGTTCGCCGCGGCGTCGTAGCGGAATTCTTCGCTGTCGATCAACTGCCCAGTGTCACGGCTGTGCAACTGGCCGTTGGCTTCGTATTCGTACTTGATCTCGCCGCGCAGTTTGTCGAGGGTGCGGGTCAACTCGCCTGCGGGGTCGTACTGGTGACGGCGATGGATCGGGTTGTAAGCGTGCTCGACCAGCAAATCCGGCTGGATGCCGGGGTTGTGCAGGCGCGAGAGTTTTTCCGCCGGCAGGCGCGAGGCGAACTGCCAGCTCTTGCGCTCCCCACGCTTTTCAACCCCTAGCAGTTAAAAAACCGCCATAGCATACCGCGCAAAGGCCTGCGACCTAACAAGTCACAAATCCATCAAATAGCTAACCTTGAAAATCGTCATTCTCAAGATAGTACAGCGTCGCCTCCAGGTACTTATTTAAATCAGGCTTCGTTGTGCTTCTATCCGCGACAGACTTAATATCCAACATAGTCGGGCACTCGACAAACGTACGTTTAGTATCCTCAAACGCAATCTCCTCAAAATCATCTTCTGCCACATAAAAAAATGCAGAACTCACAACATCCTTCGATGTTCGATCAACTGTAGAGTCGACAAAAATCCATCCGACAACAGGTAGATGATCTAGATTCAACATAAGCTCAGAAAAACCCTTATATACTTTCATGCACATCCTCTTTATTATCGACAGGCTGTACCACCGCCCCATTTATTTCGCCCACCCTTGCCATCTGGATGGTACACCTTGTGATATGTTTGATGATCTAGTCTATCAACCAACTGAAGCGATCCAGGCTTGTCTCCGTGATGCCAAGTCATACCCGGAGGAGAACTGCCGCGGAACGAGCCGTCTACCCGAGGCTGAACATGTTCTACAACACCGGGATACTTAGACTGCAACGTCTTTTTAAAATCGTAGTCGACTTTAACGCGCTCATATACTGATTGATTCGCACGACTGAAGTGCTCAACATCTGTCATTTTGAACTCTGACTTCATCAGAGTATGTTCGTGACTAGAATGATATTTACCTAAGTCACGTACGCCTTCTCCATTGTACCAGCCAAGTGGATCTATCCAACGTACTGAGTTAATAGCATATTGATATAGATTATCCCCACCTACCAACCCGATCGGATCCTGCGTTACAAACCGCCCCACCTCCGGATCGTAATACCGAAACGTGTTGTAGTGCAGCCCCGTCTCATCGTCGAAATACTGCCCCTGAAACCGTAGGTTCTGCTCGACAGCGTTAACGTGCAGTCGCTCCAGTGCACCCCACGCCTTATACGTCGCCTGCCAAACAATCTGCCCCTCTCGGTCCGTCATCTCCAACGGCGTACCAATCTGGTCGGTATGGAAGTAGTAAAGCTTCTGCTCCTCACCTTCCGCCTGATCCACCCGCGCCAACGGCGCATAACTCCCCGGCTCATACAGGTACAAACTGCTCTGCCCCGGACGTTCCTCACGCAACATCCGCAAGCCTTGCCACAAAAAGTGCTTCTGCTCCGTCTTGCCATTGACCTCTGAAACCTTGGCAACCCGTCGCCCCAGGCTGTCGTATCGATACGCACCGGTACTTTCCAGCTTGCCGTTAACCAACGTCTCCGCCCGCACCAAGCGATTTTCACAGTCATAACAAAACGTCTGCAGCGTGCCCATGCCGCTGCGTTTTTCAATCAGGTTGCCCCACGCATCGTAGGCATATTCCTGATCTCGCCAGCGTTTGAGGCGGTTGTCCTTGACGTGGTCAAACTGGCTGGTGTTGAAGTTCAGCCGGTTCGCCGCGGCGTCGTAGCGAAATTCTTCGCTGTCGATCAGCTGGCCGGTGTCGCGGCTGTGCAACTGGCCGTTGGCTTCGTATTCGTACTTGATCTCGCCACGCAGTTTGTCGAGGGTGCGGGTCAACTCGCCGGCCGGGTCGTACTGGCGGCGGCGGTGGATCGGGTTGTAGGCGTGCTCGACCAGCAGGTCGGGCTGGATGCCGGGGTTGTGGATTCTCGAGAGTTTTTCCGCCGGCAGGCGCGAGGCGAACTGCCAGCTCTTGCGGCCCATGGCGTCGTAGCCGAAGCAGCTGGTGAGTGTGCCCTGGGTGCGCAGGACTTCGCGGTGCAGGTCGTCGCGCTCGATGTCGCTGATGAGCTGGCCGTCGAGGTTGAGTTGGTGCAGGTGGCCGCTGCCGTAGTACAGGTGATTCAGGTGTTGGCCGGTGGGCAACGTCAGGGTGGTGAGGTTGCTCAGTGGGTCGTACTCGTAGGACAAGACGCCTTGCGCCGTGGTCTCCTGGATCAGCCTGCCGAGCAGGTCGTAGGAGAATTCCAGCGTTTCTTCGCTGACACCCAGTTGCTTGCCCTGCGCGGTCGGCAGGCGCTGGATCGACAGCAGGCGATCAGCGTCGTCGTACACGTAATCCTGACGGGCATCGGCATTGAGTTTGGCCAGCAGCCGGCCAATGCTGTCGCGCTCGAACTCGGTACGACGCTGAGGCCGGTCGCCGCGTTCGCCGTAGCCGGTTTCGTCGACCTGGGTCAGATGCCCGCCGAGGTTGTAGCTGAAGCGTCGAGTCAGGTTGTCGATGCGTTTTTCTTCGATCAACCGGTCGGACGCATCGTAGGCGAACTGGTACGCCGCGTTGTTCTCGTTGATCAGCGCGGTCAGGCGAATCGCCGGGTCGTATTCGTAGCGGATGCGCTGGCCCTTGGCGTCCTGGCGGCTGCTCGGCAATCCACGGGCGGTGCGCAGCAGGCGTGTGGTCTGGCCTTTGCCGTCGGTATGCGTCAGTACCTGGCCGAGGGCGTTGTAGGTGAAGGATTCGGCGCTGCCATCCGGATGATTGATGCGCAGCACTTCGCCGTCGGGTTTGCGTTCCAGGGTAGTGGTCTGGCCCAGCGCGTCGGTGACGGCGACCAGATGCTGGCGCTCGTCGAAGCGGTAGGTGGTGTTTTTACCCGAACAATCCTGGAAGCGTTCGACCTGGGCCAGGGTGTTCCACCACAGGTATTTGGACTTGTGGGTCGCGTCGATGATGGTGTGCGGCAGGCCGTCGTCGCCGTTGAGGTATTCGGTTTTATTACCCAGGGCGTCGACTTCGGCGATCAAGTTGCCCTTGGCGTCGTAGCGGGCTTGCCAGGTGCTGCCGTCCGGTAATCCACCTGTGTGATCAGCAGCGTCAGGTGGTGATAACGGTATTTGATCGTGCGCCCGAGCGGGTCGGCGATCCGTGTGCTGCGTACTTTATTGCTCGCAATAACAGTGTAACCATTAGAGGCCGAATTATTATCTCAGCCCCTCCGAAAGCACCAACTTATTAAAGAACACCGCATCCAATTAAGATCCAGCCACTACCACAAACGACCTTCAGAAGCACACCGCCAAAACTTAATTACCACCAAGAAAAAACTGCTTAACACTAAAAATCTAATTTCGCATCATACACAAACTCAGACACTGGCATTAACATCACACCCCTCATTGAAAATTTAATAATTTTCTCTCCAAGCTCGGCTGAAAAAACATACTCCCCTCTCAGCATCTCAGAAGAAATAAAAAAATCTAAATCACAAACGTCTTTTCTTATACTAAAATCGGATATAGCATCAAAAATCACTCTACCTGGATGAAACATATCTTCTTCTGGAACTTTAGTGATCGGATCAAGCCGTAACTCGTATTTCGATTTTTCCATATCCAAAATCTTATGAATTTCTCTACTACGCACCAAATAGTATTTTTTTGATGAAATTGGGGAGACTTTACTCTCCTGATGGAGTCGAACCTCCCTGACATCCACCACGCCACAATTAGATGATTTAATTAATGCAAGAAAATCACCGGAACAAATAAATTCACTACCAAAATAAAAGAAATCCGTCACTACAACTTTATGCAGTGCGTAAAAATCAAGAATCGCGCCTTCAGGTGGAAATCTATCATCCTCAAAATTATTTGAGTTCCAATTATACCCAGCCAACTCTCCGTAGACTCCTCCTTCCGGACATCCGCTTTCAACACCTTTATAGACAATCGTAAACATGATTCTCTCAATAACACTCAGCATAATCGCCCTTTCGCATTAATAGGGACATTTTGGCTATTATGTTAGTACGCCATTGACTTCGAAATCGTATTTGATCCCGCCGTGCAGTCGCTGTTGAGGTATTCGGTGTAAGGCGCAGGACGTCGCAGCGCAATTCTTCGCTGTCGATCAACCGGCCGGTGTCGTGGCTGTACAGCTAAAATTCTCCACGGTCAAGCGCCAGTTAAACTGCCGACTGTATTTTTTGACATGACGATAGAGATTGCAGGTAGGTGGTTACAAAACAACCTCATCGCCCCCCATACAAATTTGGTCAGTCGAAACAGCGTCAGTCAAGACTTGAAAAATCCCAGATCGTACTCTTTGTTCTTAATTATTTTTTTATTGTTAGAGTTCTCCTCTAGAATCGAATCGCAATTAATTCCCGAGTCATACTTTGCAGAACATTTCAGCACGATTGCTGGATAAGCATAAAAGTCCGGATTCCTGACAACATCCCCAACCAAGTCGATATTGGGGAATACGCAATTAAGAACCCAAGGTATATAACGATTTACCAACTTATCTCGAACATTAAATGCGACCTTTTCAGCCACTGCAACGTCCGGCGTCTTTAAAACGCCCCCCACCACATCACCAAAGTATCCATCCCCCTCAGAAAGAGAAGTGAAGGACAAAATAGAAGAGTTAAATAAATTATTTTTATACGGCGGCTCGTTTTTCATACAGCACTGGTAAAGGGGACCACCATAAACCTCACCCCCAACATAATAACCGTCAACTTTTCTAAGATGAGCAAAGTATATTTCTGCAACTACCACCTTTCCAATCTTAAATTTTATTTTATTTTTGCTAGCCGAGATACTTTGATCAATTTGCTCCAGCGTCTTCAGCTGCTTGAAAAGTTCCCGCTCAAAATTTGACCGCTCTAACTCACTCATTATCTTCACCGATATTTAAGTATATTAAACGTAGCTTCATGCACGGCACCTTTACCACCAAGAGGTATTCCAGGCATGCCTTTTGTATCGACCTTGAACGTTCCTGGAACACCCTGCGAGGGTTTTATTACCCCACCTCCGAGCCATTCCGTAGTATTGGCAGGTGATGACATATCAAAAACATTCGCAGCTTTCTGGTTTTTGGTCAGTGCTCCAGAACCATGCTTAACCTCAAATACGTGTAGATTGCCCTGCGCATCTTTAGCAACAAAATCCGCTCTGACCCTACTTCCATTCACCTTCATTGTTACTTCTTCGGCTACTACCTTATATCCGTTTTGGTTCAAATCATGAATAGCTTTACTTCGACCTTTATCACCACTAACAGAACTCTTGCAGAGCCCCCATGGATCAATCCAGCCTAAAGCGTTTGGAGCATATTGGTAAAGATTCAACCCACCTAGGAGTCCAATCGGATCCTGCGTAACAAACCGCCCCACCTCCGGATCGTAATACCGAAACGTGTTGTAGTGCAGCCCCGTCTCATCGTCAAAATACTGCCCCTGAAACCGCAGATTCTGCTCGACGTCATTGACCGCCAACTTTTCAACCGCCCCCCACGCCTTGTACGTCGCCTGCCAGACAATGCTTCCGTCCGCGTCAGTCATCTCCAGCGGCGTACCAATCTGGTCGGTATGGAAGTAGTAAAGCTTCTGCTCCTCACCTTCCGCCTGGTCCACCCGGGCCAACGGCGCATAACTCCCCGGCTCATACAGGTACAAACTGCTCTGCCCCGGACGCTCCTCACGCAACATCCGCAAGCCTTGCCACAAAAAGTGCTTCTGCTCCGTCTTGCCATTGACCTCTGAAACCTTGGCAACCCGTCGCCCCAGGCTGTCGTATCGATACGCACCGGTACTTTCCAGCTTGCCATTAACCAACGTCTCCGCCCGCACCAAGCGATTTTCACAGTCATAACAAAACGTCTGCAGCGTGCCCATGCCGTTGCGTTTTTCAATCAGATTGCCCCACGCATCGTAGGCATATTCCTGATCCCGCCAGCGCTTGAGGCGGTTGTCTTTGACGTGGTCAAACTGGCTGGCGTTGAAGTTCAGCCGGTTCGCCGCGGCGTCGTAGCGGAACTCTTCGCTGTCGATCAGTTGGCCGGTGTCGCGGCTGTGCAACTGGCCGTTGGCTTCGTATTCGTACTTGATCTCGCCACGCAATTTGTCGAGGGTGCGGGTCAACTCGCCTGCGGGGTCGTACTGGTGACGGCGATGGATCGGGTTGTAAGCGTGCTCGACCAGCAAATCCGGCTGGATGCCGGGGTTGTGGATTCTCGAGAGTTTTTCCGCCGGCAGGCGCGAGGCGAACTGCCAGCTCTTGCGGCCCATGGCGTCGTAGCCGAAGCAGCTGGTGAGTGTGCCCTGGGTGCGCAGGACTTCGCGGTGCAGGTCGTCGCGCTCGATGTCGCTGATCAGCTGGCCGTCGAGGTTGAGTTGGTGCAGGTGGCCGCTGCCGTAGTACAGGTGATTCAGGTGTTGGCCGGTGGGCAACGTCAGGGTGGTGAGGTTGCTCAGTGGGTCGTACTCGTAGGACAAGACGCCTTGCGCCGTGGTCTCCTGGATCAGCCTGCCGAGCAGGTCGTAGGAGAATTCCAGCGTTTCTTCGCTGACACCCAGTTGCTTGCCCTGCGCGGTCGGCAGGCGCTGGATCGACAGCAGGCGGTCAGCGTCGTCGTACACGTAATCCTGACGGGCATCGGCATTGAGTTTGGCCAGCAGCCGGCCAATGCTGTCGCGCTCGAACTCGGTACGACGCTGAGGCCGGTCGCCGCGTTCGCCGTAGCCGGTTTCGTCGACCTGGGTCAGATGCCCGCCGAGGTTGTAGCTGAAGCGCCGGGTCAGGTTGTCGATGCGTTTTTCTTCGATCAAGCGGTCGGACGCATCGTAGGCGAACTGGTACGCCGCGTTGTTTTCATTGATCAGCGCGGTCAGGCGAATCGCCGCGTCGTACTCGTAGCGGATGCGCTGGCCCTTGGCGTCCTGGCGGCTGCTCGGCAGGCCACGGGCGGTGCGCAGCAGGCGTGTGGTCTGGCCTTTGCCGTCGGTGTGCGTCAGCACCTGGCCGAGGGCGTTGTAGGTGAAGGATTCGGCGCTGCCGTCCGGATGATTGATGCGCAGCACTTCGCCGTCAGGCTTGCGTTCCAGCGTGGTGGTCTGACCCAGCGCATCAGTAACGGCGACCAGATGCTGGCGCTCGTCGAAGCGGTAGGTGGTGTTTTTACCCGAACAATCCTGGAAGCGTTCGACCTGGGCCAGGGTGTTCCACCACAGGTATTTGGACTTGTGGGTCGCGTCGATGATGGTGTGCGGCAGGCCGTCGTCGCCGTTGAGGTATTCGGTTTTATTGCCCAGGGCGTCGACTTCGGCGATCAAGTTGCCCTTGGCGTCATAGCGGGCCTGCCAGGTGCTGCCGTCCAGGAAGGTCGTTTCGGTGACCAGGGTAGTGCCGAGGTGGTACTTGTATTTGATCTTGCGACCCAGCGGGTCGGTTTCTTCAAGCAAACGCGAAAAGTCATCGTACTTGAACCCCAACCGGTTGCCATCCGGCAGCTTGAGACCGGTCATGTTGCCGGCTTCGTCGAGGTCGATGGCGTACTGCTCACCGCCGAAGTCGCGACTGGCAATCACGCGGCGATCGTCGTTGTAGTGGATCTGCAGCTCGCGCCCCAGCGCGTCAGTGGCCCACGAGGTGCGGTGCTTGAAGTCGTAGCGGTAGTGAAAGTGTTCGCCATCGCTGGTCCAGTGCTCCACCACACGCAGCTGGCCTTCAAGGGTTTCCCAGCGGTAATGACAGCTCAGGCCCAAGGCGTTGCTGTGGCTGGCCATCACACCATCGGCGTAGCTGAAACGGCGCATCGAATCGCTGTTGCGATTGATCACCTCGATGAGTTGGCCGTTGTCGTCATAGCGGTACTGCACCAGGGTTTCAACCGCCACGTTGTCGACGACGCGCTTGACGTCGGTCAGGCGCCCCAGCGGGTTGTCATAGTGCAGGTGCACGCGAACACCGCCAGTGGCGCTGATGTCGGTCAACCGGCCTTCTGTCGTACGGGTGAAATGCAGGTAATGCCCAAGGGCATTTTCCAGGCGCTGCAGCGGAACATCGCTGTTGTCGTCCGGCACCTCGCCGAAGTAGAAGAACAGGTTGTCGAGGGTTTGCAGCAGGTAGTGGCCGCCTTCGGTGCGGACCAGGTGGAGTTGCTCATAGGGGTTATAGATGCGATCGCCGGGCTCCACATCCACAAAGGGCACGCTGCGCCCCTGGTTATCCGTGAGGTAGACGAAGCTGCCGCTTCTGCGCAGGCTTTGCTCCCAAGGCAATACCCAGCCTTTGCCGAGCACGCTGTCGACAGTCAGATCGCTGGCATAGAAGCGCGACCACTCAATCGGCATGAGCCCTGGCAGCGCAAAGTCGGTTTCTCCCGACTCGAGCAACAGCTTGCGCCCGCTGGTAAGGTCGACGGGATTGCCGCTCAAACCGCCGATTGCGCGTTCAACGGCCGGACCGATGACAAAGCGACCGGCCAGATAGCTGCCCGCCACGGCTGCGCCGAATTTCAATGCGCATGGCCCGGCCGCCTTCAGACCTTGTGCCATGCCCAGCCTGAAGATCGGACCTATTGCGCGGCCCATCGAGGCGACAATCATCAGCACGTCGACGGTGACCCGCAGCCAGCCGGGAATTTCTTCGTCGACATCGAGATAGCGCTCGGTCCCGCCGCCAATGAACACATTGTTCGAGCCGCTGGAGATCTTCGCGCCGCAGGTGAGTTTGTCACCCTTGCGCGAAGCCGCCACATTGTTGATGAAAACGTTGGAAGAGCCTTCGGCAACCATGACCGGTGCTGGGTGTTTATCGCAAATCCCCATGCTCAATTTTGCGTGGGCGGCATTACGGCTGTTGATGAACACATCCGTGGAGCAGCCTTCGAGCTTGATCCCCCCGGCGGGCGAACTCATTGCCGACCCTATGCTTTCGCCAATCATGGGGACGAAACTGGCAGCCAACCCTACGGCAATCCCCAGCAGAATGCCGCCGAGCCCCGCCGTGCAGATCGTGAATGCGGCAGCCGTCGCAATTGCAAGCCCGATCACTGCGCCGGCGAGAAACCCGCCGAGCGCACTGGTGTGTTCAATTTCATCGCCCCAACGCGCAGCTTCGAACATGGGTTACTCCTGTTCGGCGCTGTCGGTTGACACCATATCGGCCTGACGCGGTTTGAAACTTGCCAGCAGCTGCAACCAATTCTGATTTTGTGTGGCGCTGAAATCAGCCTGGCTGGTCGTGGAAAACACCAGGATGCGACCGGGTTCGATTTCGAACGCTGCCTGCCGTTGGTACACCGGTCGACCATCGTTCATGTAGTAGGCATCCACCTGGATGCCGGAGAACGGTTGCTCCCCGGACAGCGCTGCCGGCTTCTTGCTGAGCAAGGTATAGCCGCGCAGTTTGGCGGCAATGAGTTTTACCTGGCGCTCGATGTAAGCTTTCAGATCCTCTGCCGGCAGCATGTTGTCGCGCGACAGTGTGATGTTCAGCGGCGCAGGAATGCTGTTGCCGAGCACAAACATGTTCACCGTGCGGTCCTGAAAACCTTCCGGCAAAGTGATGGATCCTTCCTGAAGCTGATAGTCCATTGGGCGTGTGTTCCGTGAATGCGTGAAAGGGGAAAATGTTTAGTCGACGCTGATGTTTTCGAGCATCGTCTCGAACTCGATCAGCCAATCGGCTAGCTCTGCATGAGCGGGATTGATCATCGTCGACATGCTCAACCATTGGCGCTCGTTACCATGGCCGGGCTGGATGACTGCGCTGGTCGCTCTACCGTGGCGACGCTCCTGTCCCGCCGTGAATATATAATCCAGGGTTATCGCCGGGCTGCCAGCCAGCAGGCAATCGCTCTGGCGCACAATGGTGACGTCGGGGTGGTTTTTGCGCAGGTTCTCCACATACAACTGCACCGAGCGTTGCAGCGTCAGCCCTTCAGGTGCAGGACGACGCTTGACACTGAGCGTGACGGGATGCCCATGCTTTTCGAGCGTTGTATCGATGTCGCGGAAATTGAAGCCTTGCGGCATTACCAGGTTCAGCCCCGCGACTTTCAATTCATTGCGCGTCAATTGCAGCGGCACCACCGCTACCGGCTCAGGCTCGATGACAGCGGGCGAAGCCTCGGCAGCCTCCTGTAACTGCTGTCGCGCAAGTGTCTCGGCCGCGAGCCGCTTCTCGGAAATACGGTCGTAGATACTGGTCCTGACCATGGTCTGATTGCTCACTTGTTGATATCGACACGGTCACCGTGGACGTAGGTGTTCTTGCCAAGAATATCGATGGCGTCGCCCTTTATTTCGATGCCTTCGGGCGTCAGCTTGATACTGCTGCCGCCCACCTGAAGAATGATGTGCTGCTTGGCATTGACCTGAATGAACTGGTTGTCGACCTGAATCGTCAGCGAGCCTTCCTGGACATTCATAAGCGTGTCTTTCTTGATGGTTTCGGTGTGCGTGCCACCGACCGTGATCGTGCGATTGCTGCCGACACTGTGGATCTCGTCGACCTCGATCTCGGTGTCCAGGTTGCGCTCGGCGTGCATGATGATCTGCTCGGCACCGGCCTTGTCTTCGAAGCGGAAGAAGTTCGCCGTGCCGCCGTCGCCTTTCATCGAGCGCGTCAGGAATCCACTCTGCGTCTTGTTCGCCGGCAATGCCCACGGCGGCGTGTTCTGGCTGTTGTAGAGGCTGCCCATGACCAGCGGGCGGTCGGGGTTGCCGTCGAGGAACACCACCACGACTTCATCGCCCACACGGGGAATCTGGATGCTGCCGAAACCGCCACTGGCACCGGCCTGGGCGACGCGGACCCAGCAGGAGCTCTTGTCGTTGTGCTCGCCCTTGCGGTCCCAGTGAAACTGCACCTTCACCCGACCGAGTTCGTCGGTGAAGATTTCCTCCCCCGGCGGGCCGACGATGATCGCGGTTTGCGGGCCGGAGATGGTCGGGCGCGGAGTAGTGAGTTGAGGTCGGAAGACGATCTTTTTGCGCACGCAGGCGAAGGTGTTGTAATAACTCGCCTGATGCCCGCTGAGGTAGTTGTTGTGGCCTTCGCTTTCGACGCTCATCAGCAGGAACTGACGATCCTCGGCAGGGCCTTGATCGTGATCGTAATGCTGCAGCAGTTCGAAGGTGTAGCCGGGTTTCATCGCACGGCAGTTACTGGCGCCATGAAAACTCTTGCCCTTGAGCTCAAGCGCTTCGACCCGCAGCCGCAGCAGCGTTTCGCCTTCGTCGTAGGTGCCGTGAGTGTACTGGCCGGGGAAGTCGTAGATTTCGAATTCGTCGACATCGCCCTGCTTGTTCAGGCTTTTCATGGCGACCGGCAAGCGATTGGACGGCTGACGATAATCGAAGGTCTGGACCGCGATTTTCCCAGATTGCAACTGGCGATTACCGCTCCATTGGGTGATGGAGTCGGCGGTCTCGGTGACCGATGCCGTGTGGTAGCGGATCTGCGGTTGTTCAGGCAACGGCAGCAGCGTGCTGGAGTCGTCGCAGATGATCATGGTGTGACCTTCGGCGGTGTGCTCGAAGTAGTAGAACATCCCCTCTTCTTCCAGCAGGCGCTGGACAAAGTTGAAGTCCGTTTCACGGTACTGGGTGATGTAGGTGTAATGCTTGAGCGGCTTGCTCAGGCGAAACTCGTGCCGGGAAAACGCCGGGCACAACGCAAATACCTGGGTGACGACATCTTCCACCGTACAGCCCTGGAAGATGCGCGTGTCGAAGCGGTTTTTCAGCATCGAGAACCACGGGTTCAGCGTCGCCGTATAGCGGGCCATTCCACCGTCGCTGCCGATGCTGGCAAACCGCGTGAGGTAGCCTGCCAGGTAACGAGGCGAGGCATCCGCCAGCTCAATTTCCAGAACCACGTGCTGGCCCATCATCGACTTCAGCTCGACGCCGGAGTCCTGGCACACCAGCAGCAATTCGAAGTTGTACGCACGGGACAGACCTTCCGTTCCCCTGAAGGACTCAAGCAACAATTGCTGCTCGGGGTTGGCGAGGTTCTTGAACTTGAACAGGCGCCGATTTTGCGGGGAAAGCATTGCGGCAAGGTCCATCAACATGTGTATCTCCTTGAAAACAGTGGAAAGCTACCGCCCTCTCTCAACCACTGCGCATAACGAATCAGGTAAGAGGGTTAAACGCTGTTTGCCGCAACATTGATTTGGGCGAACACTTCGCCACCCTATGTTTTCGGACGGCGGCATGAGTCAATCTGTATGTTTTGTAAGAGACAACCTACAGAACACTCTTCATTTCCATCGAGCTCTCTTAAACATCCAGCGAAACTGCTCACACGAAATATTACGTCAGGAACTGCGACCTCAAGACAGTATGAAAGTGCCATCACTCAAAAAATATTTGAGAAATTTGTCACACTTTTGCAGGTATCACAGGTTCTGAACGCGGGAAGGAGACACCCATGTCATGCACTGTGTCAACCCACTCTCAGTTAATGCGGGTACTTCCACGCACTTCGAACTCAGTTCAGGACATTCCCTGAAAAATAATTATCGTCCCGCTGGCTGGCCAGAAACGCCGATATATCAAGGATGAACGGGAAGTCAGGTGCCACTGATTGGCAGCTAATGCCTTATTGCCATCATTGCCGAATGTAATGCGAATAACAAAAAATGGGATCCATGTTGAATTTTCCATCCCGCCGCGCAGTCTGAAGTGCGGCAGATAGCCATCACTTCGACATTGATGTTAAGTCGGATATTCGACAGCTCGACCGCAGCAACAAGGAAGCGCCTTTTCCCCAAGGACAGTGAAGAGTAAATGGATCTTTTAGCCAACGTGCCCAGCTGGGCCGATGTCGAACGCAACCTCGACCAGAAATTCAACGAGCTCAACCAGGGCGTCAACGACGGCTTGCGCAGTGCTCACGACAACTGGAACGGCTTCACCCGGCGTGTCAGCAATGGCGCGAGCCAGGCCTATGGCTACATGGGCGGTCATCGCATCGATGCGGTGCATCAGGCGATGACCCTCTCCTACCCGATCATCCAGATGGACCTCAAGCGCAAATGGGCCTCGATTGAAATCGAGCAGATCCTGCCGGTGCTGCTGCAACTGGTCAAGGAAGTCTCGATGATTCTCGGCGGCAGCGTGGCGATCGGCACCGTGGCCGGCGGCGCGGCGGGGGCCTTCGCATTCGGCGTCGGCGCTGCCCCCGGAGCCGCTGCCGGGGCCGGTATCGGCTTGCAGGTCGGCAACCTGATTCTCATGGGCCTGGGCCTGTCCGCCATCGCCGAGTATTTTTACCAGGGCCTGCCCGCCTGCCTCTCGACCTTGCAGGAAGGCATCGCCACGGCCTGGCACGCCGAAGAAGGCGTCAAACCGTCCGGCCTGGACCCCAGCGGCGGCTCCGCTGCACTGGTACAAGAGCGCGTCGAACGCGCGGCACGACAACTGGCCCGCGGACAGGAGCAACTTGTACTGCTGTTGCTCACCGCCATCGTCACCTACCTGACACGTGGTCAGATGAAAGCGGGTGTGATGAACAGCATGGAAAGCATCGCGACCCGCAGTGCGAAGCTTCAGGCGGAGATATCGAACAAGGAGTTGGCGGGTTGGTTGGCAAGGAATGAGCAAAAGTTGCTGGCTCGGGATGAGTTGCGGGTGAGGGAACCGGCGCATTTGGTGAAGGCTGAGCCAATAATGGATACTCCTTTTACCACTGCTCCAAAAACCAGCCAGATCCCTGAAAAAAAAGTCGATACATACCTCGGTCAACTACGAAAATACTGGTCCAAGCCTCCCGTCGACTTTAACGGCAACAAAGTGTTTCAGAGAGACGATCTGTTTGACCCAGATTTGATGACCACCTGGAGAGAGCGCGGAAAACTTGTGTCCGGTACCAATCTTGAGCGCATGGCAAGCGGACGAGCACCTATAGGCATCGATGGGAAATCAATCAACCTTCATCACATGATACAGACTCAAAACGGGGCAATAGCTGAGCTCACTCAAACATTCCATCAAAAATTTAGTTCTGTTATACATATAAACCCGAATACAATACCCTCTGGGATCGACAGATCTCTGTTTGATCGATGGAAAAGCGACTACTGGAACAATCGAGCACTAACCTACGCGAAAGGCAATTGAAAAACATGACACCTTCTCAGCTGGAAGACCTGATTAAAAAACATCCGGATATTGCTGCATTTGGATCCCCCGCTGACGCAGTGACTGATGATTGGTTAGTAAAAGCCGAGCAAAGAATCTGCCATAAATTACCTACGTCCTACAAATGGTTCCTTCTGAACTATGCAGGGGGAGAAGTCGGATCGGAGGAAATATATAGTATCTATGGAATGGACTTCGACGACATCAATGGTGGCGATATAGTTTTTCAGCACATTAATGGCCTCAAACATAAATCAACAACCGCAAAAAAGGTAGTTATCAGCGAAACCGACTTGGGCGAGGTTTTTTTCTTCGATTACGATACATATAACGGCGAGGAATGTCAGATCTTCGTTAGAATCCCTTCAGGGGAAAATTTATTGTACGCGAACAATTTTTACGAGTATCTCGCCAAGAGAATTAAAGCGCACTTGCCATAAGAGCTCCTTTCTTTGGAGCGCTCCGTCAAGTGAAAAATTATCCAACTCAGTCAACACAAGCACAGCATGGAGCTAACAACGCCACTTGAGCATGTCGAAAAAACGATCATGCTCACAACTGATAGGCGTTAGATGCCCACAGTTCTCGGTCTATACAATATTACTCACCTGAGTGAGTTGAGTGTACAAAAGCGCATGACAAACTCAAACCTGACAGAACTGCTTATTACGCTCAAAGAAATCTTTCACAGTGAGAGCTGCCAGAATTTTGATTCAGGAATAAACGCGATAATCCGCCTACTTTCCGACGACCCTTTACCGGACAGTAATGAATGGGCACAAGCGACTTCAATGTATAGAACTATGGCAGGCAGTAAATCAGGTTTCTCCGACGTCTACATTGATCGAGGTACCGCGGAGCAGCGAATCGCAGCCAACGCAAAACTGGATACAATTCGACAGATGTTGTGGGACGCATTTGAACGAATCTGAACTCAGATACATCGTGACAGATCATTGCCTGGTGCCAAGATGTTAAAAAACCTTATTGATCTCAGAAGCTCCAACGAAGCGCTCACCCAATACACTGAGCGTTACGACCACCTGCTCCCACCGCCCTCTCCTCAGCTGCTTCAGCGCATGGACCCTATGTTGCAGCCGGACGCACCCAAATTTCCGGTCAGGAAGCCTGAGTGGCTGACTTCCAGGCCTTGCACCCTCACTCAAGAGCAGGCGCTGGACCGCGCAAAGGGTTGCCTGCTGGGGCTCGCGATTGCCGACGCCGTGGGCACAACACTCGAGTTTCTGCCCCGGGATCGTGAACATGTCAGTGACATGGTTGGCGGAGGCCCGTTCAAGCTGAAACCGGGAGAGTGGACTGACGATACGAGCATGGCACTGGCTCTCGCAGACACTTACGTGGCAAACACTCAATAGGATTTCCTCGACTACTCGCAAAGGCTTTGTAGCTGGTATAAAAATGGCGAAAACAGCCATAACGGCAAGTGCTTTGACATTGGCAACGCCACTCGTACCGCGCTTGAAGGTCGGTTGGCGCAGGGCGTCGACTGGTACGGCAACGATCATCCATCTACAGCCGGCAACGGGTCGATCATCAGGCTGGCACCGACCGCCATTTTCCGTCGCCACTCCTTGTCCGGTACCTGGCGGGAAAGCGCGGCACAAAGCCGCTGCACCCACAGGGCTGCAGAAGCCGTAAATTGCTGCGAACTGCTCGGCGCTCAACTGCACCTGGCCCTCAATGGCGCGAACAAGGAAGAAACCCTGTCGTCAATGGTTCGCGCCTTGTATCCCCGCCCCTTGATCATCAACGCTGGCGAATACAAACAAAAAACCCGCGATCAGATCCGCTCCTCCGGCTATGTCATCGATACGCTGGAAGCCGCTCTGTGGGCGGTCTGGAACACCGACAACTTCAAGGATGCAATCCTGTTGGCGGCCAATCTGGCGGACGACGCCGACAGCGTGGCAGCTACAGCCGGCCAGATAGCCGGGGCACTGTATGGGGTGACGGGCATGCCTGAAGAATGGGTCAGAACGGTCGCCTGGTCAGAACACATTCAAGACCTGGCGCAAAAGTTATTCGAAAGCGCCCCACTCCATGACGAGATGGACGAAGTGATTTATGGGAATCGCTGAAACGACACGGATAAATACCCCAGACACCAGTTCAAGGACACGATGAAACTCAGTGACGTATTCACAAGCCGTGAACACATATTTACCTTAGGCGTCGAGGAGACTACAGGTCGCCTTTACCTGTCGATTCCAGTCAGCAACGGCATGGTCGACTACGAGGAGTATTACCAAATTGACCGGGCAGACTTCGATCTCTTCCAAACGGATCTTGATACAGCCCTGGCGTTTGCCATGAGATGTCGCCGCAGAGAGCTGGATGATCTTCTGATTGTGCAACCGGGGGCCAATAGAGGAACGGCCATCTAAGGCAAGCTCGTCACTTCGTCCCCGTGGACCGCTGCCCTCAAAATCAAAATCCTTGAACGGACATCCCATGTCAAAACTACTGCATCGTTTGAAAACCCTATTCGGGCAAAAGACCGCTCTTCCACCCGCCCCCACCGAGCAGGTTGTCGATGCAGCCCCCCAGACCGAAGTGGACAACCCACTTTCCCGAGTGGAAAGGAACCTGTCCTGGCTACCGATCAATCGTGAGCCAGAAGTGTTTGTCCCGCTGATGCCCCCCGCCTGCCCGGACCTGACGCTTGTGGATGCCCTCCTGTTGCAGCGTTATCGGGTTTTCGTCATAGCGAATGACCCGGCCGACGGGACTTCAGAGACCACGATAAACCGCGATTACGCCAGCCAACTGGCGAGTGACTTGTACGGCAAAGCGACAGATCTTGGTTATTGTCGAGGCACTGAATCCTCGTTCGAGATCTATTGGCTCACGCAATGTGCGGCGATTGTTTCGCTGCTGTCCCATGGACCAGAATCAGAACAATTCCTGACATATAGAAAACGCGTTGGTTATGATCGAGACTGTGCCCTGACCGGTGAGCAGGTTCGAATGTTTGATGAGTACGTAGCGTCGCGCAGCTATCAAACCGCTGGAACCGATAAGGACCGCCGTCTGAAAACGCCTATAACGGCCCTCGACTACATCGACAATGCGATAACCATCACCGCCCTGAGATACAACGGCTGTCCAGAGTTCCAGATCTACTCAAGCTCGTTAATCCAATTGCAATTCATCAAAGACGTGTTGCTGGGCGTTGAAAAAGATAAAGCCCGGTTGCACCAATTGACTATCGGCGCTTGGGCCAGCAAAGAGTTTGAAGCCGACGATCCTGAACTTGCTGGCGTACTGGGGGATGCCTTCTACATAGGCATTCAGATTGCACGCGGCCTGAAGATTCAGCTGCCTAACGGGTTGCCCCCGGAAAGTTTTCCTCGCACATGAAATTGCTGCGACTTCAGGGATAACACTAGAGGTAACGTCATGACCGAAACCTGGTACCACGTTGACAACGGCACCCTTTGGATAGCAGATCAATCCATTCACCTGCCTCACCCGGTCAAAGTCGCCTTGCAGCATGACGACAGGCTCGCGGTCCTGATCGAGTCCCCTTCAAATGTCATTTTCAACAAAAACATCCTTGCACTATCGAGGCATGGAAAGGTGGTTTGGTTCATCCAGGAAAGTCCCCACGGCACGCAAGCAGACAAGCCCTACATGAGTCTTCAGTGCGACAAAAACGGGGCGTTGATCGTTGGTAACTGGAATGGCCTCAGTTACTCGGTCGATTGGCACAATGGTTCCGTCAGCGTTGTGAACTTTGATAAATGATTCGCTCAGGACTGTCACCATGAAAGACATCTGCAAGATCTCCTTGAACCTTGCCCGAACAGCAGAACTACTGAGGAGATTCGGTCACCCGCAATGGGCCGACAGACTTGAGGAGTGCAGCCTTGCGCTGCCCCACGATACGACGTACGCGCTGTCTCGATTGATGTCGCTGTACGGCGGCATGGGCTCGATCAACGACGTTGTTCTGTATGAAGACACAACGCCCTTGCTGGCCGAAAATAACGAACTTCAGACGCTGCTATCAGACCTCCATCAGCTCTGCGCAGGGTGCCATTGAACTTCGCACCCCACGCTTGCAGGCCAAAATCGGCGATGTGCCGGATCGGCAATGGCGCCTTTAGGTTCGCAGATACCAAGTGCTCGGGCGTCCGCAACAACGCCGTCTTGTTCGCCCGCTTGAGCATGCGCAACGAGAATGGCAGCAGGCACGCCATCAATACGACCAGCCCCCCGCCAGCAACCAGTATCATCGATTTGCCAATGCAGTGGCCGGCGCTGGCGATTGCGGTTTTCTGTGCAGTGATTGCCTTGCTGAAACAAGCTTACCGACCGCTCGGCAAGGGCGGTCGCGTTTCGACTTGCTCAAGGCTTACACGGTAGGTGGTGTAAGTGTCGCCGTCTTCAAGGTAAAGGTTGCTCCGGTAATTCGAGACTGCGCCTTTGAGTTTGATGTGCAGGCCGTTGGAGACACGCTGGATTACCACGTCTTTCAAGTCAGTGTCCGAGACCAGGAAGGCCGGGGTCTTGCCGAGGCGCACCTTCATCGTCTCATTATTCCTGCCGCCGCCATTGTTGACGTAGAACCTCAGGCTTTTGGGCTCATCTGGATCTCTGGCATCTTGAACGATGTAGATCGACTGCCCCGCAATGAAGTCCTGCTTCAGGACTATCTCAGAAGGAAACGCCGGTTTGTGCAGGTACGCATAGATGAGAGCGCCTACAAGGCAGAGCAAAAAGATAATCAAGAGATACTTTTTGACTCTGACTACAAGAGTTTGCAGTTCGGTCTTGTTCATGGGATTCAACTGTAATCGAAGGTGAATAGTACCAAGCCTTCAATCGGCTCGTAGAACATGACGATCATGTCTGCGCCGGCCGTCCGGTAATGCCAGCCCGGAACGCTTGCCACGTGGAAAAACCGGTTATTCGCAGGGCTCAGGGGGTAGACATTCGAATCGCCGCGGTCGGGGTCCAGTTCAACGATGTGCATTGGAAATTCGACCGCCTCCACCCAGTTGGCGCAGCCATCGATTTCGCCGCCCAGTTGCGCGACAAATTCCACTGCATACAACGGTTCGCCATCCTCACGCGCCAGCACGCCGCTGGTTTTAAACATTTCAACGGTGGCGGCAAAAGCGCTGTGCTGATCGGCGTAGTGCCGCTCCAGATCCGCTCTCGCCTCCGGGTGAGGATCAGCCAGCTGTGCATTCCCCTCGTGCAGAAAGAAGTAGCGTGGATCGCCGCACAAGCGATAGCGCCCTTGCTCGACCTTGAAGCCGATCCAGTTGGTTTTCAGCAGGCAGCCATGGCACCCGTCCCACTCGGTCAGCTCGCCGACAAGGCCCTCGTACGGTTCCAACGGGCTGAGCATGTGCAGCACACCCGACCACAAGGGGTTTACGGTGCTGATATCCAAGCTGAACAAAGGATGCAGATGGTTGGCCAGTTCCAGTTGATCGGCGACAAACACGTCTTCAACAGGCGGGAACGGCAGCATGCCGGTGGGGACTTTGGTGAAGTCGGGGGTGTGATCGTCGGTCATCAGAGTTTCTTCCTTGTGGGTCGCCCCGGATTGCGCACTTTGGGTATCAATGGTTGTCCTGGTAAGCACCCAGCGTGGCGCAGTGGCGACATTTGAACAGGTAGGCGGTAGGCCCGTGATCCTTATCCAGGGCATTGAAGAACGCTTGCCACTGCGGACCGTCCTCCAATCCTGTTGAGTCCTGAACGGCGGCGATGGCTTCCGGGCCCAGTTCAAGCAACTCTGCATGACCGGCCTTGCCGACAAACTCGGCTGCGTCGTCGCAGTGAGTGAACCAGCACTCTTGCTGCCAGCCATTAAAACCAGGCGTGCGCTGGCTGACTTCGGCGATCTGCGCCTCGCTCAGCGTGTCTTCGACGTCCAGGCCGATACTCCCGTCATCGACAAACGTCGCGCCCAGGCGCTGGTGCGCACTCCCGTCGGCAATGCACCAAGGACAGATGCAGTTTTCGTATTCATCAATGGCGTATACCGGGCCCACATAAATGTAGCCTCGCGCCTGATTGCAGCTCACGCAAGTGGCGTAAGAGGCTTGCACCGAACCGCTACCGACGGGATCTGGATGATAAATAAAGTGGGGCAGTGTCATGTGCGCATCCTTGTTAAGTGCATGCCTTTCATTGCTCGACCTGCTCTAACCATGTCTTGAATTCGAGGGCTTGCTCGGGGGTATTGAGTTGCGTAATCCAGGCGATTTCTTCCGGCACGCTTTGAGAGTCAGAGACTGCGAATACATAAATGGCGTTCTCAAACGTGCACGTCGTCAGCGACTTCAAGGCCGCAACACAGTGTTCAAAAACGAGCGCGCGGTGACGTGCAAAATCTTCATCGGGAATCGAATCAGCCAAGTCCCACAACAGGCTCGACAGGGCGTTGAAGTGTTCGCCACCGAAGGTTACGTGGCTCCATTCAGCGGGTGACCATTTGAAATACGCTCGCTCAGCAGGATCTTCAGCCTGCACGCGCGCCAAGTGATCAGCCGTGTTGAACGACGGCACCAGCGTCCGCGCATCGGCGTCTGAGTACAGCGCAAACCCACAGACATCGGCGGAGGGGTGCGCTTGGCGAAATTGCTCGATGGCTTTCTTGCACGCTACCTGAATATCTCGCTGAAAATGGTCGTTGATCTGGCCCGAGTCGCTCATTCAAAAAAGAACCTCATGAAACCCTCCACATCCGTGCCCTCAACATCGTTGGCCACTTCCCTGGCCCTGAACAGAAAGGCGGGCGTGCGCTACCCCGGGATACGGCGTACGCATTGTCTCGATTGATGTCGCTGTACGGCGGCATGGGTTCGATCAACGACATTGTCCTGTATGAAAACGCAACACCCTTGCTGGACGAAAACAACGAACTGCAAGGGCTGTTATCAGACCTTCATCAGCTTTGCGCAGGGAGCCTTTGAACCCGGCGCCCCACGCTTGCCGATGCTGAAAGCCTTCAGGCCTGCTCGAATCGCTGCTGCAGCAAGTGCCGCGCTGTGCCTGCATTGAGGTAGGTACCGATCAGTTCCGCCAATTGCTCATTCTTGAGCTTTTTGTCGTCCCGGCAGAACTGAATCAACTGCAACTGGACCCAGCGCTTTTTCTTGTCGAGCTTCGCATCAGGCGAAAAGAACGAGCGCGAGGCCAACTCAGGCATCGGGGCATCGTCTTCCAGCAGCAGATTCAAGTGCAGCCCCTGGCCCATTTGCAGACCAAAATCAGCGACGTGCCGAATCGGCAGTGGTGCCTTGAGGTTGGCAAAAACAAAGTGTTCGGGCGTCAGCAACAACGCGGTCTTGTTCGACCGCTTGAGCAAGCGCAACGAGAACGGCAGCAGGCATGCCATCAATACGACGAGCCCCCCACCAGCGACCAGTATCATCGATTTGTTACTCCCTGAAGCCTGCGGCAGCAGGTACGGCAGGATCAGCAGGCCCAACCCCAACAGCATGAAGAACGAGAAGCAACCCAGGGTAATCCACCCGCGCAATCGTGCGCCTTCATGCAGCCGGACTTCCTCCGTGGCATTGCTGGCATGGCTACGCAACGCCTGCACAACCGCCGCATCCTGCTCCACGTAGTGGCCGAGAAAGTCCTCGGTAATGCGCGCACGCAATGCCTGGGGATCGGCGAAATAGTGATCCATCGCGGCGCAGGCTTGTGCCGCGTTGATCGGGCGGGTGCCGCGGCTGACGGCCTCTTCGACCGTGACTTGCAGGGATTCCAGCCGTACGAGATTGGAGGGATGAGTGTCCGATGGATGCGGCAGGCTGGCCGCCATTTCCTCCTCGGGCAGGGTCAGCGTCTGCGCGGCCAGTTCCTGCACCAGGCTGCCTGGCAAATCGCCGGTACGCACGTGTTCGGCACTGGGGTTGGTCGCTCGGGCCACATGGGTCGATACCCCCTGCTGCAACAAGGGGTCGATGGCAGAGATGCGCACCAAGGCCGAAGCGATGGCGATATTCCCTGTCAGCTTCGCGCCCGCCGCGTCCGCCGCCAGCTCCCGCACGCGGCTCCAATGGTTCACCGCATGATCGAAACGCTCCATGAAATACTCACCGAGCATGAACGCCGGCCACAGGGTCGTGCGTTGCAGCACATCGCTTTGCAACATGGTTTCGGCAATCACCCCGAGGCTGCGGCCGATGCCCTCGTAGATCGGTACGAAGCGCAGGCTGTACTCGGTATCGGCACCGGCGAAGTGCGCCAGTTCGTGACCGATGACCGCGCCGGTCTCCGCCGAATCGAGCAGGCCCAGGTACAGCATCGGCACGTGCAGTGTGCGCCCCTTGAGCGTGGTGTCTGCCGGGAGCAGGTTGACGTCGCTGGAGGTGACGTAAAAGCCTTCGGTCATGCCCAGCACGATGTGCTCGGGCGCCAGCGCGCCGAGTTGCTCCGCCAGCTGGCGAACATAGGCCCACAGCGCCGGCGCCTGTTGCGGTGTGACCATCTGGCCCAGAACGTTCATCGGCGTGGACTGGAACATGCGCAGCATGACCGGCAGCTGCTTGCCCATCTGCCAGATCGAATACAGGAAACCGAGCATCAGCATCAACACGATGAGCATCAGCTTGAATTCACCGGCGGCCATTTTCCCCATGTGCCACAGCCCCAGGCCCTCGAAACCGAGGATGGCCGCCACCGCCGCGCCCATGGCGACGATGTGCCCCACCAGCAGGTACGGCAACAGGCGGCTAACCCGGCTGAAGGTGTGCAGCAAACGTTCACGGGAATGACTCGCGCGGGCACCGGCCCAGCGCAAGCCCAGCAGACCCAATACGCCGACCAAGAAGGCCAGCAGGCCGAGGGCGATGACACCCTTGGCCAGATTGCTCATCACGGCACTCACCGGTTGCAGGATGGTCAGGTCGTGCTCGGCGTCAGCAATACGCGATAGAGCCATGGCAACACTCATGCGCTTGCCATTGATATCGACCATTGCCGAGCTCGATCCCGGCTTTGCAGCCATCGCTTCGAGTTCGACATGCATATCACCCAGTTCGGCGTTGATAGCCGCGAATTCCTTGATGCTTTCCGAACTGCGTTGTAACTCCCAGGCGCCAAACAAACCAAGGCAAAGCGGCAGGAGAATAAGTACGGCAATGAGTTTCAACGTTCTCATGAGACAGGGCCTCAATAGTCGCGTCGCCTTACATCCGTGGCGAGCATAAATTCCATTTAACGAAGGCCCGAAAGCCCCCACGCTATTGCACGGCCCGACATGAAAGTTACGGGGCGCACTCGTACCGGCGCGTTATACAGAAATATCGGCGATATGTAACGTCATATTGCCCGAACACTCGTTCAGCAATGGAAAGGACGCCTTGTATATCTCGGACATCCTGAATTGCCATCACTTCCCCCCGGTTATATGACACTTATCCTTCAACCTTTCCTCAGCGGATCATCAAGCAGGCGTTGGGTGAACCGATTCACCTTTTTCAAATTATTTTCATTTTAAAATTGGATCCACAACCTGCCTGAAACCATTGAATTAACTGGCTTTCGGAACTATCCGACAGACACACCCCACAAGTAATGGCAAGCCGACATCATTGCGGCGTGTAACAAAAACGAGAAAAAATCCGTTCTCGAATGAACTTTTCGATACGACGTGTTGCCATACACGACGTTACTGGCAACTCAATATCCATATGCCAGCATCACACTACCGGTTATCCCCGGCAGTGTGTTTTTTTGGTTTCGAACATTAGCAATCACCTCTCGTGGACAGCTGTTCACTCGAGAAATCTGTCGCTCGACATGCCCCGGTTTTTTTATCCAGGAAGGCATGGAGTGTTCAAGGACGATGTACCGATGACTCAGACGTTTTTTGATGTTGAAGCATTGATCAAGCTGCGAAGCCAGACCCGGGCCATTTCTGATGCGCTGAAGGCGCAGGCTTCGGATTATCTGGCGACCCTGGCTTTGCTGATTCGTCCGCAGGCGTTTTTCGGTGAGTACCTGCAGGGTGCACAGCGCAGCAGCGGCCGCGAAACCCAGCACCATTTCAAGGAACTCAAGGAGCTTTACGACCGCATCGGCTCGGGCACTCCGTTCCAACTGGTCAATGAACTCGAAGTGCCCCTGAACCTGCTCAGCACCACTCCGCAACTGTTTGCACTGGAGTACGACAAGGTGCTGTCCCAAAGCGGCCAATCCATTCGCATCACCAGCCCCGTGCGCTGGGTGGTTGGCTTCAGCTCATTCGACCTTGCCCGTTTCCGCACGGTCATCAAAGACCCCAATCGCAGCAGCGCCGAGTTGTACCGCTTCGTGGTGCATTACCTGGTGCTGTTCTACTGCCTGAGCAAGTCGCCCGGCATCAGCCGCCTGCTCGAAGGCTTGCGCTTCCCCGTAAGTTTCGAACGTTTGAAGGACTTCGGCGACCTGCCCTTCTGCGTCATCAGCTCGCCGGTTCGCTCGCAATTGCCCGACGAAGCGGTGATCCGCAGCAGCACCCAGATCGCCGGCAACACCAGCTTCGAAGAACTGGTGGGCTTTGAAAACATCATGGAAATGAACGATGAAATCCGTCAGCGCCTGCTGCTGACGATCGAAGGAATGTAACGCGCTCGGCCCCCATTGAACCGACACGCAAACGACTTGCGGCGAATTGTTCGCACAGGAGATCACGATGGCGAAGAAGGAAAGTACCCAGCACAAACTCGACCGCGTTCGCGCGCCTCGGGTCCATATCACCTATGACGTGGATATCGGCGACGCTCAGGAAAAGAAAGAGCTGCCCTTTGTCGTCGGTGTGCTGGGCGATTTCTCCGGCAACCCGCTGGAGCCGCTGCCGAAGCTCAAGGACCGCAAGTTCATTTTCATCGACCGCGACAACTTCAACGGCGTGCTCAAGGGCATCAAGCCTCGCCTGACTTACCGGGTCGACAACACCCTGGCGAAGAACGGCACGCAGCTGGGTGTCGAACTCAACTTCAACGCCCTCGAAGACTTCGAACCACAGAACGTGGTCAAGCAAGTCGAGCCGCTGCGCAAGCTGCTGGAAGTGCGCAACAAGCTGGCGGACCTGCGCAACAAGATGGGCGGCAACGACAAGCTCGAAGAGCTACTGATGGATGTGTTGCAGAACACCGAGAAGTTGAAAACCCTGGGCAAGGAATTCGGTCGCGAAGCCGCCGTTCCAGCCACCGACGGCAAAGCGTAGGAGCCTCGCGATGAACGACAAGCAAACCGTGACTCAACAGGACAGCGAACTGGTTGAAGTGGAAAACTTCACCGCGCAATCCTCGCTGCTCGACAGCATCATTTCGCAAAGCCGTGTGGCCCGCTCCGAGACCGAGCGCACCCGCACCCGCGACCTGATCGGCGAGTTGGTCAACCAGATCCTGGAAGGCGAAATGACGCCTAGCAAGGACCTGATCGCCGTGCTCGACGCGCGCATCGCCGAGATCGACGCGATGCTCTCCGAGCAGATGAACGAGATCATGCACGCCAGTGAGTTCCAGCAGCTGGAAGCCTCCTGGCGCGGCCTGAAATATCAGGTCGACCAGACCGAAACCAGCACTACGCTGAAGATCCACCTGCTCAATGCTTCGAAGAAAGACCTGGTACGCGACCTCAAGGCCGCTTCCGAATTCGACCAGAGCGCGCTGTTCAAGAAGATCTACGAAGAAGAGTACGGCACCTTCGGTGGTGCACCGTTCGGCATGCTGCTGGGTGACTACGAGTTCAACCGCAGCCCGGAAGACATGTACCTGCTCGAAGAGATTTCCCACGTCGCGGCGGCTGCCCACGCACCGTTCATCTCGGCGGCCTCGCCTGAACTGTTTGGCTGGGATTCGTTTACCGACATGTCCGGCCCACGGGATCTGGCAAAGATTTTCGACACCGTCGAATACGCCAAGTGGAAGTCGTTCCGCGCCTCCGAAGACTCGCGTTATGTCGGCCTGACCCTGCCCCACGTACTCGGTCGCCTGCCTTACGGCCCGGATACCACGCCGGTCGAGGAATTCAACTTCGTCGAAAGCGTTGATGGCCGCGACCACAACAAATACCTGTGGATGAACGCCGCCTACGCGCTGGGCACCCGGGTCACCGATGCGTTTTCCCGTTACGGCTGGTGTGTGGCGATCCGTGGTGTCGAGGGTGGTGGTCTGGTTGAAGGCTTGCCGACCCACACATTCAAGACCGATGACGGTGAAATCGCCCTCAAGTGCCCGACCGAAATCGCCATTACCGACCGCCGCGAGAAAGAGCTGTCGGACCTCGGTTTCATTCCGCTGGTGCACTGCAAAGGCACCGACTACGCCGCGTTCTTCGGCACCCAGTCGACGCAGAAGCAGAAGCAATACAACACCGACATCGCCAACGCCAACGCCCGGCTTTCCGCGCAGTTGCAGTACATCTTCGCCACTTCGCGCATCGCCCACTACATGAAGGCGATCATGCGCGACAAGATCGGCAGCTTCGCCTCGCGCAAAGACGTCGAACTGTTCCTCAACAAGTGGCTGTCGAGCTACGTGTTGCTGGACGACACCGCGAGCCAGGAAGCCAAGGCCAAGTTCCCGTTGCGTGAAGCGCGTGCCGAGGTGTTTGAAGTGCCGGGCAAACCGGGCGTCTACAAGGCTGTGACGTACCTGCGCCCGCACTATCAACTGGACGAACTGACCGCTTCGTTGCGCCTGGTCGCTGAACTGCCGCAATCGACGCGCGGCTGATCAAGCACATTGCCAGGGAGGCACCATGACCAGTCAACACAAGCTGTTGCCATCACTGCTGGACCGATTGCTGGACGATCGTCCGCATCAGTCCATCGAAGCGTCATCGCAGCGCTTGTGTTCGCTGGCCGATTACAAGGCCAGCATCGTTCGCGACCTGGAAATCCTGGTCAACACCCGCCAGTCCCTGGTCGCCAACGAGCTGGACGGTTTCGTCAACCTGAGCGGCAGCATCCTCGATTACGGCATGCCGGATTTCACCAGCCGCAGCGTGCTTGATCCCAAGGATCGCCTGCTGATCCAGCGGCAACTGGAGAAAGCGATCACGGTCGGCGACCGGCGTTTTCGCAGCGTCAAAGTGCAACTGCTCGCCCAACAGACTGGCCAACGCATGCTGACCTTTCGTGTGGACGCGGTCCTGCGCCTGCAAGACGTCACCCGTCAGGTGTCCTTCGACGCGGTGCTGCAGGTCAACACCCAGGAATACAAAGTGCAGAACCTCAACTGATGCTCGACGAACTGCTGCCCTATTACGAAAAGGAACTGTCGCACCTGCGCTTTTTGGGCCAGGAGTTTGCGAGCCAGTACCCGAAAATCGCTTCGCGGTTGCTCATCGAGGGCGATAACTGCGAAGACCCGCATACCGAGCGTTTGATCGAAGCGTTCTCGTTCCTGTCGGCGCGGGTGCACAAAAAACTCGACGACGAACTGCCGGAAATCGTCGAGTCGTTTCTTGAAGTGCTGTACCCCCATTACCTGCGCCCTACCCCGTCGATGTCGATCGTCGAATTCAATCTGGGCAAACAGGAAAAAGTCACCGAAGCCTTCCGTGTGCCCCGGCACACCGAACTCAGTGCCAACCCGATTGATGGCGTGGTGTGTAAGTTCCGCACCTGCTACCCGGTCGAGCTGTGGCCGGTGTCGGTGCAACAGGCGTCATTCATCGAGATGGAGCGCTCGGCGTTCAACGGCCACAGTGCCGACCTGGTTGCGCGCTTGCGCATCGGTCTGGTCGCGACCTCCGATGTGATGTTCGGCAAGATGGAACTCGACAGCCTGCGGTTTTTCCTCGACGGCGAAAGCACGTTGATGCTGCAACTGTACGAACTGCTGTTCAACAACCTGGCCAAGGCCACGCTGAGCTTCGAAGATCAGGGGCGCACCCGCGAGGTCGTCTTGCCGGCCAACGCGTTGAAAGCCGTCGGCTATGGTCTGGACGAAGGCCTGGTGGACTATTCGGAGCGCTCGTTCCTCGGCTATCGCCTTCTGCACGAGTACTTCACCTTCCCCGATAAATTCATGTTCTTCGACCTGTCGGGCTTTGCGCGGATTCTGGCGGGCAAGGACGTCGAGAAGGTCGAGGTCAATTTCTACTTCTCCGACTACGACCTCAGCGACCGCCTGGCACGCCTGACGCAAAACATCGGGCGCAATAACTTCAAGCTCAATTGCACGCCGATCATCAATTTGTTCCGTCAGCAGGCCGAGCCGATCAAGTTGACCCACGCCCAGCACGAGTACGCGGTGACGCCGGATGTGCGCCTGCAAAGCTCGGCGGAAGTGGTGTCTATCGATCGCGTGCGGCGCGTGCGCAAGGTCGGCGGCATCGATCAGGTCGGCACCTGCCACCCGTTTTTCGAACCCCGTGGCGATCAGGGCCCCGGCCAGAGTTTCTGGATTGCCCGACGCCGTGCCGTGCAGACCGGACAGCGCGATGGCTCGAACGTGTTTATCCGGGTGGTGGACCGAGAGCTGGGGTTGATGGAGTCCAACAACGACACGTTGAGCATCCGCCTGACTTGCAGCAATCGCGACCTGCCCCTGATGTTGCCATTCGGTGGCGAGCGCGGTGATTTCAACATTCCCGGAAACTCGGTGATCAAGGACATCCGCTGCCTGCGCAAGCCCACCGCCACCGCGCGCGTGCCGCTGGGCAACGGGGTGATCTGGCGGCTGATTTCACACCTGTCACTGAACCACATGTCGCTGGTGTCCCGTGGCCGCGAGGTGCTGCTGGAGCTGTTGTCGCTCTACAACTACCGCAACGTCTCGGCGATCCGCAAACAGATCAACGGCATCGTCTCGGTCAGCAGCGAACCGGTGGTTGCGCGCATCGGCCACCCGCGACCGAATTTCGTGCGCGGCGTCGGCATCACCCTCAATTTCGATGAAAGCCAATACACCGGCAGCGGTGTGTTTTTGTTCGGCATGGTGCTCGACCACTTCTTCGGTCAGTACTGCTCGATGAACAGCTTTACCCAATTAACCCTTCGCACCTTGCAGCGCGAAAAGAGAGTCGTCCAATGGCCACCGCGAACCGGCGATCAACCCCTGGTCTGATTGATCAGGCAAGGGCTGAGCCGCACCGATTCGAGTTTTTCCAATTGGTGCGCTTGCTTCGCCTGCATTACAGCAGAACCGGGCGCATGGACCTGGAGACCCGACCGCACGAAGACCCTCTGCGCTTTCGCTCGCAGCTGTCGCTCAACTTCCCGGCCAGTGAAGTCAGCGATTTGCAGTTTGAGCGTGAAGGCAAGGTGTCCGTGGCCGGCCTGCCGTTGTCTGAAGTGCAAGTCACGTTCATGGGCCTGGTCGGGCCGTCGGGTGTCTTGCCGCGCCCGTACACCGAGCTGTTGATCGAACGGCACATCCAGTACCGGGATGACGCGGCCCATGCGTTCCTCGACATCTTTTCGCATCGCATGACCACGCTGTTCTACGAAGCCTGGCAAAAGTACAAGTTCTACATCGAGTACGAACGTAACGGCAGCTCGGATTTCGACCGCTACCTGCTGAATCTGGTGGGGTTCGGCCCCGAGGCGCAGAAGCAGAAATTCGACAAACAAGGCTCGCCCCTGCGCCAAGAATTGTTCAGCTACTTCTCCGGCCTGTTCGCGCAGAAGCCACGCAATGCCTTGAACCTGGAAGTGATGCTCAACTTCTATTTTTCGCTGCCATTCAAGGTCAAGCCGTTTGCCGGTCGCTGGCTGAAGCTCGATGCCAGCCAATGCACGCAGCTGGGGCGCAAGAACGCTGTGCTCGGGCAAAGCGCCGTGGCCGGCAACCGGGTCTGGGACTACCAATCGTGCGTGCGCATCGAAACGGCGCCGCTGGAACTGGCTGACTATCAACGCTTGCAGCCGGGCAGCGTCGACTACCAGAAACTGGTTGAGCTGGTGCGCTTCTACGTCGGTGCCGAACTCGATTTCCAGTTGGCACCCAAGCTCAAACCCCAAGCCGTCCCCGTCGCCCGCCTCGGTCGTCAGGGCAACGTTTCGCTGGGCCGGCTCGGTTGGCTCAAACGACCAGGCGTCGACGTGGAACCCTCCCGTTGCGCGCTCTTCCACATTCCTTTTGATGGGGTCTCCCTGTGAACCTGAAGTCCCTGTTCGCCAAGCTGAACGACACCAGCCGTACCGCCACCGAAAGCGCCGCGGCGCTGTGCCTGTCGGAACACCATTACGATGTCGAGATCGAGCACCTGTTGTTGCAGTTGCTCGACAGCCACGACAACGACCTGCCAGCCATCCTGCGTCATTACGACGTGGTGCCTGAACGCTTGCAGGCGCAATTGGTGACGGCGCTGGGGACGTTCAAGAAAGGCAATACCCGCACGCCTGCGCTGTCCCCGCACCTGACCCGCATGATCGAGCAGGCATGGGTGCTGGCGTCCATCGAATTCGGCCAGGCGCAGATCCGCACCGGCCATCTGTTGCAGGCCTTGCTCGATGACGACGAACTGCGCCGGGTGGTGATCGCGGGTGCGGCGGAGCTGGAGAAAATCAACGCCGATGATTTGCGCGTGAACCTCAACGCGTTGGTGGAAGGCAGCGCCGAGTCGCAACAGGCCAAGCCACTGGACACAACCGGCGGCGCCAGCGTCAGCCCGATCAAAGGCAACGGCAAAACCCCGGCCCTCGATCAATACACCATCAACCTCACGCAAAGCGCTCGCGAAGGCCGGATCGACCCGGTGCTGGGCCGCGAATTCGAGGTGCGGCAGATGGTCGACATTCTCACCCGCCGCCGCCAGAACAATCCGATCCTCACCGGTGAAGCCGGCGTGGGTAAAACCGCTGTGGTTGAAGGCCTGGCCCTGCGTATCGTTCAGGGTGACGTGCCGTCGGTGCTCAAGGGCGTTGCCATCCACACCCTGGATCTGGGCTTGCTGCAGGCCGGTGCCGGGGTCAAAGGCGAATTCGAAAACCGCCTCAAGTCAGTCATTGAAGAAACCAAGCGCAGCCTGCACCCGATCATTCTGTTCATCGATGAAGCGCACACCTTGATCGGTTCTGGCGGTCAGGCCGGGCAGAACGATGCCGCCAACCTGCTCAAGCCAGCCCTGGCTCGTGGCGAGTTGCGCACCATCGCGGCGACCACCTGGGCCGAGTACAAGAAGTACTTCGAGAAGGATGCCGCCCTCGCCCGCCGTTTCCAGGTGGTGAAGGTCGAAGAGCCGGACGAAGACAAGGCGATCCACATGCTGCGCGGCCTGCTGGCTAAAATGCAGGAGCATCACAAAGTCACGGTGATGGACGAAGCGCTGGTGCAAGCCGTGCGCCTGTCCAATCGCTACATCACCGGACGCCAACTGCCAGACAAAGCTGTCAGCGTTCTGGACACCGCTTGCGCCCGGGTCGCGTTGGGGCAATCGGCGCAGCCGGGACCGCTGGAAGACTGCAAGCGTCAGATCGACAACCTGCAAGCCGAAATCTCGGTGCTGGAGCAGGAAGCCGCCAAAGGCAGCGACCATGCCCGACGCCTGACCACCCTCAACGCCGAGTTGCTCAGCGAGCAGCAAACCCGCGATGCCCTCGAACAACAGTGGCAACGCGAGCTGCAACTGGTGGAAAAACTCGGCGCCCTCAGCCACCCGGAAAACCAATCGCCGGATGCTCAGGAAATTGCCGCGGTGCGCGCCGAACTGGCCAGCGTCCAGGGTGAGCAGCCGCTGGTGCATGCCCTGGTGGATGGCGGCACCATCGGTGAAGTGATCTCCGGCTGGACCGGTATTCCTTTGGGCAAAATGCTGCGCGACGAAATCGAAACCGTGCAGCGCCTGCCTGCATTGCTGGGCGAGCGGGTACTCGGCCAGGACCATGCACTGCTCGAAATCGGCAAGCGCATCAAGATTTCCCGCGCACGCATGGAAGACCCGAACAAGCCGATCGGTGTGTTCCTGTTGCTCGGCCCGAGCGGCGTCGGCAAGACCGAAACCGCACTGGCGCTGGCCGACACCCTGTACGGCGGCGAGCGTAACGTCATCACCATCAACATGTCCGAGTACCAGGAAGCCCATACCGTCTCGAGCCTCAAGGGTTCGCCTCCGGGTTACGTCGGTTATGGCGAGGGCGGCGTGCTGACTGAAGCCGTGCGGCGCAAGCCCTACAGCGTGGTACTGCTCGACGAAGTGGAAAAAGCCCACCCGGACGTGCTCGAACTGTTTTTCCAGGTGTTCGACAAAGGCGTGCTGGATGACGGCGAAGGTCGCGAGATCAACTTCCGCAACACCGTGATCATCCTCACGTCCAACACCGGTACCGACCGCATCATGCAGTGGTGCCTCAATGCCCAGCCGCAACCGACACCGGAAGACATCGTCGAAGGGCTGCGTGACGAGTTGAACCAGGTATTCAAGCCGGCCTTCCTCGGCCGCCTGACCATCGTTCCTTACTACCCGGTCAAGGACGCGATCCTGGAGCGCATCGTCGCGCTCAAGCTCGAACGCATTCGCCAGCGCTTCGAGCGCAATCATCAGGCCGTCCTGAGCTATGACGAGGCGCTGGTCAAAGCCATTGCCTCGCGCTGCACGGAAGTCGACAGCGGTGCCCGGAACATCGACAACATTCTGTCCAAGACTCTCATGCCGGAATTGGCGCAGCGGGTACTGGAGCGCATGGCGCAGGACAAACCGATCCAGAGTTTGAACATCGAGTTGGGCAGCGACGGCGATTTCGCCTATCGCCTGTGCTGATCGAGCATTTACAGGTAGTGGTCATGGACAAGAATTTTTCAGGGAAACGTCCCGCGAAGGCATTGGCTCAATGCCTGACGGTGGTGGCGATGATGACGGTACTGAGCGCCTGCGGCGTGACTGATCGGGTCAGCAAGCGGGTCGACGATACGTGGGCCGGCGACATGCTGTTCGATGACAACGAGAAAGTCATCCTGACCTCCGACGGCGGCAATCAGCTCAACCCCGACGCGGAGGGCAAACCGCTTTCGGTGGTGCTGCGAGTTTATCAGCTGACTTCACTGGAGCGCTTTTCCTCGGTAGACGCCGACTCGCTGTGGGACGACCCGCAAAAAGCCCTCGGCAACACCCTGATCGAGAACCGCGAAATCACTTTGTTGCCAGGCATGGGCCAGGTCGACAAGTGGCCCCTGAACAAGGCCGCGGGTTATGTCGGCGTCGCGGCGTTTTTCCGCTCCGACGAGAACAGCCGCTGGAAGGTCGCGTTTGACGCCAATTCGTTGCGCAAGGACGGCATCTGGTTTTCTTCCGATGGCCTGCGAGTACTGGTCGACAACAACACCGTCTCCGCCGTCAGTGGCGTCGACGTGCTGAACAAACCCAAGACCGAAGAGCAACTCGCCAAAGCTTCCGCCCTGCCCGACCCACCGGCCCAGCCAACGCTGACTCAACGGGTTCAGGACGTGGTGATTGAAAAAGCCCAGGACAAGGCAGCCGGCTCCGCGCAGAAAGCCGTGGACTCGAAATTGAATTCATTATTGGAAGGCGCTCAATGAGTAAGCAAAGCCGGGTGATGTGGTCCGAAGGCATGTTCCTTTTGCCACAACATTTCCAGTATCAGGATGAGTTCCACCAGCATCAGCTGGCGCAGGCGACCCTGCGCAATACGCCTTTTCACTGGGGCGTGCAGTTGCTCGAAGTGGACGAAGAAGCCCTCGCCACCGGCTCCCTGCAGCTGAAAAGGCTGAAACTGGTGTTTCCCGACGGCAGTCTGTTCGATGCGCCGCAGCATGATCCGCTGCCCGCTGCCCGCGATTTGAAGGACTTGCTCAAGGGCAACGACCTGAAGGTCTACGCCGCGCTGAAACTGCCTGAGCCCTTCGGCCTGAACTACGTCGAAGACGGCCAGGAACAAAAGACCGGGCGACGCTTTCGCAAGCAGTTCGACACCTTGCCGGACCTCAACGAAGGCGACCTGGAAAACGAAATCACCAGCCTGCGGCTGAACGTGGTGATGCTGATCGACGGCGACAACCTCGATGGCTACACCTGGTGCCCGATTGCTCGCCTGTCACGCAACAACATCGGCGGTTTCAACCTCGACGGGCATTTCGTGCACCCGACGCTGCACCTGGGCACCCACGACACCCTGATCGGGCTGGGCAAGCGTTTGCTCGGTGCTTTGCAATCGAAAAGCAAGGCGCTGTCCGGCCGTCGTCGCGAGCGAGCGGACCAGATTGCCGAGTTTGGCTCCAGCGATGTGACTCTGTTCTGGCTGTTGAACACGGTGAACCGCGCCCATCCGACCCTCGCGCATTTGCTGGCCCATCCGCGCTTGCACCCCGAGCGCCTGTATCTGTTCCTGGCCGAACTCGCCGGCGGCCTGCTGACATTTTCGTTGGATACACAGCTCAACGACATCCCCGAGTACGACCACCACGACCCGGCGGCCTCGCTGGTCAAGCTCGACGAAATGATTCGCGTGCTGCTCGACAATGTCGTGCCGAACCAGTGTGTGGTGATCAACCTGACCCAGACCAAACCTTCTTATTGGCAAGGACAGTTGCACGACCCCCGGCTGGCAGAGGCGGATTTCTACATTTCCGTGCACGCCGACATGCCGGGCGCGAGCCTGCTGGAACTGGTGCCACGGGCGTTCAAGGTCGGCTCGCCGGAAGACATCGAAGTGGTGGTCAACAGCGCCATGCCGGGGGTCACGCTCAATCACTCGACGCGCCTGCCCAATGCGATTCCGGTGCGACTGGACAATCACTATTTCTCCATAGAGCCCCATGGCCGGGTCTACGAACGAATGATGAGTGCCCAGGCCATTTCTTTCTATGCGCCCAGCGCGTTCACCAACCTCAAGCTTGAACTGATGGCGGTACTCAAATGACCGAAGCCGTACTGCAAGGCGCCGTTGCGGCCGCCAGCGAAAAACCGACGCTCAAAGACCTGGTGCAGGATTTCATCAGCATGGCGCTGATCGTGCGCAAGGGCCGCCAAGTGACCTCGGTCAGCGCCTTCGAGGCGAGCGTCGACACCTTCTTCAAGGCTCTGGAACGCGATGCCCGCAGCGCTAACTACAGCGTTGAACAGGTGAAGGACACCCAGTACGCCTTGTGCGCCTTCCTCGATGAAAGCGTGTTGCGTTCCGGGGACAACGAATTGCGCCGTCACTTCGAATTGCAGCCGTTGCAGTTCCGCTATTTCGGCGTACACCTGGCGGGCGAAGGCTTTTTCGAAAAAATCGATTCATTGCGCGGTGACGTCAAACAGAACCTCGATGTACTCGAGGTTTACCACCTGTGCCTCGCCCTGGGTTTCGAGGGCAAATTCAGTCTCGGGCAAAAGGACCAGTTGCGTTACCTGGCCAATACCCTGGGCCAGGACATCGCGCGGTTTCGCAAGACGCCCAAGGCGCTCTCGCCTGACTGGGCCCTGCCCGACCAGGTCTCGCAGATGCTGCGCCATGAAGTTCCCCTCTGGCTCTACCTGGCGCTGATTGCGCTGGTCTGCGTGGGTGTTTACCTGACGCTGGACTGGCTGCTGGCCAAAGACGTAGCCGCGTTGTCCGAACAAATCAGCCAGCTGTTCAGTGCCTGAGCACAGGTCAGGTAACCGAGTCAGGAAGACATGAAGACATTATTGCGTTTGTTGAAGAGTTTTTGGTTCCTCGTCCCCGTCCTGTGGCTGGCAAGCCTGGCGGTCTGCTGGTTCGTGGCCCCGCACGTGAACTGGCTGCGCGGTTATGCGCTGGAGGCCATGGCGATCGTCAGCGCCTTCTACCTGCTGATCATTGTGCTGCGTCAGTACAAGCGTATCCGTGCAGAACACAACCTTGAAAACCTGGTGCAGATCGAAGTCGATCGTTCGCTCAAATCCACCGGCGAGTTCCGCGATCAGCAAGTGCTGCGCGAACGCCTCAAGCACGCTATTGCGATGCTGCGCGCCGACCGTTCGGCCGGTGGCGGTGGTTCGTCGGCACTTTACGATTTGCCGTGGTACCTGGTGATCGGCATGTCGGCGGCGGGCAAGACCTCGTTGCTGACCCGCTCCGGCCTGTCTGCGAGCATTGCCAGCAGCGCCAACGACACCGAAAGCGGCACCCAGCATTGCGATTGGTATTTCAGCCCCGAGGCCGTGATGATCGATACGGCCGGCCGTTACCTGCGCGACGACCCATCGGCCAGCGAGTTCGCGGCGTTCCTGCGCATGCTGAAAAAGCAGCGCAACAAAGCCGCCGTCAATGGTCTGGTGTTGGTGGTGAGCCTGCCTGAACTGCTCGCGTGCAGCGCGGCCGAGCGCAACGAACTCGCCGCACAACTGGTGTCGCGCATCGAGGAGTACAACGATTGCCTGGAAGCCAATCCACCGATCTACCTGATGCTGAGCAAGACCGACCAACTGCCGGGCTTCAGCCAGGCGTTCGAAGGCCTCGACCTGAACGAGCGCCAGCAACCGCTTGGCATGACCTTCGGTTTGTCCGAGATCCGCAACCAGGGCCTGCGCCCGGTACTGGATGCCAAACTGGCCAATTTGCACAGCCATATTCGTCGTCACGTCGATGCCCAGATGATTGCATTGGGCGCCGATGCCAACAGCGCATTGCTGAACTTCCCGAACTATTTCGCCGAGCTGTCGGGCGTGCTGGAACAGTTTCTCCAGCACTTCGCCGAGACTCGTCGCAGCGGCGCGCCACTGTTGCTGCGCGGGCTGTATTTCACCAGCGCCTTACAGACCGACCAGCAACTGAGCCAGGTGTATGAAGACGATCTGGCAGAGTCGTTCGCCCTGCAACCGGAGCACGAACAACCGGAGCCAAGCACCGGCCGCAAAATCAGCGACCGCAGCTACTTCATCACCGACACATTCCGTCGAGTGATTTTCCCGGATCGCGACCTGACGCTTTACCAGTCGCGTTTCGGCAAGAACAAATCCGCCAGCCCTGCCCTGCTGGGCCTGGCGGTCCTGGCCGGTGTCGCGTTCATCGGCTGGCAAGCCCTGTCGTTCCAGAACAACCGTCAGTGGCTGGCCACGCTGCGCGAGCAATTGACCGAACTGCAACAGGCCCCGGACAGCGCACGGTTACTCGCCTCGGGCCAGGGCCTGGAACTGCTGCGCGATCAACTCATCGCTATCGAGAAACACCGCGCCAAAGGCGTGCCGCTGCAACTCGGCGCCGGCCTGTACCGTGGTGACGACATTTACCGCGTTGCCCAGACCGCCTATTTGCAGCAACTGCGCACCCAGGCGCTGGAACCGATCACCCTGCAATTGCAGTTGCAGATGCGCGCGTTCAACGAGTTCGCCAAGACCATGGACCCGCAAAACAACTTCGCGCCTGCGACGTCCAAGGCCGGTTCAGCCAAAACCCGCTTGCAGGGGCAGAAACTGCCGATCCGCTTGAACAACGTGCCACGCAGCACCGCTGATGTTGCCGGTCGCCTGAACGGTGCAGCCCGTGGGGCCGCCAACAAGGCTCGCGGCGAAGCCCTGACCGCGTTGCGCAACCCGGCTACGGCGAGCGATGCCGCGGAACTGTCGGCGACAACCGGCGGGCTTTCGTTGTCCGAAGAAATGCTCGGCCGACTCGATGAGCGCCAGGTCGCTTCGATCATCGAGTCTTACAACGCACTCAAGCTCTACCTGATGCTGACCCAACCCGCCACCCATCCGGATGCAGAGTTCGTGGCGGCTGCGTTGCCGCTGGCTTGGGCCAATACCGCCAGCGCCGACAACGCTGTCAGCAGCGCGGTGATCCAGGACAACGCGCCGGTGTATGTGCAATTGCTCAAGAGTGGTCAGGCGCCGACGTTGTCGCGCAACGAACAACTCATCAGCGAAACCCGCAACAGTCTCAAGTCCTTCATGATTTCGAGCTCGCTGGTCGATCGCGAATACCTGCGCCTGCAACTGGAATCCGGTCGCCAATTCCCGGCCGTCGGCCTGAGTGATCTGGTGCCATTGCCGGGCCGTCAGTTGCTCTACGGCACCGAAGCGGTTCCTGCGATTTTCACCCGTCAGGGCTGGGAACAGTTCGTCAAGCCGGAGCTGATCAAACTGGTGTCGGGCAACCTGCAGAACGAATCGGACTGGGTGCTCGACGGTGAAGGCGCCGACAGCATCGTGCAGAAAGCCAACTTCATCCGTGAGTTCATGACGCGCTACAAGCGCGACTACACGCAAGCCTGGTACACCCTGATCGACAGCGTCGGCGTGCGCCATTTCACCGACATGGCCAACGCAACCCAACAGCTGTCGCTGCTCAGCGACGTACAAAACTCGCCAGTGAAAATTCTCTTGGCGGCGGTCAACGACAATACCCAATGGGATGTCCCTGCCCCCCGCGAAACCCTGCAAGCGGGCATCAAGCCTGAGGACGGATTCTGGAGCAGCGTCACCGGCATTTTTGACGACAAGAACGCCTCACCGAGCACGCTGATTTCGCCTTTGCCGGCGGTCGACGACGGCAGCCTGGCGAAACGCTTCGAGCCAGTGTCGCGGGTGTTTGCCGTGCAAAACGCCGAAGGCGCCGACAGCACGATCATGGATCGTTACCTGGCGGCGTTGCGCAAACTCAAGGTGCGGATGAACAACATCCAGCGCTCCCAGGACGTTGGCAAGAGCAGCAAGCAGCTGATCAGCGAAACCCTCGAAGGGCTGCCGAGCGAAGTGACCAGCGTGCGCAACTATGTCGAGACCACCGTCGATACCAGCCAGGGCGGCCTCTCCACTTCGTTGCAGGGCTTGTTCAGCCTGCCGATCCAGTTTGCCTGGGAAACCCTGCGCGACCCGGCCGGCCAACAGATTGCCAAGGCTTGGGCACAGCAGATTGCCAAGCCATGGGAACAGGTCATGGCGCACCGTTACCCCATTGCACCCGGTAGTCGCAACGAAGCCTCGGTCAAGGACCTGCAACGTTTCGTCGACCCGGAATCCGGGCTGTTGCCGAACTTCAAGCGTAACGAAATCGGCAACCTGTCCGGTGGTGAAGGCCTGGGGATGAGCAGCGACAGCAAGGCAACACCGCTGGTCAATCCGAACATGGTCAACAGCATCGACAAGGCCAGCTCGTTGGGCCAGGTGATTGCCAGCCTGTCGGACCGCGACAACGGTTTCGAGATCATGCTCGAACCTGCGGCCAGTCTCACCGACATCATCTTCACTCTCGATGGCCAGGTGCAGCACTACCGCAACGGCAAGACCAGTTGGAGCCGTTTCTCGTGGCCGGGCACCACCACCACGCCGGGCGCACGACTGGATGTGGTGACACTGAGCGGCGAACGCATCACGGTATTCGACTACCCAGGCCGTTGGGGCCTGCTGCGCATGAACGACAGCGCACGGGTCAGCGATCTGGACGGTATCCAGCAACGCTTCAGCTGGAACACCAGCAGCGGCCCGGTCAGCCTCGCCGTGCGCAACTACGGCGGCGTCAAACTGACGGACCTGGCCAACGTCAAAGCCTTGAGCGCACTGAACGCCAAAGAAGGTCGTCCGCTGTGAGTCGCCGCACCTTGAATCAGGGAACCGGCCAATGATCGGCTGTTTCGGAAAAGTCCCATCGAGCCCGGACTTCGTCAGCCTGCAAGGTGCAGGCGACGACGTCTGCGAGTTCGACGGCTGGCTCCAAGGCGCGCTGGCCGCCTTGCAGCACCGCGAAGACTGGCGCGAGCTGTTCGACACGTTGCCGGTGTGTTTTTTCAGCTATCGCGCGCGCAGCGGCAACTGGTTGCTGGGCGGGCTGATCAGCTCGAAAGATTCGAGTGGGCGACGCTATCCGTTTTTCATTTTCCAGACGCTCAAGGCCAGCGAAGCCGAGCCTCTGGTCAATCCGTTCACCCTTGGCGAACTGTTCAGTGGCCAGATCAGGCCTCTGCTGCACATGGCCGTCCAGGGTGAAAGCACCTCGGTGCTGTTCGATCGCATCAAGGCCCTGCGTCCGTTGCAAGGCCAGGACTTCGAGTTGTTCCGGCGCGTACATGACAAGTTCCTGGTGAACTTCAACCTGCGCGATATCAGTAGTGCACTCCAGGGTGCCTACCCGGAATTCGTTACCAACGCCGCGTTTACCCGGCTTCAGGCCCTCAGACGGCACTTGGCGCACACGACGCCAATCGGCATCGCCCTGCCCTTGCCGGCGGAACGAGGCCTGAAGAATCCGACTGCCGATTTGTGGGTCACCTGGCTGACGCAAATGACCCCGGAACGCGCGGTGCCGCAGATCAGTCTGCTGGCCGACGACTTCATGCGCCCCCGGCTGATCTGCTTCGCCTCACGCCAAACCAGCGATGCCTACCGCGTGCTGACGGGCATCAGTGACCGCTCGCAAAGCTACGACGTGCTGGCGTCTTTCGATGCCTTCGACGAGCACCACCGCCAACACGCCTTTCCCGAAATCGACCGCCCTCTGGGTGACGTTATCGACCGTTTTGTCGATGCCCTGGATTCGAAGCCTGTATGAACAAGATCAAGTACTACTTCTTGCGCTATCAACCCTACATTCTGGGGGTGTGCTTTTTCCTCACTATCTTCGTGGTGTGGGGCATCGGCCGTGCGTTTGATTTCAGTTCGCTCAACAGCCTGCTGACCGGCATCGGCGTATTCCTGGTGCTGTCGGCAGGCTATGTGCTGCTGCTCTATCGTGGCGTGTCACGCCATCACAACCTCGAAGGGCTGCTGCGCGACGATGCCGATCAAGCGGTGCTGAACGCGAGCCCGGCGGATCGCGAAGAGGTCAGCCTGTTGCGTGAGCGGCTGTTGCAGAGCATCGAACGCTTGCACAGCAACAAACCACGGGGCAGCAACGCCAAAGATGCGCTGTACGCCTTGCCCTGGTATCTGGTGGTCGGCCAGCCTGCGGCGGGCAAAAGCACCATGCTGTACCAATCGGGGCTCAATTTCCCCTACGCCGAGCGTGAAGGCGTGCGCGTTGCCGGCCTGGGTGGCACGCGCAACTGCGACTGGTTTTTCAGCTCCGAAGCAGTCCTGCTGGACACCGCCGGCCGCTACATGAACAACCAGGAAGAGGCCGGCAAATGGCGGGCCTTCCTGCAACTGCTGCGCCAGCATCGCCAGCGCCGGCCACTCAATGGCCTGATCGTCACCGTCAGCATCCACGACATCCTGCAAGCCTCGCTGGAAGATCAGGAGCGTATCGCCAAGCGCCTGCGCGAACGCATTCAGGAAACCCATGCCCTGCTCGAAGTGCGTCTGCCGGTGTATCTGGTGTTCACCAAGTGCGACCTGTTGCCGGGCTTCGCACCCTTCTATCGCCAACTCGATGAAACCGCGCGCGGCGAAGTCATGGGCAAGACCTTTTCCCACAAAGGTTACGAGCAGGCTGATTGGGGCCAGCGCTTCGGCGTCGCAATGGATGAACTGGTCAGCTACTGGCAACAGGTGGCGAGCCAGCAATTGGTGACGCAGGACATCCAGATCACCCGCCAGGATTCGGCGGTGTACCGCTTCCCGCTGGAGCTGGCGGCGCTCAAACCACGGTTGCAACTGTTCGTCGATGCGTTACTGCGCGCCAATCCTTATCAAAATGCAGAATTGCTGCGCGGCTTTTATTTCACTAGCGCCCTGGATGCCGACCAGCCGGAAATGGGTGGACACGCACGCCAGGTGACAGAGCGTTTCTCACTCGAACGGGACCTGGAGACCGCCAGCGGCAACGCGCAGCCACGTCCTTTGTTCATCAACAGCCTGTTCCGCAAAGTTATCATTCCCGACCAGCATCTGGTGGCGCTGTACACCACCAACCATCGCGAACGCCGGCGCAAGGCAGCATGGATCGGCGGTGCCGGGCTGGTGGCGATGCTGCTGTGCAGCCTGCTCGGCTGGTCGTACATCAACAACAAGAACACCCTGCAAAACATCACGGCCGAGCTGACCCAGGCAGGTGTCGATGATCGCTCGGCCAGCGGCCAATACACCGATTGGCAAACCCTGGATCGCCTGCGATTCTGGACCGCGCATTACTACGCGCAGCATCACGACGAAGGTGTGCCGTTGCGCATGCGCCTCGGGCTTTACCAGGGTCACAAGGTAGAGCCAATGGTGCGCAGCCAGTATTTCGATCGGCTGGAAACCGTGATGCTTAAACCCACGGCCGACAACCTGACCCGCTCGTTGTATCTGCTGACTACGCTCAAGGTCTATCAGCGCAACGCCAAAGAGTTGATGCCCGTAACCGGTGTGGACAGTGTCGAGCCCAAGGCGCTGCCCAACGACAACCGCGCGCAATCCATTGCCGCGTTCGGCAAGGCAACACTGGACACCTACGTCATGCTGTCGCGTGCGCAACGGGAAAAGGCCGACCCGGCATTCCTGAAAGCGAAAATCCCGGATTACTGGTATCCGGCGATTGCCCGCCAGGTCGGCAGTGCCGCTGCTGCCACCAGTAACCAGGACTATGAATTCGCCAGCCGCCAGATCAATTTCTACAGTGATCAGATTCACGAGCCGGACGTGCCGCGGATTCTCGATAACGCGTTCCTGATCTCCAGCTCGCGCAACTACATCAACAGTTTGCTGACCCAGTCGTTGCGTTCGATCGAGACCATCACGCTGGAGTCGGACACCCTGTTCGCCTTTGCCCGTGCCGATTTCCAGAGCCTCAAGACCGAGGGTCAAAGCCAGCTCAGCGCCATTGCCGGCAAGCTGCTCAGCACCCCCAACATCGGAAAAATCATCATCGCCGGGCACGCCGATCAACTCGGCGACCCACAAGGCAACCTGCAGGTTTCCAAACAGCGGGCACAAACCATCAAGACTTATCTGGTGGGTAAAGGTGTCCCCGGCGAGCTGGTAGAAGCGGTCGGCGAAGGCAGCAACAAGCCTTTGGTCAAGTGCGATATGCAGCAGCCTAGGGCGCAGCTGATTCACTGTCTGGAACCTAACCGGCGGGTAGAAATCGAAGTGCGGGCACTCAACTGAGAAGCCTGCGCCGGTAATAGAAAATTCGGTGCCTGGGCCATCTCGAAGTGGGCCGAGGCTGCCGTAACACACCTCTCTTGATCGTTTCAAAGAGGTTAAAACGAAGGGCTGCGATCTGTTTTCAGACTCACCCCTTTAAATGAAGGTAAGGAGAAATTAGAAATGGCATTTGACGCATACATCCAGATCGACGGCATTCCAGGTGAAGTACTGGACGACAAACACAAGGATTGGATCGAAGTGCTGGGCTACGAGTACGGCGCTACCCAGGCCACTTCCGCGACTGCCAGCTCGTCGGGCGGTGCTTCGTCGGAGCGTGTCGCGCTGAGCGATTTCAGCATCCGCAAAGCCGTGGACAAGGCTTCTGCCAAGCTGTTCGAAGCCTGCTGCAAAGGCACGCACATCGCCAAGATCCAACTGAATGTGAACCGCGCTGGTGGTGACAAGGTGACCTACCTGACCATCAACCTGGAAGAAGTCGTGGTGTCGTCGGTCAAAGCGGTCGCCGGTGGCAGCCAGAACGGCGAAGACAAATCGGTTGGCGACCTGCCGATCGAAGAAATCAGCTTCAACTTTGCCCGCATCAAAACCACCTACACCCAGCAGAGCCGTGCCGATGGCCAGGGCGGCGGCAACGTCACCGGCGGTTGGGATCGC
This sequence comes from Pseudomonas sp. MAG733B, assembly GCF_036884845.1. NCBI lineage: Bacteria > Pseudomonadati > Pseudomonadota > Gammaproteobacteria > Pseudomonadales > Pseudomonadaceae > Pseudomonas > Pseudomonas sp. MAG733B. The sequence goes on from NZ_CP145732.1 coordinate 4,350,710, forward strand.
ACTGCCAACAAGGTTTTCGCATAAAACCGTGGCAATGACGGGCCGCCCCGGCGGCTCGTTTTCAGCACCGTGCCTGCCGGGCGGGTACGGTGTTCTTTTATTTTGATCAGAGTTACCTATGTCTGAATTTCTCAACGACCTTTCGCTGGCCGAACTGACCGCGCCCATCAATGAGGGGAGCGGCGAAGACTTGAGCTTTTCCGCCTTGTTCGATCAGGTGAAAGAAGCGCGGCGAGCAGACCCCGATTATTTGACCCAGGGTGACTGGCAAACGGATCTGAAGTCTTCTGACTGGGACCTGACCATCACCCTGGCGGCTCAAGGCCTGGCTCGACAGAGCAAGGACCTGATGCTGGTCGCCTGGCTCAGCGAAGGGCTGGCGCACCAGCATCATTTCAGCGGTATCACTTTTGGCCTGACGCTGGCCGAACGCATTCTGGATAATTTCTGGGGCGACCTCTTCCCTTCCCTCGAAGACGGCGTCGATGAACGCGCGGCCCGTTTGGCGTGGATGAAAACCACCTTGGCCGATGTCGTGGGCGGACTGCCCATTACCCAGGGCCAGCAATACGGTTTGCTGCGTTACGACGAGTCCAGGCATGTCGAAAACCTGGCACTGCAAAGCCCGCAGGCCATGCGCGCCGCCTTGGACGAAGGGAAGATCAACGCTGAGGTCTTTCAGCGTTCGGTGGTGCTGACCGACTCCGATCACCTGCGCCGCAAAGCCAGCGAAATCGCCGCCAGCCTCAACGCCTGCCAGCAATTGCAGAGCACCGCTGACAGGCTGTTCGGCCCTGACGCGCCGAGCTTTGCCGGGCTGCATGACGTGCTGTCCCGTGCAGGCCAATTGGCCGAAAAACTGCTCAAGGATCGGGGGATCGAACTGCATCCGGCCCCTGTCGCTGCAACCCCGGCCGTTTCCGAAAGCGCTGGCGTACAACCTACAGGTGCTGCAATGACCCAGACCCAGCAAGACATTCCCGTCACGCCGCTGCGCACTACGCCCCAGACCCGCGATGAAGCGTTTACCCTGCTGGCGGGTATCGCGCAGTTCTTCAAGCAGACCGAGCCCCAGAGCCCTGTCCCCTACCTGATCGAACGCGCGATCAAATGGGGCAACATGCCGCTCGAAGGTTGGCTCAACGATGTGATCAAGGACAGCAATGTCGTGGACAACATTCGCGACGTGCTGGGCACCAAGGAAGCGAAGTCCTGATGCGCTGATGGACGCAGAAATCGCAGGCAAAAAAAATCCCGGGCAGCTGATGGACGCCCGGGACTTAAAAATGCATAAACCGTGGTGGTGAACGCGGCGCGGATATTACGCAATGTTTCGCCCTGTAACAAGATATTTTATTTAACCAGTCAGTTACTAAATTCTCTAAGCCTTTAAATATCCAGATCTTTTTTAGGGTTAACCTCGAAAGCTCTTTAACTACAGGAACCAGCGGTATTCCCGCGCGCTGATGTCGTGCAGGAAGGCCAGGTGGTCCTGACGCTTGTTCTCGCAATACACATCGACGAACTCCGCGCCCAGTCCTTTGCGCAACTGCGGGTTGCCTTGCATGGACTGCACGGCCTCAAGCATTTCCAGCGGGAAGTCGATACCGCTGTTGCGGTCTTCGTTGAGCGGTGCAATTGGTTCGCGACCGCGCTCCAGACCTTGCTCCAGCCCGACCAGGATCGCGGCGAGCACCAGATAAGGGTTGGCATCGGCACCAGCGAGGCGATGTTCGATTCGCAGGTTTTTTGCGTCCGACTCCGGCACTCGCAGGCAGGCATCCCGATCCTCAAAGCCCCAACTGGCCCGCGAGGCGACGTTTACCGTACCGCTCAAGCGACGCATCGCGTTGTGGTTCGGCGCGAAGATCGGCATGCAGTGCGGCAACACATCCAGGCAACCCGCAACTGCATGGCGCAGCGCTTGCTGCCCGTTCGCCGCCAGCAAGTTGTTGCCCGCTTCGTCGTAAAGGCTCACATGCACATGCATGCCGCTGCCGGGGTGCTGCAAGTAAGGTTTGGCCATGAAGCTGGCGCGGTAGTTGTGCTTGAGCGCTACACCACGGGTGCTGCGGCAAAACAGGGCAGCCCAATCGGCGGCGCGCAGGCCGTCATCCAGATGGCCGAAATTGATCTCAAACTGACCAGGCCCCAACTCGGCGGTGATCACTGTGGCATCGATGCCTTGTGCCCGGGCAGTCTCGACCATTTCATCGAGTACAGGAGCAAACCGCGACAGACGCTCGATGTGCATGTTCGGTTGATCATCAGCATCGCCCGTCAGCGGATCGCGGGCGAACTGCGGCAAACCATCACGCAGCTGGCTGTCGAACAGATAGAACTCCAGCTCGAACGCCACCACCGGAAAAATGCCTTTGCGGCCCAGCCGCGCCAGCACTTGCGCCAACACTTCGCGCGGTTCGAATTCGATCGGTTTTGCTGTGCCGTCCGAGGTGATCAACATTTGCCCCAACGGCTGTTTTTCCCAGCTCACCAGTTTCAGCGTGCCTGGCACCAGGCGGCGCAAAGCATCCGGATCACCGTCGTTGAAGCAGTAGTCGCCGATCTTGAAAAGCCCGCCCTGAGTGCCGAGCAACACACAGTTTTGCGGCAACTTGAGCGCACTGCCGGCAGCGACTTTTTCGAGCATTTCGACCGGGTAGCGCTTGCCGTAGAAATGCCCGGGAATGTCCAGGGAAATCAGGTCGACGTAGCGCACATCGGGGTAGCGCTGACGAAACCCACGCACTTCGGCCAGCAGATCAGAGCACACAGCATCCATCATTTTGTTCCTTGTTGTTTTTATCAGGTGTAAACCCAAAGCACGCGGGTGAGTTGATCGGACAGATTGCCGTAGCGGCAATGGGCATGACTGGCCAGTTGAAAGCTGTCGCCGGCACGCAGGGTCACCGGCTCATCGTCATCCAGCCACAGCGTCAATTCCCCTTCGAGGACATAGCCGCCCTGCTCCGAGCTGTCTTTCATGTGCCGGTCGCCACTGCTGGCGCCCGGTTCGAGCTGACTTTCGAGCATGGAAAAAGTCGCGCGCATTTTCGGCGAGACCATGATGTCGGTGATGCCGTCGGCGTAGTACAGCGTGCGGCGCTCGTCGGGGCGAGTCACCCACGGCAGGGCCTTGGGTTTGGGCAGGCTGTAGAAGTAGGTGGTCGGCACGCCGAGGGTTTCGCTGATGGCGGTCAAATCCGCCACCGTCGGGCGGGACAAACCGCGCTCAACCTGCGACAGGAACCCCACGGACCGGCCGATTTTGTCCGCCAGTTCCTTGAGGGTGTATTTCTTGTGCTTGCGCAGGTCCTGGATCAGGATCGCCAGCGCCGAAATCTCTTCTTGCATGTCCATCTAAAGGCTTCCAGAAATTACTGCTTCAAATGCTGTCGCGCAGCCGATACCAGGCTTTGCCGATGGCTTCCAGTGGCGCCGCCATGTACTTGCCGCCGGGAAAACTGCCGTTGTTCAACCCTTGGTACAACGCCAATTCATCCGGCTGACCGAGAATCGCATCGCCGACTGCCCGCGCCCCGGCAAGGGTTGGCAGTACGCCGTGACCGGAATAGCCCTGTAGCCAATACAAATCGCCACGTCGACCGATGTCCGGCGTGCGCTTGAGGGTCAGGTCGATGTGACCGCCCCAGGCGAACTCCAACTCGACGCCTTTCAATTGGGGAAACACCCGTTCCAGGCACGGCCGGGTTGCGCCAGCGATGTCCTTCGGCATCCCGCCCAGATAAGTGCAGCCACCGCCGAACAGCAGCCGGTTGTCCGGCGTGCGGCGGAAATAATCGAGCACGAACTGGTTGTCGGTGACGCACACATTGCTCGGTAACAGCGCAGTGGCCTGCGCTTCGGAAAGCGGCGCGGTGGACACCTGATAAGTGCCAACCGGCAACACGCAACTCGATAGCTGCGGGTCGAGCCGATCAAGGTAAGCGTTGCACGCCAGCACCAACACGTCGGCGCGAATGCGACCGCGTTCAGTGGTGACCACGTAGCCGTTGGCGTCCTCGTGATAATTCAGCGCTTTGCTTTGTTCATGAATCACGCCCCCGGCCCGCTCAATCGCGGCGGCCAGACCGAGCGCCAGTTTCAGCGGATTCAAGTGCCCGCCTTCAGGATCGAACAACCCTGCCTGATAACGCTCACTGGCGACCCACTCCGGCAGTTGCTCGCACGGGATGAACTGCAAAGCGTCGTGACCCCATTTGTGGCTGGCCTCGTGTTGCCATTCCGTCAGCAGGCTGACCCGTCGCGGCATCACAGACGTCCAGAGGTGACCAGATCGATAGTCGCAATCGAAACCATGACGCGCAGGCAGTTCACGTAACTCCCGCGCCGCCCAACGCATACCGTCCCACAACCGCCGCGCGCGCTCATAACCCAGTGCAGCTTCCAGCGGCGGCATGTCACAGGACCAACCCAGAATGGCCTGCCCGCCGTTACGCCCCGAAGCCGCCCACGCCACCCGACTGGCTTCCAGCAGTGTCACGCGCTTGCCGGCCAGCGCCAGGCGCAGTGCCGTGTGCAAACCGCTGAAGCCGGCGCCGATGATCAGCACTTCAGTGTCCTGCTCGCCTTCCAGTGCCGGCCGATTGACCAGGCGATCGGCGCAGGTATGGGCGTAATAGCTGGCGACATGCTGCGTGGATTGCTGAAACATTCCGGCTCCATGAAATTTTATAGTTTTAATTTCATGAAAAAATACACGATGATTTTCACGCAGGCAATGTTTCAGAGACAAAAGCGCGTTTTAGTCCGGACAGCCGATGCCAAAAGCAGCCCTGTTACTGCTTATTGCGCACAACGCTTCCAACAATAAAATGATGAGGCTTCGATGCGTGCTCGACTCCTGAGGAGTTCAAGTTAGGGGATATTCCTGGCGAGCATGCAACACACTCACGATCTCTATTCGGTCCGTCACTCGATAGACCACCAGGTAGTTGGGGTGCACAACAATTTCTCGAGTACCGGGCACTCGACCGAATCGATACAGATAGGGGTGTTCTGGGAGAACCGATGTAACCATCTCGATGGCCTGCCCCAGGTCGCTGGCCGCTACAACGTGACGATCGCCAATATAATTAAGGATTTGCCAAAGTTCAGCCCTTGCTTCGGGCCGCCACTCAACCAGCATCCCGTTTTTTGCGCTTCGATTCGATCAGGGCTCGCATTTCAGCCATCACTTGATCGTGCGGAACATTTGGACGCGGATCATCCAGTGAAGCCTGTACCTTGGCACGGAACCAACGGTCATAGCTGGCGGCCTGTTCTTCGGTTTCAAACTCGGAAACGATGGGGGAACGTTCGGCGCTCATGGTGACCTCCGGAATCAATGTGTTGGAGTCTATTCGGTATGTGGCTCGTTGTCGTTGTTGCCTGGATGAAGTACAGCCCGCTGGATATGGCATGGTTACTTCAGAAAAGCCAAATCCTAAACGCCGCATTTCCGACCGCCAACCCTAAAAAAGCGTCAGAAAATTCCGCGATCGCCCTAAGAATTCACCTACGCGTACCAGCAAACAAAAATGTCCGGACAAAGTGCCGGGCATTTCAGTAAACACACAACGAGTTGTGCTAGTCGGTGAAACCCAGTTTCGCCGCCCGCTTTTCCCGCCCCTGCCCCCGCGTCGCCAGGCAGTAATACAACGGACAAGTCACCACCAACCCCACCAGCCAGGAAAGGTCCGCGCCTTCGACCAGATTGGCGTACGGCCCGACATACAACGAGGTGTTGGCGAACGGCAGCTGCACGATGATGCCGATGAAATACGCGACGATCGCATGCAGGTTGAAGCGTCCGTAGATCCCGCCGTCCGCGCTGAAGATCGAGGCGATGTCGTAGTGGCCGCGTTTGATCACATAGAAATCGATCAGGTTGATCGACGCCCACGGCACCAACACCAGCAACAGCGCCAGAATCAGGCCGATGAACTGCGAGATGAAATCCGCCGACGCGCCCAACGCCACCACACAGCAGCCCGCCAGCACCACGCTCGATAGCACCACACGCACCTTGATGCTCGGCGTCCATTGACTCGCAAAGGTCTGGAACGAGGTGATGATCGACAGCACCGCACCATACAGATTCAAGGCGTTGTGGCTGATGATGTTGAGCAGAAACAGCACCATCAAAATCGGTCCCAGCCAACCGGTGGACTGCTTCACCGCCGCCATCGCTTCGGTGCCTTCCGGGGTCGCGAGAACGGCCACCGCACCGAAGGTGAACGACAGGATCGTGCCCAGGGTCGCGCCCAAATAAGTCGCGAAGAACGGACGGGTAATGCCGATATCGGCTGGCAAGTAACGCGAATAATCCGAGACATAAGGCGAAAAGCTGATCTGCCAGATGATCCCCAGCGACACCGTGGCCAGCCAGCCGGACAGGTTGAAACCGCCGCGGGTGAAGAAATCCGCCGGCAGATCATGGGCGAAGATGTAGAGGAACCCGGCGAGCAACGCACTGCCCATGACCCAGGTGCCGATGCGGTTGAGCGTGTGAATGAAGCGGTAGCCGATCACGCCGATCGCGGTGGCGCTGAGGGCGCCGATCAGGATGCTGGCCGGCACTGGCACTGAAGGTGCGATACCGACGATCGATTTACCCGCCAGCACGATGTTTGAAATGAAGAAGCCGATGTAGATCAGCGCGGCGAAGAACACGATCAACAGCGCGCCATAACGACCGAACTGGCCGCGACTCTGGACCATTTGCGGAATCCCCATGCGTGGCCCCTGGGCCGACGCGAGGGCAATCACCAGTCCGCCGACCATATGCCCCAGGGCAATCGCCAGCAAACCCCAGAACAGATCGAGATGGAACACCTGAACCACCATGGCGCCGGTGACGATAGGCAGTGGCGCGATGTTGGTGCTGAACCATAAGGTGAAAAGATCGCGGGCCTTCCCGTGGCGCTCTGCGAGGGGAACGTAGTCGACTGTGTGATTCTCGATCAACGGGTCTTGCCGGGACATCTGGGACATATGCATGAACTCGAGTTTGTCTGTTCTTATCTTTGTATGAAGCCAAACCGGGGGGACTCTCTGGCCGCCCCTCAGATGCAAACCATATTATGGTATTCCAACATTTTCACAAGACTGATCCGCTGTGTGGAAGCCCATCTGATACGCCATCCTGCCTGGTGCCTGTCACCGCTGAATAGCTGAAAGCCCCGTCTACATTGAGTTTCCGACGAAACCCTTACGTTTATCGGTCCATCAAAAAAGATCTTGCAAACGATGTATTACGGTATACCATCAGACCTACAAACACATAAGAATCGCGTCACACCACCCGAGGACAGACCAATGATCGATGCCGCCGTCTACAAACAAGTCATGGGTTCGTTCCCGTCCGGCGTAACCGTGATCACCACGCTCGATGACGACGGCCAGATCGTCGGCCTCACCGCCAGCGCCTTCAGTTCGTTGTCCATGGACCCGGCACTGGTGCTGTTCTGCCCCAACTACAACTCCGATTCCTACCCGGTCCTGATCAAGAACAAACGCTTTGCCATTCATGTGCTGTCCGGCGGCCAGCAGAGCGAAGCCTATGCCTTCGCACGCAAAGGCAAAGACAAGGCGCAAGGGATCGAGTGGACGTTGAGCGAGTTGGGCAACCCGATCCTGGCCAACGCCACGGCGGTCATCGAATGCGAACTGTGGCGCGAATATGAAGGCGGCGACCACGCCATCATGGTCGGCGCCGTGAAGAATCTGATCGTCCCCCAGCACAACGCCGGACCACTGGTGTACTGCCACGGCAAGATGGGCGCGCTGCCGGTTCTCGCCTGACCTGATACTTAATAAGGTATTCCAATAATCAACAGACCCGCTGTCGACGGGCCAACAACAAAAGATCCGAGGAAAGCGTCATGAAATTTTCCCTGTTCGTACACATGGAACGTTGGGACGAAAGCGTCAGCCACCGTCAGTTGTTCGAAGACTTGACCGAACTGACCCTGATGGCCGAGGCCGGCGGTTTCAGCACCGTGTGGATCGGCGAACACCACGCGATGGAATACACCATCTCGCCAAGCCCGATGCCACTGCTGGCCTACCTCGCGGGCAAGACCACCACCATTCACCTCGGCGCCGGCACCATCATCGCGCCGTTCTGGCATCCGATCCGGGTGGCGGGTGAATGCGCGTTGCTCGACGTGATCAGCAACGGGCGCATGGAAGTCGGTCTGGCGCGGGGCGCTTATCAGGTCGAATTCGACCGCATGGCCGGTGGCATGCCCGCATCGAGCGGCGGCCAGGCGCTGCGGGAAATGGTCCCGGTGGTGCGCGCACTGTGGCAAGGCGACTACGCCCATGACGGCGACATCTGGAAATTCCCGACGTCCACCAGCGTACCCAAGCCAATCCAGAAGCCGAACCCGCCGATGTGGATCGCCGCACGCGACCCGGACTCGCACAACTTTGCCGTGGCCAACGGCTGCAACGTCATGGTCACACCGCTGATGAAGGGCGACGAAGAAGTCCTCGACCTGAAGAACAAATTCCAGGCCGCACTGGACAACAACC